>NZ_JACHZF010000010.1 GCF_014193375.1 Halomonas campaniensis
TTCGTGCTGGTGATCGGCGGCATCTACCTGGGGGTGTTCACGCCCACCGAGGCGGCCGGCATCGGCGCCATGGGCGCCTTCCTGATCGCCCTGATTCGCCGCGCGCTGACGCCGCGGGTGCTGATGGCGGTGCTGATGGACACGGTGCGGACCACGGCGATGCTGTTCGCGGTGGTGCTGACGGCGCTGATCTTCGCCAACTTCGTCAACCGGGCCGGGCTGCCCAATGACCTGCTGGCGCTGGTCAACGGGCTGAACGTGGCGCCCTTCGTGGTGATCCTGACGATCATCGCCATCTACGTGGTGCTGGGCTGCGTGTTCGAGAGCATGTCGATGCTGCTGCTGACGGTGCCGGTGTTCTTCCCGGTGGTGGCGGGGCTGGGCTACGACCTGGTGTGGTTCGGCATCCTGGTGGTGATCGTGATCGAGATCAGCCTGATCACGCCGCCGGTGGGGATGAACGTCTTCGTGCTGCGGGCGGTGCTGCCGGACGTTTCCACGGGGACGATCTTCCGTGGCGTGACGCCGTTCTGGGTGGCCGGTACGATACGGGCGCTGCTGGTGCTGGTGTTCCCGGCGATCGTGCTGTTCCTGCCCCAGCTGCTCTATTGAGGGCCGACCGTGGCGCCGGGTCGCAGCAGCGCGCGGCTGCATAAGCGACACCATTTATAGATTTGAAATCTTTGAAGTGTATCAAGAAGCCCCCGGTTTGACCTCGGTCAAACCGGGGGCTTCTCCTTTCCACTAAGCTGACAGCATGCCATGAAGTGATACCAGAGAAAGGAGAGCGTTATGGAGAGGCTGTCAGATTATATTCAGGGCGAGCGGGTCGTTCGCGAGCTGCGCCGCCACGCCCCCGAGGCGCTCGAGCAACTGGCCCGGGACCTGGAGCAGCCGCTCAGTCCGCCGCTGGAGAAGGCGGTGGCGCGCAGCCTGGACGACCGTCGGGTGGCCGACTTCCGCTCCTCCGAGGTGCTGATGCCGGCGATGATGACCACCTTCGCGGTGGACCCGGCGGCCATCGCCGAGGCGGAGCTGGCCGGGCTCGAGGAGCGATGCAACCGCTGCTCCGAGGTGGGCCGCTGCTGGCAGGCGATGCGCGCCTTCTCCGAGGCCGAGGCGTGCCGCGGCTTCTGCCCCAACGCCGAGGCCTTCATGGGCCGCGGGGACCGGGAGGCCGAACCGGCGACGGCATAAGACGCAGGAGGCCGCACCCAGCCTCTCTCGGCTGGGCGCGGTCGTCGCATGTAGGGGAGTCGTCGAATGGGATGGTGGGTAGGCCGGGGCCGGGGCCGCGGCCCCGGCAGGCGGCTTGGCAGGGAGCGCTGGTGGCGACTACTGTCGCTTCGCCACCAGGGTCAGGATGTCATAGCTGGCCACCAGCTCGTCGTGCTGGTTGGTGACCGCCACGTCCCACATGACCACGCCCTGGGGGTGCCCCTCGGGAGAGGTACGGCCCTGGTCGATCTTGCGCTTGCAGGTGAGGCGCGCACGGATGGTGTCGCCGATGGCGACCGGGGTGATGAACCGCAGGGTGTCGAGGCCGTAGTTGGCCAGCACGGGGCCCTCGCCCGGGTAGACGAACAGGCCGGCGGCGGCGGAGAGCACGAAGTAGCCGTGGGCGATGCGCTGGCCGAACTGGGTCTCCTTGGCGGCGATCTCGTCGAAGTGCATGTAGAAGTGGTCGCCGGAGAGGCAGCCGAAGTTGACGATGTCGGCTTCGGTGACGGTGCGGCGATGGGTCAGCAGGGACTCGCCCACCTGCAGGTCGTCGAAGTGGCGACGGAAGGGGTGAATATCGTGTTCGATCACCCGGGCGCCACGCACGTATTCACGGGTCACCGCGGCGACCATGGTGGGCGAGCCCTGGATGGCGGTGCGCTGCAGGTAGTGATGCACCGCGCGGATGCCGCCGAGCTCTTCCCCGCCGCCGGCGCGACCGGGGCCGCCGTGCTTGAGCATCGGCAGCGGTGAGCCGTGCCCGGTGGACTCCCTGGACGCTTCGGCGTCGAGGATATGCAGGCGGCCATGCTGGGCGGCCAGTACCGGGATCATCTCGGCGGCGATGGCCGGGTCCCGGGTGGTCAGGGTGGTGACCAGGCTGCCCTTGCCCTTGGCGGCGAGGGCCAGGGCCTCGTCGATGCCGTGGTAGGGCATCAGGGTCGTCACCGGGCCGAAGGCCTCGATGTCGTGGGCGCCGCCATCGTTCAACGGGTTGCGGTTGACCAGCAGGTGGGGGGCGATATAGGCGCCGTTCTCCACGCCTTCCCCCACGGGCTTGAGGCCCTCGGCACGCCCATAGACGCATTCGCTGGTGGCCAGCAGGCGTTCGATGGCGTCCGTGACGTCACGGAGCTGGTCCCGGGAGGCGAGCGCGCCCATGCGCACGCCCTCCTCGGCCGGATTGCCGAAGGTGATCTTGTCCAGGCGCTCCGTGAGGCGTTCGACCAGGGCATCCAGCCGTTCGGCCGGCACCAGCACGCGACGGATGGCGGTACATTTCTGGCCGGCCTTGGCGGTCATCTCCTTCACCACTTCCCTGGCGAAGATATCGAACTCGTCGTCCTCCGGCGTGACGTCCGGGGCCATGATGGCGCTGTTGAGAGAATCCGCTTCGGCATTGAAGGGGATGCTCTTCGCCATGATGTTGGGGTGGCTCTTGAGCTTCAGGGCGGTGCTGGCAGAGCCGGTGAAGGTGACGAAGTCCTGCTCTTCCAGCCGGTCCAGCAGGTCGCCGGTGCCGCCGATGACCAGCTGCAGGGCCCCCTCGGGCAGCAGGCCGGAGTCGTTGATGACGCGCACGGCGGCTTCCGTGAGGTAGCTGGTGGCGGTCGCCGGCTTGACGATGCAGGGCATGCCCGCCAGGAAGGCCGGGGCGAACTTCTCCAGCATCCCCCAGATGGGGAAGTTGAAGGCGTTGATGTGCACGGAAACACCGCGGCGGGGCACCAGGATATGGGTGCCGTTGAAGTGGTTATCCTTGCCCAGCTGGGTCACGGGCCCTTCATGGGCCACGTTGCCGGAGGGCAGCTCCTTGCGGCCGGTGGAGGCGTAGGTGAACAGGGTGCCGAAGCCGCCGTCGATGTCGATCCAGGAATCGGCTCTGGTGCAGCCGGTATGATGAGAGATCGCGTAGAGCTCATCCTTGCGGCCCTGGATGTAGATGGCCAGTTCCTTGAGGATGGCGGCCCGCTGCTGGAAGTCCAGCGCCAGGAGGTTCCTTACGCCGATGCGGCGGGCGTAGTCGACCGCCTGGGCGAAGTCGATGGCTTCCTCATGGGTATGGGCAACGGTATCGCCGTTGACGGCGCTGGGCAGCGCCCTGGCGGGCGTTTCCCCCAGCCACTGGCCGGCAATGAAACTCTGAAGGACGGACATCAGGTGTTCTCCCAGTGAAAAGTGTGGGCCGGTGACTCACGTCGGTGAGTCACCCTGACTAGAGCGGGGCGCAATGGGGGCGCATCGAGAGGGACGGGTGGCTCGGCCAGGCTCAGCGCTGATCGAAATCGAGCGTCACTTCATCGGAAAGGGGATGAGCCTGGCAGCTCAGCACATAGCCCGCTTCGATCTCATGCTTCTCCAGGCCGTGGGTCACGTCCATGTCGACTTCGCCGACGACCAGCTTGCACTTGCAGGTGGAGCAGACGCCCGCCTTGCAGGAGTAGGGAAGGTCCATGCCGTTGGCAATGCCGGCGTCCAGGATGTTCTCGCCCACCGTGGCCAGGTCGAACATCACCGAGCGGCCATCGGCGACCACGGTGACCTTGCTGGTCTTCTCCTCACCGTATTCCGCGATGCGCTGCTGTGCCTTCTCGAGCATCTTCCTGGAGTCTGCCGCGGAGTTGGCGAAGAGTTCGTAATGGATCTGCTCATTGCTAAGGCCCTCGAGGCGGAAGCCATGGGAGACTTCAGCCATCATGGCCTCGGGGCCGCAGATAAAGGCCTCGTCGGTATTCCTGATATCGATCAGGCCGCTCTTCTGCAGGGCATAGCCTTTCCTGTTGTCGATGATGCCGTTAAGAAGGTCTGCTCCCTGATCCTCGTAGTTCATGATGTTGATCCACTGGAAGCGGTCCAGGTGGCGGTTCTTCACGAAGCTCAGCTCATCCTTGAACATGACCGAGTTGCTGCGGCGGTTGCCGTAGATCAGTGTCACCCTGCTCTCGGGCTCCATGTCGAGCACCGACTTGATGATGGACAGGATCGGTGTGATGCCGGAACCCGCGGCAATGCACATGTAGCGCTTGGCGTTCCCGGGATCTAGCGGGGTATGGAAGTTCCCCTGGGGCGGCATGACATCGATCTCCATGCCGCGCTTGAAATGGTCGTTGGCGAAGTTGGAGAACACTCCGTTCTTGACGCGCTTTATCCCGACGCGCATGTGCCCGTCATTGACGCCGGAGCAGATGGAGTAGGAGCGGCGCACCTCCTCTCCCTCGATTCGGGTCCGCAGCGTCAGGAACTGGCCCTGAATGAAGTTGAAGGTTTCCTTCAGCTCATCGGGAACATCGAAGGTCACGCGGATGGCGGTATCTGTTTCCGGCTGGACGTCGGCGATTCTCAACGTATAGAAGTTCGTGTCAGACATCACGTAGCCTATATTTTCTTGAAATAATCGAAGGTCTCCCTGCATGCCTGGCACTGGAACAGTGCCTTGCAGGCAGTGGAGCCGAATTCGCTGAGGAGTCGTGTATCACTCGAGCCACAATGCGGGCACAGTGCATGGGCATCCGGTGTCAGGCCGTCCTCGGTGGCATCGGCATCTTCCGGGGGGGCGACCCCATAGTTACGCAGTTTTCGACGCCCCTCCGGCGACATCCATTCGGAACTCCAGGCCGGTGATAGCTGAACCTTGACTTCATGGCTGCTGTAGCCTTTTGCGCTCAGGGCAGCCGCGATATCTTCGGTAATGGTATCCATTGCCGGGCAGCCGGAATAGGTCGGTGTTATGGTCACGATAATGTGTTCACCCCGACGCTCGATATCACGCAGGATCCCGAGATCCCAGATGCTCAACACCGGTATTTCAGGATCCTTGACCTCATCGAGCAGATCCCAGAGCGCCCTGACCTCGGACGCGTCACGCTGTCTCAGCCGGTGGTAATGTTCTTCCGGCATCAATGAAATTGCACTCATGATCGGGCACCCGTTACGCGGTTACCACTGGCAGCCAGGGTAGGAGCGGTGTACGAACTGCATTTCCGTCAGCAGGTGGCCCAGGTTCTCGGTGTGATAGCCGATGCGCCCACCGCGCACTGCCCAGCCATCTTCCGGCACGCTCAGGGTCGCTTCCGTGAGGATGCTGCTGACCTGCCGATGCCACTCGTCACGCAGCCTGGTGGTGTCGACGGCAATGCCGCTGTCGGCCAGCAGTCGCTCGGTCTCGTCCATCTCGAACATCTCGTGGGTGTATCCCCACAGGCTGTCCAGTGCGGCCTGGGTGCGTCGATGACTCTCTTCGGTGCCATCGCCCAGACGCAGCACCCAGTCCCGGCTTCGGCGCAGGTGATAGCGGCTCTCCTTGATCGCCTTGGCGGCGATGGCGGCCAGGGTATCGTCCCTGGACTCGGCGAGCTGGGGCAGCAGCAGGTTGTAGTAGACATCGATGAGCAGCTGGCGAACCTGGGAGTAGGCAAAGTCTCCCCTCGGCATCTCCATCAGCAGCAGGTTCTGGTACTGACGGTCGTCGCGCATGTAGGCGAAGTCGTCCTCGGTGCGCCCATCGCTGGCCAGCTCCGACGCATAGCCGTAGAACATGCGGGCGCGACCGATGTAGTCCAGCGCCACGTTGGCATAGGCGATGTCTTCCTCCAGGAAGGGGCCATGACTGACCCATTCGGAGATTCGGTGACCCAGGACGTTGGCGTCATCGCCCAGGCGAACCGCATATTCGAGGGTGGCATCCTTGAGGGTATCACTCATTACGTAGTCTCCTGAGCGGCTACATGTTGTTGACGGCATCGGGGAGTTCGTAATAAGTCGCGTGCCGATAGGGTTTGTCATCGTTGGGATCGAAGAAGTCTTCCGCGTCGTCTTCCTGTGAGGCGCAGATGTCGCTTGACTTGACCACCCAGATGCTTACGCCTTCGCTGCGTCGGGTATAGACATCTCGGGCATACTCCAGCGCCTGTTCGTGGTCTTCGGAGTGCAGGCTGCCGACATGCTTGTGGTCGAGCCCGCGCTTGGAGCGGATAAAGACCTCAAAGAGTTCCAGGGCGTTGTCTTGCATGACGATAACTCCTCAGGCGGCTTCGGTGTGCTTGGCTTGTTTCTTGGCGTTGTAGGCAGCCAGCGCTTCACGCACCCAGGCGCCTTCCTGGTGCGCCTTGATATGGTGCTCCAGGCGCTGACGGTTGCAGTGACCGTTACCGGCGATCACGTTATGGAACTCCTCCCAGTCGATCTCGCCGCTGTCGTAGTGGCCGCGTTCCTCGTTCCACTTCAGGTCCTTGTCCGGGTGCTCGAGCCCCAGGAATTCGATCTGTGACGCGGTCTGGTCGATGAACTTCTGCCGGAGGTCATCGTTGGTCTCGCGCTTGATCTTCCACTCCATGGACTTGGCGGAGTGCGCGGACTCGGAGTCGTGGGGACCGAACATCATCAGTGCCGGCCAGTAGAACCGGTTCAGCGCGTCCTGGGCCATGGCCTTCTGTTCGGGACTGCCGTTGACCAGGCTCAGCATGATGTCGTAGCCCTGACGCTGATGGAAACTCTCTTCCTTGCAGATGCGAATCATGCCGCGGGAGTAGGGGCCATAGGAGGTGCGCTGCAGGGATACCTGGTTGACGATGGCTGCGCCATCCACCAGCCAGCCGATCGCCCCCATGTCGGCCCAGGTCAGGGCCGGGTAGTTGAAGATGGAGGCGTACTTGGCCCGGCCGCTCTGCAGTGCCTCGATCATCTCGTCGCGGGAGATTCCCAGGGTCTCCGCCGCGCTGTAGAGGTAGAGCCCGTGGCCGGCCTCATCCTGGATCTTCGACAGCAGGATCGCCTTGCGGCGCAGGGAGGGGGCCCGGGTGAGGAAGTTGCCCTCCGGCTGCATCCCGATGACTTCGGAATGCGCATGCTGGGAGATCTGGCGTATCAGGTTCTTGCGGTACTTCTCGGGCATCCAGTCCTTGGGCTCGATCTTCTCTTCAGCCTTGATCTTGTCCATAAACTGCTGTTCTTGAAGAGATAGCTGCTGTTCGGAGGACATCGTGACACTCTCCATTGTTGGATTTGAGCCTGTGCTGCTCGAGCTGTCAGCTCAGCATAGCAGATAGACCGTAAAAGCGACACGATAAACAAGATCCAAAAGTTTAATCTGTGTCGCAATTGTCGATCAGCGCAGGTCCTTGACGCGCCTGGCCTTGCCGACGGAGCGCATGACCTCCTCCACGCCGCAGACATCGACCTGGGTGCTGATGCCCACGTAGGTCTTGATGGCGTGCTGCAGGTGCTTGCCCAGCTGCTCGCAGGTCACCGGGTCCCGGGCCACGTCGTTGCTGCATGCCTCGACGCGGACCCGGACCATGTCCATGTTGCCCTGGCGGGTGACCTCGATCTCGTAGTGGGGGGAGAGCTGCTCGATCTTGAGCAGCTGCTCCTCGATCTGGGTCGGGAAGACGTTGACCCCGCGGATGATCAGCATGTCGTCGCTGCGGCCGGTGATCTTGTCGATGCGGCGCATGGGACGCGCGGTGCCCGGCAGCAGGCGGGTGAGGTCGCGGGTGCGGTAGCGGATCACTGGCAGCGCCTCCTTGGTGAGGGTGGTGAAGACCAGCTCGCCATACTCGCCGTCCGGCAACACCTCGCCGGTGACCGGGTCGATGATCTCGGGGTAGAAGTGGTCCTCCCAGATGGTCGGGCCATCCTTGGTCTCCAGGCACTCCATGCCCACCCCCGGCCCCATCACCTCGGAGAGGCCGTAGATGTCCAGGGCGTCGATGCCCAGGCGCCGCTCCAGCGCCAGGCGCATGTCGTTGGTCCAGGGCTCGGCGCCGAAGATGCCGGCGCGCAGCGGCAGCTGGTGCGGGTCGATGCCCTGGCGCTCCATCTCGTCGGCGATGTTGAGCATGTAGGAGGGGGTGACCATGATGATGTCCGGCTGGAAGTCGCGGATCAGCTGGACCTGCTTCTCGGTCTGGCCGCCGGACATCGGGATCACCGCGCAGCCCAGGCGCTCGGCGCCGTAGTGGGCGCCGAGCCCGCCGGTGAACAGGCCGTAGCCGTAGGCCACGTGCACCTTGTCGTTGCGGGTGCCGCCGGCGGCACGGATGGAGCGGGCCACCACGTCGGCCCAGGTGTCGATGTCACGCTGGGTGTAGCCCACCACGGTGGGCTGGCCGGTGGTGCCGCTGGAGGCGTGGACCCGCACGATCTCGCTCATCGGCGTGGCGAACATGCCGAAGGGGTAGTGGTCGCGCAGGTCGGCCTTGGTGGTGAAGGGGAGCTTGCCTAGGTCCTCGAGGCTCCTGACATCCTCGGGGTGCACGCCGGCGCGGTCGAAGGAGTCGCGATAGAAGGGCACGTTGTCGTAGGCGTGCTTGAGGCTCCACTGCAGGCGCTGGACCTGGGTGGCGCGCAGCTCGTCGAGGCTGGCGGTCTCCAGGGGGTCGAGGCTGGCGGTGTCGATACGCTTCACGGTCTGGTTCATCGGGAATCTCCGGTCGCAGGGGATGTTGTTGTGCGCTGTCTCAGAGGCGCTCGATGATCAGGGCGATGCCCTGACCCACGCCGATGCACATGGTGCACAGCGCGTAGCGTCCCTGCCGGCGTTCCAGTTCATGCAGGGCGGTGGTCACCAGGCGGGCCCCGCTCATGCCCAGCGGGTGGCCCAGGGCAATGGCGCCGCCATTGGGGTTGACGTGCCCGGCGTCGTCGGGAAGGCCGAGGTCGCGGGTCACGGCCAGCGCCTGGGCGGCGAAGGCCTCGTTGAGCTCTATCACGTCCATCTGGTCGAGGGTCAGGCCGGTCTGTTCGAGCACCTTGCGGCTCGCCGGGGCCGGGCCGAAGCCCATGATGCGCGGCTCGACGCCGGCGGTGGCCATGCCCACCACCCGGGCGCGGGCCCGGAGTCCGTAGCGCTCGGCGGCTTCCGGCGAGGCGAGCAGCAGGGCGCAGGCGCCGTCGTTGACCCCGGAGGCGTTGCCGGCGGTGACGCTGCCGCCCTCGCGGAAGGGGGTGGGCAACTTGGCCAGCTGCTCCAGGGTGGTGGAGGCACGGGGGTGCTCGTCGGTATCGACCACCTGCGGCGCCTGCTTGCGGCGCGGCACCTCGACGGGAACGATCTCCTCGGCCAGGCGGCCCGCCTCCATGGCGGCGGCGGTGCGCTGCTGGCTGCGCAGGGCGAAGGCGTCCTGGTCTTCCCGGGAGATGTTGAACTGCTCGGCGACGTTCTCGGCGGTCTCCGGCATGGAGTCGATGCCGAACTGCGCCTTCATCTGGCGATTGACGAAGCGCCAGCCGATGGTGGTGTCGA
Source organism: Halomonas campaniensis (assembly GCF_014193375.1). Lineage (GTDB taxonomy): Bacteria > Pseudomonadota > Gammaproteobacteria > Pseudomonadales > Halomonadaceae > Halomonas > Halomonas campaniensis. Next base: position 9,464 of record NZ_JACHZF010000010.1, read on the forward strand.
AGACCTCGGCGCTGCGCGAGAAGGCCTGCTCGGCCTTGCCCATCACGAAGGGCGCCCGGGACATGGACTCGACGCCGCCGGCGATCATCAGCCCCGCCTCGCCCGCCTTGATGGCGCGGGCGGCGTTGCCGATGGCGTCCATGCCGGAACCGCACAGGCGGTTGAGGGTGGTGCCGGGCACCTCCACCGGCAGGCCGGCCAGTAGCGCCGACATGCGGGCCACGTTGCGGTTGTCCTCGCCGGCCTGGTTGGCGCAGCCGTAGAAGATGTCGTCGATCTCTGTCCACTCGACCGTGGGGTTGCGCGCCATCAGGGCGCGCAGGGGCACGGCGCCCAGGTCGTCGGGACGTACCGGGGAGAGGGCGCCGCCGTAGCGGCCGATGGGGGTGCGGATGGCGTCGATGATCAGGGCGTCTTTCATGCTTGGCTCTCTGCGGCGGTCTCTTCCAGGCGGCGAACGGTGCCGCGGATCTTGTAGGAGCGGCCGCGGAACAGGGCGACCTCATCGCCGTGCTGGTTGCGCACGGTGATGTCGTAGATACCGGTGCGGCCGCGGCGGCTGCGCTCCTCGGCGGTGGCGGTGAGCACGTCGCCGAGCTGGCCCGGGCCCAGGTAGTCGATGCTGCAGCCCGACGCCACGGTGGCCTCGTCATAGCTGTTGCAGGCGAAGGCGAAGGCGGAGTCCGCCAGGGTGAAGATGAAGCCGCCGTGGCAGTGGCCGTGGCCCTGCACCATCTCCTCGCGCACGGTCATGGTCAGCACGGCGCGCCCCGGGGCCACGCTCTCGATGCGCATGCCCAGGCCCCGGCTGGCGTTGTCGCGGGAGAACATGGCGTCGGCGCAGGCCTCGGCCAGCTGCTGGGGGCTCAGATCGCGATCAGTCATGGAAGGTCTCCTCGGCCAGGGCCTTGCGTCGCAGCAGGAAGGAGGCGCGGTAGCGCTCCTCGCCGTAGCTCTGCTGCAGGTGGGTCAGGGTGCGGTGGACGAAGGCCAGGCCCAGCGCATCGGCCCAGGCCAGGGGCCCGCGCGGGTAGTTGACGCCGGCCTGCATGGCGAGATCGCCGTCCCGGGCGCTGCACACGCCCTGGAGCACGGCGTCGGCGGCCTCGTTGGCGAGCATCGCCACGGTGCGCAGCACCGCGAGGCCAGGGGTATCGGTGAGCCAGGCAACGTCCAGGCCCAGGCGCTGGAAGAGCGCGGTGGCCTGCTCGCGGGCCTCGGCGTCGACGCCGGGGCTTGCCGCCAGGGCAATGGCGCTGGCGTGCCCGTAGTCCAGACAGAGATCGAACAGCACCAGGGCCTCGAGGCCCTCGTCCCGGGCACGCTCGGCGGCGCAGCGACCGTCGCTCAGCGCGAGCGTCAGGCCGCCCAGGCGCAGGCGGGCCTCGCCGGAGATGCTCTCCCGGCGCACCACCGCGACACCGGCGGCCTCGGCGCGGGCCACCAGCGGCGCGATGGCGCCGAGCTGGCCTTCGGCCACCAGCGGCGGCAGCTCGGCCTCGGCGGCGGGAGCGAAGTCGGGCGCGACGGAGGTGGCACCGTCACGCTGCCCTTCACGCTCTCGATAGTCGTAGAAGCCCTGGCCGCTCTTGCGCCCCAGTCGGTCGGCCTCCACCAGTGCCTGCTGCACCAGGGAGGGCTCGAAGCGGGTGTCGCCGTAGTAGGCGTCGAACACCGAGCGGGTCACGGCGTAGTTGACGTCGTGGCCGATCAGGTCCATCAGCTCGAAGGGCCCCATGCGAAAGCCGCCGGCCTGGCGCAGCAGGGCGTCCAGGGTGGCGGGGGCGGCCACGCCCTCCTGCATCAGGCGCAGCCCCTCGGCGTAGAAGGGGCGGGCGACGCGGTTGACGATGAAGCCGGGCGTGGAGCTGGCGTGGACCGGCACCTTGCCCCAGGCCGCGGCGGTGGCATGGAGGGTCTCGGCGACCTCGGCGTCGGTGGCCAGGCCCGAGATCACCTCGACCAGCTTCATCACCGGCGCGGGGTTGAAGAAGTGCAGGCCGGCCACGCGCTCGGGGCGCTCGAGGCCGGCGGCGATGGAGGTGATGGAGAGCGAGGAGGTGTTGCTGGTGAGCAGGGTGTCGGGGCCGCAGAGGGCCTCCAGCTCGGCGAAGACGCCGCGCTTGACCTCCAGGTTCTCGACGATGGCCTCCACCACCAGGCGGCTGTCGGCAAGCTCCGCCAGGGTGGCGGCCGGCGCCATGCGCGCGATGATGGCGTCGACCTCGTCCTGAGCCATCTTGCCCCGGGCCACGCGCTTCTCGAGCTGGCGGCGCACGCCATCGATGCCGGCCCGGGCGGCGCCGTCGCGGTTGTCGTAGAGGCGCACCGGATGGCCGGCCTGGGCCGCCACCTGGGCGATGCCGGCGCCCATGGCGCCGGCGCCGATCACGGCGATGATGTCGTGGGTTGCGAGGGCGGGCATCTCACTCCCCCTTGAAGCTGGTGTGTGAAGCGCGTTTGTCCATCCGCGCACCAAGCGCGTGAGCCGTCGTCAGGACGAGCATGGTCACTCCCCCTTGAAGCTGGGCTGGCGTTTCTCCATGAAGGCGGCCACGCCCTCGCGGTAGTCGGCGGTGCGGCCGGCCAGGCGCTGCAGGTCGCGCTCCAGGTCGAGCTGGGCGTCGAAGTCGTTGTCGGCGCTGGCGTGCAGGGCGCGCTTGATCAGCGCCAGGCCCCGGGTCGGCTGGGTGGCCAGGTGGCGGGCCAGGGTGAGCGCCTCGTCCTGCAGGGATTCGTCGTCCACCACCTTCCAGATCATGCCCCACTGCTCGGCCTGCTCGGCGCTGAGCTTGTCGCCCAGCATGGCCAGCCCCTTGGCGCGGGCCATGCCCACCAGGCGCGGCAGGCTCCAGGTGCCGCCGGAATCCGGCACCAGGCCGATCCGGCAGAAGGCCTGGATGAAGCTGGCGGAGCGCGCCGCCAGCACGATGTCGCAGGTCAGGGCGATGTTGGCACCGGCGCCGGCGGCCACGCCGTTCACCGCACAGACGGTGGGGAAGGGGAGGTCGCGCAGGGCGCGCAGCATGGGGTTGTAGCGCTTCTCGAGGGATTCGCCCAGGTCCGGCGCCTCGGCGCCGGGGGCCACGTTGCGGTCGGAGAGGTCCTGGCCGGCGCAGAAGCCGCGGCCGTTGCCGGTGAGCAGCAGGGCGCGCACGCTGCTGTCCTGGCGCACGGCCTTGAGGGCCTGGCGCATCTCGGCGTGCAGCTCGGCGTTGAAGCTGTTGAGGCTGTCGGGGCGGTTCAGCGTGAGGCGGGCGACGCCGTCTTCCACGGTGTAGAGCAGGGGCGCTTCACTCATGATCGATTTCCTGTGTTCAGTGGCCGCTGAAGGTGGCGGGGCGTTTTTCCTGGAAGGCGCGGATGCCCTCTTCGCGATCGTCGGTGCCGGCCAGCAGGGTGAAGGCGTGGCGCTCGAAGCGCAGGCCGGTGGCCAGGTCGGTGTCCTCGGCCTTGTGCAGCGCCTCCCGGGCCAGGCGCACGGCCAGCGGCGCCTTGGTGGCGATGGTCTCGGCGATGGCGATGGCGCGCTCCACGGTCAGCTCGGGCTGGGTGATCTCGCTGACCAGGCCCGCCTCCCGGGCGCGGCGAGCGGAGATCGGCTCGCCGGTGAGCACCATCTGGGTGGCCAGCGCCTTGCCCACGGCGCGCACCAGGCGCTGGGTGCCGCCGGCGCCGGGCATGATGCCGAGGTTGATCTCGGGCTGGCCGAAGCGGGCGTCCTCGCCGGCGACCAGGATGTCGGCGTGCATGGCGAGCTCGCAGCCACCCCCCAGGCAGAAGCCGTTGACGGCGGCGACGATCGGCTTGCCGAAGCGGGCGATGGTGGCCCAGTGGCGCTGGCGGGGATCCTCGAGGATGCCCACCAGGTCGCGCTCGGCCATCTCCTTGATGTCGGCGCCGGCGGCGAAGGCGCGCTGGCTGCCGGTGATCACCACGGCGCGCACCTCGGGGTCCTGCTCGGCGGCGGTGAGGGACTCGGCCAGCTCCCCCAGCAGGGCGGTGTTGAGGGCGTTAAGCGCCTCCGGGCGGTGCAGGGTGATGCGCAGCACCCCTCTCTGCGGCTCCTCGACGATCAGGTGATTCGGCATGGTGTCCTCGTCTTCGGCACGGGGTAGGCACGGCAAGGGCCCGCGGTCAGTGCGGGTGAGCCTGGGTCGAGTATAGGTTTTTTTTGATACGCATCAAATCGAACGTGGTCGACATGATGTATCGTTTATGCCGTAGGCCCCAAGGATTCGGCTTGCTTTTCAGGAGGTTGTGACAGCAAATCGCCCGCCCGGAAGGCGAGGTTATACCATGGTCGAAACCCGCCGCTGGTGACGCGGTGTTCTCCCGTAACCATCTGATATTAATATGGACTTTGGGCTTGTCTCGGGCGCCCGGGAGAAGGCGTGGCGAGTCGGGGTTTGATGTTTTGTTACGCTATGGATAGTCTTTCTATCAATATCGTATCGAATACAGCCTCCCGCTGCGCAGGAACCGCAATGTCACGACACGCCCAGCAGTTGTTCGACCGTCACCGCGAGACCCTCGACCAGGCCGTCGAGGCCATTACCAGCCGCGGTTTCTGGAGCCCCTTTCCCGAGAACATCAAGAAGTATCCGGAGGAGGCGGTGAAGGGGGCCTCCCGGCGCTTCGAGGCCCTGCTCGGACGGCCCTTCCCCCTCAAGGTGCCGGCGGTGGCCGGCCAGGTGGGTGGCGAGGCCTCCCCCTACGGCTTCGAGCTGGGCGTGACCTATGACCAGCCCGAGCAGGGCGCGCTGATCGCGGCGATGCAGGCGGCGATGCCCGCCTGGCGCGACGCCGGCGCCGAGGCCCGGGTGGGTGTCTGCCTGGAGATCCTGGCGCGCCTGAACGCCATGAGCCCGGACATTGCCCAGGCGGTGACCCACACCAGCGGCCAGGCGCCGATGATGGCCTTCCAGGCCGGCGGCCCCCACGCCCAGGACCGCGGCCTCGAGGCCGTGACCTATGCCTGGCAGGCGATGTCCCGGGTGCCGGCGACGGCCAGGTGGGTGAAGCCCCAGGGGAAGCATGACCCCCTGGTGCTCGACAAGCGCTACCACATCGTGCCCCGCGGCATCTCCCTGGTGGTGGCCTGCTCCACCTTCCCCACCTGGAACACCTACCCGGGGCTGTTCGCCAGCCTGGCCACCGGCAACCCGGTGATCCTCAAGCCGCACCCGGCCGCCATCCTGCCGGTGGCCATGACCGCCCGGGTCGCCCAGGAGGTGCTCGAGGAGGCCGGCTTCGACCCCTGCCTGGTCAGCCTGGTGCCGGATACCGCCGAGGCCCCGGTGACCAAGCAACTGGCCCTGGAGCCGGCCGTGAAGCTGATCGACTTCACCGGCTCCAACGCCTTCGGCGAGTGGCTGGAGCAGAACGCGACCCAGGCCCAGGTCTTCACCGAGAAGGCCGGCATCAACACCGTGATCATCGACAGCGTCGAGCAGATCAAGCCGGTGGCCCAGAACCTCGCCTTCAGCCTGAGTCTCTACGCCGGCCAGATGTGCACGAGTCCCCAGGCGATCTACGTGCCGAAGGAGGGCATCAGGACCGCCGAGGGCCGACTCTCCTTCGACGAGGTGGCCGGCGCCCTGGCCAGGGCCGTCGAGACGTTCCTCTCCGACAACGACCGTGCCTGCGCCGTGCTGGGGGCCATCCAGTCGCCGGCCACCGCCGCCCGCATCGACGCGTGCCGCGGCCTGGGCGAGGTGCTGCTGGACAGCGAGCCCCGCGAGCACGCCCAGTACCCCCGGGCGCGCATCCACACCCCGCTGCTGCTCAAGGTGGACGCCAGCCGGCGCGACGCCTTCGGCGAGGAGCGGTTCGGCCCGATCAGCTTCGTGATCGCCACCGACAGCACCGCCCACAGCATCCGGCTCGCCCGCGAGGTGATCGGCGAGAAGGGCGCCATCACCCTGGGGGCCTACACCACCGATGACGCCGTGGCCGAGCAGTTCGAGGAGCTGGCCATGGCGGTGGCGGCTCCGCTGTCGCTGAATCTGGACGGCGGCGTCTTCGTCAACCAGTCCGCCGCCTTCAGCGACTTCCACGCCACCGGCGGCAACCCGGCGGCCAACGCTTCCCTGTGCGACCAGGGCTTCGTGGCCCGTCGCTTCGTGGTGGTGCAGAGCCGTCGCCACGGCCAGCCTGACTGAGGAGACACCAGATGCCCTGTTATCGACTCGAGGGGGTCACCCCGGTGGTACACCCCACCGCCTATGTGCATCCCACCGCGGTGCTGATCGGTGACGTCATCGTCGGCCCGGGCTGCTACGTGGGCCCCGGCGCGGTGATGCGCGGCGACTTCGGCCAGCTGGTGCTGGAGGAGGGGGCCAACCTCCAGGACACCTGCGTGATGCATGGCTTCCCCGGCTGCGTCACCCGGGTGGAGAAGGATGGCCATATCGGCCATGGCGCGGTGCTGCACGGCTGCGTGGTGGGCCAGGACGCCATGGTGGGCATGAACGCCGTGGTGATGGACAACGCGGTGATCGGCGCCCGCTCCATCGTCGCCGCGGCGGCCTTCGTCAAGACCGGCTTCGAGTGCCCGCCCCGGTCGCTGGTGATGGGCGCGCCGGCCAAGGTCAAGCGGGAGCTGAGCGACGAGGAGATCGCCTGGAAGCAGCAGGGCACCCGCGAGTACCAGCGCCTGACCGAGCGCTGCCGCGACAGCCTGGAGCCCTGCGAGCCGCTGGCCGAGCTGGAGGCCGGCCGGCCGCGGCTGAACGCCGGCGATACCCAGCCCAAGCAGCAGACCCTGGGCCAGCAGGACCGCTCATGAGGTGACGGGACACGCCGGCGTTGCCGGCGGTGACGAAGCAAGCGCCCCCTGCCATGAGCCATGGCAGGGGGCGTTCGCGTGTGGGGTCGGCCGGGCGCAGGCGCCGGCCACAGGGCCCTAGTCCAGCCCGCCGAAGCGTCGGTAGAAGCTGGGGCCGGGGGCCGGCAGGGGACCCTCGGCGGTCTCCAGGTGGCGGTCGAGCCAGCTCTCGGCGCGGCGGTAGATCATGCGGTAGATGTTGCGGCACAGCTGGTGGGCGTTGCGCCCCTCCCAGGCGGTGGGCAGCAGCTCGTCGGGCAGCTGGGGGTCGCGCAGCTGCACCCGGCGGTACTCGTGGATCAGCAGGGTGCGGGCGATGAAGCAGGCCTCCTCGTCGAGGTGGTTCTCCTCGTTGAGCGCCTTCCACAGCGGGCGGAAGAGGGTCAGGAAGCGCTGGTAATGCTCGGCCAGCTCGTCGAGGTTCCAGCTCTCGCGCACCTGCAGGCGCAGCGGCTTGCTGGCCAGGGGCTCCAGGGCCTCGGTCTGCAGCACGATGGCCTCGTCGGCGGCGCCCAGCTCCTGGAGGGCGGCCATGGCCTCGCTGCGGCCGAGCATGGGGTGGGCGAGCAGCCCCGGGGCGAAGTGGCCGAAGCCCAGCCACTCCAGCTCGTCGCGCACCTTCTGGCGTCGGCTGCTGTCCAGCTGGCTCAGCAGCACCAGGGTCCACTGGCCCGACCAGGGCGCCTGGACGCCGTGATAGACGCGCTTGAAGGCCTGCTCGAAGCGGCGCCGCCCCGGCCCGCTCAGGCTGTAGTAGCTGCGCCGGCCCACCTTCTCCCCCTGCAGCCAGGTCTCCCGGGTCAGGCGATAGACCGAGGTGCGCACCAGCCGCTCGTTGATGCCGATGGGCTCCACCAGCTTCGACAGGCTGCCCAGCCAGACGGTACCGCCGCGGGGCACGATGGCATCGCCGTAGACGGTGATGATCAGCGAGCCGGCACGGATCGGACGGCGCTGCTGGAAGTCATCGATGAGGGCGGAGACGCATTCGGTGGCGGATGACATGATACGAGCCGGTTCCCTCTCTCCAGGAGTTGCAAAGGGCCCTGGCCTCGAGGGCGTCCGGGCCATGGCAGCCGAATGTTACGGTTGCGAAGGATCTTACCACAGGAAGTGTGTCAGGTTGCCTCGTGCCATCGAAGGGGCGCTCAGGGCGTGCGGCAGGTGGGGGAAGGCGCCTCGCCGTCATGATCCATCACCAGCCTGAGGTAGAAGCTGCCGCCCATGTTGCAGCGGGTCCTGCCCGCCCCGGCGAAGTCCACGAAGCAGTCCTGCTGGGAGTGACCGCCGGCGCTGGCCTCGGTCCAGTACCAGCCGGCCGGGGTATCCGGAAAGGCGGCGGTGTCGATCGCCGGTCCGTGCTCGGCGGGGCTCGGCAGCCGCAGGGCGTTCAGCTCGTGGAAGCGGGGCAGCCGCCAGGGGCACGCCCGGCTGTGCCGGGCCCTGGCCTCGGCTCGGGCCTCCAGGAAGGTCATCCGGGTGGCCGTCCCCTGGCAGCGTTCGTCGGCAAAGGCCTGCCCCTTGCTGCAGCGCTGCCATACCAGCGACTGCGCCGTGTCGATGACCCGATCTCCCTGCGGGAGCAGGTCACCTTGGGCCGTGGCGGTGAGCATCACCGCCACGGCCAGCAGGGGCAGCCGGCAGGCGAGGCGCGTCATGGCCCCGGGGAGGCGGGCGGTTCCGGCACCCGTCCGCCCAGCAGGGCGGTGATCTCGGCGGCGGTGGTGCGCACCAGTTCGCCGAGTTCGGGGAGCCGCGACTCGGGGATGCGCGCCTTGGGCCCCGAGACCGAGATGGCGGCCAGCGGGATGCCGTGCTCGTCGTGGATGCAGGCGGCCACGCACTGCAGGCCGATGGCGTGCTCCTCGCGGTCGCAGGCGAAGCCCTGGCGGCGGATCTCGGCCATTCCCTCGCGCAGGGTCTCCGGCGTGTGCAGGGTATTCTCGGTGACCCGGGCGAGGCCCTGCTCGGCGAGGATGCGCTCGAACTCGTCGTCCGGCAGCCAGGCCATCAGCGCCTTGCCGACGCCGGAGGCGTGCAGCGGGGCGCGGGAGCCCAGCCGGGTGATCATGCGCATCATCTGCGACGATTCGCTCTGGGCGAGGAACACCGCCGTGCCGCCATCGCGGATGCCCAGGTTGGCGGTCTCGCCGGTCAGGGCGGTGAGGCGGCGCAGGAAGGGGCGGCTGGTAGCCACGAAGTCGCGGGCCTCGAGGAAGCTGTTGCCGATGCGGAAGGTCTTCACGTCGATCTTCCAGACGCCGAGCTCGCTGTCCTGGGTGACGAAGCCCTGGCTCTGCAGCGCCTGCAGCAGGCGGTGGGTCGTCGAGGGCGCCAGGTCGGCCTGCTCGGCCACCTCGGAGAGCGCCAGGCCCCCGGGGCTGGCGGCCAGGCGCTCGAGCAGGTTGAGCCCGCGCACCAGTGACTGGCTGTGGCCACTGGCCGACTTGCCTGATCCGGCGGGGCGCCCCGCCGTCCTGCGCTTGACTTCACTCACCCGGTCTCTCCTCGTGCCGCGTTGGTACGCCAGCGGACAGGATACCGTGTCGCCACGGCCCTGTCTCGGTTGCGGAAATGGCTTCCATTGCCCGTGGCAGGCGCCTCAGCGGTCCCGCCACTGCGGGGCACGCTTCTCGATGAAGGCGTCGATGCCCTCGCCGGCGTCCTCGGCCATCATGTTGCAGGCCATCACCTCGCCGGCGAAGGCGTAGGCCTCGTCCAGCGGCATCTGCAGCTGGCGCTGGAACATCGCCTTGCCGGTGCGCACCGCCACCGCGCTCTTGGCGCAGATGCTGGTGGTGAGCTCGGCCACGGCGGTATCGAGGGCCGCGTCGTCGGCAATCCGGTTGACCAGCCCCCAGTCGCGGGCGGTCTCGGCGTCGATGAACTCGCCGGTGAAGAGCAGCTCCATGGCGCGCTTGCGGGCCACGTTGCGCGACAGCGCCACCGCCGGGGTAGAGCAGAACAGTCCGGCGTTGATGCCGGAGACGGCGAACCGCGCCGAGCGCGCGGCCACCGCCAGGTCGCAGCTGGCCACCAGCTGGCAGCCGGCGGCGGTGGCCAGCCCCTGGACCCGGGCGATGACCGGCACCGGCAGCTCGACGATGGCCTGCATCACCGCGCCGCAGCGGGCGAACAGGGTCTGGTAGTAGGCCTTGTCGGGGTTGGCGCGCATCTGCTTGAGGTCGTGGCCGGCGCAGAAGGCGCGCCCCTCGGCGGCGATCACCACGCAGCGCACGCCGCCATCGTCGGCCAGCCGTGCCAGCTCGGCCTGCAGGGCCTCCAGCATCTCCTCGGAAAGGGCGTTGAAGCTTCCGGGGCGGTTGAGGGTCAGGGTGGTCACGCCGTCGTGGTCCTGGCGCAGCACGGGGGCGGTCGGGTCGGTCATCGGTCTCTCCGGTCGGTTCGGCAGGCGTCAGCCTAGCGCCTGTGGCGGCGCTGTCGGGCGGGCTGCGACCAAAGGAGGGGGCGCCGTGCCGGTGGGCCCGGACGCGAAGGGCCGCCGTGTCGTGGCGACACGGCGGCCCCGGGCGGTGCGGCGGCGAGGGGGGTTACGCCGCGCTGTTGGTCTCGGAGTAGAGCACGCGGACCTTGAGGGTGTGCTCCACCTGGCGCAGGGCCTCGAGGGCCTGGGGGCCATAGGCCTTGTCCACGTCGATCACCACGTAGCCGACCTTCTCGTTGGTCTGCAGGTACTGGCCGGAGATGTTGATGTCGTTCTCGGAGAGCACCCGGTTGATCTCGGAGAGCACTCCCGGCACGTTGTCGTGGATGTGCAGCAGACGATGCTTGTCCGGGTGGGCCGGCAGGGCGACCTCGGGGAAGTTGACCGAGGTGACGGTGGTGCCGTTGTCGGAGTAGGTGATCAGCTTCTCTGAGACCTCGATGCCGATGTTCTCCTGGGCTTCCAGGGTGGAGCCGCCCACGTGGGGGGTCAGGATCACGTTGTCCATGCCGCGCAGCGGGCTGACGAACTCCTCGTCGTTGCCCTTGGGCTCCACCGGGAAGACATCGATGGCGGCGCCGTTGAGGCGGCCGGCCGCGAGGGCCTCGGCCAGGGCCTCGATCACCACCACGCTGCCACGGGAGGCGTTGATCAGGATGCTGCCCTCCTTCATGCGGGCGATCTGCTCGGCGCCGATCATCCACTTGGTGGAGGGCAGCTCGGGCACGTGCAGGCTGACCACGTCGGCGCGGGCCAGCAGGTCGTCGAGGCTGGGCACCTGGCGGGCGTTGCCCATGCCCAGCTTGGTCACCACGTCGTAGTAGATGACGTCGAAGCCCAGCGACTCGGCCAGCACCGAGAGCTGCGAGCCGATGCTGCCGTAGCCGACGATCCCCAGGGTCTTGCCGCGGGCCTCATGGGAGTTCTTCGCCGACTTCAGCCAGCCGCCGCGGTGGGCGCGGGCGTTCTTCTCGGGGATGCCACGCAGCAGCATGATCGCCTCGGCCAGCACCAGCTCGGCCACCGAGCGGGTGTTGGAGTAGGGGGCGTTGAACACCGGGATGCCGCGTACCAGGGCCGCGTTGAGGTCGACCTGGTTGGTGCCGATGCAGAAGCAGCCCACCGCCACCAGCTTCTCGGCGGCGGCGAAGACCCGCTCGGTGAGCTGGGTGCGCGAGCGGATGCCGATGAAGTGGACATCGCGGATCTTCTCGATCAGCGCCGCCTCGTCCAGCGAGGTGGGCAGGTGCTCGATGCTGGTGTATCCCGCGTTGTGCAGATTGTCCACCGCGCTCTGGTGGACCCCCTCGAGCAGCAGGATCTTGATCTTGCTCTTGTCCAGGGACGTCTTGGCCATGGTTGAATCAACCCCTTCCGGCGCGAGCCGCATGCAGTGTCAGGTAAGGTGGGAGGGCGCCGATTCTACCACAGGCGTCGGATGAGCCAGGATGAAAATGCTGCGCGCCATGATGAAGCGCCTGCATGTTCGCCGATGCGGTGCCGGGGCAGACGACCCCCCGGGGGGAGCGTGTATACTGTGGCCTTTCGGCAATCCCGACCGACCCGAGGATCGTGGCAGACACAACCATGGCAGAGCGCAACGAGCGGCCGGACGGCCCCCAGGCCGGCGAGGCGGCCACGATGGATTTCGCCGCCACCGTCGAGCGGCTGGAGCAGCTGGTGGAGCGGCTGGAGTCCGGCGAGCTGTCGCTGGAGGGCTCGCTGTCCGCCTTCGAGGAGGGCGTGCGGCTGACCCGCGACGCCCAGCGGCGCCTCGACGAGGCGGAGCTCAAGGTGCGGACCCTCACCGAGGGGCCGGACGGGGGCGTCGAGCTCGAGCCCTTCGCCGCCCCGCCGGCGGAGGATGACGGTGAACGCTGACGCCCTGACGGCCCGCCTGGCCGCGGATCGAGCCCGGGTGGACGCCGGCCTGGCGGCGCTCTTCGTCGATCGTGCGGCGCCCGCGCCGCGGCTCGACGCCGCCATGCGCCACGGCGTGCTGGTGGGGGGCAAGCGGCTGCGCCCGGTGCTGGTCTATGCCGCCGGCCGCGCCCTGGGCGCGGCGGACGACGCCCTGGACGCCCCGGCCATGGCCATCGAGCTGGTCCACGCCTATTCGCTGGTCCACGATGACCTGCCGGCCATGGACGACGACGACCTGCGCCGCGGCCAGCCCACGGTGCACCGCGCCTTCGACGAGGCCACGGCGATCCTGGCCGGCGATGCCCTCCAGGCGCTGGCCTTCGAGGTGCTGGCGCGGGCCGGTCATCCACGGCTCCCGGCGCTGATCCTCGCCCTGGCCGAGGCCGCCGGCCGCGACGGCATGGTGGCCGGCCAGGCGCTGGACCTCGCCGCCGTGGGCGGCCACCCCGATGTCACGGCCCTGGCCACCATGCACGGCCACAAGACCGGCGCGCTGATTCGCGCGGCCGTGCGGCTGGGCGGCCTGGTGGCGGTGGACGAGGCCGACCCGCGCCTGGCGGCCCTGGGGGCCTATGCCGGGGCCATCGGCCTGGCCTTCCAGATCCACGACGACGTGCTCGACGTCACCGGAGATACCGTCACCCTGGGCAAGGCCTCCGGGGCCGACGCCGCCCGGGACAAGCCCACCTATCCCGCCCTGCTCGGGCTCGAGGGGGCCCGTCGCCGGGCCGCCGAGCTGGTCGAGCAGGCCGTCGCCGCCCTGGAGCCGCTGGGCGAGCCCGCCATGCCGCTGGCGGCGCTGGCGCGATACATGATCGAGCGTGACCACTGACCCGACAAGATGAGCCCATGAAGCTGTTCGATGACATTCCCGTCGAGCGCCCGGCCACGCCGCTGCTCGACACCCTGGAGACGCCGGCCGCGCTGCGCGCCATGACCACCGCGCAGCTGGCGCAGGTGGCCGACGAGCTGCGCGCCTACCTGCTCTACAGCGTCGGGGTCTCCGGGGGGCACTTCGGGGCCGGCCTCGGTGTCGTGGAGCTCACCGTGGCCCTGCACCAGGCGCTGGAGACGCCCCATGACCGCCTGGTATGGGACGTGGGCCACCAGGCCTACCCCCACAAGATCCTCACCGGGCGCCGCGAGGCGATGCCGAACATCCGCCACTACGGCGGCCTGGCGGCCTTTCCGCGCCGCGCCGAATCGGAGTTCGACACCTTCGGCGTGGGCCACTCCAGCACCTCCATCTCGGCGGCCCTGGGCATGGCCCTGGCCGCCCGCGCCTGCGGCGAGCAGCGCCGCGTCTGCGCGGTGATCGGCGACGGCGCGCTGACCGCGGGCATGGCCTTCGAGGCCCTGGCCCACGCCGGCCACGTGGACGCCAACCTGCTGGTGGTGCTCAACGACAACGAGATGTCGATCTCCGAGAACGTCGGCGGCATCGCCAGCTACCTGGCGCGGATCCTGGCCAGCAAGCCCTACACCACCATGCGCGAGGGCGGCAAGAAGGTGCTCTCCCACCTGCCCGGGGCCCTGGAGCTGGCGCGGCGCACCGAGGAGCACATGAAGGGCATGATCAGCCCGGCCACGCTCTTCGAGGAGATGGGCTTCAACTACATCGGCCCCATCGACGGCCACGACCTGCCGCTGCTGGTGCAGACCCTGCGCAACATGCGCGACCTGGAGGGGCCCCAGTTCCTGCACGTCAAGACCCGCAAGGGGCGCGGCTTCCTGCCCGCCGAGGCGGACCCCATCGGCTACCACGCCATCACCAAGCTTGAGAAGAACGGCGAGGTGCCGCCGCCGCTCAAGCCCGTCAGGCCGCCGGCAAGCCCGCCCTCCCCGCCGAAGAAGAAGTACTGCAACGTCTTCGGCGACTGGCTGTGCGACATGGCCGCCGCCGACCCGCGGCTGATCGGCATCACCCCGGCCATGCGCGAGGGCTCCGACCTGATCCGCTTCTCCCGGGAGTACCCGGAGCGCTACTTCGACGTCGCCATCGCCGAACAGCACGCCGTGACCCTGGCCGCCGGCATGGCCTGCGAGGGCATGAAGCCGGTGGTGGCGATCTACTCGACCTTCCTGCAGCGCGGCTACGACCAGCTGATCCATGACGTGGCGGTGCAGGCGCTCGACGTCACCTTCGCCATCGACCGCGCCGGCCTGGTGGGCGAGGATGGCCCCACCCACCACGGTAGCCTGGACCTCTCCTACCTGCGCTGCGTGCCTGGCCTGGTGGTGCTGGCGCCGGCCGACGAGGCGGAGTGCCGCTCCATGCTGAGCGCCGCCTATCACCACCCCGGCCCCGCCGCGGTGCGCTACCCCCGGGGCACCGGCCCCGGGGTCGAGATCCCCGCCCACCTGGCGCCCATCGCCATCGGCCAGGCTCGGGTGCGCCGCGAGGGCCGCGCCGAGCCGGGGCGCCGGGTCGCCCTGCTGGCCTTCGGCAGCCTCAACACGCCGGCCGCCGAGGTGGCCGGGCGGCTTGATGCCAGCCACCTCAACATGCGCAGCATCAAGCCGCTGGACCGCGAGGCGGTGCTGGCCGCCGCCGCGGACCACGACCTGCTGGTGACCCTGGAGGAGAACGTGGTGGCCGGCGGCGCCGGCAGCGCGGTCAACGAGCTGCTGGCCGCCGAGGGTGTGAAGACGGAGGTGCTCAACCTGGGGCTGCCTGACGCCTTCGTCGAGCACGGCAAGCCCGCCGAGCTGCTGGCCGAGTGCGGCCTGGACGCCGAGGGCATCGAGGCGGCGATCCGCGCCCGGCTGCCCTGAGCGTTCCGCGCCTCGCGGCCGAGGCCGCCCTGCCGCCCCGTCTCCCTCGCCGAGGGGCGGGGCGGTCGCCTGTCCCGGGTCAGACGCCGTGGGGCAGCACGGCGGTATAGACCGCGAAGTAGTGGAAGGCGCTGCCGCCCAGCACGAAGAGGTGCCAGATGACGTGGTTGAAGGGGATCGCGCGGATCGCGTAGAAGAGCACGCCGAGGGTGTAGGTGAGGCCGCCGGCCACCAGCAGGGCGATGCCCGTGGCGGATAGCCGCTCGGCCATCTCTCCGCCGGCGAAGAGGATCAGCCAGCCCATCAGCAGGTAGATCCCCACCCGCAGCGCCGCGAAGCGGTGGGGCCAGAGCAGCTTGCAGGCGATGCCCCCCAGCGCCAGGGACCAGACCACGGCGAACAGCGTCCAGCCGGTGGGGCCGCGCAGGTTGACCAGCAGGAAGGGCGTGTAGGTGCCGGCGATCAGCAGGTAGATGGCGCAGTGGTCCAGCAGCTGGAACAGCCGCTTGAGGCGAGGGTGGCGGACGCCGTGGTAGAGCGTCGAGGCGGTGTAGAGCAGCACCAGGCTGGTGCCGTAGAGGCCGATACCGGCCAGCTTCCAGGGGTCCACGTGGGCCGCCAGGCTGGCCAGCACCAGCAGCACCGTGGCCCCGGCCAGGCTCAGCACCGCGCCGATGCCGTGGCTGATGCTGTGCAGCCACTCCTCGACGACGCTGAAGGGGGTGTCCGTCTCGCGGGATGAGCGGTTCATCGGGTCTCCTCCCTGGTCAGGGGACGCCCCGATGGCGGGAAGGGTTCCCGTCCTCAGGGCTTGCGTTCGATGTCCACGTCGCTGGCCTGGGTGAAGTCGCCCAGCGCCATCATGTGGCCGAGCTTGCCGGCCTTGGTGGACAGGTACTGCTCGTTGTGGGGGTTCAGGCCGGTGGTCAGCGGGACCCGCACCACCACGCGCACGCCGGCGCTGGTCAGGGCCTCGACCTTGCGCGGGTTGTTGGTCATCAGTCTAAGCGATGCGACGCCAAGGTGCTCGAGCATCGGCACGCAGAGGTCATAGCGGCGCAGGTCGGCACCGAAGCCGAGGCGCTCGTTGGCCTCCACGGTGTCGGCCCCCTGATCCTGCAGGTGGTAGGCGCGGATCTTGTTGAGCAGGCCGATGCCGCGCCCCTCCTGGCGCAGGTAGAGCAGCACCCCGCGCCCCGCCTCGGCGATGCGCTTCAGGGCCTCCTGCAGCTGGTAGCCGCAGTCGCAGCGCATCGAGAACAGCGCATCGCCGGTCAGGCACTCGGAGTGGACCCTCCCCAGCACCGGCTCGCCGTCGGCGACGTCGCCCAGGGTCAGGGCGATATGGTCCTTGCCGGTGGCTTCATCCTCGAAGCCATGCATGGTGAAGGTGGCCCAGGGGGTGGGCAGCCGGGAGGCGGCGATGAATCGGATCGTCACGGGGTACCTCGGTGTCAGGCCCTTCTTGGTCCACGGCAGGGCGATGCCGGCGGGTGGGGGCCTATTCTAGCAGGAAGCCGCGCCGGGCTCACGACCGCAGCCCCTGGCGCCATGATCGGGTACAATATGGCCCACATTTCCCGTGGATGACCGCCTGCATGGAACTCAAGAACGATCGCTTTCTGCGCGCCCTGGCGCGTCAGCCTGTGGACCGCACCCCGGTGTGGATGATGCGCCAGGCCGGCCGCTACCTGCCGGAGTACCGCGCCACCCGCGCCGAGGCCGGGAACTTCATGGACCTCTGTCGCAACCAGGACCTGGCCTGCGAGGTCACCCTGCAGCCCCTGGAGCGCTACCCGCTGGATGCGGCGATCCTCTTCTCGGATATCCTCACCATCCCCGACGCCATGGGGCTGGGGCTCTACTTCGAGACCGGCGAGGGACCCAAGTTCCGCAAGCCGGTGCGCAGCGCCGAGGACGTGGCGGCGCTCGCCGTGCCCGACGCCGAGCGCGACCTGGACTACGTGATGCGCGCGGTCTCCACCATCCGTCGCGAGCTGAACGGCCGGGTGCCGCTGATCGGCTTCTCCGGCAGCCCCTGGACCCTGGCCACCTACATGGTCGAGGGCAGCTCCAGCAAGGACTTCCGCCACGTCAAGACCATGCTCTACGACACGCCCAGCGTGATGCATGACCTGCTCGATACCCTGGCCACGGCGGTCACCGAGTACCTCAACGCCCAGATCCGTGCCGGCGCCCAGGCGGTGCAGATCTTCGACACCTGGGGCGGGGCGCTCTCCACCCCGGCCTACCTGGAGTTCTCGCTGCGCTACATGGAGCAGATCGTCGCCGGCCTGATCCGCGACCACGACGGCAGGCGCGTGCCGGTGATCCTGTTCACCAAGAACGGCGGCCAGTGGCTCGAGGACATCGCCCTGGCGGGCCCCGATGCCGTGGGGATCGACTGGACCACCGAGCTCGCCGACGCCCGCGCCCGGGTCGGCCACAAGGTGGCCCTGCAGGGCAACTTGGACCCGAACGTGCTGTTCGCCCGCCCGACGGCGATCCGTGCCGAGGTGGCGCGCATCCTCGACAGCTACGGCGCCGGCCCCGGGCACGTGTTCAACCTGGGCCACGGCATCAGCCAGTTCACCAACCCCGACAACGTCACCGCCTTCATGGAGGCGCTGCACGAGCTGAGCCCGGCCTACCACCGCCGGATCCAGCATGGCTGAAGGGGCCTGGCGGAACCGGCTGAGAGGCCTGCATGACCGGCGCCGCCTGTGGGCGGCGCTGGCCGTCCTGGGGGCGCTGGCCATCGCCCTGGGCAGCCTGACCCCGGGCAGCGAGATGCCCTCGAACCTGCCCTGGGACAAGTTCAATCACTTCGTCGGCTACGCCGGCCTGGCCGGGCTGATCGGCCTGGCCGGGGTGCGCCTGCCGCGTGCCTTCCTGGCCGCCGTGCTCTTCGGCATCGCCATCGAAGTTGCCCAGGTCCCGGTGCCGGGGCGCAGCGGCGGCGACTGGGCCGACATCCTCGCCAACTCCCTCGGCGCCGCCTTCGCGGTGGTGCTGCTCCACCTGCTGCGGCGGGGACTGCGGCCGCGCGCCTGAGCCGCGAGGGTCCCGCCCGCGACCCCCTGGCGCCCCGCTGCCGAGACCGGCCGCGGGGCGCCTCGCGTTCGGCGCACCTGACGCACCGCCGGGGTGCCGCCGGGCCTCTCCGTGCGCCAGGGCGGCGCCGTGGCCGTATCACGGGGGCGGGGATTCCACTCCCCCGGCAGCGTTGAAAGCACAGGATTCCTGGCACCCGGCGGATATGGAATGATCCTTGCTGCAGTCATCGCGCATGCTGCGGGCATGCGTGACAACACGAACAACACTCCAAGATGCGAGGGAAGATCCCCATGCTGAACAACAACAAGCTGCTCCTGCTGGCCTCCGCCGGCGCCCTGGCCTTCGCGGCCACCTCCGTCGCCCAGGCCTCCACCCTCGAGGAGACCCGCGACCGTGGCGCGGTCCAGTGCGGCGTCAGCGATGGCCTGCCGGGCTTCTCGGCCCCGGACGACGCGGGCGAGTGGCAGGGCCTGGATGTCGACGTCTGCCGCGCCGTGGCGGCCGCGGTGTTCGGCGATTCCGAGGCGGTGCGCTACGTGTCGCTCAACGCCGTGGAGCGCTTCACCGCGCTGCAGTCCGGCGAGGTGGACGTGCTCTCCCGCAACACCACCTGGACCACCACCCGCGACACCACCCTGGGCCTCAACTTCACCGGCGTGACCTTCTACGACGGCATCGGCTTCATGATCCACCGCGACATGGGCATCACCAGCGCCAAGGAGCTCGATGGCGCGGCGATCTGCGTGCAGTCCGGCACCACCACCGAGCTCAACGTGGCCGACTACTTCCGCGCCAACGACATGGAGTTCGACCCCATCGTCTTCGACACCTCCGAGCAGACCGTCGGCGGCTACGATGCCGGCCGCTGCGACGTGCTGACCTCCGATACCTCCCAGCTCGCCGCGCTGCGCATCCAGCTCGCCGAGCCGGACGCCTCGATGATCCTGCCGGAGATCATCTCCAAGGAGCCGCTGGGCCCGGTGGTGCGTCAGGGTGACGACCAGTGGCTCAACATCGTCAAGTGGTCGCTGTTCGCCATGCTCAACGCCGAGGAGATGGGCATCACCCAGGACAACGTCGACGAGATGCTCGAGTCCGAGGATCCGGACATCGCGCGCCTGCTCGGCCAGGACGGCAACTACGGCGAGGGCATGGGCCTGTCCGCCGACTGGGCCTACAACATCATCAAGCAGGTGGGCAACTACGGCGAGAGCTTCGACCGCAACGTCGGCATGGGCTCCCCGCTGGAGATCGAGCGCGGCATCAACGCCCTGTGGACCGAGGGCGGCATCCAGTACGCCCCGCCGATCCGCTGAGCGGCCCCCCGGTGCCGCCCGGCACCGGGGAATCGACCCGACCGCCGCCCCGGGGATCCCGGGCCGGCGGTCCCGCACGCTGCTTGACGGATCCAGGCGGAGACCTCCCCCATGTCCACAAGACCCCAGGCCCGGCCGGCGGGCCCCAGGCCGCCGTTCTGGCGCGATCGCGCCAAGCGGGCGTTGATCTTCCAGCTGCTGCTGGTGGCCGCCGTGGCGGCCTTCCTGATCTTCATCATCGGCAATACCCAGGCGAACCTCGCCCAGCGAGGCATCACCACTGGCTTCGGCTTTCTCAACAACACCGCGGGCTTCGGCATCGTCCAGAGCCTGATCGACTACTCCTCCCAGAGCACCTACGGCCGCACCTTCCTGGTCGGGCTGCTCAATACCCTGCTGGTCTCGGCCCTCGGCGTGCTGGCGGCGACGATCATCGGCTTCACGGTGGGGATCGCCCGGCTGTCGCCCAACTGGCTGATCGCCCGGCTGGCCAGCGGCTACATCGAGATCTTCCGCAACATCCCGCTGCTGCTGCAGATCTTCTTCTGGTACTTCGCCGTGCTGCGCGCCCTGCCGAGCCCCCGGGACAGCATGTCCCTGGGCGAGGCGGTGTTCCTCAACGTGCGCGGCCTGTTCCTGCCGGAGCCGCTCTTCGAGTCCGGCTTCGGCCTGATCCCGCTGGCCCTGGCCGTCGCCGTGGTCGCCAGCATCGCCCTGATCGTCTGGAACAAGCGCCGCCATGAGGCCACCGGCCGGCGGCTGCCGGCGGGCTGGATATCCCTGGCGCTGATTGTCGGCCTGCCGCTTGCGGTGCTGGTGGTCACCGGGGTGCCGGTGACCTGGGACGTGCCGGAGCTGCGCGGCTTCAACTTCCGCGGCGGCATCACGGTGATCCCGGAGTTCCTGGCCCTGTGGCTGGCGCTCTCCATCTACACGGCCTCGTTCATCGCCGAGATCGTGCGCTCGGGGATCCAGGCGATCCCCCACGGCCAGACCGAGGCGGCCCAGGCGCTGAGCCTGCCCCAGGGGCTGGTGCTGCGGCTGGTGGTGGTGCCCCAGGCGCTGCGGGTGATCATCCCGCCGCTCACCAGCCAGTACCTCAACCTGATCAAGAACTCCTCGCTGGCCACCGCCATCGGCTACCCGGACCTGGTCTCGGTGTTCGCCGGCACGACCCTCAACCAGACGGGGCAGGCCATCGAGGTGATCGCCATGACCATGGCGGTCTACCTCACCATCAGCCTGCTGGTGTCGATGTTCATGAACTGGTTCAACGCCCGCGTGGCGCTGGTGGAACGCTAGGAGAGGCGCCATGACACACAACGACAAGATGATCGAGGCGCGGCCGGCACCGATCCGCACCGTGGGCCCCCTGGCCTGGCTGCGCGCCAACCTGTTCAGCGGCCCGGTGAACACGGTGTTCACCCTGGTGGGCCTCTACCTGCTCTACGTGCTGCTGACGCCGACGATCCAGTGGGCCTTCATCAACGCCGACTGGATCGGCACCAGCCGCGACGACTGCTCACGGGAGGGCGCCTGCTGGGTGTTCGTCAACGCCCGCCTGACCCAGTTCATCTACGGGCTCTACCCCCGCGACGAGCTGTGGCGGGTGAACCTCGTCTTCGCCAGCTTCGCGGTGCTGATCGCCTGGCTGGCGATCCCGCGGCTGCCCTTCAAGCGCTGGGTGGCCATCGCGACCCTGCTGGCCTTCCCGGTGTTCGCCTACGTGATGCTCTACGGCGGCCACTTCGGCCTGCCCCTGGTGGAGACCCACCGCTGGGGCGGGCTGATGCTGACCCTGATCCTGGCCGTGGTGGGGATGGTGGCGGCCCTGCCCATCGGCATCCTGCTGGCCCTCGGGCGCCGCTCGCAGATGCCCATCGTCAAGAGCTTCTGCGTGGTGTTCATCGAGTTCTGGCGCGGGGTGCCGCTGATCACCATCCTGTTCATGGCCTCGGTGATGTTGCCGCTTTTCCTGCCCACCGGGGTCAGCGTCGACCGCCTGGTGCGGGCGCTGATCGGCATCACCCTGTTCCAGAGCGCCTACATGGCCGAGGTGATCCGCGGCGGCCTGCAGGCGATCCCGCGGGGGCAGGAGGAGGCCGCCGCGGCGCTGGGCATGAGCTACTGGATGCGCATGGGGCTGATCGTGCTGCCCCAGGCGCTGAAGATGATGATCCCCGGCATCGTCAACACCTTCATCTCGCTGTTCAAGGACACCACCCTGGTGATGATCATCGGGCTCTTCGACCTGCTGGGCATCGTCCAGGCGGCGCTGTCCGACTCCCGCTGGCTGGGCTTCGCCCTGGAGGGCTACGTGTTTGCCGCGTTCATGTTCTGGATCTTCTGCTTCAGCATGTCGCGCTACAGCCAGTATCTGGAGCGGAAACTGCATACCGGCCATCAACGCTAGGAAGCGGCGCCACCCGAATCGAGGAACGACGACAATGAGTGAACAGGCAACCCAGTCCCAGGCCGGCGCCGAGACCCCGATGGTCGAGATGCGCGGCGTCAACAAGTGGTACGGCGACTTCCACGTGCTGCGGGATATCGACCTCACGGTGAAGCGCGGCGAGCGCATCGTCATCTGTGGCCCCTCGGGGTCCGGCAAGTCGACGCTGATCCGCTGCATCAATCACCTGGAGGAGCACCAGCAGGGCGAGATCGTGGTGGGCGGCGTGCCGCTGACCCAGGACGTCAAGCGCATCGAGCAGGTCCGCCGCAGCGTCGGCATGGTCTTCCAGCACTTCAACCTCTTCCCGCACCTGACGGTGCTGGAGAACTGCTGCCTCTCGCCCATGTGGGTGCAGAAGAAGTCCCGTCGCGAGGCCGAGGCCCAGGCGATGCAGTACCTGGAGCGGGTGCAGATCGCCGAGCAGGCGCGCAAGTACCCGGGGCAGCTCTCCGGCGGCCAGCAGCAGCGGGTGGCCATCGCCCGCTCGCTCTGCATGCACCCGGACGTGATGCTCTTCGACGAGCCCACCTCCGCGCTGGATCCGGAGATGATCAAGGAGGTGCTCGATGTCATGGTCGAGCTGGCCCGCGAGGGGATGACCATGCTCTGCGTGACCCACGAGATGGGCTTCGCCAAGACCGTGGCCGACCGGGTGATCTTCATGGACCAGGGTCAGATCATCGAGGAGAACGCCCCGGAGCCCTTCTTCAACGACCCCCAGTCGGAGCGCACCCGGCTGTTCCTCAGCCAGATCCTCGGCCACTGAGTCGCGAAGGCCCCCGGCGATGCCGGGGGCGGCGGGTCAGAGCCGTGGCTCCCGACGCCGCGCCGGGTCAGGCTCGCCTTCGGCGGCCAGGTCCAGCGTCGGTTCGCTGTCGCGCGGGTGCAGGCGCTCGGCGGGACGGGTCACCCGGGGGCGGCCGACGCTCTCCTCCGGGGCGGCCATGGTGCGCGCCTCGCTGGTCCAGGCCGTGTCCTGGCCGTGCACCGCCGGCCGGCGGTCGAAGGAGCGCGTCATCACGGCGCCCGGCGCGAAGCCGGGACGCAGGGCCGCCAGATGGTGGGGGAGCAGCCACAGCTCGGCGAGCAGGCGCAGGCCGATGACGGCCAGCAGCCAGGCGCCGCCGCCCAGGGCCAGGCCCGGCCAGGCCTCGGCCCAGCCCAGCGGGGCGAGCCAGGGGGTGCGGGGTGCCAGCCACAGCATCGCGCCGGCTGCGAGGCCGAGCTGGAGCAGCAGGTGACAGGTGATCAGGGTGGTGCGGCCCAGAGGGCGGCGGGGAAACAGCAGCTGTCGCATCGGGGGTCCTCCCGGGGGATGCACATCGTGATGATGAGGCCCGCTGGCATCCGTGCCAGCATCACGGGATGCTACCCCAGATCACGCGCCGGTGCAGTTCTCCCGTGCAGCGGCCGATGCGGGTTGACCAACCCGGGCGGGATTGCCAATGTTGAACAAGAGGCGGGTGCCCCGCGGGATACCGCGGCACGGCGCCCGCCCATCCACCGGCATCAAGGAGCGGCTATGACAACCTATATCGTGGTGGCGGATGCAGCACGGGCCAGGATCTTCACGCGTGATGCCCTCAAGCTGGTCGAGCTGGACAGCCTGGTGCATGCCGCGAACCGGCTGCATGAGGGCGATCTGGTGACCGATCGCGGGGCGGACGTGCACGAGTCCATGTCCACGTCGTCGCGCTCCTCCGGCGGGGAGAGCACCGCCCGCACCCACGAGGAGACGATCTTTGCCAAGGAGGTTGCCGAGCGCATCTACCGGGCCCGGGTCGACAACACCATGGAGAAGCTGATCCTGGTGGCGCCGCCACGCTTCCTGGGCCAGCTGCGCGACAAGCTCGATGGCCCCACCACCAAGCTGGTGATCCACTCGCTGGCCAAGGACCTCTCCAAGGCCAGCCTGGAGGAGATCCAGGAGGCCGTCAGCGACATGCGCTGACCCCGCCCCCCAGCCCCGTCTCCTCCCGCGGGCCCGGCCATCGTTGCCGGGCCCGCTGCCGTTGGTGCACAGGACGCGGCGGCGCAGGCGTCAGGGCACCGGCGGCAGGTCGATCTGGTCGCTGCGCGTGATTCCCTCGGTCATCTGGCGACACAGCTTGAGGAACTCGCGCATGCCGGTGGCCAGGTACTTGTGGCGGTGCCAGATGAAGGCGAACTGGCGGCTCAGGTCCAGCTCCGGCGTGGGAATCGGCACCAGGCTGCCGCGGCGGAAGGCGTCGCGCAGCGCCAGCTTCGAGACGCAGCCGATGCCGAGCCCGGACTCCACCGCGCGCTTGATCCCCTCGGTGTGCTCCAGCTCGAGCAGGATATTGAAGCGTCCGCGGCGATGGCGGGCGGCCTGCTCCAGGGTCATGCGGGTCCCGGAGCCCTGCTCGCGCATGATCCAGGCCTCGCGCAGCAGCCGCTCCAGCTCCACCTCGCCGGCCCCGGCCAGGGGGTGGCGGGGCGAGCAGAAGACCGCCAGCTCGTCCTCCACCCAGGGCTGGGTGATGATGTCATCCGCCTCGCAGTGGCCTTCTATCAGCCCCAGGTCCAGCTCGTGGTGGCGCACGTCCTCGATGATCGCCCGGGTGTTGCGGACCGCCAGACGCACCCGGCTGCCCGGGTAGCGCTGCATGAAATCGCTGATCAGCAGGGTGGCCAGGTAGTTGCCGATGGTCAGGGTGGCACCCACGTCCAGGGTGCCGATGCCCTGCTGGCCGCGCAGCAGCTCCTCCACCTCCTCGGCACGGTCGAGCAGGGCCACCGCCTTGGGCAGCAGCTGGAACCCCAGGGCATTGAGCTTCAGCCGCTTGCCGAGCCGGTCCAGCAGCTGGCAATCGAACTGGCGCTCCAGCTCGGCCAGGGCGGTGCTGGCCGCCGACTGCGAGAGCGAGAGGGCGCGGGCCGCCCGGGAGACGCTCTCGTGCTGGGCCACGGCGACGAAGACCTCCAGCTGGCGCAGGGTGTAGCGCATGGCACGTGCCTCCTCTGACCTATATCAAGGATATGGATAAGCATTATCCATACAATCCATTTAACAGATAACCCGCCCTCCCTTAGAATTCAACGCAAATATTATCCGTCTATTTATTCTTTTCAAGAATATCAGATGTTCGGGAACATCAAGGAGCCGGCATGAGCAAGTTTGCCCTGGAAGAGGTCCTCAGCGTTCACCACTGGAACGACACCCTGTTCAGCTTCCGCACCACCCGTGAGCGTAGCCTGCGCTTCAAGAACGGCCAGTTCGTGATGATCGGCCTGGAGGTGGGCGGCAAGCCGCTGATGCGCGCCTACTCCATCGCCAGCCCCAACTACGAGGACCACCTCGAGTTCTTCAGCATCAAGGTGCCCGATGGCCCGCTGACCTCGCGGCTGCAGCACCTCAAGGTCGGCGACCAGATCATGGTGAGCCGCAAGCCCACCGGCACCCTGGTGACCGACGACCTGCTGCCGGGGCGCAACCTCTACTTCCTCTCCACCGGCACGGGCCTTGCGCCCTTCATGAGCCTGATCCAGGATCCGGAGGTGTACGAGCGCTTCGAGAAGGTGGTGCTGGTGCACGGCGTGCGCAATGTCAGCGAGCTGGCCTACGCCGACTTCATCCAGCAGGAGCTGCCGGCCCACGAGTACCTGGGCGAGGAGATCGCCGAGAAGCTGGTCTACTACCCCACGGTGACCCGCGAGGACTTCCACACCATGGGGCGCCTCACCGACCATATCCGCACGGGCAAGCTGTTCGAGGATATCGGCCTGCCGCCCATGGATCCCAAGCAGGACCGCGCCATGATCTGCGGCAGCCCGGCGATGCTCGACGAGACCAGCGCGCTGCTCGACGACCTGGGCTTCAAGATCTCGCCGCGCATGGGCGACCCCGGCGACTACGTGATCGAGCGGGCCTTCGTGGAGAAGTAAGCGCCTAGCACCGAGCGCCCGGCGCCCAGCAGATCGGCAACGGGCTGGAGTGTCGTGGCTTAAGATGAAAATCCCACCGGACCCGGTATCCGGTGGGATTTTCGTTTGGAACTTGGTAGGCCGCAGGCATCATCCTGCGGCGCTCGGCGCTCGGCGCTCGGCGCTCGGCGCTCGGCGCTCGGCGCTCGGCGCTCGGCGCTCGGCGCTCGGCGCTCGGCGCTCGGCGCTCGGCGCTTACACCGCGTCCTTGCCGGTCTCGCCGGTGCGGATGCGGATCACCTGCTCCAGCGGCGTGACGAAGATCTTGCCGTCGCCGATCTTTCCGGTATTGGCCACCTGGGTGATGGCGTCGATCACCTTCTCGGCCATGTCGTCGTCCACGGCGACCTCGAGCTTCACCTTGGGCAGGAAATCGACCACGTACTCGGCGCCCCGGTAGAGCTCGGTATGGCCCTTCTGGCGGCCGAACCCCTTCACCTCGGTCACGGTGATGCCCTGGACGCCGATCTCCGAGAGGGACTCCCTCACGTCGTCGAGCTTGAAGGGCTTGATGATGGCGGTCACCAGTTTCATGGTCGGACTCCTCGTCTGTTCGGTGCGGTGGACGGGCCACCCGCTTGCGCCTGATTGTCCTCTAGCATACACCGCGCGGGGCGGGAATAAAAAAGGCCCCCGAAGGGGCCAGGAGGAGCACGCCAGCTCACTCGGTGGGCGTCGCCATGGGGATCATTTCTTGGCGACGCTGAACTCGGGATAGGCCTCCATGCCGCACTCGGCGAGATCGACGCCCTCGTACTCCTCTTCCTCGCTGACGCGGATGCCCATCACGGCCTTGAGGATCAGCCAGACGACCAGGCTGGCGCCGAACACCCAGGCGAAGATGCCGACGATGCCGAGCAGCTGGGCGCCGAAGGTGGCGTCTGCGTTGGAGAGCGGCACGGCCAGCAGGCCCCAGATGCCGACCACGCCGTGCACGGAGATGGCACCGACCGGGTCGTCGATCTTCAGCTTGTCCAGGGCGACGATGGAGGCCACCACGATGGCGCCGCCCACGGCACCGATGAGGGTGGCGCCCAGCGCCGAGGGCGCCAGCGGCTCGGCGGTGATGGCCACCAGGCCGGCCAGGGCGCCGTTGAGGGCCATGGTCAGGTCGGCCTTGCGGAACCACAGCTTGGCCAGGATCAGCGCGGCGATCACGCCGCCGGCGGCCGCGGCGTTGGTGTTGACCATGACCTGGGCGACGTTGTTGGCGGAGTCGACGTCGGAGACCTTCAGCTCGGAGCCGCCGTTGAAGCCGAACCAGCCCATCCACAGGATGAAGGTGCCCAGGGTGGCCAGCGGCAGGTTGGCGCCGGGGATGGCGTAGATGCTGCCGTCCTTGCCGTACTTGCCCTTGCGCGGGCCGAGGATCAGCACGCCGGCCAGGGCCGCGGCGGCACCCGCCATGTGCACGATGCCGGAACCGGCGAAGTCGGAGAAGCCGGCGGCGTCGAGCCAGCCGCCGCCCCAGGTCCAGAAACCGGAGACCGGATAGATCACGGCGGTCATCACCACGGCGAAGGCCAGGAAGGCCCACAGCTTCATGCGCTCGGCGACGGCGCCCGAGACGATGGACATGGCGGTGGCCACGAACACCACCTGGAAGAAGTAGTCGGCGCGCATGGAGTAGTAGGGGGCGTCATCGCCGCCGGCGAGCACCGCGTCGACGCTGTTCTCGCCGCCCAGCAGGAAGCCCAGGTTGGGCAGGATGCCGCCCTCGGGGCTGGAGTACATGATGTAGTAGCCCACCAGCAGGTACATGGTGCAGGCGATGGCGAACAGGGCCACGTTCTTGGTGAGGATCTCGGCGGTGTTCTTGGAACGCACCAGCCCGGCTTCCAGCATCGAGAAGCCGGCGGCCATCCACATCACCAGCACGCCGCAGATCAGGAAGTAGAAGGTATCGAGCGCATAGCTCAATTCGGTCAGTTCACTCATGGCAGTCTCTCCAGGGGCAGGGGGAACGGTCAGACGGCGTCGGCGCCGCGTTCACCGGTGCGGATGCGGATGACGTCCTCCAGCGGGGTGACGAAGACCTTGCCGTCACCGATCTTGCCGCTGTTGGCGGCGCTGCAGATGGCGTCGAGGACCGTCTCCAGGCGCGAATCGTCCACGGCGACCTCGACCTTGACCTTGGGCAGGAAGTCGACCACGTACTCGGCGCCGCGGTAGAGCTCGGTATGGCCCTTCTGGCGGCCGAAGCCCTTGACCTCGGTGACGGTGATGCCCTGGACGCCGTTGTCGGCCAGCGCCTCGCGGACGTCGTCCAGCTTGAAGGGCTTGATGATGGCGGTGATGAGTTTCATCCCATGTCTCCACGGTTGGCTTGGATGTCGGCTGCCGGTGCCGGCTTGCCATGCTCAAGCGTAAAGCGTGCCAGCAGGATGAAAATGCATGTGTTATCAGTCGATTGTGGGGTGGTTGCGGGCGATGCGAGCCCGGCCGTCGACTATTCGTCAAGGGCGATGCACCAACAGGGTGCCGGGCCGTGGTGCAGATGCGCCATGGCGGGGCGAAAGCCGGGCATGCGTTCCGCCCGGGCCATGCGTATCCTGTAGGCGACCCTTGATACGAGCAGGAGAGAGAGCATGGTGAGCCACGACCGCATCAGCCGCCTGGCCCAGCAGATCGGCGACCGCCTCCAGGGCGCGTCCCAGGCGCCGGAAGAGGTGCAGAAGGGCATCCAGCAGGTGGTGCGCGGTGCCTTCGACCGCCTGGAGTTGGTGTCCCGGGAGGATTTCGACATCCTGATGGACGTCCTGCAGCGCACCCGGTCGCGGGTGGAGGCCCTGGAGCAGCAGGTCGCTGCCCTGGAGGCGCTGCTGGAGGAGCGCACCGGCGAGGGGCAGGCCCCGGCCGAACTCGTCTCGGACGGCCCCGAGGCGGGCGACGATGCCGGCGAACCGGAGGAGGATGCCGGCGGCGGCGAAGCCGGTCGCTGAGCCCTGCCGGGCGCCCCGCCGTCGTCTGGACTAGCCTGAGGGCAGACGACATGCGAGGGATCGCCCATGACGCTGGCCATCGTTCACACCCGGGCCGGGCTCGGCCTGGAGGCTCCCGAGGTGCAGGTCGAGGTGCACCTGGCCAACGGCCTGCCGGGGATGACCCTGGTGGGGCTGCCCGAGGCGGCGGTGAAGGAGAGCCGCGAGCGGGTGCGCAGCGCCCTGGTCAACGCCGGCTTCGACTACCCCCTGCGACGCATCACGCTCAACCTGGCGCCCGCCGACCTGCCCAAGGAGGGCGGACGCTTCGACCTGCCCATCGCCCTGGGTCTGCTGGTGGCCTCGGGACAGGTGCCCCCCGGAGCCCTCGACGGCATCGAGAGCGCCGGCGAGCTGGCGCTGGACGGCCGGTTGCGGCCGGTGACCGGCGTGTTGCCGCTGGCCATGGCCACCCGCCGGAAGGGACGGCGCCTGATCGTGCCGCGGGCCAATGCCGACGAGGCGGCCCTGGCCGGCAACCTCGAGGTGCTCCCCGCCGACGACCTGCTCGAGGTGGTGGCGCACCTGCTGGGCCAGGCGCCCATCGTGCCCCATCGGCTGGCGTCGCCGCCGGAGGCCGACACCTCGCTGCCCGACCTCGCCGAGGTCAGGGGCCAGTTCCTGGCCCGCCGGGCCCTGGAGGTCGCCGCCGCCGGCGGCCACAACCTGCTGTTCGCCGGCCCGCCGGGCACCGGCAAGACCATGCTGGCCAGCCGCCTGCCGGGCATCCTGCCGCCGCTCTCCGAGGAGGAGGCGCTGGAGGTGGCGGCGGTGCGGTCGGTGAGCGGCCTGCCCCTGGCTGCCGGGTGGGGGCGGCGCCCCTTCCGCTCGCCGCACCATACCGCCAGCGCCGTGGCGCTGGTAGGCGGTGGCTCCAGGCCGCGCCCGGGGGAGATATCCCTGGCCCATCACGGCGTGCTGTTCCTCGACGAGCTGCCGGAGTTCTCCCGCCACGTGCTGGAGGTGATGCGCGAGCCCATGGAATCGGGGCAGATCCATATCGCCCGGGCCAGCCACGAGCGTCGCTATCCGGCCCGCTTCCAGCTGGTCGCCGCCATGAACCCCTGCCCCTGCGGCCACCTCGGCGATCCCCGCCAGGCCTGCCACTGCACGGCCGCTCAGATCCAGCGCTACCAGGCACGCCTCTCCGGCCCGCTGCTCGACCGCATCGACCTGCAGGTGGAGGTGCCGGCGCTGCCGCCGGAGCAGCTCACCGCCGGGGAGGCCGGCGAGTCATCGGCCGCGGTGCGGGCCCGGGTGGTGGCGGCGCGGGCGCGTCAGCTGGCGCGCGGGGGGCTGAATGCCCACCTGGCGGGGCGGGAGCTGGACGCCGCCTGCGACCTGGGGGCGGCAGACCGGGCCTGGCTGGCCGGCGTGCTGGAGCGGCTCAAGCTCTCGGCCCGGGCCTACCATCGGGTGCTGCGGGTGGCCCTGACCCTGGCCGACCTGGCAGGGGCGGCCAAGCCGGAGCGCGAGCAGCTGATCGAGGCGATCGGCTATCGGCAGCTCGATCGCCTGCTCAAGGGCTGACTCACAGCGCGGTGGCGTCCAGGGCGCCCTGGAGGCTCTCTTCCCAGAGGACCTCCTCGCTGCCCGGGCGGCGCAGCACCAGGGTCAGCCGGTAGGGCAAAAGCTCCCGGTCGGAGAGCTGCAGGCGCGGGCCATCGGCCATCAGCCGGCTCTCCAGGCGCCACTGGTTGTCGCCGTTGCCCTCGGCCATGGCCTCGTTCCAGTCCAGCACCTGGGGACCCTCGCTCACCGCCAGCAGGGCCCGGGTCAGGCTCTCCCGGAAGCGCTCCCGGCCGATGGCGAGGCTGCCGTTCACCTCGGGAGCGGCCAGCAGCAGCACCTGGCCGGATGGCGGGTGGGGCAGGGCCGGGGCCTCCATCACGCGGCCGGCGGCGCGTTCGCCCAGGTTGAGCAAGGCCTGGCGCAGGGTCTCGGGGCGGTCGGGGGCGGCGGCGCAGCCGATCAGCAGCAGCGGCAGCAGGGCCAGCGGGAAGAGCCGGTGGGCGGTCATGGCGGGTCGGTCTCCTGTCGAGAGGCGGTGGGCTCCAGGGCGTCGATGAAGCGGTCCAGGGTGTCGAAGAGCGACTGGCGAATCGGTTCCGCCTCGTTGACCAGATGGTGGCGCGCCTCGGGGTGGCGGTGGATCTCGGCGTTGGGGAACTTGCGCTCCAGCACGTTGAGGTTCCACTCCCAGTCCACGGTCAGGTCCTGTTCGCCCTGCAGGATCAGGGTCTTCACCGGGTTGGGAGGCAGGGCGAGCAGCCGGGGCATCCAGCGTCGCATGGCGCTGACCCAGCCGATGGCCACGCGATCGGCCTGCAGCGGGTCGCCCTCGCGCAGGAAGTCGGCGAAGTCGCTGTCGGTGGAGTTGGCGCGGAACTTGCGCGGGATGGAGCGCACGAAGGGCCCCACCAGCAGGTGCAGCCAGCTGGACTGGTTCCAGCCCCAGGGGCGCACCAGCGGGGCCAGCAGGGCCAGGCCGGCCCAGTGCCCGTCGTCGCCGCGGGTCAGCGCATCGGTGGCGAGTATCGCCGCGCCGGTGCTCTGGCCGACCCCGATCCAGGGGCGCGGGGCCAGGCCCTCCTCCTCCAGATGCTGCTGCAGGGCGTGCAGGCAGCCCCCGTAGTCATCGAAGTCGTCGATGGAGGCGCGGGCCCCGCTGGAGAGGCCGTGGCCGGGCAGGTCCCAGAGCACCACCCGCCAGTTGCGGTCGAGCAGGCGCTCCAGCAGGTGGCGATAGAGCCCCAGGTGGTCGAAGTAGCCGTGGACCACGAAGGCGGTGCCGACCGGTCGGGCCGGGCTCCATACCTGGGTCCAGAGGCGAAAGTTGCCGGCCTCCACGTAGCCCACGTGCAGGCCCACGTGCTCGGCGAGCAGCGGCGCCAGGCCGTAGTGGCCCAGGTAGCGTTCCAGGTGGTCGCCGCCGGGCGCTGCCGCGGCCGGTGTGACCAGCCTGACGGGACCCAGGGCCTGCAGGGGGGTGAAGTCGCTCATCGAGTCCTCCGCGGGGGCTCACCCATGCTAGCCTCATGCGGTGGGCGAGGCCATCGAATGCGGGCGCTGCGGTGCGTCCTGCCTTATCTTTTGGTCTAGCGAGCGGCGCTGACGGCGGTTTGCGGGTTTACATATGGAAGTATTTTCCACAAAATCCCCTTGATGCAGTCACTCACCCCTGATCCCGGCAGCCCGGCAGCGCACCGGCCGGTTGCCCCGCACGAGGAGATGCACCATGACCCAACGTGTCACTCGCCACCGCCTTCAGGTGGCCGCCGAGCTGGACCGTTTCATCAACGAGCAGGCGCTCCCGGGCACCGGAGTCGACGCCGAGGCCTTCTGGGCCGGCGTCGACGCCCTCTTTCACGATCTGACCCCGAAGAACCGCGAACTGCTCGCCGAGCGTGACCGCCTGCAGGAGCAGCTGGACGCCTGGCATCGCGAGAATCCCGGCCCGGTGGGCGACATGGCCGCCTACCGCGCCTTCCTGAAGGAGATCGGCTACCTGGTCGAGGCGCCGGCCAGCGTCGCGGTCACCACCGCCGACGTGGACCGCGAGATCGCCGTCCAGGCCGGCCCCCAGCTGGTGGTGCCGGTGAGCAACGCCCGCTATGCGCTGAACGCCGCCAACGCGCGCTGGGGCAGCCTCTATGACGCCCTCTATGGCACCGATGCCATCTCCGAGGAGGACGGCGCCGAGAAGGGCACGAGCTTCAATCCCCGGCGCGGCGAGAAGGTCATCGCCTACGCCCGCGGTGTGCTCGACCGTGCGGCCCCGCTGGCCACCGGCTCCCACCGCGATGCCGTCAAGTACGCCCTGCGTGACGGCCACCTGGTGGTGACCCTGGAGGGCGGCCGCGAGACCGGGCTCAAGGACCCGGGCAAGCTGGTCGGCTTCAGTGGCGACGTCGCCAGCCCCGAGTCGCTGCTGCTGGTGAACCACGGCCTGCACCTGGAGATCCAGATCGACCCCAGCAACCCCATCGGCAAGACCGACCCGGCCGGCATCAAGGACGTCGTGGTCGAGGCCGCGCTGACCACCATTATGGACTGCGAGGACTCCGTGGCCGCGGTGGATGCCGAGGACAAGGTGGGCGTCTACGGCAACTGGCTAGGCCTGATGAAGGGCGACCTGGAGGAGCAGGTCGAGAAGGGCGGCAAGACCATCACTCGCCGCCTCCACGGCGACCGCCGCTGGACCAACGCCGACGGCGAGACCGTCACCCTGCCGGGCCGCTCGCTGATGTTCGTGCGCAACGTCGGCCACCTGATGACTACCCCGGCGGTGCTCGACGCCGAGGGCAACGAGCTGCCGGAGGGCATCCTCGACGGCATCGTCACCGGCCTGATCGCGCTGCACGACCTGAAGAAGGGCGAGGACGAGCCGCGCAACTCCCGCGCAGGCTCCATGTACATCGTCAAGCCGAAGATGCACGGGCCGAAGGAGGTCGCCTTCTCCAACGAGCTGTTCGGCCGCATCGAGGACCTCCTCGGCATGGCCCGCGATACTCTCAAGATGGGCATCATGGACGAGGAGCGCCGCACCACGGTGAACCTCAAGGCGTGCATCGCCGAGGCCGCCTCGCGGGTGGTGTTCATCAACACCGGCTTCCTCGACCGCACCGGCGACGAGATGCACACCGCCATGGAGGCGGGCCCGATGATCCGCAAGGGCGACATGAAGGGCGCCGCCTGGATCCAGGCCTACGAGAAGAACAACGTCCAGGTCGGCCTGGCCTGCGGCCTGCGCGGCCGTGCCCAGATCGGCAAGGGCATGTGGGCCATGCCGGACCTGATGGCCGCCATGCTCGAGCAGAAGATCGGCCATCCCAAGGCCGGCGCCAACACCGCCTGGGTGCCGTCGCCCACCGCCGCCACCCTGCACGCCCTGCACTACCATCAGGTGGATGTCACCGCCATCCAGCGCGAGCTGGAGGCCCAGGGCGAGCCGGACTTCCTGGACGACCTGCTCTCCGTGCCGGTGGCCGCCGAGGCCAACTGGTCCGACGAGGAGATCCAGCAGGAGCTCGACAACAACTGCCAGGGCATCCTCGGCTACGTGGTGCGCTGGGTCGAGCACGGCGTGGGCTGCTCCAAGGTGCCGGACATCCACGACGTGGGCCTGATGGAGGACCGTGCCACCCTGCGGATCTCCAGCCAGCACATCGCCAACTGGCTGCACCACGGCGTGGTGGATGCCGCGCGGGTCCAGGAGACCCTGCAGCGCATGGCCAAGGTGGTGGACCAGCAGAATGCCGGTGATCCGGAGTACACGCCGATGAGCGCGAACTTCGAGGGCTCCAGTGCCTTCCAGGCCGCCAGCGACCTGATCTTCAAGGGCCGCGTTCAGCCCGCCGGCTACACCGAGCCGCTGCTGCACCACTGGCGCGCCGTGCACAAGGCCAAGTAAGGCGTCAATGCAAGGCGTCGGGGACAGGTCGTGAAGTTGTCATGGCCTGTCGCCGAGACAGCCTCGAGCTGTTCCTGCTTTCACCTGTTCGAACGTGAAGCGCCCCGGGTACCTGCCCGGGGCGCTTTCGGTTATGTTGAGGCCATCGTCCCTCGCCGTGACCCGCAGGAGCCAGCCGATGACCGTGATGACCGCCGCCGCCATCGAGGACTTCCTCGACGACGTCTTTCCCCAGCGCTCCGGGACGATCGAGGGCGTCGGCCACATGCGGGCCACCGTGAGCCTGGCGATCGAGGACGAGCACCTGCGCCCCGGGGCCAGCGTCTCCGGCCCGACCCTGATGGGCCTGGCCGACGTCGCGCTGTACGTGGCGATCCTCGCCCAGATCGGCCCCGAGCCCATGGCCGTGACCAGCGACCTGCACTGCCGCTTCCTGCGGCGGCCCAGCGGCGACCGGGACCTGATCGCCAACGCCCGCATCCTCAAGCTCGGCCGGCGCCTGGCGGTGGGGGAGGTGCAGCTCTTCTCGGCTGGCGACGAGGCGCCGGTGGCGCTGGTCACCGCCACCTACGCCCTGCCCGATCGCGACTGATCCCTGGCCCGCTCAGCCGGCGCGCAGCACGGCCGACGCCAGTGCCAGCCAGCCGGCGATCAGCAGCACGCCACCCAGCGGGGTGATCATGCCCAGGCCGCCCAGGCCGGTCAGCGCCATGGCGTAGAGCGAGCCCGAGAAGAGCCCCATGCCGGCCGCCCACAGGCCCATGGCCAGGCGCTGCCCGGCCAGGGGCCGGGTGGCGCGCCAGGCCAGCACGGCGAGCAGCGCCAGGGTGTGCCAGGCCTGGTAGCGCACCCCGGTCTCGAAGGCCGCCGCCAGCCGCGGGGCCAGCTGTCCCTCCAGGGCGTGGGCGCCGAAGGCCCCCGCCATCACCACCACGGCGCCCGACAGCGCCGCCCCCAGCCACCAGCCTCGGTCCTGCATTCCGTTCTCCCTCATATGGCATCCTGGTCAGGTCGATATCGGGTGCTCAGCCACGAGGGGCGCCGGGAGCAGGGTGGAGAGGAGGTCCTATGCCAGGGATGGCATCGGTAGCGCCCAGAGAGGGGTTCACAGCGCCTCCTCGAAAGCCTGCTGCCGGATCAGCCCCGAGAGGTGGGAACGTCATGGCCGCTACCGTACCCCGCGCGGGCCGAGTCGGCTACAATGGGGGCCCGCGATTCCTGCCCGTCCGGCGGGCCCAGCGGCCAGATAACGAGAGCATCGATAGCGCAGAGAGGACGCCATGCAGATCCAGCTCAATGGCGAGGCGCATACCCTGGCGCCCGAGCTCACCCCGGCCCCCACGATCACCCAGCTGCTCGAGTCCCTGGGGCTCGCCGGCCGGCGTATCGCCGTGGAGGTCAACGAGGAGATCGTGCCGAGGAGCGAGCACGCCGCGACCCGCCTGGCCGAGGGCGATCGGGTCGAGGTGGTGCATGCCATCGGTGGCGGCTGAGGCCACGGTGATCTCCCGAGACAACGACACAAGGCAGACGCGATGACAGACTTCTTCCAGGACCAGCCGCTGCGTATCGCCGGGCGCGAGTTCACCTCCCGCCTGCTGGTGGGAACCGGCAAGTACCGTGACTTCGACGAGACCGGCGAGGCGATCGCCGCCTCCGGGGCCGAGGTGGTCACCTTCGCGGTGCGCCGCACCAACCTGGGGCAGGAGGCCGGCGAGCCCAACCTGCTCGACGTGGTGCCGCCGGAACGCTATACCCTGCTGCCCAATACCGCCGGCTGCTACACCGCCAAGGATGCCGTACGCACCTGCCGGCTGGCGCGGGAGCTGCTCGACGGCCACAGCCTGGTCAAGCTCGAGGTGCTGGGCGACGAGACGACCCTCTACCCCAACGTGGTCGAGACCCTGGCCGCCGCCGAGACGCTGATCGCCGACGGCTTCGACGTCATGGTCTACACCAGCGACGACCCCATCGTCGCCCGCGAGCTCGAGCGCCTGGGCTGCTGCGCCATCATGCCGCTGGGCTCGCTGATCGGCTCCGGCCACGGCATCCAGAACCCGCACAACGTCCGCCTGATCATCGAGCAGGCCGGCGTGCCGGTGCTGGTGGATGCCGGGATCGGGACCGCCTCCGATGCCGCCCTGGCCATGGAGCTGGGCTGCGACGGCGTGCTGATGAACTCCGCCATCGCCCATGCCCGCCAGCCGGTGCTGATGGCCGGCGCCATGAAGAAGGCCGTCGAGGCCGGCCGCGAGGCCTTCCTGGCCGGGCGCATGCCGCGCCGCCAGAGCGCCGACCCCTCTTCCCCCTTCGCCGGCCGCATCAACGGCTGACGCGTCCATCGATCGCCCGCAACGAACGCCTGAAACAGGCGCCCAGAACGAGAGCCTCGACCGCCCCATGAGTGACCAGTCCCGCGACGATACCGCCACCACCGGGCCGGAAGGCCCGGATGCGCCCCTGCACCGCCCCGGCATCAAGAGCTATGTGCTGCGTGCCGGGCGCATGACCCAGGCCCAGACCCGCGGCCTCGAGGAGGTCTGGCCGCGGCTGGGGCTGACCCTGGCCGACGGCCGCCAGGACCTCGACGCCCTGTTCGGCCGGCGTGCCCCCCGGGTACTGGAGATCGGCTTCGGCATGGGTGCCTCGCTGATCGAGCAGGCCGAGACCCATCCCGACACCGACTTCATCGGCATCGAGGTGCATGCCCCGGGCGTGGGCAAGCTGCTCGACGAGGCCGACAAGCGCGGCCTGACCAACCTGCGGGTCTACCGGGAGGACGCCCTGCGGGTGCTCGAGGAGTGCCTGCCGGAGGAAAGCCTGGACACCCTGCAGCTGTTCTTCCCCGACCCCTGGCCCAAGAAGAAGCACCACAAGCGGCGCATCGTGCAGCCCGCCTTCGTCGAACTGGTGCGCCGTCGGCTCAAGGTCGGCGGCACCTTCCATATGGCCACCGACTGGGAGGCCTACGCCGAGTGGATGGCCGAGGTGATGGATGCCGCCCCGGGCTATGCCAACACCGCTGCGCCGGAGACCGCCCCCTATGTGCCGCGACCGGAGTTCCGGCCGCTCACCAAGTTCGAGGCCCGCGGCGAGAAGCTCGGCCACGGCGTCTGGGACCTGATCTACCGTCGCGACGATTGATCAGGCTCGCTTCGCTCCCCCGATGCCCTCGCCCGTGCGGGGGCATCGTTTTTTGTAGGGTGAGGGCGGCGGCAAGACCCTGGGGTGGTAAAGAGCAGCAATGAGGAGGGACCCTCCACACCAAAAAAAGCCGCCCTCGATGGGGCGGCGGCAAGACCGTGACTAGCAATGAGGAGGGAGAAACCATGGCAGGCGACTGGCGGTTCCTGCCGTGGCATGGCGCCTCATCAACGCCATGAAGAAAGAGTAATCATTCTCGTTTACTGCGTCAACAGAAATGCGAATCTTTTTTATTGGCTGCCTCACCCGGCGCCGGCCAGGCGCAGCCAGAGGGGCAGGGTGGCCATGGCCAGCAGGGTCTGTCCGGTGATCAGCGCCGCCATCATCTCGGCATCGCCGCCCAGCTGCCGGGCCAGGATATAGGCCGAGGTGGCGGTGGGCAGCGCGGCGAACAGCAGCGCCACGTCGCGGCTTACCGGGTCGAGGCCCAGCGCCAGGGCGAGGGCCAGCACCAGGGCCGGCATCAGCCCCAGCTTGACGAGGTTGGTGGCCCACACCCCCCGGTCCAGCCGCATCAGGGCGGCGGGGCGCAGGGCCACGCCCACTGCCACCAGGCCCAGCGGCAGGGCGGCCCGTCCCAGCAGTTCCACGGTGGCCTCGCTCCAGCCCGGCAGGCCGATGCCGCTGACGTTCAAGCCGATGCCGATCAGGCAGCCGAGGATCAGCGGGTTGCGCACCAGGGCGGCGAGGCTCTTGCCGAGGCTGCCAGCGCCGAGCGTTCCCGCGGCGATGAAGCTGGCCACGCAGAGCACGTTCACCACCGGTACCATCAGCGCCACGGCCACCGCCGCCACGGTGGCGCCCGGGCCACCGTGCAGGGCGGCGGCGCCGGCGACCCCGACATAGGTGTTGAAGCGCAGCGATCCCTGGAAGGCCGAGGTGAAGGCGGGCGCCTCCAGGCCGAGCCAGCCGCGCAGCGCCCAGAGCAGGGCGCCGAACAGGCCCATGGCCCCCAGCAGCGCCCCGGCCAGGCGGGTCACCGGCACCTGGCTGACGTCGGCGGTGGCCAGGGTCGAGACCAGCATGGCGGGGAACAGCAGGAAATAGATGAGCCGCTCCAGCCGCGGCCAGAAGTCGCCCCCCGGCTGGCGCGCCCAGCCGAGCACGGCGCCCAGCAGGATCAGCAGGAACAGGGGGCCCAGTGCATTCGCCACTCCCGGCATGTCGGTCTCCTCGTCGTCGGCGTACCCTGCGACATCCTTGCGCACTCTGCCACAGGCGAATGCTGATAAGCTTACCGCCATCACGCCTTCCCATGGAGTGCCGCGTTCGCCGCCATGTCCCGTTCCTTGCCGACAGAGACCGCCGTCTCGCGCCCCCCGCTGCTGCGGCTGCTGATCCTCTTCACCCTGGTGACCGTCGCCGTGGCACTCTGGTACCTCACCAGCTACAGTCTTCGCGGGGGAGAGTCGGTGCACTGGTTTCCCGAGGAGGCCGGCTGCGACCTGCAGCTCGGGCCCTGCGTCGCCTCGCTGGGTGGCACCGGCAGCTTGCGCCTGGACCTGGGGGCCGAGGGCGAGATCCGCGCCCTGGAGATCCTGCCGATGACGGTCACCCTGTCGGGCGTCGAGGCCGAGTCCGTGAGGGTCGACTTCGTCGGCCGCGACATGGACATGGGGCTGCACCGCTACCCGCTGCGCCGCCAGGGAGACGGGGTCTTTCGCGGCGAGGGACAGGTGCCGATCTGCACCGAGGCAGTGATGCCCTGGCGGGCCCGGGTGGTGGTCGACACCGGCCGGGGGCGGATCGGCAGCGGATTCGATTTCGACGTGGAGAGAAGTGCGCTATGAAGCGGAAGGGGATCTGGGCCGGCGTGGCGGTCATCGTGCTGGCGCTGGCCGTGGGTGGCCTGGGCTGGTACCAGCAGCTGGCGGGCGATGCCGACAGCGACATGCGCGGGGGACCCGTGGAACTGCCCTCGACCCGCGGCGACTTCTCGCTGAGCCAGCTCGAGGAGGACCAGCTGGCGGTGCTGTTCTTCGGCTATACCTACTGCCCCGACGTCTGCCCCATGAGCATGGCGGTGGTTCGCCAGGCGCTCTCCGAGCTGGACGAGGCGAGTCGCGAGCGGGTGGTGCCGGTGATGGTCTCGGTCGACCCGGAGCGCGACACCCTGGAGCGGCTGGCCGAGTATACCGGCTTCTTCGGCGACGCCTTCATCGGCGCCACCGGCTCCGAGGCGCAGCTCGAGGAGATCGCCGAGCGCTACGGGGTGGTGTGGCGCCGGGTCGAGACGCCCGAGTCGGCCATGGCCTATACCATCGACCACAGCTCCTCGCTCTACCTGGTCGACCGCGAGGGGCGGATCCTCCGGCGGGTGCTCTACTCGCCGGCCCCCCACGGCCTGCTGTCGGCGCTGCGCGACGCGCTCTAGCGCCGCGGCGGCCTCGCCTCAGCGAGGCGACTCCTGGAGGCGCTCGATCATCGCCATCAGCGCGCGGACCTGGGTCCCCTCGCGGCTGTCATGGAGCGGATCGAGCTGCCAGGTGCTCTCGGCGAAGCCCCACCAGTCCCAGCAGCCCTGGGGGTTGGCCAGGCTGGTCTCCGCCTGGGGATAGAGCACCACCCGCCGGTTGCGGGTCGCCCACTCGTTCAGTCCGCTGTGGCGGACGAAGGTCTCGCCGATCTGCTCGACGCCCATCCCGCAGCCGTGCAGGGCCACCGTGAGGTCGCACCCACCCGCTTCGCAGGCCGCCGGCACGAACAGGTAGCCGGCATCGTCCAGGCCCTTGGCGTCGCGCACCGAGGCCTGGTCGAAGGCCAGCAGCTGGCCCTCGGGCACTGCCGGCGGTGCCAGCTCGCCATGCAGCCAGCCCAGCGCCTCGCCGGCGATATCCAGGTCGCAGTTCAGCACATGGGTGCCGCCCCCCTGGCGGCAGCCGGCCAGCTCGGTGGCGGGGGCCGGCTCGGCGTGGTGGCCGATGGGCCAGCCATGGCCGACCCGCTCGCTCTCCCGGGCCCTGAGCTGCTGGTCGGGATTCGCGAGCCAGCCCCGGAACTGCTCGGCCAGGGCGCGGCCCAGCGCGGGGGCGACCGTATCGTCCTCCTCGCCGTGCCAGACGAAGACCCTGAGCTCGGCCAGGTCCTCGCTCTTGCCCACCAGGTCGCGCTCCAGGTAGCCGAGGCGGCGCGCCTCCAGTTCGTCCAGGTCGGGCGGCCCCAGGCGGGTGGTCATGCATTGGCCCAGCGCCCGGCGCAGGGTGCCCTGGGCGCAGGACCAGGGACCGGCGCCCAGCACGCCAAGGCCGCTGAAGCGTTCCGGCCAGGCGACGGCCAGCTGGGTGGCCATGTAGCCTCCCGAGGAGACGCCGACCACGCTGACGTCGTCGGCGGCAGTGGCCAGGCGGGGCAGGTCGGGAAGCCGGTCGGCGGCGACGGGAGCGGCCGCCAGCCCCGCCAGGGTGAGGCCGGCGAGCGGCAGGCAGCGTCGGAGCATGGCGGTCTCAGTCACCGATCACGTCGAGCAGTTCGACCCTGAAGATCAGCGTCTCGTAGGGGCCGATGGGCCCCTGGCCCTGGGCGCCATAGGCGAGCTCAGCGGGGATCACGATCTCCCAGGTATCGCCGACGCTCATCAGCTGCAGGGCCTCCTGCCAGCCGTCGATGACCTGGTCGACCCGGAAGCTGACCGGCTCGCCGCGCTCGTAGGAGCTGTCGAAGACGGTGCCGTCGATCAGGGTGCCCTCGTAGTGCACCTCGACGCTGTCCTCGGCACCGGGGGTGTCGCC
Organism: Halomonas campaniensis; assembly: GCF_014193375.1. Taxonomy (GTDB): domain Bacteria; phylum Pseudomonadota; class Gammaproteobacteria; order Pseudomonadales; family Halomonadaceae; genus Halomonas; species Halomonas campaniensis. Next base: position 50,535 of record NZ_JACHZF010000010.1, read on the forward strand.
GTCACCGGCTTCCAGGACCCGGTACTGCAGGCCGGACTCGGTCACCTCGACGCCCTCCTCCTCGGCATTGGCCGCCAGGAAGGCCTCGCCCTCGCTGCGGTTGGCCTCCGCCTGCTGTTCGGCCTCGGCCTGGCGGGTGGCCATGGCCTCCTGCTGGAAGCGCATCAGGGCGTCGGCCATCTCCTCGTCGCTCATGGCCAGCTCGTCGCCGGCGAAGACGTCGCGGATCGCCTGGGTGAAGGCGTCGACGTCCAGGTCGTTGACGTCCTGCTGGATGCTCTGGCCGAGGGTCACGCCCAGGCTGTAGCCGAGGCGTTCCTCGTCGGTCTCCGGCGCGGCAAGCGCCAGGGGGGCGGCCGCGAGCAGGGTGGTGAGGGAGGCGGTAGTCAGCAGTCTCTTCATGGACAGGCCCTTGTGGGTCAGGCGCCATGGCGCCGTCGGTGGGTGAGGTCCATGGGACTCTAACAGGGCCGGGCCGGTTCCGCACCCGCACGCGGCGGGGCAGAACCGGCCCGGCAGGGCGGCGCTCAGACCACCAGGGTGGGGCAGTTGGCCGAGCCGGCGACGCGCTGTGCCACGCTGCCCAGCAGCAGGCTCTTGTCGCCGTTGGTGCCCTGGGCGCCGATCACGATCAGGTCGCACTCGCGCTTGCGGGCGAAGCGCACGATGGTGCGCGAGGGGCGCCCGCCCTTGACGAAGGCCCGTACCTTCTCCACGGGCACGCCCATTTCGATGGCATGGGACTTGGCATGCACGGCGATCTCGGTGGCGTATTCCTTGAGGGCGTCGTCGGGCAGGTCGAGGCGGTCGGGGCGCACCATGGAGAGCGACGCCTCGAGCAGGCTGTGATGCTTGAAGACGCACAGGATGTAGAGCTCCGCACCGGTCAGCAGCGCCAGCCCCGTGCCCTTCTCCAGGGCCTTGAGGGCCCCCTTGGAGCCATCCACCGGTACCAGTATCCGATTGAACATCGTCAATGCCTCCTTGGATCAGCGGAACGCCATGTCGCGCAGGAACAGGGCGATCTGCGGGAACATGATGATCAGCGCCGCCGCCAGCACCAGCATGAAGACGAAGGGCGGGGTGCCGCGGATCACCTCCCAGTAGGGGCGCTTGAAGATGGCGATGGCGGTAAAGATGTCGCAGCCGAAGGGTGGCGTCGCCGAGCCGATGGCCACCTGCAGGGTGATCAGCACGCCGACATGCACCGGGTCCAGGCCGGAGGCGGCGATGGCCGGGGCGAAGATCGGCGTCAGCACCAGGATCACCACGATGGGGTCGACGAACATGCAGGCCACGAAGAAGGCCACCGAGATGGCGATCAGCACGCCTATCGGCCCGGCCTCGTTGACGCCCACCGCCTCCAGGATCGCCTGGGGGATCTGCGCGAAGGAGATGATCCAGGAGAAGCCGTTGCCCACCGCCACCAGGATGAACACCACCGCGGTGATCAGGCCGGTGGACTTGGCGATGGCATAGATGTGGTGCAGCTTCAGCGAGCGGAACACCACGAACTCCAGCAGCACCGCGTAGAGTACGCAGGCCGCCGCCGCCTCGGTGGGGCTGAAGACGCCGCCGTAGATGCCGCCGACGATCAGCACCGGGAAGCCCAGTGGCCAGAGGGCGTCCTTGACCGAGATGGCGCGCTCCTTCCAGGTGGAGCGGGGCTCCGTGGGCACCTTGTTGATGTAGGCGTAGGCCACGCAGTAGGCCGAGAACATGGCCAGGATCAGCAGGCCCGGCCCGATGCCGGCGATGAACAGCTCGCCGATGGAGGTCCCCGAGATGACGCCGTAGATGATCATGCCGATGCTCGGCGGGATCAGGAAGGCGATGTCGCTGGAGTTGATGATCAGCGCCAGGGTGAAGGGGTCCTTGTAGCCGGCCTTGAGCATCCGCGGGCGCAGCGGCGAGCCCACGGCGACCACGGTGGCCTGGGTGGAGCCGGAGACCGCGCCGAACAGGGTGCAGGAGGCCGCGGTGGAGACGGCCAGGCCGCCCTTGATGTGGCCCACGAAGGCCATGACCATGTTGATCAGCCGGTTGGCCGACTGGCCGCGGGTCATGATGTCGGCGGCGAGGATGAACATCGGCACGGCGATCAGCGCCGTGGGGCGGATGCCACCCATCATCTGCTGGATGAGGGTCTCCATCTGGCCGAGGCCGCCGAAAGTCATGTAGAAGCCGACGAAGGCCGCCGTGGCCAGGGGGATCATCATCGGGAAGCCTAGCAGCAGCAGCACGATCATGATGGAGAGGATGATGGTTGTCATGGGGGTGTGCCTCGCTCGGGATCAGACTTCCGTTTCCGTGTCCTTGTAGCCATCCACCACGTGGGTCGAGAGGTAGACGTCGCGGGAGGTCATGTTCTTGATGGCGGTCAGCAGGTACTGGATGCCGGTAATGGCGAAGCCGACCGGTACCCAGATGTACATGATCCAGACCGGGATGCTCAGCGAGGGCAGCACGCGCCCGCGGCCATAGAGCGTGGAGATGTAGCCGATCGAGTAGTAGCAGAGCACGAACATCACCACGGCGGTGAACAGGCAGATGATGATCATCATCCAGCGTCGCCCGCCGGTGGGCACGGCGTCATAGATGGCCGACATGCGGATGTGTCGGCCGTGGCGCGCCGCATAGCCGATGCCGGCGAAGGTGATCATCACGATCAGGATGCGGTTGATCTCCTCGGAGAAGTGCAGGCTCTCGCCGAGGAGGAAACGACTCAGCACGTTGGCGATGGTGTTGACGGCCATGAGGATCACGCCCATGGCCAGGATCACCGCCTCGATGCGGCTGATCCAGGTGTCGATGGGCCCGAGCGGGCCGGGCAGCGTCGAGCGGTAGTTCTTCTCGGCGATGTCGTCTTCGTTCATTTCCATGTCGGCGGGCTCCTGTCCGTTCCCCACGCACGATGATTGCTGTCGTTCTTCGAGAGTACGCTGTCAGGCTGGGTCATGCCGTCGAGCCTTCAACGCTGAGTGGCCGGCCGGGTGGCCGGGCGGGGCGTGGGAAACCGGCGCGACGGGTCCGGGGCGTCGAAGACAAAAGGGGGCAGCCTGCCGGCTACCCCCTTGCTCGCTGCGGTGGCGCTGATCCTCCGGGATCAGTCGGCCCTCACGGCCTCCAGGTCGGCGTGGAACTGCTCGAGCAGTTCGCGGCCGCGTTCGCCGGTCATCTCGATGAACTCCTCCTCGACCTCGGGAGCACGGGCACGGAAGGCCTCGATCTGCTCCTCGTCGAGGCGGGTCACGGTGACCTCGTCGGAGGCCTCCTGGATCTTGGCCAGGGACTCGTCGGCCAGCCCGGAGATGTGCTCGATGATGATCTCGTAGGCGTGCTCGCTGGCGTCACGCACCAGCTGCTGCTCCTCCTCGGAGAGGCCGTCGAAGAAGTCCTGGTTGGCCATCATGGCGGTGGTGAACCAGCCGTGGCCGGTGTAGACCAGGTGCGGGGAGACCTCGTAGAGGCCGCCGGACTCGATCCAGAAGATCGGGTTCTCCTGGCCCTGGATGATGCCGGTCTGCAGGCCGCCGTATACCTCGCCCCAGGGCAGCGGCGTCGGGCTGGCGCCGAAGGCACGGTAGGTGGCGGAGAGCAGCGGGTTGGTCATGGTGCGGATGTTCTTGCCGCGCAGGTCTTCCGGCGAGGTGAAGGGCTCGTCCAGGGTGACGACCATCTCGCCTTCCGGGTACATCTTCAGCAGCTCCAGGCCCTGCTCGGCGTAGAGCTCCGGGAACATCTCGTTGATGGCCACGCTGGTGTTGAAGAACTCGATGACGGTCTCTTCATCGGTGGGCAGCAGGTAGGGGACGAAGAAGATCTGCGCCTCGGGGATCAGCGCGCCGGTGAAGCCGGGGGACTGGTTGACGAACTGCAGGATGCCGGCCTGGGTCTGCTCCATGATGTCGTCTGACTCGCCCAGCTCGCCGAAGCGATAGACCTGGACGGTGTTGTCGGAGTTCTCCTCGATGTACTCCTTGAACGCCATGGCGAAGACGTCCTGGACGTCGCCCTCGAACTCCTCGTGGGCATAGCGCCAGTTGGCGGAATGGGCCGCCGCGGACATGCCGAAAAGCAGGGCGCCGACGGTGGCCGTGGTCAACAGCTTGGTTGCCTTCATTCTTGTTCCCCTCGCAGGTATGGACCGGTCAATATCAGGCGAAATTGACAGACAGAGGGCGGACAGCATGCCCGCGCGTCTGAATTCAGGCTAGCGTGGCCCCAGGGGAGGGTCAAGGCAGGCAATGACCGTCTGGAGCGTTGAAAGATGTGATTTTTTCTGCAGTTGGAGGCGCCGGGCGAGACAATCCGCGGCCCTTTCCCGACTCCGCGGCAGCGGCCGAAGGGGGCCTTGCCGAGCCAGTGCCTCGAGCCTGGCGAGTGCCTCCAGCTCGGCCTGGAGCTCGGCCTGCTTGAGGGTGGCGCGCAGTTTCTCGACCCCGGGGCGGCCGGGCGCCTGGCCCTTCAGGGCGCGGCGCAGCCGGCGCAGCGGGGCGGTGACCTCTCGTTGCCAGCCATGGACCTCGGCGAGCGCCTCCTCGGTGCTATCACCCGGCACTACCCCGTGCTGGAGCAGCCAGCAGCGCCACAGCAGCTCGCAGACGTCGATGCCCGCCTCGTCCTGGAGTCGCAGGCAGGCGGCCTCGATGCCGGGGCGGGCGTAGAGGGCGAGGGCAAAGGCCTCGAGGGGGGCGGCGGCCAGTCGGTCCCGCAGAGCGGCCGTCATTTCGGTAGAATCAGCGTTCATTCGTTTTCCTGCCGTCGCTTCCCGCGGCGGCCCTGTACGCCCGTGGAGCCCGCATGATCGCACTGCGCCAAGTTTCCCTGCAACGCGGCACCCAGGCCCTGCTGGAGGGCGCCGACCTGACCCTGCACGCCGGCCACAAGGCGGGGATCGTCGGCCCCAACGGCGCCGGCAAGTCGAGCCTGTTCAAGCTGCTGCTCGGCGAGCTGGCGCCGGACCGCGGCGAGGTGGAGATGAGCGGCGGCCAGCGCATCGCCCACATGGCCCAGGAGGTGGAGGCGCTGGACCGGGCCATCGTCGACTATGTGCTCGACGGCGACCGCGAGCTGCGCCAGACCGAGGCGGCCCTGGCCGCGGCCGCTCAAGCGGGCGAGGCCCATCGCGAGGCGGAGCTGCACGGCGCCATCGAGGCACTGGACGGCTACAGCGCGCCGGCCCGGGCCGCCCAGCTGCTGGTGGGGCTGGGCTTCACCCAGGCGGACCTCGCGCGTCCGCTGTCGGACTTCTCCGGCGGCTGGCGGATGCGGGTCAACCTGGCGCGTACCCTGTTCATGCCCTCGGACGTGCTGCTGCTCGACGAGCCCACCAACCACCTGGACCTGGATGCCCTGCTGTGGCTGGAGCAGTGGCTCACCCGCTACCCCGGCACCCTGCTGCTGATTTCCCACGACCGCGACTTCCTCGATGCGGTGTGCGACCACATCGTGCACTTCGACCGCCAGAGCCTGGTGCTCTATCGCGGCAACTACTCCACCTTCGAGCGCACCCGGGCCGAGAAGCTGGCGCTGCAGCAGGCCGAGGCGGCCAAGCAGCAGGCCCGCCGCGAGGAGATCGAGCGCTTCGTGGCGCGCTTCCGCGCCAAGGCCACCAAGGCGCGCCAGGCCCAGAGCCGGCTGAAGATGCTCGAGCGCATGGGCGACATCGCCGTGGCCCACGCCGACTCCCCCTTCCACTTCACCATTCCCGCGTCGGACAAGACCTCCCACCCGCTGCTGGTGCTGGACGAGGCCCGCCTCGGCTATCGCGACGTCTCGGAGGGCGAGCCGGGCGTGGAGAAGGTCCAGCTCGACGCCGTGAAGCTGACCCTGCTGCCCGGCCAGCGCATCGGCCTGCTGGGCCCCAACGGGGCCGGCAAGTCGACGCTGATCAAGTCGCTCACCGGCGAGCTGCCGCTGCTGGCCGGCCGGCGGGTGCCCGGCGAGCACCTGGCCATCGGCTACTTCGCCCAGCACCAGCTCGAGGGGCTGGACCTCGCCTCGACGCCCTTCATGCACGTGCAGCGGCTGTCGCCCACGGCTGCCGACCTGGACATCCGCAAGTTCCTGGGGGGCTTCGGCTTCCAGGGCGACGATGCCTTCGGCGAGGTGGGGCGCTTCTCGGGCGGCGAGAAGGCGCGCCTGGCACTGGCCCTGGTGGCCTGGCAGAAGCCCAACCTGCTGCTGCTCGACGAGCCCACCAACCACCTGGACCTGGAGATGCGCGAGGCCCTCACCGAGGCGCTGGCGGCCTTCGAGGGCACGGTGATCATCGTCTCCCACGACCGCCACCTGCTGCGCGCCACCGTGGACGAGTTCTGGCGGGTGGCCGACCATCGGGTCGAGCCCTTCGACGGCGACCTGGAGGACTACCGGGCCTGGCTCAAGGCGCGGCTCGAGGGCGAGCGCCGCGAGGCCCGGGCCGAGAAGGGGGAGCGCCAGGCCGAGAGCGCGGCGCCGAAGGAGGATCGCAAGGCTGCTCGGCGCGCCGCCGCCGAGCTGCGCGAGAAGCTGCGGCCGCTCAAGAAGCAGCGCGACCGCGCCGAGCAGGCCATGGAGAAGGTCCAGGCGGAGCTGGCCAAGGTCGAGGAGGCCCTGGGCGACGCCGCGCTCTACACCGACGCCGCGCGCAAGGAGGAGCTCACCGCCACCCTGGCCCGCCAGGGCGAGCTCAAGTCCCGCCTGGACGACCTGGAGGCCGAGTGGCTTTCCGCCGAGGAGGAACTGGAGGCCATGGCGGCCGAGCTCGGCTCCTAACTGTCCAGCAGGAAGGTCACCGGGCCGTCGTTGACCAGCGAGACCTCCATGTCGGCGGCGAACTCGCCGCTCTCCACCCGGGGCCAGGCCGCCTCGGCGCGCGCCAGCAGGAGGTGGAAGAGCCGGTGGCCCTCGTCGGGCGGGGCGGCGCTGGAGAAGCTGGGCCGCAGGCCCTTGCGGGTATCCGCCGCCAGGGTGAACTGGGAGACCAGCAGCAGCCCGCCGTCGACCTGCCGCAGGTCGAGGTTCATCTTGCCCTCGGCATCGCCGAACACCCGGTAGTGCAGCAGCTTGTGCAGCAGCCGGTCCACGGCGGCCTCGTCGTCGCCCTTCTCGACGCCCACCAGCGCCAGCAGGCCGTGGCCGATGGCGCCCACGGTGCGTCCCTCCACGGCCACGCTGGCGCGGGTCACCCGCTGGATCAGTGCCTTCATTGCTTGCTCTCCCCGAGATTGCCGATGGGTTGCCTTGATCGAGGAGGCCAGCCTAGCACGCGGGCCGCTCAGCGGCGCCCGAGCAGGGCGTCGCGGAAGTCGTCTCGCAGGGGGCTCTCGCCGAGCCAGATGCCGAACAGCGCGCTGGCCAGGACCGGGTCGTCACCGCGATAGAGCCGCTCGCCGTTGAGGGCCAGCAGCAGGGCCTCGCCGTCCCAGGTGAGGGCGTAGCGGTCGCCGGGCTCGACGCTGCGATAGGCCCGGTTGAAGGCATTCAGGGCCGGCAGCAGCTCGCGATAGGCCGTCTCGCCGAGGCGTTCGCGCAGGCTGTCGCGGGTGGCGGCGGCGAAGTCGTCGGCCTCGATGGCATGGAAGTACTCGAGCTCCAGCCGGCGCGGGATGGCCGACAGCGGGGCCGGCTCGGGCGCCTCGGGGGCCTGGTAGTAGGCCCCCGCATAGGCGGTCCAGATCATGTAGCGGAACAGGCCGTGGCCGATCAGGCGGTAGGCCTGGCCCGCCTCCTCCAGCTGGGTGGCGAACTGGACCCCCCTGACCTCCACCCTCTCCGCGGCGGCCCGCAGCGGCAGGCTGGCCAGCAGCAGGGCGAGCAGCAGGGCGGTCAGGGGGAGCGGATGGCCGTGGGACCGGACTCGGGGGACAGGGCGTGACATGGGGAACCTCCGGCGATGGGGTGTTAGTCATGTACGGACACTAGCATCGCGTAGAGGTTCTGTATCGCTTTTCCTACCAGGCGCGGCAGAGCATGATGTCGCAGTGGGGCTCGGCCAGCAGCTGCTCGGTGATCTGGCTGTGGCGGCCCAGCTGGCCGCGGCTGCCGAGGGCCAGCAGGTCGGGCGGCTGGCGGCGCAGGCGGGTCATCAGCACCTCCAGGGGGTCGCCCTGCTCCAGCACCAGCTCGAGCTCCGGCACATCGTCGAGCTCGGCCATCAGCTGCTCGGTCTCGCGCTCCAGCTGGGTGCGCAGCCGGGCAACCTCGCGGTCGCGCCAGCGGGCATAGTCGCTGTCGGAACCCAGCTCGCGCTCACCGGGGATGTCCCAGGCGTGGAGCAGGGTCAGGCGCGCCTCGGGGAAGCGCTTGAGCGTCTCGCGCAGGGTGTGTCGGGAGGTCAGCGAGAAATCCACCGGGACCAGGATGTCGCGCCACTCCTGGGTGGCCAGGTGGCTGACCGAGAGGACCGGGCAGGGCGCGCTGCGCAGCACCCGGGCCAGGGTGGTGCCGGCCACCAGGTCGGGCTGGCCGCGCTTGCGGTGGGCGCCGAGGATGATCATGTCCACCTCGCGCTCGTGGGCCTCGCGGATGATCTCCGCATAGGCCGAGCCGGCCACCGTCTGGATCAGCGTCCTGGGCTCGGGCAGCGCGTAGTCCTCGCGGATATCCGTCAGGGTGGCCTGCATGTCCGCCACCACGGCTTCCTCGAGGTCCTGGAGGACCCGGCGCGGGAGGTAGGGGTCGAGCACGTGGATCACGTCGAGGCGGGCGCAGTGCTCCACCGCCAGGCGCACGGCCCGGGCGTAGGCGGCGCGATTCTCGGCCGACAGGTCGCAGGCGAACAGCAGGGTCTGGGTCATGACGCATCCCTCCGGGTCACTCAGAGCCGGGAACCAGGCCCGGCGGGTGGACCTTCAGGATGGGAGGCCCGACGGCCTCCTGCAAGACCGAATTGCGCCAAGCGGGCTACCCCCAGGCATGGAAATGGTGCACGGGGCCATGGCCTTGACCCACGTCAAGGCGCTGACTGGCGGCGAGGGCCTCCCCCAGCCACGCCTTGGCCGCCGCCACCGCCTCGGCCAGGGTGTCGCCCCGGGCCAGGTGGGCGGTGATGGCCGAGGAGAGGGTGCAGCCGGTGCCGTGGAGGTTGCCGGTGTCGACCCGGGCCCCCTCGATCCAGGCGACGGACTCGGCGGTGATCAGCAGGTCGGGACACTCCGCGCCGCTCAGGTGGCCGCCCTTGAGCAGGGTGGCGCCGGCGCCAAGCCCGCGCAGCGCCGGGGCCATGGCGGCCATCCCGGCGCGGCTGCCCGGGGCCGGGGCGTCCAGCAGCACGGCGGCTTCCGGCAGGTTGGGCGTGATCAGGTCGGCCAGGGGGACCAGCACCTCGCGCACGGCGCGGATGCCGGCGTCGTCGACCAGGATATCGCCGCTCTTGGCCACCATCACCGGGTCGAGCACGACCCAGCGGGGCCGGCGCCGGGTCAGCGCCTCGCGGATCACCTCGGCTACCTCGCGGCTCGCCACCATGCCGACCTTCACCGCGTCGATGCGCACGTCGTCGAGCAGGGTCTCGAGCTGGGCGGCGATGAACTCGGCCGGCACCGGGTGGACGCCGCGGACGCCGCGGGTGTTCTGGGCGGTCAGCGCGGTGATCACGCTGGTACCATAGGCGCCCAGCGCCGAGAAGGTCTTGAGGTCGGCCTGGATGCCGGCGCCGCCGCTGGGGTCGGAGCCGGCGATGGTCAGCACGTTGGGAAGGGGTCGGGAGTCATTCATGGCGTCATCATACCGTGGCAAGTCGTTCAGGAGTCCGGGGGCCGCATGCTGAGCCTGTTCCTGGTGGCGCTGGTCAGCGCCACCCTGCTGCCGGGGGGCTCCGAGGTATGGCTGGCCCGGCTCTGGTGCCTGGGCGAGCCCGCCCTGGTGCTGTGGGCGGTGGCCACCGCGGGCAACACCCTGGGCAGCCTGGTCAATGTCGGGATGGGGCGCTATGCCCGGCGCTTCCAGGACCGTCGCTGGTTCCCCGCGTCTCCCCAGGGGCTGGCCCGGGCCGAGCGCTGGTACTTCCGCTTCGGCGAGTGGAGCCTGCTGGCCTCCTGGGCGCCGGTCATAGGCGACCCGCTCACCGTGCTGGCCGGCGTCTTCCGGCTGCCCTGGTGGCGGGCCATCCTGCTGATTACCCTGGCCAAGGGGACCCGCTACGCGGTGGTGCTGCTGCTGGCCCAGCAGTGGCTGGCGCCCCTGTGCCAGTAGCCCGCTACAGCACCGAGGGCAGCCAGGTGGCCAGCCCCGGGAAGAGGGCCAGGGCCAGCAGCATGCAGAGCTGCAGGACGATGAACGGGATCACCCCCCGGTAGATCGCCGAGGTGGGCACCGATTGCGGCGTCACCCCGCGCAGGTAGAAGAGCGCGAAGCCGAAGGGCGGCGTCAGGAACGAGGTCTGCAGGTTCACCGCGATCATGATGCCCAGCCAGATCGGGTCGAGGCCCATGGCCAGCAGCACCGGCCCGACGATGGGCACCACCACGAAGGTGATCTCGATGAAGTCGAGGATGAAGCCCAGCAGGAAGATCACCAGCATCACCACCAGGGTGGCGCCGACCACCCCGCCGGGCAGGGCCTCGAACATCTCGGTGACCAGCTCCTCGCCGCCGAAGGCGCGGAACACCAGCGAGAACACCGCGGCGCCGATCAGGATCAGGAACACCATGCTGGTGACCTGGGCGGTGGAGCGCACCACCTGGCGCAGGATCGGCAGGGTCAGGCGGCGATTGGCCAGGGCCAGCACGAAGGCGCCGAAGGCGCCCACCGCCGAGGCCTCGGTGGGGGTGGCGAAGCCGCCGAGGATCGAGCCCAGCACGGCGACGATCAGCAGCACCGGCGGCACCAGCCCCTTGAGCAGCAGGGGCCAGAGGCTGCCGGTGTGCCCCAGCTCCTCCATCAGCGCCCGGCGATCGGCCGGCGGCGCCAGCTCCGGCTTCAGCCAGGCGGTGACCATCACGAAGAGGATGTAGGCGACCACCAGCAGCAGGCCGGGGATCAGCGCGCCGATGAACAGGTCGCCCACCGAGAGGGTGCGGGGGCTCCAAACCCCCATGGCCAGCTGGGCCTGCTGGTAGGCGTTGGAGAGCACGTCGCCGAGCAGCACCAGGGCGATGGAGGGCGGGATGATCTGCCCCAGGGTGCCGGTGGCGCAGATGCTGCCGGTGGCCAGGGCCGGCGAGTAGCCGCGCTTGAGCATGGTCGGCAGTGACAGCAGCCCCATGGTCACCACGGTGGCGCCGACGATGCCGGTGGAGGCGGCCAGCAGCATGCCGACCAGCACCACGGCGATCCCCAGGCCGCCCCGCAGGGCCCCGAAGGCCAGCGCCATGGCGTCGAGCAGGGTCTCGGCGACCCGCGACTTCTCCAGCAGCACCCCCATCAGCACGAACAGCGGCACCGCCAGCAGCGTCTGGTTGGTCATGATGCCGTAGAGCCGGTTGGGCATGGCGGTCAGGTAGCGGGACTCGAAGGGCACCGGCACGCCGAGCTGCACCAGCGCGTAGCCGAGGCCGGCGAAGATCAGCGCGGTGCCGGCCAGCGACAGCGCCACCGGATAGCCCAGCATCAGCACGCCGCACACCGCGGCGAAGAGCACCAGGGGCATCAGTTCGAGGAGCGTGGCCAGCATCACAGGAGCTCCTCGTGGGTCGGCGTGTCGTTGGGCAGACGGTGGCGGATGATCAGCCACTGGCGGATCAGCTGGGCGATGCCCTGGATCAGCAGCAGGGCCATCATCACCAGTATCAGGCTCTTGAGCAGGTAGACGCCGGGAATGCCGCCGTCGGGGGAGCGTTCGAGGATCGCCCAGCTGCTGCGCACATAACCGTAGCTGCCGATGGCGATGAAGCCGAGTACCGGGATCAGCAGGAAGAGGGTGCCGCAGAGGTCGATCCAGGCGCGGCCGCGGGCGCCGAGCCGCCGGTAGAAGATGTCGACGCGCACGTGGCCGTCGTGGCGCAGGGTCCAGGCAGCGCCGAGCATGAACACCATGGCATGCATGTACATCACCGACTCCTGCATCACGATGCTGTGCATGCCGAAGGCGTAGCGCAGCACCACGATGGCGAACTGCACCAGCATCATGGCGATGACCAGCCAGGCGATGGCATGCCCGACCCGGTCGGTGATGGCGTCGAGCCAGGCGAGCAGGACCGGTTCGCGTTTCGCGGAAGTCATGGGGCCTCTCGTGATGAAGGGTAACCGGAGGCGCATCATCGCCGATTCGGCCCCGATCGTCATCCCCGGGCCTCAACGGCGGGCGAGGGCCTCAGTGGCTGCCGGCCTTGAGCCTCGGCGTGAGGGTCGCCAGGCAGGCCGGCGGCAGGCGCACGTCCACGGCGATCGGCAGGTGGTCCGAGAAGAGATGGTCGAGCACCCGCACGTCGTCGGCCTGCAGCGAGTCGGACAGCAGGATATGGTCCAGCGCCCGGCGCGGCTGCCAGGAGGGGTAGCTCAGCAGCGGGCGCACCGGGTGGAGCGGCAGCGAGGCGCAGAAGCGCTCGTGGCCGTGCAGTTGCTCCGGGGTGCAGTTGAGGTCGCCCATCACCACCACGTGGCGCAGCGGCTGGATGATCTCGGAGAGGTAGTCGAGCTGGCGCACCCGGCCGCGGTGGCTCAGCGCCAGGTGGGCGACGAACAGGTGCAGGGCGTCGGGGCCCTCGCCGAAGCGGGCATGGATGGCGCCGCGGCCGGGCAGGGTCCCTGGCAGGCGGTGCTCCTCGACCCGGCTGGGGACGAGGCGCGAGAGCAGCCCGTTGCTGTGCTGGGCGATGCGCCCCAGGTTGCGATTGAGCTGCTGGAAGTGGTGCGGGAAGCCGGCGCGGGCGGCCAGGTACTCCACCTGGTTGACGTGGCTCGAGCGGAAGCTGCCACCGTCGACCTCCTGGAGGCCGACGATATCGAAGCGCCCGAGGACCTCGCCCACCATGTCCAGGCGCCGCAGCCGCTTGGGGTGGGGCAGCAGATGCTGCCAGCTGCGGGTCAGGTAGTGGTGGTACGCCGAGGTCTGGATGCCCACCTGCAGGTTGAAGGTAAGCAGTTTCAGGTGGCCGCCCTCCAGGGGCGGCGTCCTGGCGTCGGCCAGATGGGACATCTTCAGTCTGCGCGCTCCTCGCGAACCTTCGCGACCAGGGCATCGGCGATCTGCGGCATGTTGGCCAGGCTGCCGGCGCTGCTCGGGGTGACCAGGTAGCGACCATCCACCACCAGGGCGGGCACGCCCATCAGTCGCATGGCGCGCATGCGGCCATGGGCCTGGTTGACCTGGCTGCGCACGCCGAAGGAGCCCAGTGCCTGCTCGGCCTCCTCCTGGCTGACGCCATAGTCGCTGTAGAAGGCGGCGATGGCATCGACGCTGTTCAGCCTGCGACCGTCCTCATGGATGGCGGCGAAGAAGTCGGCATGGGTCTGCGCGAGGATGCCCAGCTGCTCGGCGGCGTAGAAGGCCGTGGCGTGGGTGTTCCAGTCGCCTCCCATGGTGGCCGGCAGGTGGACCACGCTGACGTCGTCATCCAGGGTCTCGTACCAGGCGGTGACGTGCTCCTGCAGGTTGTTGCAGTGCGGGCAGCCGTACCAGAAGGCCTCGGTGACCTCGATCTGGCCCTCGTCGACCCGGGTCTCGACGGCCTCGGGCAGCAACTCGTAGTGCTGGCCCTCCACCAGGGATTGCGCGGAGGCCAGGGACGACAGGCCGAGGCCTGCCAGGGCAATCATCAGGGTCTTCAACATCGGGGGGTCTCTCCTTGAGTGAACCGGTGGCCGGCGCAGGCCGTGCATCGCTGGCTTGGAGCCCGCCGGGCCGCGAGGGTTCCCGAGGGCCGGCGTCGGCAAATGACAGGGGCGGCTCGATGGCCGCCCCTGGGTGTCGTTGCCGTCACGGACGGCGGGCGACTCAGTGCAGGCCCTGCACGTAGTTGGCCACGGCTTCCATGTCGGCATCGCTCATCTTGGCGGCGATGTCGCGCATGATGTTGGCCGGGTCATTGGCCCGCTCGCCGGCGGCGAAGGCCTGCAGGGTGGAGACGGTGTACTCGGGGAACTGGCCGGAGAGGGCCGGGTAGACGGCGCTGCCGATGCCGACCCCGGTCGGGGTGTGGCAGGCGGCACAGGCCGGGATGCCCTTGGACATGTCACCGGCACGGTAGAGCTCCTCGCCGCGGGCCAGCAGTTCGCCGTCGGGGTCGGCCTGGCCCAGGTTGGCGTCCTGGTCGGCGTAGAACCTGGCGACGTCCCAGGCGTCCTGGTCGGAGAAGTCGTCGACCTGTCCGGCCATCTGGGCCACCACGCGGTTGCCATCGCGGATGTCCATGATCTGCTTGGCCAGGTAGGAGGCCTGCTGGCCGGCCAGGTGCGGGAAGGCGGGGGAGGGGCTGATGCCGGCCTGTCCGTGACAGGCGGCGCAGGACTGCGCCTTCTCGCGGCCGGCCGCGGCGTCGGCATCGGCTTCCAGATCCGCGTGGGCGGCGCCGACGGCGCCCATGGTAATTGCCAGGCTTGCCAGTAACTTTCTCATCGCTGTTCCACTATGCCGTTACGTTGTTGACCGGTACGTACCCTGGGTGCCGCCCGGATCGCGAGGTGTGCCAGGGACGAGCGACAGCGCCGCTCGAGGGCCTGGTGGTTCGCGGACGTCGAGGGCGCGGTGGTACACTAGCTTGCCCCGGGTCGCAGACAAAAGACACTGCATTATACCGAATCACCCCGGCGGCGGGAATGCAAGCCGCGACCCCGTCCCTATCGACTATCGTCAGGATCCGCTCGCATGTCGCGACTCAACTACCAGACCGCCCGCTTCCTCACCAGCGCCCCGACCCTGGCCGCCTGCCCGCCCGACAGCGGCAGCGAGGTGGCCTTCGCCGGCCGCTCCAACGCCGGCAAGTCCAGCGCCATCAATGCCCTGACCCGCCAGAAGGCGCTGGCGCGTACCTCCAAGACCCCCGGTCGCACCCAGCTGATCAACTTCTTCGCCCTGGGCGAGGAGAGCGAGCGCCGCCTGGTCGACCTGCCCGGCTACGGCTTCGCCAAGGTCCCGGAGCAGGTCAAGCTGGAGTGGCAGCGTCACCTCTCCGACTACCTGCAGCGGCGCGCCTCGCTGCGCGGCCTGGTGCTGGTGATGGACGTGCGCCACCCGCTCACCGAGTTCGACCAGACCCTGCTGGGGTGGGCCGACGACAAGGCGATGCCGGTGCACATCCTGCTGACCAAGGCCGACAAGCTGAAGCGCGGCGCGGCGGCCAGCGCCCTGCAGCAGGTGCGCAGCCGGCTGCGCGAGTGGGAGGACCTGGTCAGCATCCAGCTCTTCTCGTCGCTCAAGGGGCAGGGCATCGAGGAGGTGCATGCGCGCCTCGACGCCTGGCTGCTGGACTAGGTCGCAGCGCTATCGCAGACGAAAACATCGCTCAAGGCTGTTCCGACGACAGGCCTTCGAGGGGGCGCTATGAATACGTCCCTGTAGGCTACCTCGGCCATCCCTGGCATAGGACCTCCTCTTCGGCATGTCCCCGGCGCTCCTGAGCCAGTTTCATTGATACTTCTCCAGCCAGGTGATCAGCTCGGGCAGTTCGCGGACGTGGTCCAGGCGGTGGATGCCGGCGGGCAGGTGGCGGTCGTCGGGACCGATCCAGGCGGCCTGCATGCCCAGGCGGCACGCCGGCAGGGCGTCCTCCTCCCAGGAGTCGCCCACGTGGAGCGCCCGTGACGGCGCCGTGCCCAGCCGGGCCAGGGCGGCCAGGAAGGGTCGCGGGTCGGGCTTGGGCGCCAGCAGCTCGCCGGCGGCGATGGCCACCGGGAAGTGGCGCCCCAGCGCCAGGCGGGCGACCTCCACGTTGCCGTTGGTGATGCTGGCCAGCCGATAGCGCCGGCCCAGCTCGTGCAGCAGGTCGTCCACCTCGTCGTGGGGCGTGACCTCATGGCGCAGCGCCATGAAGCGCTCCATCGCCCGCTCCGCCCAGCGGTCGGCGTGATGGCCGGCCAGGCCGTATTCGCCGAGCAGCTCGGCCAGCGCCCGGCGGCGCAGCCAGGTGAAGTCGCCGCGGCGCAGCGGGTGGGCGCGGGCCAGGCGGGCGCGTCGCTCGACGAAGGCCTCCAGCGGGAAGCGCTCGGCGAAGCGTCCCGGCGCGGCGGGCGGGGCCCCTCCGTGCTCTTCCGGCGCCTCTTCCATCCGCGCTTCCATCCACTCCGCCAGCGCCGCGTCGAGCCAGGCATAGTGGCCGGTCTCGGTGCGCTGCATCACCCCGCGGTTCTCCCACAGGGTGTCGTCCAGGTCGAAGGTGATCGCCTCGAGTCTCACGATGGCTCCTCGTCGCGCTGCCCGGCGGGGCGGCGCCGTGCCCGCGGGTGGGCGCTGTCGTAGCTGGCCGCCAGGTGCTGCCAGTCCAGCCGGGTATAGACCTGGGTGGTGGCGAGGTTGGCATGGCCCAGCAGCTCCTGGACGGCACGCAGGTCCTGGCTCGACTCCAGCAGGTGGCTGGCGAAGGAGTGGCGCAGCCGGTGCGGGTGCAGGTGCTCGGCCAGGCCGCGCCGGCGTGCCAGCCCGGCCAGCCGCTGCTGGATGGCCCGGTGGCCGAGGCGGCGGCCGCGCTGCCCCACGAAGAGCGCCGGCTCGTCGCCGGTGGCGAGCTGGCCGCGCACCGCCAGCCAGGCGTCCAGGGCCTGGCTGGCACGCCCGCCCACCGGCACCTGGCGGGGCTTGCCGCCCTTGCCCAGCACCCGCACCCGGCGGGGCTGGAGGTCGCCGAGATCGAGGCCGGCCAGCTCGGCCAGCCGCAGGCCGCTGGAGTAGAAGAGCTCCAGCATCGCCTGGTCGCGGCGGGCCAGGGGCGAGTCGTCGTGGGGGGTGTCGAGGAAGCGGGCCAGCTGGTCGACGTCCAGCGGCCGCGGCAGGTGGCGCGGCTGGCGCGGGGCGCGGGTCAGGGCCACCGGGTTGTGGGCCAGTCGGCCGGCGGCCACCAGGTGGTCGGCCAGCCGCGAGATCGCCGAGCGGCGCCGGGCCAGGCTGCGCGCGCCCAGGCCGCGCAGGCGCTCGTCGCCCAGGAAGCGGCGCAGCAGCGCGGCATCGAGCCGCGGCCAGTCGTCGACCTGCTGCTCGGCCAGGAAGTCGAGCAGGGCGGCGAGGTCGCGGCGGTAGGCGTCCAGGGTGGCTGGGCTTGCGGTCTGCGCCAGGATCTCGAGGAAGGCCTCGACGTCCCGCGCCAGCGGATCGTCGGTCCCGGGCCGGCTAGCCATGGGGCGAGTGGGCCTGGCGCACCAGCAGCCGTGCCACCACGTCGCCCACGTACTCGGTGAACAGGGTGTCCATGCTGGCTCGGAAGTGGTCCGGGTCGGGGCTGGCCAGCACCAGGTAGCCCAGCGGCTCGCCCAGGGTCAGCCGACTGATGGCGCAGGAGCCGGCCTTGCGCGGTGCCGCCGCGTGGGGCAGCAGGCGCTTCCAGTCCGTCGGGGTCAGCCGCGTGCAGCGGCTGGTGCGGCCGTCGAGCAGCGCCGCCAGGCGCTGGCCGGCATGGTCATCGAGCACCTGGCGAGGCGCCTGGGGCGGCTGGGGCTCGACGTCGGTGAGGCTGGCGGGGCACCAGAGCGCCACGGCCGGGGTATGGAAGCGCTCGGCCAGCTGGGTGGCCAGGGCCTGGCCCAGGGCGTCGTTGTTCTCGGCCTCGAGCAGCGCCAGCACCAGCTCCCGGGTGCGGCGGTACTGGGCCTCGTTGTGGCGGGCCGACTCCAGCAGCTGTTCCAGGCGCCACTCGGCCTGCTCGGCCCGCGAGCGCAGGTCGTGCACCAGGCGCTCGAGCAGCGAGGTCGCGCCGCGGGCCTCGGGGTGCGGCACCTTGAGCTGCTGAAGCAGTCCCTCGCGGCCGACGAAGAAGTCCGGGTGCGTGGCCAGCCATTCGGCGACCCGGTCCGGGTCCAGGGTCTTGCGCGGTTCGGGGGCGGCTCGGGTCATGCGGGACTCCTTGGGTGGCGCCGGCGGGGCCGGCGTCACACTGTCAGGTTCAGCTCAGGGCGACGCGGCCATCGAAGACGCGCGTGGCGGGGCCGGTCATGGTCAGGGGGGTGCCGGGGCCTGCCCACTCGATGGTCAGCTCGCCCCCCGGCAGGTGCACGGTGACCGGGCTCGCCAGCAGGCCCCGGCGGATGCCGCAGGCCACCGCGGCGCAGGCGCCGGTGCCGCAGGCCAGGGTCTCGCCGCTGCCGCGTTCAAAGACGCGCAGCCGGATCTCGTGGGCCGACACCACCTGCATGAAGCCGACGTTGACCCGCCTGGGGAAGCTCGGGTGGGCCTCGATGGCCGGCCCCAGGCGCGCCACCGGGGCGCTGTCGACGTCGTCGACCCGCAGCACCGCATGGGGATTGCCCATCGAGGCCACGGCGATCTCGACACGCTCACCGTCCACCTCCAGGTCATGCAGCGGGCGGTCCTCGTCGGCCTCGAAGGGCAGGTCGGCAGGGGCGAAGCGCGGCTCGCCCATGTCGACGCGGACGCGGCCGTCCTCCTCCACGCGCAGCACCAGGGGCCCGCCGGCGGTCTCCACGTGGATCTCGCGCTTGTGGGTGAGCCGCTGGTCACGCACGAAGCGGGCGAAGCAGCGGGCGCCGTTGCCGCAGTTCTCCACCTCGCTGCCGTCGGCGTTGTAGATGCGGTAGCGGAAGTCCATGTCCGGGTCCCGGGGGGGCTCCACGACCAGCAGCTGGTCGAAGCCGATCCCGAAACGGCGGTCGGCCAGCTGGCGGACCTGCTCCGCCTCCAGGCGCGCCCGCTGGGTGATCAGGTCGACCATCATGAAGTCGTTGCCGAGGCCATGCATCTTGGTGAAGTGCAGCAGCATCAGTCGGCGTCCTCCGGCAGCAGGGCCTCGCCGGCCCAGAGGTCGGCCAGGCGCTCGCGGCGGCGCACCAGGTGGGCCTGGTCGCCGTCCACCATCACCTCGGCGGGGCGCGGGCGGCTGTTGTAGTTGGAGGCCATCACGAAGCCGTAGGCCCCGGCCGAACGCACCGCCAGCAGGTCGCCCGGGGCGATGGCGAGCTCCCTCTCCTTGCCCAGGAAGTCGCCGGTCTCGCACACCGGGCCCACCACGTCATAGGTCGCACTCTCCCGGGCACGGCGGGTGTCCACCGGCAGGATCGCCTGCCAGGCCTGGTAGAGCGCCGGACGGATCAGGTCGTTCATGGCGGCGTCGACGATGGCGAAGTTCCTGGTCTCGCCGGGCTTGAGGAACTCCACCCGGGTCAGCAGCACCCCGGCGTTGGCGGCGATGGAGCGACCCGGTTCGAAGAGCAGGGTCAGCCGCTCGCTGCCCGCCCAGCTCGCCAGGCGCTCGAGCAGCGCCGTGGCGTAGTCGAAGGGCGCCGGCGGGCGCTCGTCGCGATAGGGCACGCCGAGGCCGCCGCCCAGGTCCAGGTGCTCCACCTCGATGCCCCGCTCGCGCAGCCGCTCGAGCAGCAGCAGCAGGCGGTCCAGGGCATCCAGGAAAGGCGAGAGCTCGGTGAGCTGGGAGCCGATATGGCAGTCCAGGCCGGTCACCTTGACATGGGGCAGCGAGGCGGCCAGCTCGTAGACGGCCAGCGCCTCGTCCACCGGGATGCCGAACTTGTTGTCCTTGAGCCCGGTGGAGATGTAGGGGTGGGTGCCGGCGTCCACGTCCGGGTTGACCCGCAGCGACACCGGCGCGACCTTGCCGAGCCGGCCGGCCACCTCATTCAGGCGCTCGAGCTCCGGGCGAGACTCCACGTTGAAGCACTTGATGCCCACTTCCAGCGCCCGGGCCATCTCGGCCTCCTGCTTGGCGACACCGGAGAAGACCACCCTGGCGGGGTCGCCACCGGCGGCCAGCACCCGCTCCAGTTCGCCCATCGAGACGATGTCGAAGCCGGCCCCCAGGCGGGCCAGCAGGCCCAGCACGGCGAGGTTGGAGTTGGCCTTCACCGCATAGCAGATCAGGTGGGGGTGGCTGCCCAGCGCCTCGGTATAGGCGCGGAAGTGCCGGGCCAGGGTGGCCTTGGAGTAGACGTAGCAGGGCGTGCCGAACTGCTCGGCGATGCGGGTCAGCGGGACCTCCTCGCCGTAGAGCACGCCATCGCGGTACTCGAAATGATCCATGCCTAGGTCTCGCTGTCGTCGGGGGCGGGGGCGGGGGCGGGGGCGGGGGCGGCGTCGCCGGCGTCGCGGGGGCCATACTGCTCGGCGGCCTGCTCGTCACCGGGCAGGTAGAGCGGGCCCTTCTGGCCGCAGCCGGCCAGACCGAGGAGCAGCGCCAGGGCCAGGATGGCGAAGGCGATCCGCTGCATCAGGCGGTGCCTTCCATGGCGGCCAGGGCGTCGCGGGCCCGCTGGGCGGCAGCGCGCACCTGGTCGGGGGCGGTGCCGCCGATGTGGTTGCGGGCGGCCACCGAGCCCTCCAGGGTCAGCACCTCGAAGACGTCCGCCTCGATGGTGTCGGAGAACTGCTGGAGCTCCTCGAGGCTCATCTCGGAGAGGTCCTTCTGCTGCTTCAGGCCGTAGGCCACGGACTGGCCGACGATCTCGTGGGCGTCGCGGAAGGCCACGCCGCGGCGGACCAGGTAGTCGGCCAGGTCGGTGGCGGTGGAGAAGCCGCGGCGGGCGGCCTCGGCCATCTGCGCCTTCTTCGGCGCGATGGCCGGCACCATGTCGGCGAACGCCTTGAGGCAGTCCTTGACTGTGTCCACGGCGTCGAACAGCGGCTCCTTGTCCTCCTGGTTGTCCTTGTTGTAGGCCAGCGGCTGGGACTTCATCAGGGTCAGCAGGCCCATCAGGTGGCCGTAGACGCGCCCGGTCTTGCCGCGCACCAGCTCCGGCACGTCGGGGTTCTTCTTCTGCGGCATGATCGAGGAGCCGGTGCAGAAGCGGTCGGGCAGGTCGATGAAGTCGAACTGGGCGCTGGTCCACAGCACCAGCTCCTCGCTCATCCGCGAGAGGTGCATCAGCAGCAGGCTGGCGAAACCGGCGAACTCGATGGCGAAGTCGCGATCGCTCACCGCATCCAGGCTGTTCTCGGCGGGGCGGTCGAAGCCCAGCAGCTCGGCGGTGACATGGCGGTCGATGGGATAGGTGGTGCCGGCCAGCGCCGCGGCGCCCAGCGGCATCACGTTGACGCGCCGGCGGCAGTCGAGCAGCCGCTCGTGGTCGCGGGCCAGCATCTCCTGCCAGGCCAGCAGGTGGTGGCCGAAGGTGACCGGCTGGGCGGTCTGCAGGTGGGTGAAGCCGGGCATGATGGTGTCGGCCTCGCGGTCGGCCAGCTCGATCAGTCCGCGGCGCAGGCGGGCGAGCTCGGCCGCCACCTGGTCGATCTCGTCGCGCAGGAACAGGCGGATGTCGGTGGCCACCTGGTCGTTGCGCGAGCGCCCGGTGTGCAGCTTCTTGCCGGTGATGCCGATCTTCTCGGTGAGCCGCGCCTCGACGTTCATGTGCACGTCCTCGAGCTCGACGGACCACGGGAAGGTGCCCGCCTCGATCTCGCCGCGCACCGCCTCCAGGCCCTCATGGATGGCGTCGCGCTCGGCGTCGGTGAGCACGCCGACCCGGGCCAGCATGGTGGCGTGGGCCATCGATCCCTGGATGTCGTGGAAGGCGAGGCGCCGGTCGAAGTCCACCGAGGCGGTGAAGCGGGCGACGAAGGCATCGGTGGGCTCGTTGAAGCGGCCGCCCCAGGACTGGTTGGTGCCGGGGTTGGGGGAACTAGGGCTCATCGGGCTGGGCATCCTGCATGACGGTTGCGTGGGACGAGGGCCGGCGGATACCGGCCCTGGCGCCGCCCTGCGGCGCCGTCTGACATGCCGAGCAGTGTACCAGAGTCCGCGGGCCTGGCGAGGGGGCGCCCCGGCGGGCGACCCCGGCGGGAGCGTGATTTTTCCTGCCCTCCCGGGTGCTTTATGATGGCAGCCTATATGCTGTGGAAAAGACGCCATCTGCAAGTGCAAGCGGGCGCAGGCGCAAGGGGCGCCGCCAGCAAGGGAACCGGGACTGGGAGAACCTCGTGCAAGCCATCACCAAGCTGCGTATCGCCACGCGCAAGAGTCAACTGGCCATGTGGCAGGCCGAACATGTCCGCGACCGTCTCATGGCCGCCCACCCCGGGCTCGAGGTGGAGCTGGTGGCGATGTCCACCCGCGGCGACAAGATCCTCGACACGCCGCTGGCCAAGGTGGGAGGCAAGGGGCTGTTCGTGAAGGAGCTGGAGGAGGCGATGCTGGACGGCCGTGCCGATATCGCTGTGCACTCCATGAAGGACGTGCCGATGCACTTCCCCGAGGGGCTGGGGCTCTCGGTGATCCTCGAGGGCGCCGAGCCCACCGATGCCTTCGTCTCCAACCACTACGCCAGCCTGGACGAACTGCCCGAGGGTGCACGGATCGGCACCTCCAGCCTGCGCCGCGGCCTGCAGATGCAGGAGGCGCGCCCGGACCTGGAGGTGCTCAGCCTGCGCGGCAACGTGCAGACCCGGCTGGGCAAGCTCGATGCCGGCGAGTTCGACGCCATCCTGCTGGCCACCTCCGGCCTGCGTCGCCTGGGCCTCGAGGACCGCATCGCCATGGAGCTGCCCGCCGAGGTGTGCCTGCCGGCCTGTGGCCAGGGCGCGCTGGGCATCGAGTGCCGGCTCCACGACCCCGAGCTGATCTCGCTGCTGACGCCGCTGGACGACCCGGCCACCGCCACCCGGGTGCGCGCCGAGCGCGCCATGAACACCCGCCTGGAGGGCGGCTGCCAGGTGCCGATCGGCGGCCACGCGGTGTTCGAGAACGACGGCCAGACCCTCTGGCTGCGGGCCCTGGTGGGCACTCCGGACGGCACCCGGGTGCTGCGCGCCGAGGGGCGTGGCTCGATCCATGAGCCCGAGGCGCTGGGCATTCGGGTGGCCGAGGAGCTGCTCGACCAGGGGGCCGGCGAGATCCTCGCCGAGGTGTACGGCGCCGGCTGATGGGTTCCTCCCCGGTACTGGTCACCCGCCCCGGTCCGCGAGGCGAGCTCCTCGCCGCGGCGATCGAGGCCGCGGTCGGGGCGCCGGTGGCCCGCCTCGAGGCGCTGCGCCTCGAGGCGCTCGCCGAGACACCGGCGCAGCGCGCCGCCTGGCTCGACTTCGACCTCTTCCGGCGGGTGGTGGTGGTCAGCCCCTTCGCCGCCGAATGCCTCGCCGAGGCGCTGGACCGCTACTGGCCGCAGCTGCCGCTGGGCATCGACTACTACGCGGTGGGCGCCGCCACCGCGGCCACCCTGCATGAGCGGCTCGGGGTGCGCGTGCACGTGCCGCCGGCCGAGGCCGGCGAGGACACCAGCGAGGCGCTGCTGCGCCTGGTCTCCCTGCAGCGGCTGGCGGAGGAGAAGGTGCTGCTGGTGGCCGGCGAGGGTGGACGGACGCTGCTGGCCGAGACCCTCGCCGAGCGCGGCGCCCGGGTCACCCGCCTGGCGGTCTATCGCCGCACCCCCCTCGACCCTTCCCCGTCCCTCCAGGCCTGCCTGGCAGCGGGCGATTACCGCGCGCTGGTGGTCAGCAGCGGAGAAATTCTCGAACATCTGGCAAGATGGTGTGCAGATGCCGCCTTGAACCAACCGCTAATCGTTTCCAGTGCCCGGTTGGCTACACTGGCCGGCAAGCTGGGGTTTCGTGCCCCCGTCGTGGCGTCCGGTGCCACGCCGGCCGCGCTGGCGGCGTCGGTGGCCGACGCCTGTGACCCGCAGGAAGCCGATGTCGACCAAGACGATCTCGAAAAGGGCTAGCGACAGATGAGCAAGCAACCACACGATCAGGACGAACAGCAGGCGCCCTCCGGCGCGCAATCGGCGACCTCGGGGGGCGGGGCCGGCAAGGGCGGCGCCTCGGGCCGGCGCCGCTCGCGTCGCTACGATAAGGGCGGCAACGCGACGGCCGCGGATTCCCCGTCGGCCGGCCAGGAGACGGCGCAGCCCGACAGGCCCGCCGCCACGGCACCGGCTGCCGGCCAGTCACCGAGCGCGGAGACCGCCGGCGCCAGGCCCGAGGAAAAGGCCGAGAAAAAGCCCGAGGCCACCAAGGCTGCCGCCGGCCCCGGGGGGACCGGCGATGCCAGGGGCGGCGCCGGCAAGGGCGATGACAAGGGGGCGGACAAGAGCGCTGACAAGCCGCCGGCGAAGCCCGCCGGCGCCGCCGGCAGCAAGTCCGACACCGCCAAGCCCGACACCGCCAAGTCCGACACCGCCAAGCCTGCGGCGTCGGCCTCGGGCGGCGGCCCCGCCCGGCCTGCCGCGCCGGCCGGCGGTGGTGATGGCAAGGGCAAGAGCGGCCTGGTGGCCATCGTGCTGGTGATCCTGCTGGCCATCGCCGCGGCGCTGTTCGGCTGGCAGGCCTGGCAGAAGCTCGATGCCCAGCAGGCGCGCATCGCCGAGCTGGAGTCCCGCACCGGCGAGCTGGCCAGCGCCGCCGACCTGGCCGGCCTGGAGGACCGTCTCGACGAGGGTGAGCGCGAGCGCGACGCCGCCCTGGAGGGGGCCATCCAGGCCCTGCAGGGCGAGTTCGCCGACTACCGCGGCGAGGTCAACGAGACCCTGGACCAGGTGCTGGCCGAGCTGGCCAGCGAGCAGGAGACCGACGAGCGCGACTGGCTCCACGCCGAGGCCGCCTACCTGCTGAGGCTGGCCAACCAGCGCCTGCAGCTGGAGCGCGATGTCCAGGGGGCCGCCGCCCTGCTGCGCACCGCCGACCAGCGCCTGCTCGAGGCCGACAACCCCGCCCTGGTGCCGGTACGCCGCGAGATCGCCAGCGAACTGGCCGCCCTGGACGCCGTGCCGCGGGTCGACCGCACCGGCCTGTGGCTGGCCCTCAACGCCCAGCAAGAGCAGATCGCCCGCCAGCCGCTTGCCCAGGAGATCGAGGAGATCACCGTGCGCGCCGGCATGGAGGAGGCGCCCACCGGCACCTGGCAGCAGCAGCTGTCGCGCTTCGGCCAGGAGCTCAAGGAGCTGGTCACCATCCGCCATCATGACGCCGCGCTGGAGGCCCTGATTACGCCCGAGCAGGAGTCCTACCTGCGGCAGAGCGTGCGCCTGGTGCTGGAGCAGTCCCAGCTGGCGCTGCTCAAGGAGGAGCAGGCGCTCTTCGAGGCGAGCCTCGACAAGGCCCTGACCCTGATCAACGGCTACTACGATACCGACGCCTCCGGCGTGCAATCGGTGATCGGCCGGCTCGAGGCGCTGAAGGGCGAGGCGATTCGCCCCGAACTGCCGGACATCAGCGGCTCCCAGCAGGCCCTGGCCACCTTCATCGAGCGCCGCTTCGAGTCGCGCCGGGGAGATGACGCATGAGAAAGCTGATCCTGATCGTCGTCCTGGGCCTGGCGCTCGGCGCGCTGTTCGGCCAGCTGATGATGTCCGTGCCCGGCTACTGGCTGGTGCGGGTCGGAGACACCTCGCTGCAGACCTCCTTCTGGTTCGGCCTGGTGATCCTGCTGGCGGCCTTCCTGGTGCTGCACTTCGGGCTACGGGTGCTGATGCGCCTGACCCGCCCGGTCTCCCGCTTCAAGGTGTGGAACAGCCGTACCCGCAACCGCAACGCCATGAAGCGCACCGTGCGCGGCCTGGTGGCGCTGGCCGAGGGGCGCTGGAAGAAGGCCGAGAAGTCGCTGGTCAAGGCCGCCGACGACTCCAGCACGCCGCTGGTCAACTACCTCTCCGCGGCGCTGGCGGCCCACTACCAGGGCCGCTTCGACCAGGCCGACACCCTGCTCAAGCGGGCCCACCTCAGCACCGAGGGGGCCGACACCGCGGTGGGCATGATGCAGGCCCAGCTGATGCTGGACCGCCAGCAGTACGAGGAGGCGCTGGCCATCCTCACCCGCCTCGACCGCCAGCTGCCCAACCACCCCCAGGTGCTCAAGCAGCTCAAGCAGGCCTACCTCAGCGTCAGCGACTGGGACGGCCTGCGCCACCTGATGCCGCGGCTGGGCGCCCAGCAGCTGATCGCCCCGGAGGAGCGTGAGCAGCTGGAGCAGCGCGCCTACCGCGAGCTGATTGTGCGCGAGGCCCGGGAGGGCGCCGACATCGAGAAGGTGCGCGGGCTGTGGGCCGACATGCCCGACCACCTGCGCGGCAACATCGACCTGATCGTGCTCTACGCCGAGGCGCTGGTGCGCGGCGGCCAGGAGCCCATCGCCGAGCGGCTGCTGCGCCACTCCCTCAAGGAGCACTGGGACAGCCGCCTGGTGCTGCGCTACGGGCTGCTCGACGTGGACGCCGGCCGCCAGCTGGTCACCGCCGAGAAGTGGCTGCAGGAGCGCCCCAACGACCCGGACCTGCTGCTCACCCTGGGCCGCCTGGCGCTGCGCAACGCCTACTGGGGCAAGGCCCAGGAGTACTTCGAGGCCAGCCAGCGTCAGCGTCCCAGCGGCGTGGTATGCGCCGAGCTGGCGCGGCTCTATGCCAACCTGGGCGAGCACAACAAGAGCCAGCTCTACTACCGCCACAGCGTCGAGCTGCTCGACAAGTCGCTGCCCTCCCTGCCCCAGCCCAGCGAGGACAAGGACGTGCTGGCCGAAGGCAAGAAGAAGGGCGGCAGCAAGGAGGCCGAGGGCAAGGGCAAGGACAGGGCCTGACCCGCCCGCGGCCCCTGCCGCGGCCAGACCAGCAACACCACCCGAGGGGGCGCTCAGGCGCCCCCTTCTCGTGGGTGGTGCATCGGCGCCTGGTCGCCAAGGGGCCAGGCAAGCGCCACCGCTGCCGGCCAGGCATCGGGCGCGGGACTGGCCGGGTCGACAGGCGTGGCCCCCGACAGGACCCCGACAGGATGGGGCGAGCCAGGTTCACGGCGAGGGCGGCCGATACGGTCACGGACACAGAAAGGCGGGGCTGCCGGTGGCAGCCCCGCCTTCGTCGGGGAGGAGAGCGCGGCGGCTCAGTCCTCGTCGAAGTCGCCCTTGAACTCGGGGTTGGGGCGGGAACGCGGATCCTCCTCGCCGGCCCGGCTGCTCTCGCCGGAGCGCGGCTGCCCGCCCGGGCGGCCGTCGATGTCGAAGGGCTGCTGCATGACGCGCAGGTTGGCGGGCGGCGCCTCGCCCTCCTTGCCGACACCGAAGTAGAGGGTGGTGTGGGGGAAGGGGATCTCGATGCCGCGGGCGTCGAAGTGCAGCTTGACCAGGCGGTTGAAGGCCCGGCCGGTGGCCCACTGGGTGCCCGGGGTGGTCTTGATGCGCACCCGGATGTTCACCGAGCTGTCGGCCAGGGCGACCACGCCAGCCACCTCCAGCGGGGCGAGGATGTTCATCTTGTGCTCCTCGTCGCCGGCCAGCTCGTCGAAGGCCTCGCGCAGCGCCACGATGGCGTCGTCGATGCTCTCGCGGTAGGCGATGCCGTACTCGCCCACGTGGTAGCCGAACTCGCGCATGTAGTTGGAGACGGTGTCCACGCTGGAGAAGGGTACGATGTGGTAGGTGCCGTTGAGGTCGCGGATGCCCACCGAGCGGATGCTGAGCCGCTCCGCGGTGCCGGTGATGCCGCCCACCGTGACCACGTCGCCGGTGTTCATGGCGTTCTCCACCTGGATGAAGATGCCGGTGATGATGTCCTGGACCAGCTTCTGGGCGCCGAAGCCGATGGCCAGGCCCAGCACGCCGGCACCGGCGATCAGCGGGCCGATGTTGATGCCGATCTCGGCCAGCACGATCATCGCCGTCATGGTGATCAGGGCGATGGCCAGGGCGTTGCGGAACAGCGTCAGCAGGGTCTTGGCGCGGGCGTCGGGCTCGCCCTTGCCCGTCTCGGGATTGAGCTTGTGCTCGATCAGGCTGGCCAGGCCGAGCCAGGCGCCGATGGCGATCACCAGGATCATCGCCACGCTGACCACCTTGCCGACCAGGCCGCGGCCCGCCTCGGAGGCGTACCAGCCCGCCAGGTCGAAGGCGCCCCAGGCGCTGAGCACCACCATCACCACCACGATCAGGATCAGGGTGCGGATGACCCGCAGGGCGTTGGGCACGTAGCTGTTGAGGCGGGGCTCCAGCAGCGGCAGCTTGCGACGCAGCTCCTCGGAGAGGGTGATGCGCCGGCCGATGGTCTGGGTCAGCAGGCTGGAGACCAGCATCCCGACCACCACCGCGGCGATGGTCCTGAGGGTGGCGAAGAGCACGAAGGGCAGGGCATCCACCGGGCGGGTCAGGGTCACCACCAGCACCATCACGAAGTAGGCCAGGGCGAACAGGTGCCAGGTGCGGGCGAAGAGCTGCAGGCTCACCCGAGTGGCGGCCATGGTGGCGCGGTCGGCCTTCTCGTTGAGGGCATCGCGCAGCCGCTGGCGGTTCTTCATCACCACCGCCACGGCGTAGACGAAGGCGCCGAACATGATCAGGGTGCCGACCCCCTGGCCCAGGGCCGGGGCGATGTAGACGTTGATCAGCGGCACCACCACCATCAGGCCGTAGCCCACCAGGCCGATCAGCCGGGCGATCCAGCGGTTCCAGTAGGAGGCCTCGTCCGCCGTGATCGGCAGCAGGCGCAGCCCCTCGTAGCGCGACGAGAAGAGCACCCGCAGCGCCGCCTTGAGCAGCTCGATGACCAGGAAGGCGTTGAGGAACAGCGAGGCGCGGGTGGAGAGCTCGCCGGTCTCGCCGATGGCGAAGGTGGCGACCAGGTTGCCGCCCACGTAGGCCAGCGCCACGACGAGCACGTCCACCAGGGCGGCCAGGGCCACGCAGATCACCAGGCGCAGCACGGGGGTCAGGCCGGCGCCGTTCAGCGACCACTGGCTGATCCCGGTGAACAGCGGCTTGGCCAGGCGACGGAAGGCCAGGAACAGCACCAGGGTGGCCAGGATCACCAGGCCCAGGTTGATGGTCGCGCTGGTGAAGGCCGCCGTGTCGAAGGTGCTGTCCTCCAGGCCGCCGGTGAACAGGTCGCCGACCGCCTCCACGGCGCTGCCGAACTGTCCGCCGATGTCGCTGGCGATGCGGCTGGTCAGTTCGGCCAGCTGGCGGGGCAGCGAGGGCGAGGCGGCCGCCTCCTCGGGCGCCGCCTCGGCGGCCGGAGCATCGGCCATCCCGCGCAGCTGGTCGATCAGCTGCTGGCGCGTCTCCTCGTTCTCGAGCAGGTCGGCCAGGGTGGAGTGGGCAGGCGCGTCGCCGCCTTGGGCCTGCTGGGCCTGGGCCGGTGCCGCGATCGCCATCAGGGCGATCAGCAGCCAGCCGACCAGCAGGGGTAGGGCTCGCTTGGAATTCACGCGGTGACCTCCGTCTCTTGGCGTGTGGGCGATGATGTCGGGTCATGATACGGACTTTGCCGCACCACCACGACCCGCGGGCCTGTTGCGGCATAACCGTATACAGGAATTGTACATGAAGAGCCTTGTGTGCCATATTTGCCGAAGTCCGGCGAACACGGCACCCTGCCCGCCGGCCTGGCAAGCATGCGATACTCTTCCGCCACCCCTCGGGGTGGCCTTTTTTGTTGGGTGGCGCCCTTTATCGGGTGGTGGAAGCGGGACGGCAGACAGGAGCCGGGAATGGAGCTGGAGGCAACGGGGCTGCTGCTGGTGGCGATCGGCGGGGCGCTGGGCGGCATGGCCCGGCTGGCCGTGGGCGATGCCGTGGCCCGAGGTCTCGGCTCGGCCTTTCCCTGGGGGACCCTGGTGGTCAACCTCTCCGGCGCCCTGGCCATGGGCGGGCTGGTTGGCGCCCTGGGCCTGCCCGTCGACATGCCGGGTCTTTCCTGGCAGCTACTGGCCATCGGCCTGCTGGGGGGCTACACCACGGTGTCGTCGTTCAGCCTGCAGACCCTCACCCTCTGGCAGCAGCGTCGCCCCCTGGCCGCCCTGGCCAATGTCGCCGTGACCCTGGTGGCCGGCCTGCTGGCCCTGCTGCTCGGCTGGTGGCTGGCGGGAGGCGCGACATGATCGGCTGGCGCGCCTACGCCGCCGTGGGGCTGGGCAGCGCCCTGGGCACTACCCTGCGCTACCAGCTCAGCCTGGCGCTGCTGGCCCTGCCGGTTCCGCTCTTTCCCTGGGCCACCCTGGCGGTGAACATCCTGGGCGCCTGGCTGATCGCGGCCTTTGCGGCCTTGGCCGCCGGTCGTGCCCACGGGCGGGTCGCCCGCTGGCAGCCCTTCCTGGTGGCCGGCTTCTGCGGCGGCTTCACCACCTTCTCGCTGTTCGGGCTCGAGACCCTGCAGCTCGTGCTGCTCGGCCATCCCTGGCGGGCGGCCGTCTACGTGCTGGTCAGCGTGGCGCTGTGGCTGGCCGCGGCCTGGCATGGCCACGGCGTGGGCCGGCGGGTCGCCGCCACGGGCTGAGGGCGGCGCTCAGTCGCCGGCCCGTGCCTGGACCCAGGCCCCGGCATCGGGAATGGCCATCTCGTAGGCCTGGTCCAGCCACGGCGAGCTGATCAGGAAGTCGGCGCTCGCCGCGTTGCAGGCCACCGGCACGTTCCACAGCGCGGCCAGGCGCAGCAGCGCCTTGACGTCGGGGTCGTGGGGCTGGGGCGCGAAGGGGTCCCAGAAGAAGATCAGCAGGTCGAGCCGCTGCTCGGAGATCAGGGCGCCGATCTGCTGGTCGCCCCCCAGGGGGCCGCTCATCAGCCCCTGGACCGGCAGCGACAGCGCCCTGGCCACGCGGCTGGCGGTGGTGCCGGTGCCGGTCAGCTCGTGACGGGCCAGGGTGTCCCGCCAGGTGGCGGCCCACTCCAGCAGCTCTTCCTTCTTGCCGTCGTGGGCGATCAGCGCGATGCGCTTGCGTGCCGGCAGGGTGCGGCGCACGGTGCGCCGCGGGCGAGTCTCGGTCATTTCTCACACCTCGAGGATCTTCAGGGTGTTGGTACCGCCATGGGCGTTCATGTGGTCGCCCCGGGTCAGGATGACATGGTCGCCGGGTTCGGCGATGCCCTTTTCCACCAGCAGCGCCAGCGCCCGGTCGTTGAGCTCGGTGGGGGTCATGTCGCGGGTATCGAAGGGCAGCGAGACCACCCCGCGGTAGAGCGCCATGCGCCGCTGGGCCACCGGGCTGTGGGCCAGGCCGACGATGGGCAGCCCCGAGCGGATGCGCGAGGCAATCAAGGGCGTGTAGCCGGTCGAGGTCATGCAGGCGATGGCGGCCACGCCGGAGAGGTGGTTGGCGGCGTACATGGCCGACAGCGCGATGGTCTCGTCGATCCGCGAGAAGCCCTCGTGGATGCGGTGGCC
Source organism: Halomonas campaniensis (assembly GCF_014193375.1). Lineage (GTDB taxonomy): Bacteria > Pseudomonadota > Gammaproteobacteria > Pseudomonadales > Halomonadaceae > Halomonas > Halomonas campaniensis. Next base: position 81,639 of record NZ_JACHZF010000010.1, read on the forward strand.
GGATTCCTGGGCGATCTTCTCGCGCTCGGCGCCCAGGCAGACCCGGTCCATGGCCTCGATGGTCTCCACCGGGAAGTCGCCGGCGGCGGTCTCGGCGGAGAGCATCACCGCGTCGGTGCCGTCGAGCACCGCGTTGGCCACGTCGAACACCTCGGCCCGGGTGGGCAGCGGCGACTCGATCATCGACTCCATCATCTGGGTGGCGGTGATCACCGCGCGATTGAGCTGGCGGGCGCGCTTGATGATGCGCTTCTGCGTGCCGATCAGCTGGGCGTCGCCGATCTCCACGCCGAGATCGCCGCGGGCCACCATCACCGCCTCGCTGGCCTCGATGATGCCGTCCAGGGTGGCCGCGTCGGCCACCGCCTCGGCGCGCTCCAGCTTGGCCACCAGGCCGATCTCGGCGCCGGCCTCGCCGAGCAGCGCGCGGGCCTCGGCCATGTCGGCGGCCGTGCGCGGGAAGGAGACGGCGAGGTAGTCGACGCCGATCGCCACCGCGGTGGCGAGGTCGGCGCGGTCCTTGTCGGTGAGCGCCGGCGCCGAGAGGCCGCCGCCCTGCTTGTTGATGCCCTTGTTGTTGGAGAGCTTGCCGCCCACCACCACGGTGGTGTGGACCTCGTGGCCGCGGACGGCGGTGACGTCGAGCACCACCCGGCCGTCGTCGAGCAGCAGGCGGTCGCCCGGGGCGACGTCGTCGATCAGCTGCCGGTAGTCGCAGCCGACCCGCTCCCGGGTGCCGGCGTTGCCGTCGAGCGCCATGTCGAGCACGAAGGGGGCGCCCTCGGCCAGCTCCACGGCGCCATCGGCGAAGCGGGCGATGCGGATCTTGGGGCCCTGGAGGTCGCCCAGGGCGGCCACACTCCTGCCCAGGCGGGCGGCGATCTCGCGGACGCGGGTCAGGCGCTGGCGATGGTCGTCGGGCGAGCCGTGGGAGAAGTTGAGGCGCACCACGTCGACGCCGGCCGCGATCATCGCCTCCAGCACCCCCTCGCGGTCGCTGGCCGGCCCCAGGGTGGCGACGATCTTGGTGCGGCGTATGGGGGTGTGCAGCGGCTGTGTCGACATGGTGGGGTCCTCCGGGAGGGGGTGGTCGGTGGGGTCACGATAGCGCTTTTGAGGTAAGTTTACTACATCGCGCGATGTCCCAGGCGGTGCCGGGTGTCGCGCGATTCGCAGTTTTGCAGCGCAAAAGCTCCAGGGATGTCAGCGGATGGCAGGGGGTCCGCCATGAGATTGAAGCTCATTATGTTGTAAAGTTACTAAAAAAATCTTGAGTCCGGCGTCGCCTTGCGCCACATTGTGGGCACACGATGAGCCGCGGGCCTGTCGAGTCGGCATTCTCGATGCCGTCCCACCTCCGCCAGTCGGCTCACCCCGGGACCCACACGTCGCCACTGGAGCAAGAGGAAGAGGACATGACGCTCAAGATCGCCATCAACGGCTTCGGCCGCATCGGCCGCAACGTACTTCGCGCCCTTTACGAGAACGGCTACCGCCGGCGGATCCAGGTGGTGGCCATCAATGACCTGGGCGACCCGGCACTCAACGCCCACCTGCTGCGCCACGACACCGTGCACGGCCACTTCCCCTTCCCCGTGGCGCATGACGACGAGAGCCTCAGCGTGGACGGTGACCGCATCGCCATCCTCTCCGAGCGCGACCCGGCGGCGCTGCCCTGGGCGTCGCTGGGCGTCGATCTGGTGATGGAGTGCACCGGCCTGTTCACCAAGCGTGAGGCCGCGGCGAAGCACCTCGAGGCCGGCGCCGGGCGCGTGCTGATCTCCGCCCCGAGCCCCGATGCCGACGCCACCGTGGTCTACGGCGTCAATGAGGACGTGCTCAAGCCCGAGCACAAGGTGGTCTCCAATGCCTCCTGCACCACCAACTGCCTGGCGCCGGTGGCCCAGGCCCTGGATGAGGCGGTGGGCATCGAGAACGGCCTGATGACCACGGTTCACGCCTACACCAACGACCAGAACCTCTCCGACGTCTATCACAAGGATCCCTACCGGGCCCGCAGCGCCACGCACTCGATGATCCCCACCAAGACCGGCGCCGCCGCCGCGGTGGGCCTGGTGCTGCCGGGCCTGGCCGGCAAGTTCGATGGCCTGGCGGTCCGCGTGCCGGTGATCAACGTCTCGCTGGTCGACCTGGTCTTCACCGCCAGCCGCGACACCACCCGGGAGGAGATCAACGCCATCGTCGCCCGGGCCGCCGAGGCATCGCCGGTGCTGGCGGTCAACGCCCAGCCGCTGGTCTCCATCGACTTCAACCACGACGCCAACTCCTCCACCTTCGATGCCAACCATACCCGCGTGAACGGACGGCTGGTGAAGGTGATGGCCTGGTACGACAACGAGTGGGGCTTCTCCAACCGCATGCTGGACACCGCCCTGGCCATGCAGGCCGCTGCCGACGCCAAGCGCGACGCGGCCTGAGCCGCGCCTGCCCGGCCGGGTAGCCGCGACGGACCCGTTCGAGAAGCGGCCGTGACGAACGCCGGGGCGTGACCGCCCCGGCGTTCGCGTGTCTGGCGTGTCGGTCAGGCGTGCCGGGGGTGGTGCCGGTGGCGGCCCGGGGCGGCCGCGGGCAGCGCTTCCTGGGTCAGCCAGGCCAGGGCGATCGGCCAGAGGCTGTGGCGGAAGCGGTCGTGGAAGAAGGCGAAGTGGCCGATCCGCTCGGCGTCGATCTCCTGCGGCGAGAGCCGCAGGTGGGTGCGCGGGCTCGAGGTGAAGTAGCCGAGCAGGCGCTCGATGGCCGGTTCGGTGCCGAAGGGGTCGTCGGTGACGCTCAGCGCCAGCAGCGGGGCGCGCAGCTGGCCGAAGCGCGCCCGTCGCTCGGCCGCCAGGCGGCGCCCGCGCGGCGAGCGGTGGCGGAAGCTCTGCTCGAAGCCGGGGCGCATGGTCGACCAGTCGAGCGCCACGCCGCGGGGCGTGTCCTCCATCCAGCCCAGGCGCTTGGCGGGCACGTAGCCCAGCGCCACGGCCAGCAGCGGCATCACCAGGTGCCACTTGAGCAGCATGCCGCGGCGCAGCTCGGGCCGGTAGTCGCGCCAGTAGGCGAACTGGGAGCCCATGGAGAAGGCCCGCCGCACCCGGCCATTGGAGGGTGCCAGGCCCAGGGCGAAACCGCCGATGGAGTGGGCCACCACGTCCAGGGGCTGCCCCGGAAACGCCGCCAGGGCGTGCCGCAGGGCGCCCTCGCAGTCCAGTTCGCCCCAGTCGTACCAGCTGGCCGGCAGGCGACGCAGCGAGGCGGGCGGGCGCGAGGCTCCGATGCCGCGGTAGTCGTAGGTGACCACGTCCATGCCGTGGGCATGCAGGTAGGCGGCGAAGCGGTGGTAGTAGCGGCTGGCCACCGAGGTGGCCGGGTTGATCACCACCACCGGGCGCGACGGGTCCGCGTGCGCATGGCGCCATTCGTGGCCCTGCAGGCGAAAGCCATCGGCGGCCGGGAAGGTGATGGGCTGGGGCATGGGGCGAATCCTGTCGGGGCGGGCACGGGTGGCCCGCTACCATCGCACAGGCGCGCCCCGCCGGCATTGGCACCTTCGGCGAAGCCGGCGGGCCTCAGTCCGGGATATGCCAGGTCTCGGGGCACTGGTCGCCGCGGAACAGCCGCTGGGCGGTACCGGCATTGCCTCGTTCGGCGAGCACCTCGCGCCCCTCGGCGAGGGCCTCGAGCAGCGCCGGGGTGGGGTGGCGAACGGTCAGCAGGGTGAGCCCCTCGTGGCGATCCAGCCGGTAGTCGGCGGCCAGCGAGTCGGCCAGCGGGTCGAGCTTCTCGGGCTTCGGGTCGACGCAGAGCCGCAGCCGCATCGCCTCGCTGTCGATCAGGTTGGCATGCAGGCCGACGTCGACGAGGCGGCCGAGGATGTCGTGCAGCCGGGCCTCGTCCATGAAGGCGAAGTCGCGGGGCGTGACCTCCAGCAGCACCTGGTCGTCGCGCAGGATGAAGGCGGGGTGGGCGGCGTCGTGGCGCGTCTCGGCGTCGATGGTGCTGGACGGGGCGCCCGGCTCCAGGAAGGAGCGCACCGTCAGCGGGATCGCCTTCTGCTGGAGCGGGCCCAGGGTCTTGGGGTGGATCACCTTGGCGCCGTGCCAGGCCAGCTCGACGGCCTCGGCGTAGGAGAGGTGCGCCAGCGGCACGGCATTGTCGAAGCGCCGCGGGTCGGCGTTGAATAGCCCCGGCACGTCCTTCCAGATCACCACCTCCTCGGCCCCCAGGCAGTGGGCGAGGATGGCCGCGCTGAAGTCCGAGCCCTCGCGTCCCAGGCTGCTCATGGCCCCCGTGGGCGTGGCGCCGATGAAGCCCTGGGTCAGCAGCAGCCGGCCGTCCTCCAGGGGCAGGTCCGCGACCCGGCGGGCGGTGGCCGCCCAGTCGACGTTGGCGGCCTGGTGACAGGCGTCGGTGACGACCAGCTCGCGGGCATCGCACCAGGTGGTGGCCACGCCGGTGGCGTCGAGCCAGGCGGCGACGAGGGTGGTGGAGAGCAGCTCGCCGTAGCCGATGGTCTGGTCGTAGTGCAGGGGGTAGGAGGCGTCGCGGTACTGGCGGTGCCGGGCGTCCAGCTCGTCGAACAGCGCGGCGACCCGTGCCGCCGGGCCCCCTCCCTCGCCGAAGAGCTCGGTCATCACCGTGAGGTGGGCCTGGCGCAGGGCCTCGAGGCGGCGGCGGTAGTCGGCCTCGTCACCCTCTCGCGCCGCCGCGATCAGCGCCTCCAGGGCGTTGGTGGTCTTGCCCATGGCCGACACGACCACGACCAGCGGCCGGTCGGGGAAGCCGGCCAGCAGCTCCCCCAGGTGGCGGATGGCCGCGGCGTCCTGGATCGAGGCGCCACCGAACTTGAAGACCCGGGTCATCACTGGCCCCCTTCACGATGGGTTTCCTCCACCTTAGAGGCCAGGGCCGCTGCGGGAAAGGGCCGCGGCGTATGCCTGCGCGCAAGGCAACTATCACGTAACCGACACCTTGCCGTCATCAAGCGTCGCTAGTGTGGCACCTGTCCACTCATCTAGACGACTACACATGAGCCTCTACGCCGTTGACCGTGATTCCGGGCTGGCCCTTTACCGCCAGATCGCCAGCCGACTCGAACAGGAGGTGCGTCACCGTTTCGTCCCGGGTGACGGCCTGCCCTCCGAGACCGCCCTCGCCGAACAGTTCGGCGTCAATCGCCATACCCTGCGCCGTGCCGTGGATGAGCTGGTCGAGGCGGGGCTACTGGAGCGGCGCCATGGGCTCGGCGTGTTCGTGCTGGATACCCAACTGGACTACCGGATCAGCCAGGCGACCCGCTTCACCGAGAACCTGGCCTCGCTCGGCCTGATGACCGATCTGCGCATTCTGCGCAAGCAGACCCTCGGCGCCATCGCCGGGGTAGCCGAGCGGCTGGACATTGCCGAAGGAAGGGCAGTGCACTGGATCGAGACGCTGCGACTGGTGGAGGGGCGTCCGCTGTGCGTGATCTCGCACTTCGCTCCGGCCGAGCGCTTTCCCGATCTGCTGGAGCGCTTCGAGCGCGATTCGCTGCATGCGTTGCTGGAGGCGGGCTACGGCTGCCGACTGCGTCGTACCGAGAGCCTGGTGACGGCGGTGCTCCCGCAAGGGGACGACGCCAGGCTGCTGGGCATGCCGCAGAACCGACCGGTGCTGCGGGTCAAGAGCGTGAACGTGAATGACCGGGATGGCACCCCGGTCGAGTACGCCATCACCCGGTTCCGCGCAGACCGGATCCAACTGCGCATCAACCCATGAAGGTCTCGCAAACCTCGCTGAACGTCACTCCCCCCACAGGAGCTCCTGCAATGTATCTGAAACCTCTTGCCTCGATCAAACCGCTTGCCGCTGCCACCCTGCTGCTGGCGCTTCCGCTGGCTGCCATGGCGACGCAGAACGACGGCAGCCCTGACAGCCCCCTGCGGGTGATCCTGGTGCCCGCCGATGGCGGCACCGAGGATGGCACCCGGCGCGACTTCCAGCCGGTCTTCTCGGCCATCGAGCAGGTGACCGGCCTGCAGTTCGACATCAAGGTGGGCCAGAGCTACGGCTCGGTGGTAGAGGCGATGTGCAACGGCGTGGCCGACATCGCCTGGTTCGGCCCGCTGAGCTACCTGCAGGCCCGCGAGCAGGGCTGCGCCGAACTGCTGGCGCTGGCCGTGCGCGACGGCGGTTCCGTCTACTACTCCGGCCTCTTTGCCCATGCCGACAGCGGCATCGAGACGCTGGCCGACTTCCCCGGCAAGCGGGTGGCGCTGGGCGACGTCAACTCCACCTCCAGCTTCGCGGTACCGGTGGCGATGATGCTCGAGGCGGATATTGATCCGGTCACAGACCTCGGTGCCATCAACATGGCCGGCAGCCATGCCAACGTGCTCCAGGCCCTGGCCGAGGGCCTGGTGGATGCCGGCGGCGCCTCTTTCGACTCCTACGAACGCGCCGTCAACGGCGGGTCGATCGACCCGAGCCGGATCACCGTGGTGGCCAAGAGCGAGCCGATTCCCTACCCGCCGCTGGCCATCCATCCCGATGTCGATGGGGCAGTCAAGGCGACCCTGCGCGACGTCTTCAACCGCATCGACCAGCTGCCGGGCATCACCCCGGAGCAGATTCGCGGCTACGGCGGCGGCCGGGTGGACGGCTACACCGCCGAGGTCAGCGAGGAGGTGATGACCAAGGCCGGCGAGATGTTCGAGCGGGTCAACGATTCCCTCAAGCAGGAGATCATCCGCAAGAGCAGCGTCCGCTGAGCGGCCGGTTCCCCCTTCATGCCCCGGGAGGCCGGCCCGTTACCACGGGCCGGCACCGCCAGGGCGTCAGCAAGAGGCAATGACATGATTCGCTTCGAGTCACTCAACAAGGTATGGCCCGACGGCACCCACGCCATTCGCGATGTCTCCCTCGAGGTACCACGCGGGCAGTTCTGCGTGATCCTGGGCCCCTCCGGGGCGGGCAAATCCACCCTGCTGCGGGCCGTCAACGGCCTGATGCAGCCTTCTTCGGGGCGGGTGGTGATCGATGGCACCGAGTTCAATGCCAGGACCCAGTCGGTGCTGCGCCGTCGCGTGGCCATGGTCCACCAGCACTTCAACCTGACCAACCGCATGAGCGTGGCGGCCAACGTGCTGGCCGGGCTGCTGCCGATGGTGTCGACCGCGCGGGCGATGTCGGGCTGGTTCCGGCCGGAGCACCGCGAGAAGGCGTGTGAGCTGCTCGCCCAGGTGGGGCTTTCCCCGGCGCACCTCAAGCGCCGGGCCGGGGAGCTCTCCGGCGGGCAGCAGCAGCGGGTCGGTATCGCCCGGGCCTTCATGCTCGACCCGGAAGTGGTGTTGGCCGACGAACCGGTCGCCAGCCTCGACCCCAAGATCTCCAGCGACATCCTGAGACTGATTCGTGACGCGGCGCGCGAGCGCAATGCCACCGTGCTGTGCAGCCTGCACCAGGTCGAGCTGGCGCGGGAGTTCGGCGACCGCATCGTCGGCATGCGCGATGGCCAGATCGTCTTCGACGGCTCGCCGGAGGCCTTCACCGACGAGTGCGTGGAGTCGCTCTACCACGGAGCGGTGTGGGACGACACCACACCGGAGGAAGCAGCCGGGTCATCGCTGGCTCTCGGCACGACCAATGTCTCCCTGGCGTAAGGAGAGGGCCATGACGACGCGACCTATTCCCGTGCCCCCCAGGGGGGCAGAAGTGAAGTGGCACCTGTCGCCCCCCTACAGCGCCAGGCACCTGCTGTGGCTGGTGCTGATCGTTGCCCTGCTGCTGGTGACCGGCCAGCGTACCGACATGGATCGCATGGTGGCGATGACCACCCAGGCGGTGGGCAACCTGATCGGGGTGGCGGATGACTCCCAGGTGGTGCGTGGCCTCTCGCGAGTCGGCACGGCGATGTGGCCCCCGGTGATCGGCGAGGTCGAGGAGGTCAACCGCATGAGCGACCTCGATCGCGACCGCCTGCCCCTGTTCTCCTATATCGAGGTGCAGGAGCGTGTCGAGCAGCGCATGAACCTCGAGACGCTGCAACTGGAGGCGGCCACCGAGCAGGTCGAGGTGCTGGTCAAGCCGCTCGGCTACGTCTGGACCGTCTTCGTCAAGATGGTCGAGACCCTGGAGATCGCCCTGTGGGGAACGCTGCTCTCGGTGGTGCTCTCCATTCCCCTGGCCTACTTCGCGGCGCGCAACTACAGCGCCAACCGCTTCACCTACACCGCCGCCCGAGGGTTCATCAGCCTGCTGCGCTCCGTTCCCGAGCTGATCGTGGCCCTGTTTCTGGTGCTGGCCTATGGCTTCGGCCCGATTGCCGGGGTGCTGGCCCTGGGCCTGCATGCCGCGGGCTTCCTCGGCAAGTTCTACGCCGAGGACATCGAGAACGCCGACAAGAAGCCCCAGGAGGCACTGGAGGCCATCGGTGCCGGCAAGATCAAGACATTGTGGTACGGCGTGCTGCCCCAGGTGCTGCCGCAGTACATCGCCTACACCGCCTACATCATGGACCGCAACCTGCGCATGGCCACGGTGGTGGGCCTGGTGGGGGCCGGCGGCATCGGCCAGGAGCTCAAGGGCCGCTTCGACATGTTCCAGTACGGCCACGTGATGACCATCCTGATCGCCATCTTCATCTTCGTCTTCCTGCTCGATCAGCTGCAGGCACGCATCCGTGCCCGACTGATCTGATCGCCAACCGACATGCAAGGCAATCCCATGAATTCAATGAATGAATGGCCCAGAGGGCAGTGGCTGCGGCTCTGGTCGGCGCTCCCTGCGACGCTGGTGCGGGCCACGGCACGACAGCTGGCCGAGCGTTACGAGGTCGAGGACCTGGAGCTGGCGCAGTCCGGCCTCGGGCTGATGCCGCTCTCCGACAGCGCCCTGGGCGAGACCTACTTCATCGGCGAGGTGCCCCTGGCCCGCTCGCAAGTGCGGCTGGCCAGTCTGGCACAAGGCCCGGTAGAGGGGGCGGCCACTCTGGTCGACGACCGGATTGGCCTGGTGCGTGATCTGGCCATTCTCGACGCGGCCGTGGGTGCCCGCCTGCCGGGCCACGAAAGTGCCGTCGAACTGCTGGAGCAGGGCGCAGCGGTGGTGGCCGAGAGCGACCACCAGCGGCGCGCCCTGCTGGCCGCCACCCGCGTGGATTTCGCCCTGCTGGGCACTGCCGAGGAAGATGACGATGAATGATCCCATGACCCTCGAGGCCCCTCGCGATGTTCGTATGGGCGTCTGGCAGCCGCCACGCCAGCAGCGTGCCTTCCGGGGATTGCTGACGGCGTTCTCGTACCCGGGGCGGGTCGTGCACCTGGCCGACGACGGTGAGTCGGCCACCCTGCTGCTGCTGGCGACCCTCACCGATGGCGCCTCCCGCCTGGCCGATCCCGAGCGGCGCCTGGCGGAGGATGATATCAGGCGCCTGGGCGTGCGTAGCAGCGCGGTCGAATCCGCCGATTTCGTGCTCTGCGGCGCCGCCCATCCGCCGCAGATGACGCCACGCCTGGGCTCGCTGGAGAACCCCGAGCAGGGCGCCACCCTGATTATCCAGGTGCCGGCGCTGGAGGAGGGCATCGAACTGCACCTGACCGGCCCGGGAATCCAGGCCGAGCAGACGCTGCGGGTAGCCGGCGTCGATCCCGCCTGGTGGCGGCTGCGCGACGAGTGGAACGTCCACTTCCCCCTGGGCGTGGACCTGATCCTGGCGAGTGAGCGGGCGGTGGCGGTGCTGCCGCGGACCACTCGGCTGACCGTAGAAGGAGTGCACTGATGGGATATGTTGCCATCAAGGGCGGCGGCCGGGCGATCGCCGGGGCCGAGGCCGCCATGGAGGCGCTGCGCTGTGCCGAGGGCGAGGCAGGCACACCGCTGACCCTCGCCGCCATCGAGCAGCAGTTGCGGCTGCTCACCTCCCGGGTGGTCTCCGAAGGGGGGCTCTATCACCCGCGCCTGGCGGCGCTGGCCATCAAGCAGATGCAGGGCGATACCCTGGAGGCGGCCTTCGCGCTGCGCGCCTACCGCTCCACCAAGCCGCGCCTGCTCGACCTGCCGGTGCAGGAGACGCGCCAGATGCGGCTGATCCGGCGCATCTCCAGTGCCTTCAAGGACATCCCCGGTGGCCAGATGCTCGGCCCCACCACCGACTATGCGCTGCGACTGATGCGACTCGACCTGGCCGACGAGTCGCCCGAGGCGTTCCGCTCCGTCTCGCGGCGCTTCCTGGACGGCGTTGCCGACAACGACCTGCCCGACAGCTACCCCAAGGTGGTCGACGCCCTGCGCGAGGAGGGGCTGTTGCCGCCGCTCACGCGCTCGCGGGAAGCCGCCTTCGACATCACCCGCGACCCGCTGGTATTCCCGGTGCCACGTTCGGCGGCGCTGGCCACCATGGCGCGCGCCGAGACCGGCTCGCTGCTGGCCATCGCCTACTCGAACATGCGCGGCTACGGCGACGTGCACCCCACCATTGCCGAGCTTCGCGTGGGCTACCTGCCCGTGGTGCTGCCTCATCCAGTCACCGGGGAGCCGGTCGAGGCCGGCGAGGTGCTGGTCACCGAGTGTGAGGTAGTCGCGATGTACGAGGGCGCCGACAGCGATGGCCCGCCCACCTTCACCCTCGGCTATGGCGCCTGCTTCGGCCATAACGAGGTCAAGGCCATTTCCATGGCGATCCTTGACCGGGCCCTGCAGAAGGGCATGCGCGACGGTCCCGCCAACCCCTCGGAGGACCCGGAGTTCGTGCTGCTGCACGTGGACGGTGTTGATTCGATGGGCTTTGCCAGCCACTACAAGATGCCGCACTACGTCACCTTCCAGTCCGACATGGACCGCCTGCGCACCACCCAGGACAAGGCCGATGCCGCCCAGTCCTCGCAAGGAGTCGAGTCATGAACGTGAGCTATGAACTGCCGCTGGATGATGCGGCCTACAGCTTCGGTTTCCTTGACGAGTACGCCAAGCGCGAGGTGCGTCGCACCATCCTCAAGGCGATCTGCATTCCCGGCTACCAGACCCCCTACGCCTCGCGGGAGATGCCCATGGGGCGTGGCTTCGGCACCGGGGGCCTGCAGGTGACGCTGTCGCTGATCGGCGAGGGCGACACCGTCAAGGTCATCGACCAGGGCGCCGACGACTCGGTCAACGCGGTCAACCTGCGTCACTTCGTCGAGCTGACCTGCCCGGGGGTCGACACCACCGAACGCACCACCGAGGCGAGCCTGATCCAGTCCCGCCACCGTATCCCCGAAGTGGCGCTGAGCGAGTCCCAGGTGATGATCCTGCAGGTGCCCTATCCCGACCCGCTGGTGGTGGTGGAGCCCTCAGAGGCGCGGCGCAAGGTGATGCACGGCGAGGCCGACTACTCGCGGCTGCTCACCAAGCTCTACGAGGACATCGTGCAGTTCGACGAGATCACCATCTCGCACCGCTATCCGACGCGCATCAACGGCCACTACGTGATCGACCCCAGCCCGATCCCGCGCTATGACGTACCGCGCCTGGACAACAGCCCGGCGCTGATCCTGCTTGGTGCCGGTCGCGAGAAGAAGATCTACGCCGTGCCGCCCTACACCCGGGCCGAGCCGCTGGCCTTCGATGATGTGCCGTTTCGCGTCGAGGACTTCCGCGATGCCCAGGGGGCGCGCCGACCCTGTGCCCGTTGCGGCGCCACCGACAGCTTCCTCGATGAGCTGATCGACGACGACGGCAACAAGCAGTGGCAGTGCTCCGATTCCGACTACTGCCACTCGCGCCTGGCCGAACACGACACCATCCCCGGGGAGGCGATGTCATGAAGAAGATTCTCGAGGTGCGCGGCCTGACCAAGATTCACGGTCACGGCTGCGCCCAGTGTACCGACAGCACCGGCCCGGAGATGGACACCAACATCTGTCCGCACTGTCACTCGGTCGTGGCCTGCCACGGGATCGACTTCGATCTGCACCAGGGCGAGATCCTGGGGATCATGGGCGAATCCGGCAGCGGCAAGTCCACCGTGGTCAAGACGCTCTACTTCGATGACCAGCCGACTGCGGGAGAGGCGCTGTTCTTCGATGAGGCGCGCCAGTGGGACCTGTTCAGCCTGAATGCCGCCCAGCAACGCTGGCTGAGCAACCACCGCCTGGGCATGGTCTACCAGAACCCGCATCTGGGGCTGAACTTCAATGTGTCGTCCGGCGGCAACATCGCCGAGCGCCTGCTGATGAGCGACCTGACTCACTACGGCGAGATTCGTCAGCGTGCCCGGCGGCTGTTGGCGCGCACCGAGGTGCTGCCGGAGCGCATGGACGAGTCGCCCAGGCAGTTCTCCGGCGGCATGCAGCAGCGCGTGCAGATCGCCAAGGCGCTGGCCACCCAGCCCCCGCTGCTCTACCTCGACGAGGTGACCACCGGGCTCGACCTCTCGGTGCAGGCGCGCATCCTCGACCTGATCCTGGAGATCCAGCAGGAGCTGGGCACCGCCATGATCGTGGTAACCCATGACCTGGGCGTTATCCGGCTCCTGGCGGGGCGCACCATCGTCATGAAGTATGGCCGCATCATCGAATCCGGCCTGACCGACCAAATCCTCGAAGACCCCCAGCACGCCTATACCCAGCGTCTGGTGGCCTCTGCGCTGTAAGGAGCCCGACGTGCACCCTCCCATTCTCGAGATCGAAGGTCTTTCCAAGCAGTTCCAGCTGCATGACCAGAATGCGCTGATTCCCTCCTGCGCTCGGGTCGACCTGGCGGTCCATTCGGGCGAGCTGACCGCCCTGGTGGGCCCCACCGGCGCCGGCAAGTCCTCGGTGCTCAAGGCCATCTACCGCACCTACTTGCCGAGCAGCGGCCGCATCCTCTATCGCGATGCCAACGGCGCCATCACCGACCTGGCACTGGCCAGCGAACACCGCATGCTGGAACTGCGTCGCCAGGACCTGGGCTTCGTGACCCAGTTCCTGCACTGTCTGCCGCGCAAGTCGGCGATGGAGGTGGTGGCCGAGCCCCTGGCGATGCGTGGCACCTCCCGCGAGCTCGCCGCCGAACGCGCCTGCGAGCTGCTCGACCTGCTCAACGTGCCCGAGCGCCTGTGGCGGGTGCCGCCGGCGACCTTCTCGGGGGGCGAGAAACAGCGCGTGAACCTCGCCCGGGGCCTGATCGCCAGGCCGCGGCTGCTGCTCCTCGACGAGCCCACCGCGAGCCTCGACCCTGCCACCACCGACCGCGTGGTGGACCTGCTCAACGCCATCAAGGCGGAGGGGGTGGGAATGCTCGCCATCTTCCACCAGCCGCAACTGGTGGAGCGGCTGGCCGACCGTGTGGTGACGCTCTCCTCGCCGGTTGCTGCTTCCGCCCTGCTGGAGGAGACGACCCCATGACCGCGATCCTGCTGACCCATGCCCGCGTGGTGCTGCCCGGCGAAGTGCGTGATGATGTCGCCGTGCTGATCGAGGAGGGGCGCATCGCCGCCCTGGACCCCGCCGGCCATGCCGGGGCCATCGAGCTCGACCTGCGCGGTCGGCTGCTGATGCCCGGGATGATCGACCTGCACTGCGATGCCATGGAGAAGGAGGTGGAGCCTCGCCCCGGTGTGCATTTCCCGCTGGAGTTCGCCTGCGCCCAGGCCGACAAGCGCAACGCCACGGCCGGCATCACCACCGTGTACCACGCCCTGTCGTTCGCCAACCATGAGCTGGGGGTGCGCAACAACGCCTTCGCCGCCGAGATCGCCCGGGCCATCGGCGACTGGCGCGCCCACGCCCTGATCGACAACCGTGTCCACGTTCGCTACGAGGTCACCGACGACTCGGCGCCGCCGGTGATCGCGGCCCTGTTGAACGAGGGGCATGCCCACCTGATCTCGTTCATGGACCACAGCCCTGGCCAGGGGCAGTTCCGCGATGTCGAGGCCTACCGCGCCTACCTGTCCCGCACCTACCGAACCGACGGGGCACAGATCGATGCGCTCCTGGCCCAGAAGGCGGCCGCCGCCGAGGGGGCCATGCAGCGGATGAAAGGGCTTGCCGAGCTGGCTCGCGAGCAGCGCGTGGCCATCGCAAGCCACGACGATGACACGCCCGAAAAGGTGGCGACCGTCAGGACGCTGGGAGCAGCCATCTCCGAGTTCCCGGTCAATCTGGAGACCGCCCAAGCGGCCCGCCGGCAGGGCATGGCGACCCTGTTCGGTGCGCCCAACATCCTGCGTGGCCAGTCCCAGTCCGGCAACATGCGCGCGCTGGATGCGGTGCTGGCGGAGGTGGCCGACTGCCTGTGCGGTGACTACTCGCCGGCGGCCCTGCTGCCCTCGGTGATGCGCCTCCCCGACCTGGCCGGCATCTCGCTGGCCGAGGCGGTGGCGCTGGTGACGCGAAATCCGGCCCGGGCGGCGGGCCTGGCCGATCGCGGCGAGATTGCCGTGGGCCAGCGCGCCGACCTGGTGGCGGTGAAGACCCTGGGCGGGCTGCCTCAGGCCGAGCGGGTCTGGTCGGGGGGCGTGCCGGCACTGGTCGCCCACTTCGACCACGGATGAGGAGCAGGGGCATGGGCAGGGAGAACGGCAGCGAGGCACGCCTGATCTACGTGATGGGCGCCTCGGGCAGCGGCAAGGATACCCTGATGAGCTACGCCAGGCAGCGACTGGCGGATACGGGCGCGGCGTGCTTCGCCCACCGCTACATCACCCGGGAGGCCGGGGCCGGTGGCGAGAACCACGTGGCGCTGAGCGAGGTAGAGTTCGCCGCACGGCTGGCGCGGGGGATGTTCGCCATGCACTGGGAAAGCCACGGCCTGCGCTACGCCATCGGCATCGAGATCGATGCCTGGCTGGCGGGCGACATCAGCGTGGTGGTCAACGGCTCGCGGGGCTATCTGGAACAGGCTCGAGCGCGCTATCCGCGGCTGGTGCCGGTTTCCATCGAGGTCTCCACCGAGACCCTGCGCGAGCGCCTGCTGGCGCGTGGCCGTGAGACGCCGGTGGCCATCGAGCAGCGTCTGGCGCGCCACGCGGCGCTGCGCACGGAGGGTCTCGCGGGCCACCGGATCGACAACGACGGCACGATCGAGGATGCCGGCGAGGCCCTGGTGCGGCTGATCCGGGAAGGCCACCGGGAGGTGCTGCCATGCGCGTGACCTTTCTCGGTACCGGGGCCGTGGGGGGCGTGCCCCTCTACGGCTGTGACTGCCCGGCCTGCGAGCGGGCGAGGGGTGACCCGCGACATGTGCGTCGGCCGTCCAGCGCACTGGTCGAGAGCGGCGGTACCCGGGTGCTGATCGATGCCGGGCTGATGGATCTCCACGAGCGCTTCCCGCCCGGCTCGCTGGATGCCATCGTGCTCACTCACTACCATGCCGACCATGTGCAGGGACTTTTGCATATGCGCTGGGGGCGCGGCGCCGCGATTCCCGTCTTCGGCCCACCGGACAGCGAGGGGTGTGCCGACCTCTTCAAGCATCCTGGCCTGCTGGCCTTCGAGACGGCCCGCAAGTTCGCGCCGTTCGAGGTGAAAGGGCTCCACTTCACGCCGCTGCCGCTCATCCACTCCAAGCCCACCCTGGGCTATGCCATCGAGGATGGCCGGGGCGGGCGCTTCGCCTACCTCACCGACACCCTCGGCCTGCCGCCCGGGACCATGGGTTTCCTGCAGGGGTGGGGGGCGTTCGAGATGGCGCTCGACTGCACCTTTCCTCCCCGGGACGAGCCGCGCAACCACAACGACTGGCACCTGGCCCGGCGGCTCGCCACCGAGGCGGGTGCACGCCTTACCTGGCTCACCCATATCGGCCATGAGCTGGACGCGTGGCGGATCGCCGAAGGCGCCGACACGCCGCCAGGGGTGGCGGTGGCCGGCGATGGCGATATCGTGGAGATCTCGGCGGGTGATCGATGAGCGCCTCGCTGGCGCTGGCGCTGTCCGTGACGATGCACGTGATCTGGAACCTGATGGCGCGCCATCTGCCGCGGGAGGCCAACCCGCTATGGTGGGTGCTGCTCGCGCACCTGCTGCTGTTTGCCCCCTGGGGTTTCTGGGAATTGGCCAGCCGCGCGTCGTGGTCGCTGGAGTTGGTGGCCCTGCTGGCGGTCTCGGCGACGGCCAATGCGATCTACTTCCTGGGCCTGGCCCGTGCCTACGAGCAGGCTCCGGTGGCGCTGGTCTACCCGCTGGTGCGCAGCTCTCCGCTGCTCATCGCGCTATGGGGTTCGCTGCTGCTGGGACAGTCGCTCCCGCTGCTGGCCTGGGTGGGCATCGGCGTCAGCGTGGTCGGCCTCTGGATCATGGCCTCGACGGCGCGCCATGCCACGGACCGTCGCGCGCTGCCGTGGGCCCTGCTGGCCATGCTGGCGACCAGCCTCTATTCGTTGAGCGACAAGGCGGCCACGCCGCACCTGCCGACGTTCATGGCGCTGGTCGGGTTCCTCTCGGTGGGTTACCTGGCCGCCTGGCTGTGCCTGACCTGGCGCATGCATGGCCAGACCCGGCGCTGGCGACCGCCACAGCGGATCGGCGCCGTGGCGGGTCTGGTCGGCGGCAGTTGCATCGGCCTGGCCTATGCCCTTGTCATCCACGCCATGCGCGAGCTGCCGGCGGCCGAGGTAGTGGCCTACACCAACGCCGGCATCGTGTTTGCCACGCTGCTGTCGATCTTCCTGTTCAGGGAGCGCGCCGCCTGGCGGCGGCGCGTGCTGGGCATGGTGGTGATTACCCTGGGGCTGGTCATCCTGGCGCTGCGTTGACCTTTTATAGCGGGTATAGCGGGCGCCTGGGGTGGACGGTGGCGGTGCCCGGTCCGGCTTCGGCTCAGCTGAGCCGCTGCATGTAGTCCACGTAGCCGAAGGTGCGGACCGTGCGCACCTCGCGGCTCGCCTCGTCGATGCGGCAGATCGACGGCAGGCGGATGCCGTTGAAGGTGGTGGTCTTGACCATGGTGTAGTGGGCCATGTCGGTGAACACCAGGCGGTCGCCGATCTGCAGCGGCGCGTCGAAGGAGTAGTCGCCGATCACGTCGCCGGCGAGGCAGGTCATGCCCCCCAGGCGGTAGGTGTGGGCCTTCTCGTTCGGCTCGCCGCCGCCGATGATCTGCGGCCGGTAGGGCATCTCCAGCACGTCGGGCATGTGCGCCGTGGCGGAGGTGTCGAGGATGGCGATGGGGCCGTCATTCTCGACGATATCCAGCACCGAGCAGACCAGGTAGCCGGTGTTGAGCGCGATCGCCTCGCCCGGCTCCAGGTAGACGGTGAGGTGGGGGTGGCGCTCCCGGAAGCCGCGGATCACCCCCACCAGCCGCTCGACGTCGTAGTCGGCGCGGGTGATGTGGTGCCCGCCCCCGAAGTTGACCCACTTCAGGCCGGCGAGGTAGTGGCCGAAGCGCTCCTCGAAGGCCGCCAGGGTCGACTCCAGGTCGTCGCTGTTCTGCTCGCACAGGGTGTGGAAGTGCAGCCCCTCGAGCCCCTCCATCACCTCTGGGGTGAGGTCGGCCGCCCGGGTGCCGAGCCGCGAGCCCGGTGCGCAGGGGTCATAGAGCGGCACCGAACCGGTGGAGTGCTCCGGGTTGACCCGCATGCCGCAGGAGACCCGGCGGGGCGCGCCCGCGATGGTCTCGCGGAAGCGCCGCCACTGGCCCGGGGAGTTGAAGCTCAGGTGGTCCGCGTAGCGCAGCACCACCGCCATCTCCTCCTCGGTGAAGGCCGGCGAGTAGCAGTGCACCTCGCCGCCGAAGGTCTCCGCCCCCAGGCGCGCCTCGTCCTGGCCGCTGGACGTGGTGCCCACCAGGTACTGGCGCACCAGCGGGAAGGTGTCCCACATGGCGAAGCCCTTCAGGGCCAGCAGGATGCGCGCACCGCTGCGCGCCTGGACCTGCCCCAGCAGTTCCAGGTTGCGGCGCAGCAGGGCGTCGTCGACCACATAGGCCGGTGAGGGGCAGGACCGGACGTCGAAGTCCCGGCCCTGCTCGCGTGCGTTCGCCATGGCTCAGGCCAGGGGGTCGTGGTCGGGGTCGAGCTCGACCACCTGCCAGGGCAGGCCCATCTCGCCGATGCGCGCCATGAAGGGGTCGGGGTCGAGCTGCTCGACGTTGAACACGCCCGCGCCCTTCCAGATCCCTTCCAGCATCAGCATGGCGCCGGTCACCGCCGGCACGCCGGTGGTGTAGGAGATCGCCTGGGACTGGACCTCCGCGTAGCACGCCTCGTG
Organism: Halomonas campaniensis; assembly: GCF_014193375.1. GTDB lineage: Bacteria > Pseudomonadota > Gammaproteobacteria > Pseudomonadales > Halomonadaceae > Halomonas > Halomonas campaniensis. Next base: position 99,791 of record NZ_JACHZF010000010.1, read on the forward strand.
GTCGCAGATGTTGTAGATGTACACCTTGCGACGCTTACCGTCCTTGATGCCGTCGGCGATGATGCCGATGTTGGTCTTGCCCTTGGTGCGCGGGCCCAGCGAGGCCGGGTCCGGCAGCACCGCCTTCAGGAACTCCAGCGGGGCGATCTCGGTGCCGTTCACCGTGATCGGCTCGATGCGGGTCATGCCGACGTTCTCGAGCACCTTCAGGTGGGTGATGTACTTGTCGGAGAAGGTCATCCAGAAGCGGATGCGCTCCAGCCCCTTGATGTTCTGGCTGAGGGACTCGAGCTCCTCGTGGTAGAGCAGGTAGATGTCCTTCTCGCCGATGCCGTCGAAGTCGAACTTGCGCTTCACTGCCAGCGGGTCGGTCTCCTTCCACTCGCCCTTCTCCCAGTAGCGACCCTTCGCGGTGATCTCGCGAATGTTGATCTCCGGGTTGAAGTTGGTGGCGAAGGGATAGCCGTGGTCGCCGCCGTTGGCATCCAGGATGTCGATGCGGTGGATCTCGTCGAACAGGTTCTTCTGGGCGTAGGCGCAGTAGATGTTGGTCATGCCCGGGTCGAAGCCGCAGCCCAGGGTGGCCATGTTGCCGGCCTCGGCGTAGCGGTCCTGGAAGGCCCACTGCTCCTTGTACTCGAACTTCGCCTCGTCGGGGTGCTCGTAGTTGGCGGTGTCCAGGTAGGGCACGCCGGTCTTCAGGCAGGCCTCCATGATGGTCAGGTCCTGATAGGGCAGGGCCACGTGGATCAGCACGTCGGGCTTGAACGACTCGATCAGCTTGACCAGGTCATCGACGCTGTCGGCGTCCACCTGGGCGGTCTGGATCGGGCGATCCAGCTGGGCGGCAATCACCTTGCACTTCGCCTCGTTGCGGCTGGCCAGCAGGATCTCGCTGAAGACCTCGGGATGCTGGGCGCACTTGTGGGTCACGACGCCGCCGACGCCGCCGGCGCCGATAATCAGGACTTTGCTCATGGGGGTTCGAATCCAGATCGGGAAATGTCAACAGTGGTAGGGTCTTATCGGTAGTGAAGCGCCTCGGCGCCCCCGACCCGATGCCACCCCGGTCTTGGCCTCGCCCGGCTCCCCGCAGGGGGGTGACGAGTGGGCGCTGATAATGGCGTCCCCTGAGGCTGGTATCAAGTGGTTTTCGCGTCAAGCGTAAGACGAAGGTCGCGGGGGTGGCCCGCGTCGGACGCTGGTGGCCCGGGTAGAGGGGAGTGGATGGGGGTACCACCGGGGTCGCAAAGGGCCAGAAACGAAAAAAGCACCCGTAGGTGCTTGATTCGTATGGAGTTGGTGGAGGCGGCGGGAATTGAACCCGCGTCCGCCAGCACGCGCCCATTGGCTCTACATGCTTAGATTCCGTCTTTTGATTTAACGCCTCTGGCTCCGACGGTCAGGATCCAGCGACGCGATTCCTCTTAGATTTAACGACCGGCATGAGGACGCTACCGATCGCGATCCCATCATTCTTGGCTCGTATCCCCTCCGTGATGAATGGGCACATCACTTCGGGGCCGGGCTAGAAGCTAGCAGTCTTTAAGCTGCCAGCGCGCCCTGAGCGTAGTTGTCGTCGTTTGCGACTATTTAGTCGTGATGTTGGATTTACGAGATACATCACGCTCTCGGCATGCACCGCAGGGGTAGTCACCGGCGTCGAAACCATGTCGCCCCCATAGCGATCATCCTAACAGGATGTTCAGTTCTGCGACACCTCAGGCACGGTTTTGTTCCCGCATCACGCGGCCCTTCTGGCGCTGCCAGTCGCGGTCCTTCTCGGTGGCGCGCTTGTCGTGCAGCTTCTTGCCCGTCACCAGGGCCAGCTCGCACTTCACCCGGTTGCCCTTCCAGTAGAGCTTCAGCGGCACGCAGGTGTGCCCCTTGTCCTGGGTCCGCGAGAAGATCTTGGCGATCTCCTTCTTGTGCAGCAGCAGCTTGCGGGTGCGGATCGGGTCGGCGACCTCGTGGGTGCTGGCGGTGTTGAGCGGCATGATGTGGCTGCCCAGCAGCCAGGCCTCGCCGTTCTTGACCAGGATGTAGGTGTCGGTCAGCTGCGCCTTGCCGGCGCGCAGGCTCTTGACCTCCCAGCCGGACAGCACCAGGCCCGCCTCGAAGGTCTCGTCGATGTGGTACTCGAAGCGAGCCTTCTTGTTCTGGGCGATGACGTTGCTGCCGGGACCCTTTCCCTTGCCTTTCTTGTTGGCCATGAAACCTCGTATCTTGATCGTGCCCGTGGCGGCTGCCCCTTCGATATGGGGGGAAGCGTGGTACCATTCAAGGCCTGGAACAACGGCTCATGATACGCCCTGGGCACTGTGAAGTCAGCGGAGAGCTCAATGCCAACGGTCAACCGAACCGCCATGGTGCGGCACACCCCCCAGGACATGTTCGATCTGGTCAACGATTTCGAGCGCTATCCGGAGTTCCTGCCGGGCTGCCGTCGTGCCCGCCTGGTGGAACGTGACGATTCGCACCTGATCGGCGAGATGACCCTGGGCCGTGCCGGCATCGAGCAGAGCATCATGACCCGCAACGACCTGATCGAGCCCGAGCGCATCGAGATGTCGCTGGTCAGCGGCCCCTTCAAGCGGCTGCGCGGGCGCTGGATGTTCATCCCCATGGGCGAGAACGCCTGCAAGGTGTGCCTGGAGATGGAGTTCGAGTTCGCCAACCGCCTGCTGGGCATGGCCTTCGGCAAGCTCTTCCAGCAGGTCGCGGGCCAGCTGGTCGATTCGTTCACCCGCCGGGCCGACCAGCTCTATGGCCGCTAGCGGAATGTCACGCCTCGAGGTGGAGGTGGCCTTCGCACTGCCCGACCGGCAGCGCATCGTCAGCCTGGCGGTCCCCGAGGGCACTACCGCACGTCAGGCGGTGGCGCTGGCCGGGCTGGAACAGCACTTCCCCGAGTGCCCGCCGGCGACCTTCGCCGAGGCGGACCTGGGCATCTTCGGGCGGCGGCTGCGCGACCCGGCGGGCCAGCGGCTGCGCGCCGGGGATCGCGTCGAGGTCTACCGGCCGCTGGAGATCGATCCCAAGGCGGCGCGTGCCGCCCGCGCCGCCCGCGAGAAACGCTGACGCCCCGCCCGGCAGGTGCCGGTGCGGGGCGTCCAGGCATGGGGGCGGCTCAGAAGTCGCTGGAGGTCTCGCCCCCCTGGGGCACGGTGCCGCCGGCGTCCGGGCGGGGCTGCTGCGGCATGCCATCGAGGGGGTCGCTGCCCTCCACCCGGGGGCCGACGCTCTCGGTCGGACGCAGCTCGATGTCCTGGCTCAGATCCCCCTCCCGCTGGATATCCATCAGGCGATTGCCCGCGAAGGTCAGGGTGACCCGGCGGCGTTCCACCTCGCCATAGGCCTCGTCCAGGCGGAAGACATAGTCCCACTGGCTGGAGTCGAAGGGCGCTTCGAGCAGCGGCCGGCCCATCAGGTAGACCACCTCATCGCGGCTCATGCCGGGGCGCAGCTGGTCCACCATGTCGGCGGTCACCAGGTTGCCCTGGGGGATGTCGCGCTTGTAGACCCCGAAGTAGCTGCAGCCGCTGGCCATCAGCAGGGCGGCAGAAAGGGTGACGATTCTGGTCAGCTTTTGCATTTGCGCCTGTTCTTCACTATCGTGGTTTCGGTCGATCATACCCGACCCTACCCGATACTGCGAAGAGCAACCATGGCCGACCAGAACCATGAACTACGCAAGGCCGGTCTGAAGGTGACCCTGCCGCGCGTGAAGATCCTGCAGATCCTCGAGAACGCCCAGGGTGAGCATCACCTGAGCGCCGAGGATGTCTACAAGACCCTGCTGGACGCCGGAGAGGACGTGGGCCTCGCCACCGTCTACCGGGTGCTGACCCAGTTCGAATCGGCGGGCCTCGTGGTGCGCCACAACTTCGACGGCGGCCACGCGGTCTTCGAGATCTCCCAGGAGGAGCACCACGACCATATGGTGTGCCTCGACAGTGGCGAGATCATCGAGTTCTTCGACGAGACCATCGAGCGGCGCCAGCAGGAGATCGCCGAGGAGCACGGCTACGAGCTGGTGGATCATGCCCTGGTGCTCTACGTGCGCCCCCGTGGCTCCAATGCCACCCGCCAGGATGGCGCTCCCCGCAAGTAGTCGTCCCGCGACCGCTGCCCCTTCCGGCCGACGGCCCCGATCATTGATCGGGGCCGTCGGCGTTTTTGGGGGGAATGGAGAGTGGTCCGAGAGGCTGTCGCGCTCAGTGGTGGGGGCGCTGGCTGGCGTCCAGCATCTCCCGGGCATGGGCCAGGGTCCTGTCGGAGAGGTTGACGCCGCCCAGCATGCGGGCCAGCTCGCCGACCCGGCCGGCCTCGTCGAGCAGCGCCATGCGCGTCAGGGTGGTGTCGCGCTCGGCCTGCTTCTCGATATGCAGGTGCTGGTGGGCCTGGGCGGCCACCTGGGGCAGGTGGGTCACGGTCATCACCTGGCCCTGCTCGCCCAGCCGGCGCAGCAGCTGGCCGACGATCTCGGCGGTGGCCCCGGAGACGCCCACGTCCACCTCGTCGAACACCAGGCTGGGAATGGTGGAGTGGCGGGCGGCCACCACCTGGATCGCCAGGCTGATCCGCGACAGCTCGCCGCCGGAGGCGACCCGGGCCAGCGGCCGCGGCGGCTGGCCCGGGTTGGCGCTGATCAGGAAGCGCAGGGCCTCCAGGCCCTCCGCCGCCGGGGTCTCCCGGGTCTCGATCTCCACCTCGAAGCGCGCCTTGCCCATGGCCAGGAAGGCGAGCTGCTCCTGAACGGCCTTGCCGAAGCGCCGGGCCGCCTGGCGTCGCGCCTCGCCGACGCGCCGCGCCTGCTCCTTCCAGCGTTCGCGCAGGGTGTCGACCTCGGCGGAGAGCACCTCGAGGTCCTGGTCGCCCGCCTCGAGCCCCGCCAGCTCGGCCTGCAGGGCGCGGTGCCGTTCGGTGAGCTCCTCGGGCATCACGTGGTGCTTGCGGGCCAGCCGATGCACCTCGCCCAGGCGCTCCTCCACCCAGGCCAGCCGCTCCGGGTCGAGCTCGGTGCCGGCGGCGAAGTGGTTGAGCTCGCGGGCCGCCTCCTCGACCTGGATGCGCGCCTCGCCGAGCATCGCCAGGGACTCGGCCAGGCTGCCGCGGTCGCTTCCCGGCAGCGTCGAGAGGCGGTTGATCGCCTGGGTCAGCAGGGTGACGGCGCCGCCCTCGTCGTTGTCGCAGCACTCGGCGGCGAACTGCGCCTCGCGCAGGCGCTCCTCGGCGTGGGCCAGCTCCTCCTGCTCCTCCTCCAGCCCCTTCAGCTCGCCCTCGGCCAGGGCCAGCTGGTCCAGCTCTTCCACCTGGTAGCGCACCAGCTGACGGCGTGCCGCCAGCTCGTCGCCGTCGTCGGCCAGGCGCTTGAGCCGGCGCCGCGCCGCCTGCCAGGCGCGGAAGGTCTCGGCCATCTCGCCCACCGCCTCGCGGTGGCCGGCGAAGTCGTCGAGCAGGCGCAGGTGGGTCTCCTCGCGCAGCAGCGCCTGGTGGGCGTGCTGGCCGTGGATCTCGACCAGCCGTTCGCCCAGCGCCTTGAGGTCGGCGATGGTGGCGGGCTGGCCATTGATCCACGCCCGGGAGCGACCGGCCGCGGTGACCACCCGGCGCAGCAGGCAGTCGTCGGCGGGCAGCTCGCGGGCCTCGAGCCAGGCGCGTGCCTCGGGCAGCTGGCGGATGTCGAAGCGCGCCGAGAGGTCGGCGCGCTCGGCGCCATGGCGCACGCTGCCGGTATCGGCGCGCTCGCCCAGGCAGAGCCCCAGGGCGCCGAGCAGGATCGACTTGCCGGCACCGGTCTCGCCGGTGATGGCGGTCATGCCGCCGGCGAGCTCCAGCTCGAGGTGGTCGACGATGGCGAAGTCACGAATGGCGAGTTCAGTCAGCATGACGCCTCCCGGGGGCTGTGCCGGCCAACGCCCCGCGGCGGCCGGCAGACTACTGGTCATTCATCCATTATGTGTTCGTTTATACAGTAGTCGAGGATGGCCAACAATGCACGGTTCGTCGCCTGCCGCTCGCTTCCCGCCTTGAGTTCGCCACAGCCAGCCCCATATACCCCGCAGCACCGAGTCAACCCGACCGTCTTGTCTGCCGGTGGCCAGGGGCCGCCGCACCCGTTATTCAGCAAACCGCTTCAGGAGAGACCCATGGCCAAAGACCCCCAGACCCCGCTGGACGAGGAACTCGCCCGCCAGGAGCAGGACGCCGACCCGCAGCCGGCCGAGGGCGAGCTGGAGGAAGCCGTCGAGGCGGCCGAGCAGGCCGAGGCCGTCAGCGACGGCGTCGACAACCCGGAGGCCGAGGTGCTGGCGGCCCGCGTCGAGGAGCTCGAGCAGAGCGTGGCCGAGGCCAAGGACCAGGCGCTGCGTGCCGCCGCCGAGGCGCAGAACGTGCGCCGCCGCGCCGAGCAGGAAGCCGAGAAGGCCCGCAAGTTCGCCCTGGAGAAGTTCGTCAAGGAGCTGCTGCCGGTGGTCGACAGCCTGGAGAAGGCGCTGGAGGCCATGGCCGACGAGGCCACCGAGGCCCATCGTGAGGGCGTCTCCATGACCCTGAAGATGCAGCAGGACGTGCTGGCCAAGTTCGGCGTCGAGGTGGTGGAGCCCGCCGGCGAGCCCTTCGACCCGCAGTTCCACGAGGCCATGGCCATGGTGCCCAACCCGGAGATGGAGCCCAACACCGTCATGGAAGTGATGCAGAAGGGCTACCTGCTCAACGGCCGTCTGGTCCGCCCGGCCATGGTGGTGGTCAGCCAGGCCGCCGGCTGACGCGGGTCAACAAATCCGTGCCGCGGGGCTTGAAAAGCGTCATGCGGCCCCCAGATAGACGACAACTCCGCGGCGCACGCCGCAGAACACGACTCTCAGATTCATTGCAACGACTTTCGAGGATTTCCTATGGGACGCATCATCGGTATTGACCTGGGGACCACCAACTCCTGTGTTGCCGTGCTCGACGGCGACAGCGCCAAGGTGATCGAGAACGCCGAGGGCGCACGCACCACGCCGTCCATCATCGCCTACACCGATGATGGCGAGACCCTGGTGGGTCAGGCGGCCAAGCGCCAGGCGGTCACCAACCCGCAGAACACCCTCTACGCCATCAAGCGCCTGATCGGCCGTCGCTTCAAGGACGACGTCGTCCAGAAGGACATCAAGATGGTGCCCTACACCATCACCGAGGCCGACAACGGCGACGCCTGGGTGGAAGTGAAGGGCAAGAAGCTGGCACCGCCGCAGGTCAGCGCCGAAGTGCTGAAGAAGATGAAGAAGACCGCGGAAGACTACCTGGGTGAAGAGGTCACCGAGGCGGTCATCACCGTGCCGGCCTACTTCAACGACAGCCAGCGCCAGGCCACCAAGGATGCCGGCCGCATCGCCGGCCTCGAGGTCAAGCGCATCATCAACGAGCCGACCGCGGCGGCCCTGGCCTACGGCATGGACAAGTCCCGCGGCGACAAGACCATCGCGGTCTACGACCTGGGCGGCGGCACCTTCGACATCTCCATCATCGAGGTGGCGGACGTCGACGGCGAGACCCAGTTCGAGGTGCTGGCCACCAACGGCGACACCTTCCTGGGTGGTGAAGACTTCGACATGCACCTGATCAACTACCTGGTCGATCAGTTCAAGTCGGACAGCGGCATCGATCTCTCCGGCGACAACCTGGCCATGCAGCGCCTCAAGGAAGCCGCCGAGAAGGCCAAGATCGAGCTCTCCAGCGCCCAGCAGACCGACGTCAACCTGCCCTACATCACGGCGGACAACACCGGTCCCAAGCACCTCAACGTCAAGGTGACCCGGGCCAAGCTGGAGTCGCTGGTGGAGGACCTGGTCAAGCGCTCCCTCGATCCGTGCAAGATCGCCCTGAAGGATGCCGGCCTCTCCGCCTCCGAGATCGACGACGTGATCCTGGTCGGCGGCCAGACCCGCATGCCGATGGTGCAGAAGAGCGTGGCCGACTTCTTCGGCAAGGAGGCGCGCAAGGACGTCAACCCGGACGAGGCCGTGGCCGTGGGTGCCGCCATCCAGGGCGGCGTGCTGGGCGGCGACGTCAAGGACGTGCTGCTGCTCGACGTCACCCCGCTGACCCTGGGCATCGAGACCCTGGGCGGCGTGATGACCCCGCTGATCGAGAAGAACACCACCATCCCGACCAAGAAGACCCAGACCTTCTCGACCGCGGATGACAACCAGACCGCCGTGACCATCCACGTGCTGCAGGGCGAGCGCAAGCAGGCGGGCGGCAACAAGTCGCTGGGCCGCTTCGACCTGGCCGACATCCCGCCGGCGCCGCGCGGCGTGCCGCAGATCGAGGTCGCCTTCGACCTGGACGCCAACGGCATCCTCAACGTGTCCGCCAAGGACAAGGCCACCGGCAAGGAGCAGTCCATCGTCATCAAGGCCTCCAGCGGCCTGTCCGACGACGAGATCGAGCAGATGGTCCGCGATGCCGAGGCCCATGCCGACGAGGACAAGAAGTTCGAGGAGCTGGTGCAGCTGCGCAACCAGGCCGACGGCATGATCCACGCCGCCCGCAAGACCGTCGAGGAGGCCGGCGACAAGGCCAGCGACGAGGAGAAGCAGGCCATCGAGAGCGCCGCCAAGGAGCTCGAGGAGGCCATCAAGGGCGACGACAAGGACGACATCCAGGCCAAGCTGGACAAGCTGACCGAGGCCTCCGGCAACCTGGCCCAGAAGATGTACGCCGAGCAGGCCGAGGCGGCCCAGCAGGGCGGTGGCGAGGCCGGCGACGCCGGCGCCAAGCAGGAAGATGACGTGGTCGACGCCGAGTACGAAGAAGTCAACGACGACCAGAAAAAGCAGTAAACCACGCATCTGAACCACGGATGACGCCAGCGCGGGGGCCAGACTCCCGCGTTGGTGTTTCCGCGGTACCGCGACGGAGGCGGACCGATCCATGTCCAAACGTGATTATTACGAGGTGCTGGGCGTAGAGCGCGGGGCCGATCAGAAAGAGATCAAGAAGGCCTACCGACGCCTGGCCCAGAAGTACCACCCCGACCGCAACCCCGACGACGAGACCTCGGCGGAGAAGTTCCGCGAGGTCTCCGAGGCCTACGAGGTGCTCAGCGACGGCGAGAAGCGCGCCGCCTATGACCAGTTCGGCCACGCCGGCGTGGACGGCCAGGCCGGCGGCTTCGGCGGCGGCGGCTTCGGTGGCGCCGGTCCCGGGGGCTTCAGCGACATCTTCGGCGATGTCTTCGGCGACATCTTCGGCGGGGGTGGCGGGCGCCGCAATCCCAACGCCCCGGCCCGCGGCAGCGACCTGCGCTACAACCTCGAGCTCGACCTCGAGAGCGCCGTGGCCGGCACCACCGTGGATATCCGCGTGCCGCGCCACGTGGAGTGCGAACGCTGCGACGGCGGCGGTGCCGAGCCGGGCTCCAGCAAGGAGACCTGCCCGACCTGTGCCGGCCATGGCCAGGTGCGCATGCAGCAGGGCTTCTTCGCCGTGCAGCAGACCTGCCCGACCTGCCACGGCTCCGGGCAGCACATCAAGGTGCCCTGCCACAAGTGCAACGGCGAGGGCCGCGTGCGCGAGACCCGCACCCTGTCGGTGAAGATCCCGGCCGGGGTGGATACCGGCGACCGCATCCGCCTCAATGGCGAGGGCGAGGCCGGCCTCAACGGCGGGCCGCCCGGGGACCTCTATGTCCAGGTGGCGATCAAGCCGCACCACATCTTCCAGCGCGACGGCCGCCACCTGCAGTGCGAGGTGCCGATCAACTTCGTCGATGCCGCCCTGGGTGGCGAGCTGGAGGTGCCGACCCTGGACGGCCGGGTCAAGCTGAAGATCCCGCCGGAGACCCAGACCGGCAAGCTCTTCCGCCTGCGCGGCAAGGGCGTCAAGCCGGTGCGCGGCGGCCCCGCCGGCGATCTGCTCTGCAAGGTGGTGGTGGAGACCCCGGTGAAGCTCAACGAGGATCAGAAGGAGCTGCTGCGCCAGTTCCAGGACAGCCTCGGCGGCACCAACAGCGCCCACCACTCGCCCAGGAAGAGCGGCTTCTTCGACGGCGTGAAGAAGTTCTTCGAGGACATGAAGCCGTAAGTGGCATCGTGCCTCGTGGAGACAGACCGGGCCCCGGCATCGTGAGATGCCGGGGCCCGGTCGCGTTCAGGGCCGGGTGAGGCGCGCTCAGCGCTGGAGGTGGTCCAGGCGCCAGGCCAGGGCGTCGCGATCCGGTTGCCAGCGCGGATCCTGAGGCAGCACCAGCGGCTGGCCGTCCAGCTCGCAAAGCCAGAGGTTGTCGGGCACCAGGGCGTCCACCGCCGGGCTGACGTGCCAGCGGTGGTCAGGGCCAGGGGCGATCAGCTGGCTGTCCATGGCCCAGTGCAGGTTGGGTGTCAGCGCGATGCCATTCATCGGGCGGTCGTCCTGGCTCTCGGCGAAGGGCACCAGGTGGGCGGCCTCCACCAGGTAGCGGTAGTCGGGGGTGATATAGCGCAGCCGGCTCGCCGCGCAGCGGTAGTCGTAGGCGTCCAGTACCAGCGAGCGAAAGGCGGCGGAGCGGGCCTTTTCCTGCTGGGGTGAGCCGGGTCTTGAGCCCTTGAGCTGCTCTGGTGCCTTCTCGTAGGCGCCACTGGCAAAGGCCTCTTCCAGGTAGTCATGCAGTCGTGCCTGCAGGTCGGCGCTGGACGTGAAATGGCGGGCGATGATCAGTGCGGCGGCTTCTCGGGCTGAGGTCTCCTGTTCCAGCAAGTCATAGAGCGCCGGGTGAAGCCGGGCGGTGGTAAAGCGCTTGAGCAACTGATCGAGAGACTTGGGCGCTCCCAACTGGTCGATGACCGCGTTCAGTGCCTCCGAGAGCACGGGCTGCCAGAGGGTCCCACCTTCATCACCGGGGCCCTTGTCGCTGGTGAGGAACCAGAGAGGCAGCCAGGGGCGTGCATGCTCCCGTTTGCCGGCGGCAAGCTCGTACAGGTCGTGATAGCGGGCAAGCAGCCGATCGTCGATGGCGACCCGGGGCGAGACGATATGCCCCGCCTGGATCTCGCAGATGATGGCCAACAGCAGGCAGGGCTTGTTGGGGGCCGGCTTTCCCTTGCTGTGCCCGACCCTCAGCCGTGTCAGGCAGCCAAGTGTCTCCTCCATGGCGATCTCCCCGTGTTCCGTCAGGCATGGCGCCACGGTATCACGTGACCCGTCGCACGGGGGCGCCGCGTGAAAGCGCGTGCTTGGCTTCAGCGGTGGGGCGGCATAGTCTGGGGACTCGATGAACCTGCCAGGAGGTGTGCCATGCCGATTTCACGAGCCGAGCTGCCCGCGGAGGACGCGGCGTCGCTGATCGACCAGCTCTGCGAGCGCTGGGCCGATGCCGAGGCGGTCGACCGGACCAGCGACCCGGTCCGCATCGACTTCGCCAACGGCAGCTGCTACCTCCAGGCGCAGCCGGACAAGCTGCTGGTGGTGGTCGAGGCGGTCGATGACGAGACCCATGACCAGCTGGAAGGCGAGGTCGACGCCGCCCTGGAGGCCCTCAAGGGCGTCTCGCTGGACATCGTCTGGGAGGCGTGAGCGTCGCGGTCACCCCGGCGGCCGCCCACCTGGGCATGCTGCTCTGGGCGGTGCTGGTGGGCCTGTCGTTTCCCGCCGTGGGGCTGATGAGCGAGCTGCCACCGCTGTCGCTCACCGCCCTGCGTTTCGCCATCGCCTGCGGTGCGCTGTGGTGGCTGGCGCGCCGCTCGCCGGGGTTCCTGCCGTCCTGGCGGCTGCTGCCGCTCTACGCCCTCATGGGCCTCTGCCTGGCCGGCTTCTTCGGCGCCATGTTCTGGGCGGCCCACCACGCCACGGCCCTCTCCATGGCGACCCTCTACGTCACCGTGCCGCTGCTGGCCTTCCTGCTGGGGCTGGGCCTGCGGGTGGAGCGCCCGGGCTGGCGGCTGCCGGCGGTCCTCGCGCTGGGGGCCCTCGGCGCCCTGGGGCTGGCCGTCGCCGAGGCGTGGCAGCAGGGCGGTCGCCTGCGCTTCGGGGTCGGCGAGGCGGTGTTCTTCCTGGGCTGTGTCTCCACGGCGCTCTACCCGGTGCTCAGCAAGTGGGGGCTGGCCACGGGGCGCTTGCCGGCCTCGGCGGCGGTGCGCACCTTCTGGAGCCTGGGAGCGGGCGGCGTGCTGATCGGCCTGGTCGGGCTCGCGGTCGAGCCGCTGGGCGTGCTGGCCACCATGAGCGCCCGGGACCTGGCGCTGCTCGTCTACCTGGGGCTCTTCTCCAGCGCCCTGACCTTCTGGCTGATGCAGCGGGCCACCGCGGCGCTGACGCCGGGGGTGGTCACCGCCTACGGCTACCTGGTGCCCTTCGTCTCCATGCTGCTGCTGTTCGTGCAGTCGCCGGCCCGCATCGGCTGGGCCTGGCTGCCCGGCAGCCTTACGGTGCTGGTGGCCATGGGGCTGCTGATGCGGCGCGAGCGGCCCGAGGCGCCGGCCGGATAGCGGCCGCTCTGGTATACTGCCGCCCATTCCCGAACCGCTACCGCTTCTACAGGAGTCCACATGACCCGTATCGCCATCGTCGGTGTCGCCGGCCGCATGGGCCGCACCCTGGTCAATGCCGTGCAGCAGGATGACGGCGCCACCCTGGCCGGCGGCATCGTCGAGCCGGGCAGCTCGCTGGCCGGCGCCGACATCGGCGAGCTGGCCGGGGTCGGCAAGCTCGGGGTGGCCGCGGTGGATTCCCTCGAGGCCATCGTCGATGACTTCGACGTGCTGATCGACTTCACCGCTCCCCGGGTGACGCTGGCCAACCTGGCCTTCTGTGCGGACCACGGCAAGCGCATGGTGATCGGTACCACCGGGCTCTCCGACGAGGAGCTGGCCGAACTGGACGCCTTCCGCGAGGCGCTGCCCTTCGTGTTCGCGCCGAACATGAGCGTGGGCGTCAATCTCACGCTGAAGCTGCTGGAGACGGCCGCCAGGGCGCTGGGCGACGAGGGCTACGACATCGAGGTGATCGAGGCCCACCATCGCCACAAGGTGGATGCCCCCTCGGGCACGGCGCTGAAGATGGGCGAGGTGGTGGCCGAGAGCCTGGGCCGCACCCTCAAGGAGCATGGCGTGTTCGAGCGGGTGGGCCAGTGCGGGCCGCGCAGCGACAAGGAGATCGGCTTCGCCACGGTGCGCGCCGGCGACATCGTCGGCGAGCACACCGTGATGTTCGCCACCGAGGGCGAGCGCATCGAGATCACCCACAAGGCGTCGAGCCGCATGACCTTCGCCAAGGGCGCGGTGCGCGCGGCGCGCTGGGTGGCCGGCCAGGGCAACGGCCGCTACGCGATGCAGGACGTATTGGGCCTGTAATGATAGGGGCATGGCGAAGGCTCGAGGCTGTTCCGGCGACAGGCCCCGGAGCGCCGGACCGTCGAGGAGGCGCTGTGAATGCCTCCCTGTACGCTACCTCCGCCATCCCTGGTCTCCGGCCCCCTCTCCGACCTGTCCCCGGCGCCTCTCGCTGCATGTCATGGCACATGCCTTCGAGGGGTAACTCCTCGGGGGTAGTCGCCGGGCGGCGTTTCCTGTAATATCCCCAAAATTTTGGCCGGGCGCATGGGCGAAAGCCCCCTTCACAGCGCTTGTTGCTTCGGCCCAGCATTCCGAGCGAATGACAACAAGCGGGATGAAACCGGTCTTCATCGGGTTTCGTCCCGCTTTTTTGCGGGCTGGCCACCGGTAGCACCATTCCTTGACGAGCTGTCGTTGCATGGCTGTCGTTACACAGATATGGGAGGACGTTGCATTGAACAGACCCGCGATACTGGCCCTGGAAGACGGAAGCGTATTTCACGGCACGGCGATCGGCGCCGATGGACAGACCAGCGGTGAGGTGGTGTTCAATACGGCCATGACCGGCTACCAGGAGATCCTGACCGACCCCTCCTATACCCGCCAGATCGTCACCCTGACCTACCCCCATATCGGCAACACCGGCGTCAACGCCGAGGACGTGGAGTCCGGCGCCATCGCCGCCGCGGGCCTGGTGATCCGCGACCTGCCGCTGCTGGCCAGCAACTTCCGCTGCGAGCAGAGCCTCTCCGACTACCTCACGAGCCAGAACGTGCTGGGCATCGCCGACATCGATACCCGCCGGCTGACCCGCATCCTGCGCGACAAGGGCTCCCAGAACGGCGCCATCCTGGCCGGCGCCGAGGCCGAGGGCGAGGACGCCGTGGAGCGCGCCCTGGCCGCCGCCAAGGCCTTCCCGGGCCTCAAGGGCATGGACCTGGCCAAGGTGGTCTCCTGCCAGACCCCCTACGAGTGGAGCGAGGGCGAGTGGGCCCTGGGCCAGGGCTACGCCGACGCGGCCAAGGCCGAGCGCCCCTTCCACGTGGTCGCCTACGACTACGGCGTCAAGCGCAACATCCTGCGCATGCTCGCCTCGCGGGGCTGCCGGCTCACCGTGGTGCCGGCCCAGGCCCCGGCGGCCGAGGTGCTGGCCATGGCCCCGGACGGCATCTTCCTGGCCAACGGCCCGGGTGACCCCGAGCCCTGCGACTACGCCATCACCGCGATCCGGGAGATCCTCGAGACCGAGATCCCGGTGTTCGGCATCTGCCTGGGCCACCAGCTGCTGGCGCTGGCCAGCGGTGCCAAGACGGTGAAGATGGGCCACGGTCACCACGGCGCCAACCACCCGGTGCAGGACCTCGACACCGGTCACGTGATGATCACCAGCCAGAACCACGGTTTCGCCGCCGACGAGGCAACCCTGCCGGCCAACCTGCGCGCCACCCACCGCTCGCTGTTCGACGGCACCCTGCAGGGCATCGAGCGCACCGACCGCCCGGCCTTCAGCTTCCAGGGGCACCCGGAAGCCAGCCCCGGCCCCAAGGACGTGTCGCCGCTCTTCGACCGCTTCGTCGAGATGATGAAGGCTCGCCGCTAGGCGGGCCCTCGATTCGTCGCCCTTCGTCACCCTTATTCAAGCGGGAAGCACCATGCCCAAGCGTACCGACATCCAGAGCATCCTGATCATTGGCGCCGGCCCCATCGTCATCGGCCAGGCGTGCGAATTCGACTACTCCGGCGCCCAGGCCTGCAAGGCGCTGCGCGAGGAGGGCTACCGGGTCATCCTGGTCAACTCCAACCCGGCCACCATCATGACCGACCCGGCCATGGCCGACGCCACCTACATCGAGCCGATCACCTGGCAGGCGGTGGAGAAGATCATCGAGGCCGAGCGTCCCGACGCCATCCTGCCCACCATGGGCGGCCAGACCGCGCTGAACTGCGCCCTGGACCTGGACAAGCACGGCGTGCTGGCCAGGTACGGCGTGGAGATGATCGGCGCCAACGCCGACGCCATCAACAAGGCCGAGGACCGCGACCTCTTCGACCAGGCCATGAAGCGCATCGGCCTGGAGTGCCCCAAGGCCGAGGTGGCCCACAGCATGGAGGAGGCGTGGCGCATCCAGGCCTCGCTCGGCTTCCCGGTGATCATCCGTCCCTCCTACACCATGGGCGGCTCCGGCGGCGGCGTGGCCTACAACAAGGAGGAGTTCGAGGAGATCTGCACCCGCGGCTTCGAGCTCTCCAACAACCACGAGCTACTGATCGACGAGTCGCTGCTGGGCTGGAAGGAGTACGAGATGGAGGTCGTTCGTGACAGGAACGACAACTGCATCATCGTCTGCGCCATCGAGAACTTCGACCCCATGGGCGTGCACACCGGCGACTCCATCACCGTGGCCCCGGCCCAGACGCTGACCGACAAGGAGTACCAGATCATGCGCGACGCATCGCTTGCGGTGCTGCGCGAGATCGGCGTCGAGACCGGCGGCTCCAACGTGCAGTTCGGCGTGGACCCGGACACCGGGCGCATGGTGGTCATCGAGATGAACCCGCGGGTGTCGCGCTCCTCGGCGCTGGCCTCCAAGGCTACCGGCTTCCCGATCGCCAAGATCGCCGCCAAGCTGGCGGTGGGCTACACCCTGGACGAGCTGCAGAACGACATCACCGGCGGTCGCACCCCGGCGTCGTTCGAGCCCTCCATCGACTACGTGGTCACCAAGATCCCACGCTTCACCTTCGAGAAGTTCCCCCAGGCCAACGACCGCCTAACCACCCAGATGAAGTCGGTGGGCGAGGTGATGGCCATCGGGCGCACCTTCCAGGAGTCGCTGCAGAAGGCGCTGCGCGGCATGGAGACCGGCAACGACGGCCTCGACCCCATATTTCCCGATTTCAAGCCCGGCGAGTTCAGCGACGAGGCCATGGCGCACATCAAGGGCGAGCTGCAGGCCGCCGGCGCCGAGCGCATCTTCTTTATTGCCGACGCCATCCGCGCCGGCATGAGCCGCGACGAGCTCTTCGCGCTGACCAGGATCGACCCCTGGTTCCTGATCCAGCTCGAGGACCTGATCGCCACCGAGGCCGAGGTGGCCCGGCGCTCGCTTGCCGAGCTCGATGGCCGGGAGCTGTTCCGCCTCAAGCGCAAGGGCTTCTCCGACGCCCGCCTGGCCCGCCTGCTCGGGGTCTCCGAGAAGGAGTTCCGCAAGACCCGCCAGAAGGCCGGCATCCGCCCGGTCTACAAGCGGGTCGACACCTGTGCGGCGGAGTTCGCCTCGGATACCGCCTACATGTACTCCACCTACGAGGAGGAGTGCGAGGCGGAGGTCTCCGATCGCCAGAAGATCATGGTGCTGGGTGGCGGCCCCAACCGCATCGGCCAGGGCATCGAGTTCGACTACTGCTGCGTCCACGCCGCCTTCGCCATGCGTGACGACGGCTACGAGACCATCATGGTCAACTGCAACCCGGAGACCGTCTCCACCGACTACGACACCAGTGACCGCCTCTACTTCGAGCCGGTGACCCTGGAGGACGTGCTGGAGATCGCCGACAAGGAGCAGCCGGTCGGCGTGATCGTGCAGTTCGGCGGCCAGACCCCGCTGAAGCTGGCCCGGGAGCTGGAGGCCGCCGGCGTGCCGATCATCGGCACCACCCCGGACGCCATCGACCGCGCCGAGGATCGCGAGCGCTTCCAGCAGATGATCGACAAGCTGGGCCTCAAGCAGCCGCCCAACGCCACCGCGCGCAGCTTCGAGGAGGCCTTCGCCAAGGCCGAGGCGATCGGCTACCCGCTGGTGGTGCGTCCCAGCTACGTGCTGGGCGGCCGGGCCATGGAGATCGTCTACGACGCCTCGGAGCTGGAGAACTACATGACCCACGCGGTCAAGGTCTCCAACGACTCCCCGGTGCTGCTGGACCACTTCCTCAACGCCGCCATCGAGATCGACATCGACGCGGTCAGCGACGGCAAGCAGGTGGTGATCGGCGGCATCATGCAGCACATCGAGCAGGCCGGCGTGCACTCCGGCGACTCCGCCTGTTCGCTGCCGCCTTACTCGCTGCCCGCCAAGGTGCAGGACGAGATGCGCGAGCAGGTCCGGCAGATGGCCGTGGAGCTGGGCGTCAAGGGCCTGATGAACGTGCAGCTGGCCTGGCAGGACGGCGAGATCTACGTCATCGAGGTAAACCCCCGCGCCTCGCGCACCGTGCCCTTCGTCTCCAAGTGCATCGGCACCTCACTGGCCCAGGTCGCGGCACGCTGCATGGCCGGTACCACCCTGGCCGAGCAGGGCTTTACCCGCGAGATCGTGCCGCACTTCTTCAGCGTCAAGGAGGCGGTCTTCCCGTTCAACAAGTTCCCGGGCGTCGACCCGATCCTCTCGCCGGAAATGAAATCCACCGGCGAGGTGATGGGTAGCGGCGACACCTTCGCCGAGGCCTTCTACAAGGCGCAGCTGGGCGCCGGCGAGGCGATTCCGCCCCTGGAAGGCGACCGCAAGGCGTTCCTCTCGGTGCGCGAGCCGGACAAGGCGGGTGTTATCGAGGTGGCGCGTTCTCTGGTAACATTGGGCTTCACGCTGTGCGCGACCCGCGGGACCGCCGCTGCCCTCGAGGCGGCCGGTCTCGACGTCGAGGTCGTGAACAAGGTTTTCGAAGGTCGCCCGCATATCGTCGATCTGCTCAAGAACGACGACATCGCCTATATCGTCAATACCACCGAGGGTCGCCAGGCGATCAGCGACTCCTCGGTGATCCGCCGCACCGCGCTTGCCCGCAAGGTCCCCTACGCCACCACCCTGGCGGGGGCCAGTGCCGTATGCATGGCGCTGGAGTACGGCAATGCGATCACGGTGCGGCGGCTTCAGGATTTGCATGCAGGAGCTGCACAATGAACAAGGTCCCGATGACCGTTGCCGGTGAGGCACGCCTGCGCAAGGAGCTCGAGGAGCTCAAGAGTGAGGCGCGTCCGAAGGTGATTGCCGCCATCGCCGAGGCCCGCGAGCACGGCGATCTCAAGGAGAACGCCGAGTACCATGCGGCCCGCGAGCAGCAGGGCTTCATCGAGGGGCGTATCCAGGAGATCGAGGGCAAGCTCTCCAACGCCCAGGTGATCGACGTCACCAAGCTGCCCCAGACCGGCAAGGTGATCTTCGGCGTCACCGTGGAGCTGATCAACCTCGATACCGACGAGGAGGTCACCTATCGCATCGTCGGCGAGGACGAGGCCGACATCAAGGCCGGCCGGATCTCGGTCACCTCGCCCATCGCCCGTGCGCTGATCGGCAAGGAAGAGGGCGACGTGGTGGTGGTCAAGACCCCCGGCGGCAACGTCGAGTACGAGATCGGAGGCGTCCAGCACCTGTAAGCGCCGAGCTGCAAGCTACAAGAAAGCCCCGCAGGCATCCGCCTGCGGGGCTTTTGGTGTATGGAGCCGTGGTAGGAGGGATGCTTCGCATCGCGACTGGCGCCGCAGGCGCCCGGCAGTGTCGGCCGGCTCGGGGTGGTCTGTTCGGGAGGCCTTCGGCCTCTGTCGCGAGACAGAGTCTCCCTCCTACCTGCTTGGGTCGGGCGTCAGTGCCGCCCGTGGTGGCCCTCGTAGCGCTGGACGTTGGAGAGCTTCGGGTTGGCCTGGGGGTTGCGGCGGTAGAGCAGCGCCATCTTGCCGATGGTCTGCACCAGCTCGGCACCGCTGGCCTTGACCAGCTCCTCCAGCATGGCGGCGCGGTCGTCGCGCTCCGGCAGGGCGAGCTTGACCTTGATCAGCTCGTGGTCGGAGAGCGCCCGCTCGAGTTCCCCCAGCACTCCCTCGGAGATGCCGTTCTCGGAGACCATGACCACCGGGGTCAGGTGGTGGCCAATGCTGCGGAATGCTTTCTTTTGTGCCTGTGACAAGCTCATGGTATCTTGCGTCTTCCCGGTTGCGCGCAGCCGCCCATGGTACGCTGAAATTGTCATGGGCGAAACGTGGCGCAGTGAAGGCACGGGGCATTCGGCCAGCGTCGAAGTGGCCGGTCAGCATCCACCCGTTTCGCGTGACACTCCCGCACCCCGCTCGACCGCCTGTCCGTCCCCATTCAACACAGGTGATGCCGTGGCTCGTTCCCGCACTCCATCCCCCGATTCCGGCAAGTCGCCGGCGCGCCAGGCCTCCGCCAGCAAGACCAGCAAGGGCTGGCTGAAGGAGCACTTCGACGACCAGTACGTGCAGCGCTCCTGGCAGGACGGCTACCGTTCCCGGGCCAGCTACAAGCTGCTGGAGCTCGACGAGAAGGATCGCCTGCTGCGCCGCGGCATGACGGTGATCGACCTCGGCGCGGCGCCGGGCGGCTGGAGCCAGGTGGCCGCCGAGAAGGCCGGCCCCGAGGGGGTGGTGATCGCCTCCGACATCCTCGAGATGGATGCCCTGGCCGGCGTCGACTTCATCCAGGGCGACTTCACCGAGGAGAGCGTGCTGGAGGAGATCCTCGGCGTGCTCGGCAGCAGGCCGGTGGACCTGGTGATGTCCGACATGGCCCCCAACATGAGCGGCATGGCCGCCATCGACCAGCCCCAGGCGATGTACCTGGTGGAGCTGGCGCTGGACCTGGCCGGCCAGACCCTGCGCCCCGGCGGCACCTTCCTGGCCAAGGTCTTCCAGGGCGAGGGGTTCGACGAATACCTGAAGGCCCTGCGCGAGCGCTTCACGCGGGTGGTGACCCGCAAGCCGGGTGCCTCGCGGGCGCGCTCCCGGGAGGTCTACCTGCTGGCGGAGGGGTTCCGCGGCTGATCCGGCCCGGCCGGCGATAGCCCTGGCCTACCGGGCTGATTGCCGGACAGCGCGGCGCGACTGTGTCACAGTGGAGCCAGAAGCGGTCCGCCCGGGCCATGAGTTCCGGCGGTGGCCGAACGCGGCGCGCTGATGTAGTGTCCAAGCAACGTGCCAGGTGCATCCGGCCGACAGTTTATTGATATTGAGGGTAGTCCCTTGAACGACATGGCGAAGAACCTGATCCTGTGGTTGGTCATCGCGGCGGTGCTGCTGACGGTGTTCAACAACTTCAGCGTCGACAGCTCACCGCAGGCGATGAACTACTCCCAGTTCGTCCAGCAGGTGCAGAACCAGCAGGTCCGCAGCGTGACCATCGACGGCTATCGAATCTCCGGCGAACGTACGGATGGCTCCCAGTTCCAGACCATCCGGCCGGCGGCCGAGGATCCCAAGCTGATCGACGACCTGCTCTCCAACAACGTCACCGTGGTCGGCAAGGAGCCCGAGCAGCAGAGCCTGTGGACGCGGCTGCTGATCGCCAGCTTCCCGATCCTGCTGATCCTGGCGATCTTCATGTTCTTCATGCGCCAGATGCAGGGCGGCGGGGCCGGCAAGGGCGGGCCCATGAGCTTCGGCAAGTCCAAGGCCAAGCTGCTCTCCCAGGACCAGATCAAGACCACCTTCGCCGATGTGGCCGGCTGCGACGAGGCCAAGGAGGAGGTCGAGGAGCTGGTCGACTTCCTTCGCGACCCCACCAAGTTCCAGCGCCTGGGCGGTACCATCCCCCGCGGCGTGCTGATGGTGGGCCCGCCCGGCACCGGCAAGACGCTGCTCGCCAAGTCCATCGCCGGCGAGGCCAAGGTGCCGTTCTTCTCGATCTCCGGCTCCGACTTCGTCGAGATGTTCGTCGGCGTGGGCGCCTCCCGCGTGCGTGACATGTTCGAGCAGGCCAAGAAGCAGGCGCCCTGCATCATCTTCATCGACGAGATCGACGCCGTGGGCCGCTCCCGCGGGGTAGGCATGGGCGGCGGCAACGACGAGCGCGAGCAGACCCTCAACCAGCTGCTGGTGGAGATGGACGGCTTCGAGGCCAACGAGGGCATCATCGTCATCGCCGCCACCAACCGTCCCGACGTGCTGGACCCGGCGCTGCTGCGCCCGGGCCGCTTCGACCGCCAGGTGGTAGTGCCGCTGCCCGACATCCGCGGCCGCGAGCACATCCTCAACGTGCACCTGCGCAAGGTGCCGCTGGCCGACGACGTCAAGCCGTCGCTGATCGCCCGCGGCACCCCTGGCTTCTCCGGCGCCGACCTGGCCAACCTGGTCAACGAGGCGGCATTGTTCGCCGCCCGCCGCAACAAGCGGCTGGTGGGCATGGATGAGCTGGAGCTGGCCAAGGACAAGATCATGATGGGCGCCGAGCGCCGCTCCATGGTCATGACCGAGAAGGAGAAGCTCAACACCGCCTACCACGAGTCGGGCCACGCCATCATCGGCCTGGTGATGCCGGAGCACGACCCGGTCTACAAGGTGACCATCATCCCCCGCGGCCGTGCCCTGGGCGTGACCATGTTCCTGCCCGAGCAGGATCGCTACAGCCTGTCGCGCCAGCAGATCATCAGCCAGATCTGCTCGCTGTTCGGCGGCCGCCTCGCCGAGGAGATGACCCTGGGCCCCAACGGGGTCACCACCGGCGCCTCCAACGACATCAAGCGCGCCACCGAGCTGGCCCACAACATGGTCGCCAAGTGGGGCCTCTCCGAGGAGATGGGCCCGATCATGTACGACGAGGACGAGTCCCACCAGTTCCTCGGCGCCCCGGGCCAGGGTGGCGGCAAGCTGAAGTCCGGCGAGACCATCTCCAAGCTCGACAAGGAGGTGCGCAAGGTCATCGACGGCTGCTACGAGCAGGCGCGCCAGATCCTCGAGGAGAACCGCGACAAGCTCGACGCCATGGCCGAGGCGCTGATGAAGTACGAGACCATCGACGCCACCCAGCTCAAGGACATCATGGAGGGGCGTGACCCGCGTCCCCCCGAGGGCTGGGACGACCCGAGCGGCGGCGCTCCCACCGGCGGCGATCCCCGCGCCGAGGCGGCGGAGTCCCCGCAGGACGAGCCGGAGCAGGTCGACGGCGACGAGGAAGACGACGACGAGCCGCGCCGTCGGCCTTCCGATCCGCTGGGGGGGCCTGCCGGCTCCTGAGCCTGCTGCGCCCACTCCGATCAGGCGCCCCCAGCGGGGGCGCCTTTGCCATTCTGGCCACCCCTTTCGATACGTGACCGAGCGATGATGAACCCGACACCCGCCCCCCTCATGTGCGGTCGCCACCGGCTCGACCTCTCCTATCCCCGCGTCATGGGGATCCTCAACGTCACCCCCGACTCCTTCTCCGACGGCGGCCGCCACGTGGCCCTGGAGGATGCCTTGCGGCATGCCGAGCGCATGCTGGCCGAGGGGGCGGCGCTGATCGACGTGGGGGGCGAGTCCACCCGCCCCGGCGCCGCCCCGGTGAGTGCCCAGCAGGAGCTCGACCGGGTGGCGCCGGTGGTGGAGGCGCTGGTCCGCGAGCTGGACGCCCTGGTCTCGGTGGACACCAGCTGCCCCGAGGTGATGCGCGAGAGCGCGGCGCTGGGGGCGGGCATGATCAACGATGTGCGGGCCCTGGAGCGCGAGGGAGCGCTGGCCGCGGCCATCGGCACGGGGCTGCCGGTCTGCCTGATGCATCGCCAGGGCGAGCCCCGCGACATGCAGCAGGCGCCCCGCTATGATGTGCCCATCGAGGAGGCGGTCGTCGACTACCTCGAGGCGCGGGTCGAGGCGTGCGAGGCGGCCGGCCTGCGCCGCGAGCGCCTGCTGGTCGACCCGGGCTTCGGCTTCGGCAAGACCGTGGAGCACAACCTGCGCCTGCTCAACCGCATGGACCGCCTGGCGGCCCTGGAGCTGCCGCTGCTGGTGGGCACGTCGCGCAAGAGCATGATCGGCAAGGTGCTGGCGCGCCCGGTGGAGGAGCGCCTGCCCGGCGGCCTGGCGCTGACGGCCCTGGCGGTGGAGCGCGGCGCCCGCATCCTGCGTGTCCACGATGTGGCCCCCAGCGTGGACGCGGTGAACATGACCTGGGCCGTACTCAAGGAAGGCTGCTAATGACACGACGCTACTTCGGCACCGACGGGATTCGCGGCACGGTGGGGCAGCCCCCCATCACCGCCGACTTCATGCTCAAGCTGGGCTGGGCCACCGGCCGCGTGCTGGCAGAGACCAACAGCAAGCGGCGCCACCGGGTGCTGATCGGCAAGGACACGCGAATCTCCGGCTACATGTTCGAGTCCGCCCTGGAGGCGGGGCTCTCCGCCGCCGGCGTGGACGTGGCCCTGCTGGGCCCCATGCCGACCCCGGGCATCGCCTACCTGACCCGCACCTTCCGGGCGGATGCCGGCATCGTCATCTCGGCCTCCCACAACCCCTTCGCCGACAACGGCATCAAGTTCTTCTCCACCGAGGGGGTCAAGCTGGCCGACGAGGTCGAGGCGCGCATCGAGGCGATGCTCGACGAGCCGCTGACCACCGTGGCGGCGGACCGGCTGGGCAAGGTGGCGCGCATCGACGATGCCGCCGGCCGCTACATCGAGTTCTGCAAGTCCACCATCCCCGACCGGGTCAGCCTGCGCGGCCTGAGGGTGGTGCTGGACTGTGCCCACGGCGCCACCTACCACATCGCCCCCAGCGTGTTCCGCGAGCTGGGTGCCGAGGTCAGCCTGATCGGGGCGAGCCCCGACGGCCTCAACATCAACAAGGAGGTCGGCTCCACCCATCCGGCCGCGCTGCGTGCCGCGGTGATCCAGCAGGGCGCCGACCTGGGCGTGGCCTTCGACGGCGACGGCGACCGCGTGCTGCTGGTGGATGCCGACGGCCGCGAGATCGACGGCGACGACATCCTCTACCTGATCGCCCGCGACCGCCATGGCCGCGGGGAGCTGGGCGGGGGCGTGGTCGGCACCCTGATGTCGAACTTCGGCCTGGCTGCGGCCTTCGAGGCGATGGGCGTGCCCTTCGAGCGCGCCAGGGTGGGCGACCGCTACGTGATGGAGCGGCTGGCCGCCAACGGCTGGCAGCTGGGCGGCGAATCCTCCGGGCATATCGTCTGTGGCCACGTGCAGACCACCGGTGACGGCATCGTCTCGGCGCTGCAGGTGCTGGCGATCATGGTCCGCGAGGAGAAGCCGCTGCAGCGGCTGCTGGCGGGGATGGAGAAGGCGCCCCAGTCGCTGGTCAACGTGCGCCTGACGCCGGGCAGCGATGCCCGGGCGGTGATGGAGATGCCCGCCCTGAAGGACGCGGTGGCCGAGGTCGAGACCGAACTGGGCGACGAGGGCCGCGTGCTGCTCCGCCCCTCCGGCACCGAGCCGCTGATCCGGGTGATGGTCGAGGGGCGGGCGCACCTCGACGTCGATGGCCTGGCGCGACGCCTGGCCGGCGAGGTCGAGGCGCTGCTGGCCTGAGGCGGCCGGTTGTCTTGACAAGGCCGCTCCTATACCATTTCGCACCACCTTGAAAGAGGACCGCCGATGCGTACCCCGCTGATCGCCGGCAACTGGAAGATGAACGGCTCCACCGAGCTGGTCGAGGCGTTCGGACAGGCCTTTTCCGATGTCACGCTGCCGGCACCGCTGGATGTGGCGATCTTTCCGCCCTATCCCTACCTGGATGTGGCGCGGAGCGCCTTCGCCGGCACCCCGGTACGGCTCGGCGCCCAGACGCTGAATCCCCTGCACTCCGGGGCCCACACCGGCGAGGTGAGCGGGCGAATGCTGCGCGAGTTCGACGTGCAGTACGTCCTGGTAGGCCACTCCGAGCGTCGCCAGCTCTATCGCGAGAGCGATGCGGAGGTCCATGACCGCCTGCTGGCCGCGCTCGGCGTCGACCTGACCCCGGTGCTCTGCGTGGGCGAGACCCTCGAGGAGCGCGATGCCGGGCGCACCATGGAGGTGGTGCTGCGCCAGGTGGGCTTCGTCATGGCGCGCCTGGAGCCCGAGCAGCGTGCCCGGGTGGTCATCGCCTACGAGCCGGTCTGGGCGATCGGCACCGGCCGCACGGCGACCCCCGAGCAGGCCCAGGAGGTGATGGCCGGCATCCGCGAGTACCAGGCCGGCTATGATCGCGACCTGGCGGCGGGGCTGCGGCTGCTGTACGGCGGCAGCATGAACGCGAGCAATGCGGTTGAGCTGCTGGCTCAGCCCGATATCGACGGCGGCCTGGTGGGCGGTGCCTCGCTCAAGGTCGACGATTTCCTAGCCATTTGTCAGTCAGCAGGTTGAATCCATGCAAGTTGCCATTCTCATGATCCATGTGGCGATCGCCATCGCCCTGGTCGTTCTCGTCCTGCTGCAGCAGGGCAAGGGCGCCGAAGCCGGCGCCGCCTTCGGTGGCGGTGCCTCCCAGACCGTGTTCGGCTCCCGGGGCAGCGGCGGCTTCCTGTCGAAGTCCACCGCGATCCTGGCCGCCGCCTTCTTCGCCACCTCGCTGACCCTGGCCTGGTATGCCTCCCAGGCGAGCCAGGCGCCGGAGGCCGGGATTCCCGACTCCCGCCTGATCGAGCAGCAGCGCAGCGTTCCGACCCTTGACGACAGTGCCGGGGGTGTGGATAATGCAGCGCCAGTGCTGGAGGGCAGCGACGACTGAGGTCGTGCCCGGATTTCCCAGCCTCCCCGATGCCGAAGTGGTGGAATTGGTAGACACGCTATCTTGAGGGGGTAGTGACCTTACGGTCGTGCGGGTTCAAGTCCCGCCTTCGGCACCATCTGATACCATGATCGCAAGCCCGGATCATCGGTTCTTCAGAAGCAGGATTGGCAGAACGGTGCCGCCGGCGCCTTGACGAACGGTCAGCGCAGGCGTAGAATCACCGACCTAGATTGATGCGGGGTGGAGCAGTCTGGTAGCTCGTCGGGCTCATAACCCGAAGGTCGTCGGTTCAAATCCGGCCCCCGCTACCATCTTCCGGAAGGCGCCTTTCGAGCCACGGCTCGAGCGAAGGGGCCGCCACTGACCGGAGTGGTAACCAGGTTTCTTGTGAAAGCCCCTTCCTGTGAAGGGGCTTTTTGTTAGCAGCTTGCCCAGGGCGCCAGGCGCCGGGGCACTGTTCCGGGCAATGCCAATCAGCCACCTGACTTCCCAGTTCACTCCCGGCCAGGTGCCTGATGCAACGGCTGTAGGAGCTTATTCCGTGGCAATCAAGGATGCTGCACTGCACGCGCTGATCGAACCCGTGGTCACGGCCATGGGCTTCGAGCTGTGGGGCGTCGACTTCCTGTCCCAGGGCAAGCACTCGCGCCTGGTGATCTACATCGATCACGAGGACGGCGTGAGCGTCGACGACTGCGCCGACATCAGCCGCCAGGTGAGCGCCGTGTTCGACGTCGAGGACCCGATTCGCGGCGAGTATCGCCTCGAGGTCTCCTCGCCGGGCATGGACCGGCCGCTCTACACCCTCGATCAGTTCGCCCGCTATCAGGGCCACGAGGTGGCGATCCGGCTGCGCACGCCCTTCGACGGGCGGCGCAAGTTCCAGGGGCTGCTGGCCGGCACCGAGGGCGACGAGGTGCTGCTGCAGCTCGACGGCGAGGAGTACTGCTTCCCCATCGACAGCATCGACTCGGCACACGTGGTGCCGCGGTTCGAGGACTAGGCCGCTGGCCGAGGGTGGCGAATGAGCATGAAGCTCGAGGACAGGTTTTCTGGCGAGGCAATGGCATGAGTAAAGAGATTCTGACGGTCGTCGATGCGATCTCCAACGAGAAGGGGGTCCCCCGCGAGGTGATCTTCGAGGCCGTCGAAGCGGCCCTGGCCAGCGCGTCCCGCAAGCGTTTCGAGGACGAGGAAGCCAGCGTGCGGGTGCACATCGACCGCACCACCGGCGACTACGAGACCTTCCGCCGCTGGGAGGTCGTGGAGGACGACGACTTCGACGGGCCCGATGCCCAGATCAAGCTCTCCTTCGCCGAGCGCCGTGACCCGCCCCTGGGGCTGGGTGACGTGGTGGAGGAGAAGATCGAGAACGCCGACTTCGGCCGGATCGCCGCCCAGACCGCCAAGCAGGTTATCGTGCAGAAGGTGCGCGAGGCGGAGCGTGCCGAGGTGGTGCGCCTCTACGCCGACCGCGAGGGCGAGCTGGTCTCCGGTATCGTCAAGAAGACGACGCGCGACGGGCTGATCATCGATCTCGGCGACAATGCCGAGGCGTTCCTGCCGCGCAGCGAGATGATCCCCGGCGAGCGCTACCGCATGAACGAGCGGGTTCGCGCCCTGCTGGTCAAGGTCGACGCCGAGGCCCGCGGTGCCCAGCTGATCCTGTCGCGCACCTGCCCGGAGCTGATCATCGAGCTGTTCAGCATCGAGGTGCCGGAGATCGCCGAGCAGCTCATCGAGATCAAGGGCGCGGCCCGCGACCCGGGCTCGCGGGCCAAGATCGCGGTCAAGACCAATGACCGGCGCATCGACCCGGTCGGAGCCTGCGTCGGCATGCGCGGTTCCCGCGTCCAGGCGGTTTCCTCGGAGCTGCAGAACGAGCGCGTGGACATCGTGCTGTGGGACGACAACCCCGCCCAGCTGGTGATCAACGCCATGGCGCCGGCGGATGTCGCCTCGATCCTCGTCGACGAGGACGCCCACGCCATGGACGTGGCCGTCGCCGAGGACAACCTGGCCCAGGCCATCGGCCGCAGCGGCCAGAACGTGCGCCTGGCGTCCGAGCTCACCGGCTGGCGGATCAACGTCATGACCGAGGACGAGGCCGAGGCCAAGCGCGACCAGGAGATCGACAGCCTGGTCGAACACTTCATCCAGCACCTGGACATCGACGATGACGTCGCCCGGCTGCTGGTGGAGGAGGGCTTCACCTCCCTGGAGGAGATCGCCTACGTCCCGGTCGAGGAGATGCTCGAGATCGAGGAGTTCGACGAGGAGACCATCGAGGAGCTGCGCGCTCGCGCCAAGGACGAACTGCTCAACCTGGCCATCGCCTCCGAGGAGCAGCTCGACGGTGCCCAGCCGGCCGACGACCTGCTGGAGATGGACGGCATGGAGCGCCACCTGGCCTTCATCCTGGCCAGTCGCGGGATCGTCACCATGGAGGATCTCGCCGAGCAGTCGGTCGATGATCTGATGGACATCGAAGGGATGGACGAGGAGCGCGCCGCGGCACTGATCATGACTGCTCGTGCGCCCTGGTTCGATAACGAATAGCTCGATAGCGAATAGCGCTGAGGAGACAGGTTCCGTAGCGAAGCGCTCGACGCCGGGAGTCCCGGGTCAGTGAAATATTCGGTAGCGAACAGAATTGGGGTCACGGGCTCAGGAGGGTCGTAATGTCAGAAATGACCGTTAAGGATTTCGCAGCGAAGGTGGGGCGCGACGTGCCTCGCCTGCTGGAACAGATGAAAGAGGCCGGTCTCGGCCACAAGTCCGAGGCTGATGCGGTGTCCGAGGAGGACAAGCGCCAGCTGCTCGACTATCTCACCAAGAGCCATGGCGGCGACGGGGCCGGTGCCAAGAATCGCATCACCCTGACCCGCAAGACGCGCAGCCGCATCAAGACCGGCGAGCGTGGCAAGACCATCGAGGTGCAGGTGCGCAAGAAGCGCACCTACGTGAAGCGCTCCGAGGAAGAGGCCAAGCCGGAGCCGGTGGAAGACGCCGGGCCGCGCCAGCTGGTCGGCGACATGGCCGATTCGCAGCAGGCCCGGGCCGAGCAGGAGGCCCGCGATGCCGAGGAAGCCAAGGCGCGCGCCGCCGAGGAGGCCGCCCGCGAGGCCGCGGCCAAGCTCGAGGCCGAGAAGGCCGCCGTCGAGCCGCAGATACCGGTGCCGGAACTGGTCGAGCAGCCGGCCGGCGACGAGCCGCCCGCGCCGCCCAAGGAGGGGCGCTCCGACCGTCGTACCGCACCGCCCAAGAAGGCCGCCGCCAAGAAGGGGCGCCAGGAGCGTGAGGACGACGACCGCGGTGATCGCGAGGAGCGCCGTCGCGGCGGCAAGAAGGTCAAGCGCGCCGAGCGCCGTGGCGGTCGGCGCGGCGGCTCCCAGGGCGGTGGCAAGCACGGCTTCCAGAAGCCGACCCAGCCGATCGTCCGCGAGGTCTCGATCCCCGAGTCGATCAGCGTCGCCGACCTGGCCGACAAGATGTCGATCAAGGCGAACGAGGTCATCAAGGCCATGTTCACCATGGGCGCGGCGGTGACCATCAACCAGACCATCGATCAGGACACCGCGGCCATCGTGGTCGAGGAGATGGGCCACAAGCCCAAGCTGATCAAGGATGACGCCCTCGAGACCGAGATGCTCGAAGGCATCTCCTACGAGGGCGAGGAGATCACCCGCTCGCCGGTGGTCACCGTGATGGGCCACGTCGACCACGGCAAGACCTCGCTGCTCGACTACATCCGCAAGGCCAAGGTCGCCACCGGCGAGGCCGGCGGCATCACCCAGCACATCGGCGCCTACCACGTCGAGGGCGAGCACGGCGGCGTGACCTTCCTGGACACCCCCGGCCACGCGGCGTTTACCGCCATGCGTGCCCGCGGTGCCAAGGCCACCGACGTGGTCATCCTGGTGGTGGCGGCCGATGACGGCGTCATGCCCCAGACCATCGAGGCGATCGAGCACTCCCGGGCCGCCGAGGTCCCCATGGTGGTGGCGGTCAACAAGATCGACAAGCCGGGGGCCGACCTGGACCGGGTGAGGAACGAGCTCTCCCAGCACGGGGTCATCTCCGAGGACTGGGGTGGCGACACCCAGTTCGTCAACGTCTCCGCCAAGACCGGCGAGGGCATCGACGACCTGATCGAGGCCGTGCTGCTGGTCTCCGAGGTGCTCGAGCTGAAGGCCGTCCCCGAGGCGCCCGGCAAGGGCGTGGTGGTCGAGTCGCGCCTGGACAAGGGCCGCGGCCCGGTGGCCACCGTGCTGGTCCAGAACGGCACCCTGAAGAAGGGCGACATCGTGCTCGCCGGCCTGCACTACGGCCGCGTGCGTGCGCTGACCAACGAGCTGGGCAAGCAGGTCGACGAGGTCGGGCCGGCCATGCCGGTGGAGATCCAGGGCCTCGACGGCACCCCGGATGCCGGTGACGACTTCATGGTCGTGGCCGACGAGAAGAAGGCCCGCGAGGTCGCCAACTTCCGTCAGGGCAAGTACCGCGAGGTGCGCCTGGCCCGCCAGCAGAAGGCCAAGCTGGAGAACATGTTCAGCCAGATGGGCCAGGACGAGGTGGCCAAGGTCAACATCGTGCTCAAGGCCGACGTGCAGGGCTCCCTGGAGGCCATCAAGGGCGCGCTGGAGGAGCTCTCCACCGACGAGGTGCAGGTGGCCGTGGTCTCCTCCGGGGTCGGCGGTATCACCGGCACCGACGCCAACCTGGCGCTGGCCTCCGAGGCCATCGTGGTCGGCTTCAACGTGCGTGCCGACGCCGCCGCCCGCGAGATCATCGAGCGCGAAGGCCTCGACCTGCGCTACTACAGCGTCATCTACCAGCTGATCGACGAGGTCAAGCAGGCGATGAGCGGCATGCTGGCGCCGGAGTGGAAGGAGGAGATCGTCGGTGTGGCCGAGGTCCGCGACGTCTTCCGCGCGCCGAAGATCGGCGCCGTGGCCGGCTGCATGGTCGTCGAGGGTACCGTGCACCGCAACAAGAAGATCCGCGTGCTTCGCGACAACGTGGTCATCTACGAGGGCGAGCTCGAGTCGCTGCGCCGCTTCAAGGACGACGTTCAGGAAGTGCGCAACGGCATGGAGTGCGGCATCGGTGTGAAGAACTACAACGATGTCCAGGTCGGCGACAAGATCGAGGTCTTCGACCAGGTCAAGGTCGAGCGGACCCTCTAAGGGCGCCAGGAGTCGTTCATGCGCGAGTTCAAGCGAACCGACCGGGTAGCCGACCAGCTCCAGAAGGAGCTGGCGGTGCTCATCCAGCGTGAGGTCAAGGACCCGCGCCTGGGCATGGTGACGGTGAGCGGCGTCGAGGTCAGTCGTGACCTCGGCTACGCCGACGTCCACGTGACCCTGCTGGGCGAAGACACGCCGGAGCGGATCAAGGAGAACCTCAAGGTTCTTAAGCAGGCCGCCGGCTTCCTGCGCGGCCAGATCGCCCGGCGGATCAAGCTGCGTCACGTGCCGGAGCTGCGCTTCCACTACGACGAGAGCGTGGTGCGCGGCCAGCGGCTCTCCTCGCTGATCGACGAGGCGGTGCAGAGTGACCGTTCCCGTCATGCCGAGGAGGGTGGCGAGCCGGACGGCGACGGCCCCGGCAGCGACAGCGGGCGCGACTGATGGCGCGTCGGCGTCGCGGCCTGCCGGTCAACGGGGTGCTGCTGCTGGACAAGCCGAAGGGCATTTCCAGCAACCACGCCCTGCAGCGCGCCCGGCGGCTGTTCCAGGCGCAGAAGGCGGGGCATACCGGGACCCTCGATCCCATGGCCACCGGGCTGCTGCCGGTCTGCTTCGGCGAGGCGACCAAGTTCTCCGCCCACCTGCAGGCGGCCGACAAGGTCTACCGCACCCGGGTCGAGCTCGGGGTGATCACCGACACCGGTGATGCCGAGGGCGAGGTGGTCGAGCGCCGCGAGGTGCCAAGGCTGACCGCGGCCGACGTCGAGGGGGTGCTGGAGCGCTTCCGCGGCGAGATCGACCAGGTGCCGCCGATGTATTCGGCACTCAAGCACCAGGGGCGCAAGCTCTACGAGCTGGCCCGCGAGGGCAAGTCGATCGAGCGTGCAGCCCGGCGCGTGACGGTGTATGATGCGCGCCTTCTTGCCCTTGCCGACACCGCCTTCGACCTCGAAGTGCGCTGCAGCAAGGGCACCTATATCCGTACCCTGGCCGAGGACATCGGCCAGGCGCTGGGCTGCGGAGCGCACATCAGCGCGCTTCGCCGCCTGGCGACGGGCCCCTTCACGAGCGAGGGCATGCTGACCCTCGACGCGCTGGAGGCCCTGCCCGGCCAGGCCGAGCGTGAGGCGGTGCTGCTGCCCGTCGACGTGCTGGTCGACCACCTGCCGCGGCTCGAGGTCGAGGCTGCGGCGGCCGGACGGCTGACCCATGGCCAGTTGGCCCGGGTCGAGACCGGCGAGCTGGCCGGGGGCGAGACGGCAAGACTCTACTGCGACGGGGCCTTCCTGGGCCTCGGCGTGGTGGCGGGGCCACAGGAGGTGGCACCGAAACGGCTGCTGAGCAGCGCAGCCGATTGAAGGGAGAGACGCCCGAGACTGCAAATATGCGTGGTCTCACACACTCATCATTCAGGCATATTGCTTACTGGAGAGACAGATGGCACTGACAGCCGAGCAGAAGTCCGCAATCGTCAGCGAGTACGGTCGTGGCGACAACGACACCGGTTCCCCCGAAGTGCAGGTAGCCCTGCTGAGCGCCAACATCGATGGCCTGCAGGACCACTTCAAGACCAACAAGCAGGACCACCACTCCCGTCGTGGCCTGATCCGCATGGTCAACCAGCGCCGCAAGCTGCTGGACTACCTGAAGCGCAAGGATTTCGAGCGCTATCAGTCGCTGATCCAGCGCCTGGGCCTGCGTCGCTAAGAAAAGGGTATTTCGCTACTGCGCTCGATATCCTGGTCGCCGGCGGTGCTCGGAATCCTCATGTAGCGAGCTACACTCCGGTTCCTGCGCTCCGGCGGCAACCAGCCTCTCATCGCTCGTAACGCGAAATCCTCCTTTTCTTCAGCTTTTCGAAACGGGTAGCCCCCCCTACTGGGGCTACCCGTTTTGCTTCTTGGCGCCGGATCAGCCTCGAAAGACCGGAAGCGTGGCGATTCCACTGTGGAAATGTCGCTATCCGGTGGCCGCGGGGCGCGTCAACCCCTAAAATGGTCGCCGAGTCAAAACGACCCAAACACAGAAAAGTAGATATTGAAGGAAGTCGCCGTGAATCCGGTCAAGAAGACATTTCAGTACGGTCGCAGCACCGTCACCCTGGAAACCGGGCGCATCGCCCGCCAGGCCACCGGTGCCGTGATGGTCACCATGGACGACACCGTGGTGCTGTGCACCGTGGTGGCAAGGAAAGAGGCCAATCCTGCCCAGCCCTTCTTCCCGCTGGGGGTGTTCTATCAGGAGAAGACCTACGCGGTCGGCAAGATCCCCGGCGGCTTCTTCAAGCGCGAGGGGCGTCCCACCGAGAAGGAGACCCTCACCTCGCGGCTGATCGACCGTCCGATCCGCCCGCTCTTCCCCAAGGGCTTCATGAACGAGGTCCAGGTGGTCTGCACGGTGCTCTCCACCGACCGCAACCATGACCCGGACATCGCGGCGCTGCTCGGCACCTCCGCGGCCCTGGCCATCTCCGGCGTGCCGTTCAACGGCCCCATCGGTGCCGCTCGCGTCGGCTTCACCGAGGAGAAGGGCTACTTCCTCAACCCCACCGTCGAAGACCTGGCCAGCTCCGAGCTGGACATGGTCGTGGCCGGCACCGAGAAGGCGGTGCTGATGGTGGAGTCCGAGGCCAAGGAGCTGCTCGAGGACGAGATGCTCGGCGCCGTGCTCTACGGCCACATGGAGATGCAGGTCGCCATCAAGGCGATCAACGAGCTGGCCGCCGAGGCGGGCAAGCCGAAGTGGGACTGGCAGCCCCCGGCGGAGAACACCGCGCTCAAGTCCGCCGTCGCCGAGGCCTTCGAGGCCAGGGTCGGCGAGGCCTATCGCATCACCGACAAGATGGCCCGCCAGGATGCGCTCTCTGCCCTCAAGGCCGAGGCCGTCGAGCAGCTGGCCGGCGAGGAGGAAGGCAAGTACGACGCCGATGACGTCAAGGGTGCCTTCTCGGGCCTCGAGAAGCGCGTGGTGCGCCATCGTGTGGTCAAGGGCGAGCCGCGCATCGACGGGCGCGACCTGAAGACCGTGCGTCCGCTGGCCATCGAGGTGGGCAGCCTGCCCAAGACCCACGGCTCGTCGATCTTCACCCGCGGCGAGACCCAGGCGATCGTCATCGCCACCCTGGGCACCCTGCGCGACGCCCAGCTGATCGAGTCGCTGGAGGGTGAGCGCAAGGATCGCTTCCTGCTGCACTACAACTTCCCGCCCTACAGCGTGGGCGAGGCCGGCTTCATGGGCGGCCCGAAGCGTCGCGAGATCGGTCACGGCCGGCTGGCGCGCCGCGGCGTGCAGGCCATGCTGCCGGACGAGGCGGAGTTCCCCTACACCATCCGCGTGGTCTCCGAGATCACCGAGTCCAACGGCTCCAGCTCGATGGCCTCGGTATGCGGCGCCTCGCTGGCGCTGATGGATGCCGGCGTGCCGATGAAGGCCCCGGTGGCGGGCATCGCCATGGGTCTGGTCAAGGACCAGGACGGCTTTGCCGTGCTGACCGACATCCTCGGTGACGAGGACCACCTCGGCGACATGGACTTCAAGGTGGCCGGTTCCTCCGAGGGTGTCACCGCGCTGCAGATGGACATCAAGATCGAGGGCATCAACGAGGAGATCATGGAGCAGGCGCTGCAGCAGGCCCTCGAGGCGCGCCTGAACATCCTCGAGCAGATGAACGCGGTGATCGGCCAGAGCCGTGCCGAGGTCTCCGAGAACGCCCCCTCCATGGCCACCATCAAGATCGATCCGGACAAGATCCGCGACGTGATCGGCAAGGGCGGCGCCACCATCCGCAAGATCTGCGAGGATACCAGCGCCTCCATCGACCTGGACGACGACGGCACCGTGCGCATCTACGCCGAGGACAAGGCGGCGGCCAAGAAGGCCATCGACACCGTGCTGGCGATCACCGCCGAGGCGGAGATCGGCAAGCTCTACCGCGGCAAGGTGGTGCGCATCGCCGACTTCGGCGCCTTCGTCAACATCATGCCGGGTACCGACGGCCTGGTGCACATCTCCCAGATCGTTCCGGAGCGGGTCAACGACGTCCGCGACTTCCTCAACGAGGGCGACGAGATCGTGGTCAAGGTGCTCGACATCGATAACCGCAACCGGGTGAAGCTCACCATCAAGGAGATCACCCCGGAAGAGAAGGCGGCGTTCGAGGCCGAAGAGGCCGCCGAGCCCGCGCTCTAAGCTTCAAGTAAGCGGTAAGCCGAAGGCATAACCGCCCCCGCAGCCTGGCTGCGGGGGCGGTTTTCTATTTCTGGCTTAGAGGAAGCGCTGATTCATGTCGCGAGCGATGAGAGGCTGATCGCCGCCGGAGCGCAGGAACCGGAGTGTAGCTCGCTACATGAGGATTCCGAGCACCGCCGGCGGTCAGGATATCGAGCGCAGCAGTGAATCAGTGTTTCCTCAGCGCTCGATGGCGAGTGCCACCCCTTGCCCGCCGCCGATGCACAGCGTGGCCAGGCCCTTCTTGGCATCCCGGGCAATCATCTCGTGGACCAGGGTCACCAGGATGCGGCAGCCGGAGGCGCCGATGGGGTGGCCGATGGCGATGGCGCCGCCGTTGACGTTGACCTTGCTGACATCCCAGCCGAGCTCCTTGTTGACCGAGAGCGCCTGGGCGGCGAAGGCCTCGTTGGCCTCGACCAGGTCCAGGTCGTCCAGGCTCCAGCCGGCCTTCTCCAGGCAGCGGCGGGTGGCCGGGGCCGGGCCGATGCCCATGATCGCCGGGTCGACGCCGGCGTTGCTGTAGGCGGCGATGCGCGCCAGGGGCTCGAGGCCCAGGGCCTTGGCCTTGTCGGCGGAGCAGAGCATCACCACGGCGGCGCCGTCGTTGATGGAGGAGGCGTTGCCGGCGGTGATGGTGCCGTCCTTCTTGAAGGCCGGGCGCATGCCGGCGAGCTTCTCGGCGGTCACGTCACGCGGGCCCTCGTCGGTGTCGAAGACCACCGGATCGCCCTTGCGCTGGGGAATCTCCACCGGGACGATCTGGCCCTTGAACTTGCCCTCCTTGATGGCGGCGGCGGCCTTCTGCTGGGAGCCGGCGGCGAACTCGTCCATCTGCTCGCGGGTGATGCCGTACTTCTCTGCCAGGTTCTCGGCGGTGATGCCCATGTGGTAGTTGTTGAAGGCGTCCCACAGGCCGTCGTGGACCATGGTGTCCACGGCCTTCCAGTCGCCCATGCGCTGGCCGTTGCGGGAGTTGGGCAGCACGTGGGGCGAGGCGGACATGTTCTCCTGGCCGCCGGCCAGGATCAGCTCGGCGTCACCGCAGCGGATCGCCTGGGTGGCCAGGTGCAACGCCTTGAGGCCGGAGCCACACACCTTGTTGATGGTCATGGCGGGCACGGCATCCGGCAGGCCGGCCTTGATCGCCGCCTGGCGGGCGGGGTTCTGGCCGACGCCGGCGGTCAGCACCTGACCGAGCAGCACCTCGTCGACCTGGTCGCCGGCCACGCCGGTGGAGGCCAGGATGTCCTTGATCACCAGGGCGCCCAGGTCGCTGGCGGGAATACCGGCCAGGGAGCCGCCGAAGGAACCGACGGCGGTGCGGCGTGCGGCAACGATCACCACTTCTTGCATGGGGGAGTTCTCCTGAATCGGATGACGAGCTTGCGGCCCTGTCGCGGCAGCCGGACATGACCGGGGACCTTCAGCATAGGGGAGTCTTGTGCGCCGCGGCAATGCTTCCATGGGTCAAGAGGCGGCAAAGTAGCCGGACAGCGCACGGGGCAGCGGCAGGACGGGGCGATTCAGGCGGGCCGGCGGGGTATGGCCGGCCCGACGAGGGGCCGGCCCGGGGGTCAGGCCATCTGCACGGGGATGGCATGGCTGGTGTGGCTGACCGCGTTGCCTTCCTGGAGGTAGACCAGCGCCGGCTGGTGGTTCTCCAGCTCGGCGTCGCTGTAGTGGGCATAGCTGCAGATGATCACCCGGTCGCCGGGACCGGCCAGATGGGCGGCGGCGCCGTTGATGGAGATCACCTTCGAGCCCTCCTCGGCGCGGATGGCGTAGGTGGTGAAGCGCTGGCCGTTCTCGACGTTGTAGATCTGGATCTGCTCGTTCTCACGGATGCCGGACATGTCGAGCAGCTCGCCGTCGATGGCGCAGGAGCCCTCGTAGTTGAGCACGGCATGGGTGACGCGGGCCATGTGCAGCTTGGCCTTGAGCATGATGGTGAACATGGAAGCGTGATCCTCCGGTAGCGGATGGGCGGCGCGTCAGCGCGGCAGGGTCAGGGTCAGGTTGTCGATCAGCCGGGTCGTGCCCAGGCGGGCGGCGACCAGCAGCACGGCCTCGCGGGTCGCCTGCGTGACGGGGCCCAGGTCGGCCGCTCGCAGCTCCAGGTAGTCCGGCGAGAAGCCGGCCTCCTGCAGGCGGGCATAGCCGCTGGCCAGGGTGGCACCGGCGGCTTCGCCGGCCTCCAGGGCATCGCGCAGCTCGAACAGGGTCCGGTAGAGGGCCGGCGCGGTGGCGCGCTGCGCGGCATCCAGGTAGCCGTTGCGCGAGGAGAGCGCCAGGCCATCCTCGGCCCGCTGGATGGGCACGCCGACGATCTCGATGGAGAAGTGCAGGTCGGCGACCATGCGGCGGATCACCGCCAGCTGCTGGTAGTCCTTCTCGCCGAAGCAGGCTACATGGGGCTGCACCAGGTTGAAGAGCATGCCGACCACCGTCGAGACGCCATCGAAGTGGCCGGGGCGGGAGGCGTCGCACAGCCCCTCGGTGACGTCGGGCACCACGATGCGCGTCTGGGCCTCGAGCCCGCGGGGGTAGACGGTGGCGGTCTCGGGGGCGAACAGCAGGTCGCAGCCGACGGCCTCGAGCTTCTCCTGATCCTCGGCCAGGGTGCGCGGGTAGGCATCCAGGTCTTCCCCAGCACCGAACTGCATCGGATTGACGAAGATGGTGGCGATCACCACCTCGGCATGCTGGCGGGCGGTCTCCACCAGGGCCAGGTGGCCGGCATGCAGGTTGCCCATGGTCGGAACGAGCGCGATGCGCTCGCCACGACGCCGGACGTCGTCCAGCGCCTCGCGCAGGGCGGGAATCTCTCTCAGGGTGCGCATGGCGGGTCTCCGGGACTAGAAGCAGTGCTCGGCCGCCGGGAAGCGCCGGGCCTTCACCTCGTCATGGTAGCGGCGGAAGGCGCCCTGGATGTCGTCCGCCTCCGCCATGAAGTTCTTTACGAAACGGGGCGTACGGCCATGGGTCACGCCGAGCACGTCGTGCATCACCAGGATCTGGCCGTCGGTGTCGGCCCCGGCCCCGATGCCGATCACCGGCACCTCCAGGGCCTCGCTGACGGCGCGGCCGAGGCTGGCCGGCACGCACTCCAGAAGGATCACCGAGGCGCCGGCCTCGACCAGGGTGCGGGCGTCCTCGAGGATCTGGGTGGCGCGCTCGGCCTCGCGGCCCTGGACCTTGTAGCCGCCCAGCTGGTAGACCGACTGGGGGGTGAGGCCCAGGTGCGCACAGACCGGCACGCCGCGGCGGGTGAGCTCGCGGATGCCCTCCGCCATCCAGGCCTCGCCCTCGACCTTGACCAGCTCGGCCCCGGCGCGCATCAGCTCGCCGGCGTCCTGCAGCAGGCGGTCGGTGCTCGAGTTGCTCATGAAGGGCAGGTCCACCATCAGCAGGCTGGCCCCCTTGCCGCGGGCCACGCAGCGGGTGTGGTAGCAGATCTCGTCCAGGGTGACCGGCAGGGTGCTGGCATGCCCCTGCAGGACCATGCCCAGGGAGTCGCCCACCAGCAGCACCTCGATGCCGGCGTCGCCGGCGGCCCGGGCGAAGGAGGCATCATAGGCGGTCAGGCAGCTGAAGGGCTCGCCGTTGCGCTTGAAGGCCTGCAGCGTGCTCAGGGTGACGGTTTTCATGGCGTGCTCTCGTCGTCGTGTCGTCGAGACGGGCGGGCGTCGCGCCCCCTCGTGTGTAACCTGCGATTGTTACCCGAACCGCCTCGGCGTGTCGACCAGTAACACTTCTGCGAGTGTTTCAGGCGTCGGGTAACACCAGTTCCCGCTGGCTCCCGTCCAGGCGAGCGGCCAGCTCGGCGACGCGCCGGCCGTCCGGCAGTGCGAGCGTCGGCGCCAGCTCCGCCAGGGGGACCAGCACGAAGGCGCGTCGGGTCATCTCGGGATGCGGCACCGTCAGGCGCGGCAGCGTCAGGCAGCGGTCATCGAAAAGTAGCAGATCCAGATCCAGGGTGCGGGGCCCCCAGTGCCGGCGGCGCACGCGACGGTGACGCTGCTCCAGCGCCTGGAGCTGGTCCAGCAGTGCCAGCGGCGAGAGGCGTGTCTCGAGCCGCGCCACGGCGTTGATGAAGTCGGGCTGGTCCTGGGGGCCCACGGGTCGACTGGCGTAGAGGCGTGACGCCGCCGCGAGGCGGGTCAGGGGCAGGCGATCCAGGGCCTCGAGGGCCCGTTCGACCTGGCGGCGCGGCCCCTCGAGGTTGCTGCCCAGGCCGATCCAGGCGTGGTGCAGGCTCATGAATCGCTCGACGGGCCCCGTGGCTTGCGGCGGCGACGCTTGCGCTTGCGCGGCGCGCCGCTGCCGGCCGGGTTGGCGCCGGCCTTGTCGAGCAGGCGGCGCTGCTCGTGCTCGTCGGCCTGCTGGAACGCCGTCCACCAGTCGCCGAGGCCTGGCGCGAGCTCGCCGGCTCCCTCGCGCAGCAGCAGCAGGTCGTAGGCGGCGCGGAAGCGGGGGTGCTCACGGGTCTGGTAGACCCGGCGACCGCGGCGCATCGGCAAGCGCTGCTGGAGGTCCCAGATGTCGCGCATCGGCAGGCTGAAGCGCTTGGGGATGGAGATGTGCTGGAGCTGGCGCGAGACCACCTGCTGGGAGGCGGCCTGCAGGGCGGGGATCGGCGGCATGCCGTCGCGCTCGTGGGCGACCTGGCGCAGCTGCACGGGGCCCCACAGCAGGGCGGCGAACAGGAACGCCGGGGTGACCGGGCGCTCCTCGGCGATGCGCCGGTCGGTGCTCTCCAGGGCCAGCTCGACCAGGCGCTCGGCCCAGGGCAGCTCGGCCATGGCCTCATCGGCCTCGGGGAACAGCATGGCGAAGAGGCCGTAGTGGCGCAGCAGGTGGAAGGTCTCCAGCCCGTGGCCGCCCATGAACAGCTTGAGGATCTCGTCGAACAGGCGCGCCGGCGGGATCTGCAGCAGCAGCGGGGCGAGCTCGTGAATCGGGGCCTCGGTGGCCGGGTCCAGGTGGAAGTCGAGCTTGGCGGCGAAGCGCACCGCACGCAGCATGCGCACCGGGTCCTCGCGGTAGCGGGTCGCCGGGTCGCCGATCAGGCGCAGGGTACGCGCCTCGATGTCACGCACGCCGTCGGCGAAGTCGTGGATGGAGAAGTCGGCGATGCTGTAGTAGAGGGCGTTGATGGTGAAGTCGCGGCGCAGCGCATCCTCCTGGATGTCGCCCCAGACGTTGTCGCGCAGCAGCAGCCCCTCGTCGGACTGCTGGGCGATATGGTCGCCGTGGTCATCGCTCGGCTTGCCGCGGAAGGTGGTGACCTCGATCACCTCGCGTCCGAAGCGCACGTGGACGATGCGGAAGCGCCGGCCGATGATCCTCGAGTTGCGGAACAGCTCCTTGACCTGCTCCGGCGTGGCATCGGTGGCCACGTCGAAGTCCTTGGGCATGCGCCCGAGCAGCGAGTCGCGGATGCAGCCGCCCACCAGGTAGGCCTCGTAGCCGGCGTTGTGCAGCCGATAGAGGACCTTGAGGGCGGCGTCGCTGAAGTGCTGGCGCGACACCGGATGCTCCTGGCGGGGGATGATGCGCAGCTCGGGGCCGCCACCGGAGGAGGTCTCGGGGCCGAACAGGGATTTCAGGCGTTCGCCCGGACTCTGCAGAAAGCGGGTAAATCCTTTGAACATGCGGCGATATCGACTCGCGGGGTGCGAAAAGGCTTGAGTGTAGCCGACCCCCGGCACCTTGCATAGGTGCGTGCCGGCCGGCGGGGCCACACAGTAGAAGGGGGAGGCCTCTCGGCCTCCCCCTCAAGGAGTCTTGCAGCATCCGTGCTGCTGGTTCTTCTTCGTGATGGCACATCGCCTTGAATACGCACCACAGTCACCAAGGAGGATTCAGGCAAGCAGTGTTGTTGTCCTTGTTGGCGCTCCCGAAGGTGACCGCCTCGTATTCAAAACAATAATCCAACCACGACGGCAAGTGGATTGCCTCCCCCCGGCTTGTTGGTGTTGTTGCCGGGGGTGCACCTCGTCGGCCCTTGTTCTTGTTGGCAGCCGTGACGGGTGCGTCGCGTCCTGGTCTTCCGGTGCCTCGAGCGATTGTTGTTGTTGGCTCGAGAGGGTGACACGCGTCCGGGATTGTTGTTGTTCGGTCGTCGTGTCTCGGTGGCCGGCCCGCGAGTGTTGTTGTTGTCGGCTTGGCGGGCCCCGTCACGCCTGGCTGCCTGTTGTTGTTGTTGTTGGCAGCGGGTGACGCCGGAATTTGTTTTTCTTGCCCAATACTATTGCACTGGCCATGCCATGTCGTTTTTTCGCATTTATTTTCAGTGGCTTGTGGAGTCGCTGTCCGGGGCGCCCAGCGGTGAGGGGGTCGAGTGTTACCGTCCGGGCGCGGTTGTGGGGCGATGGCTGTGTGGGACGGTAACAAATGGTGCAGAAAGGGGGCGGGGGACGGCGCCGGGGCGCGCCGGACCCGGTTGCGGGGGACTTGCACCATGGTCGCATGGACCCGGCGAGGGCGGTCACTCCGGCCGGCGGCGGGGGCTCTTCTTGCGCGGGATGCCGAGGCGCTGGCGACGCTCCCACAGGGACTTGCGGCTGATACCGAGCTTCTGGGCGAGCTCGGTCTCGCTCATCTGGTCCTGGTGCTCCAGCACGAAATGCTGGAAGTAGTCCTCCAGGGAGAGGTCCTCCTCGGCGCCGTCGTCGGCCGCGCTGCCGGCCGCGCTGCCGGCCGACGGGCGCGGCGAGCCCGGGGCGGCGGGCGCCGGGCGGGGGGCGGGGGAGAGCCCCAGGTCGTCCGGGTGGATCAGGTGGCCCTCGGCCAGGATCACGCCGCGCTCCAGGGCGTTCTCCAGCTCGCGAACGTTGCCCGGCCAGGGGTAGTCGCGGATCTCGCGCCGCGCCGCGCGCGACAGCCGCAGCCCCTCGCGGTCGTGGCGCCGGCAGGCCTTCTCCAGCAGGACATCGGCGATGGTCAGCACGTCCTCGTCCCGGTCGCGCAGCGGCGGCAGGTCGATCTGCATCACGTTGAGGCGGTAGTAGAGGTCGAGGCGGAACTCGCCGGTCTTCGACAGGGCGCGCAGGTCGCGGTGGGTGGCGGCGATCAGGCGCACGTCGACGTGGCGGGTCTCCACCGAGCCGATCTTGCGGATCTCGCCCTCCTGCAGCACGCGCAGCAGCCGGGCCTGGGCGTCCAGCGGCAGCTCGCCGATCTCGTCGAGGAACAGCGTGCCGCCGTCGGCGGCCTCGACCAGGCCGGTACGGGCCGCGCTGGCGCCGGTGAAGGCGCCCTTCTCGTGGCCGAACAGCTCGGACTCGATCAGCGTCTCGGGGATCGCCGCGCAGTTCACGCAGATCAGCGGTGCGCGCGAGCGCTTGCTCTGCTGGTGGATGGCGCGGGCCACCAGCTCCTTGCCGGTGCCCGACTCGCCCTGGATGAGCACGGTGACGTCGGCCGGTGCCGTCTTGCGGATGCGCGTATAGACCAGCTGCATGGCCGGGCAGCTGCCGATCATCTGCTGGGCCTGGCCGCTCGGTTCGGTGATGTCTGGCGGTTCGGCCTGGCGCGAGGCCTGCAGGTGCAGTACCCGGGCCACGGTCTCGAGCAGCTCGTCGTGGTCGAAGGGCTTGGCCACGTAGTCCACCGCGCCCTGCTTCAGGGCGTCCACCGCCGAGCGCATGCTGGCGTAGCTGGTCATGATCAGCACCGGGACCGGGGCGGCGCGGGGGATCAGTTCGGTGCCCGGCTCGCCGGGCAGGCGCAGGTCGCTGATCACCAGGTCGAAGCGCTGCGGGTCCAGCTCCATTGCCTCGGCCACCGAGCCGGCCTCGCTGACCCGGTGGTCGTGGCGCTCCAGCAGGCGGCGCAGGGCGCTGCGAATGATGGCTTCGTCTTCAACGATCAGGATCCTGCTCATCGGGGTGTCTCACCCTCCTGTGGGTTCAGCGGCAGCCAGAGGCTGATGCGGGTGCCGCGGGCCTGGCCGGGCGGCGGCGAGTCGATCTCGATCTGGCCGTGGTGCTCGGCCACGATGCTGTAGACCAGCGGCAGCCCCAGCCCTGTTCCCTCGCCGGGCGGCTTGGTGGTGGTGAAGGGCTCGAAGAGGTGGTCGCGCACCCGCGGGTCGATGCCGTGCCCCTCGTCGGTGACGGTGACCCGCAGCCCGCCGTCCCGGGGCTCGCCCGCGATCACCACGCGCCCTCCCGGCTCGCTGGCGTCCCGGGCGTTGCCGAGCAGGTTGACCATCACCTGTAGCAGCCGCTGGGCGTCGCCCTCGACGCGGGGTTCGTCGGGACAGCGGTTGAGGAAGGCCACATCCTCTCCCGAGCGGGCGAGGTGGATCAAGTGAAGGGCCTCGTCGGTCACGGCCGCCATGGAGACCGGGCCGAAGGCCTGGCCGGTGACGTGTCGTCCGCCGTGGGCGAAGCCGACCAGCGAGGCGACGATCCGCGAGACCCGGTCGGTCAGCTGCTGGATCTGCGCGGCGGTCTCCAGCACCTCGGGGTCCTCGGTGTCGTAGCGCAGGTTCTGGGCCAGCGAGGAGATGCCGGTGATGGGGTTGCCGATCTCGTGGGCCACCCCGGCGGCCAACTGGCCGATGGAGGCGAGCCGCGCGGCATGCACCAGCTCATCCTCCAGCCACTTCATCTCGCTGTGGTCCTCGATCAGGATCACCTTGCCGCCCAGCTCG
This sequence comes from Halomonas campaniensis, assembly GCF_014193375.1. Classification (GTDB taxonomy): domain Bacteria; phylum Pseudomonadota; class Gammaproteobacteria; order Pseudomonadales; family Halomonadaceae; genus Halomonas; species Halomonas campaniensis. Next base: position 143,609 of record NZ_JACHZF010000010.1, read on the forward strand.
TCGTCGCCTCCCTCCAGCTCGGCCTTGTGCAGGCTGAGGTAGCGCAGCCCCCCCTCCAGGGTCACCGGCTGCTTGTAGAGGTGGTCCCGGGGCTCGGCGAGGATCTGGCCGAGCAGCTCCCCCCAGGGGGCCGGCAGGCTGTCGCGACGGGCGCCGATCACGCTCTCGCCGTCGATGCCGGTGAGCGCGGCCAGGGCGTCGTTCCACATCAGCAGCTCGCCATCGTCGCCGAAGGCGCACAGGCCCACCGGCAGGCGGGTCAGGGTGCGGCGGTGGTAGCGGCGCAGGCCGTCGAGCTCCCGGGCCAGGCCGGTGAGCCGCGAACGATAGGCCTCCAGGCGGCTCTCCACGAAGTGGATGTCCTCGGTGGCCTCGGGCCCGCCCTGGCGGTAGGGCAGGTAGCGGTCGACGATGTCCCGGGCCACCGAGGGCCCCATCAGGCCGGACAGGTTGGCCTGGAGCCGGTCGCGCAGCCGGCGCAGCGCATAGGGGCGGCCGTCCAGCGGCGAGAGCCCCAGGTCATCCAGGGCTCGGTCGACCTCGCGGATGGCGACCTCCTCGCCGAGCGCCCGCGCCAGGTGCCGCTTGAAGTCCTCGCCGGTGGCCGCCTCGAGGGGCAGGCGCTTGGGGCGGATCACCGCGTCCACCGAGCAGGCCTCGGCCGCGGCGCGCTCGCCCTCGGAGGTGCGGGTGGCCAGCGACACCAGGATGAGGACCAGCACGTTGGCGGCCAGCGAGACCAGGGTCACCACGTACCAGTCGGGCTCGCCGGCGAGGCCCTCGAGCCCCGGCGGGATGATCACCAGCGGAGGCAGCTCGGTGAGCAGCGGCCCCCACAGGCCCAGCAGCCAGACCAGCAGGCCCACGGCCAGCCCCGCGACCATGCCCTTGCGGTTGGCCCCCGGCCAGTAGAGCAGCGCCAGCAGCCCCGGCAGGCACTGGGACATGCCGACGAAGGCCGCCAGCCCCAGGGTGGTGAGGTCGTGGTGGACGCCGACGATGCGGTAGAAAAGCCAGCCGCCGAGGATCACCGCGGCGATCAGCATGCGCCGCAGCCACAGCAGCCAGCGGTAGAGGTCGGGCTGGGCCTCGGGCGGGTGGGCGACCAGCAGCACATGGTTGAGGATCATCCCCGACAGGGCCAGGGCGATCAGCACCATGGTGGCGCTGGCGGCGGCGAGGCCGGCGATGAAGGCCAGCGCCTGGACCCAGAGGGCGTCGGACAGGCCGTAGGCCAGGTAGGCCGTGCCCATCGCCTCCTGGGCGCCGAGGTGCTGGCCGGCCCACAGGATCAGCGGCACCGGGATCGCCATCAGCAGCAGGAACAGCGGCAGCGACCAGCTGGCCTGCAGCAGGGTGTGGCGGGAGAGGGTCTCGGCGAAGGTGATATGGAAGATGTGCGGCATCAGCAGGGCGGCGGCGAAGAACAGCAGCAGCAGGGTGCGCCAGTGGGCCGGGTCCGTCTGGATGACACTGGCCTGGTGGACCTGGCCGGGGCCGTCCAGCCAGGCCTGGAGGGCCATGGGGCCGTCGAAGATGCCGAATAGTGCGATGGCGCCCAGCCCCAGCATCGCCACCAGCTTGACCAGCGAGGAGAGGGCGATCACCGCCAGCAGGCTGTCGTGGCGGTCGTTCCGCCGCCCCTGGCGGGCACCGAAGAGCATCGCGAACAGCGCGATCATGGCGCAGAAGGCCAGCGCCAGCAGCGCCGGGGAGGCGGCACCGGTCATCAGGAAGATGGCGTTGCCCAGGGTCTGCACCTGCAGGGCCAGCAGCGGCAGCACCGCCAGCAGGCTGATCAGGGTGATCAGGGTGCCGACCCAGCGCGAGCGGAAGCGGAAGGCGAACAGGTCGGAGAGCGAGGCCAGCTGGTAGGTGCGGGTCATGCGCTGGATGGGCACCAGCAGCACCGGGGCGAGCAGGAAGGCGCCGGCCACCCCCAGGTAGTAGGCCAGGTAGCCGTAGCCCGAGGTGGAGGCGAGCTCCAGGCTGCCGTAGATCGCCCAGGCGCTGGCGTAGACCCCCAGCGCCAGGGTGTAGACCAGCGGGTGGCGGGTGATGCGCGTGGGAATCCAGCCGCGCTCCACCGCCAGGGCGCAGAGGAAGAGCACCAGCAGGAAGCCGGTGCCCAGGGCGAACACGGCGGCCAGGCTAGCGTTCATCGAGCTTCCTCTTTTGCTCCAGCCACAGGGTCAGGGCGATCAGCACGCCCCACAGCACGAAGGGCCGGTACCAGGCCACGCCGGGGCTGGCCCAGCCGCTCATCATCAGCGGCGAGAGCAGGTAACCCCCGAGCACCAGGAAGAGCATGATGCGGTAGACGTACATGGGGCCTCTCAGCGGGTCGGGAGGTCGTCCGGCTCGGCCGGACGGTGCGGATCGGGACGGATGCGCTCCGGGCGCCAGGCGGCGACGGCCCATGCCAGCTGCTCGGCCACCGGCGCCGTGGCCAGCTCCCGGGGCGGGGCCTGGTCGAGGGACGCCAGCGCCTGGTGGAGCAGCGGTCGCACCCGGGCATCCTCCAGCGGCAGCGGCGGGGCCAGGTTCTGCTTGGAGAGCTTCTGCCCGCCCTCGCCGATGATCAGCGGCAGGTGCAGGTAGCGCGGCGCCGGGAACCCCAGGGCGTGCTGCAGCTGCCGCTGCCAGGGGGTGTTGTCGAGCAGGTCGAAGCCGCGCACCACATCGGTGATGCCCTGGTCGGCGTCGTCCACCACCACGGCGAGCTGGTAGGCCCACAGGCCATCCTTGCGGCGGAGCACCACGTCACCGAGCTCGGCCGGGTCGAAGCGCTGCTCGCCGAACAGCCGATCCTGCCACACCACCGGGCGCAGGCCCAGGTCGCTGCGCAGCCGCCAGGCCACCGGCTTGCCGGGCTCGCGGACTCCGTCGCGGCACCAGCCGGGGTAGACGGCGTAGTCGCGCCACTGCCTGCGCGAGCAGCTGCAGGGGTAGGCCAGTCCCTGCTCGACCAGCCGCGCCAGGGCAGCCGCATAGGCGTCGTCGCGGTCGTGCTGCCAGAGCACCGGGCCGTCCCAGTGCAGGCCGAAGGCCTCGAGCTGGCGCTGGATCTCGTCGGCGGCCCCGGCCGGGCAGCGTGGCGGGTCGATGTCCTCGATGCGCAGCCGCCACTCGCCGCCCGCCTGGCGAGCGTCGAGGAAGCTGGCCAGCGCCGCCACCAGGGAGCCGACGTGCAGCGGGCCCGAGGGGGTGGGGGCGAAGCGGCCGCGGTAGCCACTCATGGGCGACTCCTGTGCCGGGCGTCAGACACGCAAACGGGCACCCAGGGGTGCCCGTCGCGGATGGCTGTCGGCCTCATCGGCATGGCCGACTCAGCCGCCCAGCTGCTTTTCCTTGAGCTCGGCCAGCGTCTTGCAGTCGACGCACAGCGTGGCGGTGGGTCGCGCCTCCAGGCGGCGGATCCCGATCTCGACGCCGCAGGCCTCGCAGAAGCCGTAGTCATCCTCGTCGATCTTCTCGAGGGTCTCGTTGATCTTCTTGAGCAGCTTGCGCTCGCGATCACGGGTGCGCAGCTCCAGGCTGAAGCCCTCCTCCTGGGTGGCGCGGTCGGCCGGGTCGGCGTAGTTGTTCGCTTCCTCCTGCAGGTGACGAACGGTGCGGTCCACCTCCTCCATGAGCTCCTGCTTCCAGCCCAGCAGGATCTGTCGGAAGTGCTCCAGCTGCTGCTCGTTCATGTACTCTTCACCCGCCGCCGGCTCGTAGGGGGTGAATTTCTTGGGCGCTTCCACTTTCTTGTCGGCTACTGGCATGGGACTGCCTCGTTACTTTAGTGACTGCTGATCAATACCCGCCGCGGTGCAAGGTATCTCACGCCAAAGGGATGCTTGTTTAGCGGAAAAAGCCTCGCGTTGCAACTCTGCGTGCCCGACTCCCTGCGTCATCACCACCAAAGTCGCTACAATGTCTCCCCCTATGACCGCGCGACGACGGAGAGTCTCCCGTCGCGTCAACCCTGATTGCCGACAGGAGCCCGTGCATGCCGTGGAGTTCGCGCATCGATCGCATCGCCCCCTTCCGGGTGATGAGCCTGCTGGAAACCGCCCAGGCCCGCGAGGCGGCCGGCCATGACGTCATCCACCTGGAGGTTGGCGAGCCCGACTTCCCCACACCCGAGCCGGTGGTGGCCGCCGGCCGGGAGGCACTGGCCGCGGGCCACACCCGCTACACGCCGGCGGCGGGGCTGCCGGCCCTGCGCGAGGCGATCGCCGGCCACTACGCGACGCACTTCGGCGCCGCGGTCGACCCGCGGCGCATCCTGGTCACCCCCGGGGCCTCCGGCGCCCTGCTGCTGGCCAGCCAGCTGCTGGCCGGCCCCGGCGACCGGGTGCTGATGGCCGACCCCAACTACCCCTGCAATCGCCACTTCATGGCCCTGGCCGGCGCCGAGGTGGACGCCGTTCCCGTGGGGCCGGCGAGCGGCTGGCAGCTGGATGCCGCGCTGGTCGCGGCGAACTGGCAGGAGGCCACCCGCCTGGCCATGCTGGCCACCCCCTCGAACCCCACCGGCCATATGCTCGATGCGGGTCAGCTCGCGGCCGTGGCCGAGACGGTGAAGGCCAGGGGCGGCCACCTGCTGGTGGACGAGATCTACCAGGGGCTCTGCTATGACCTCGCGCCGCTCTCGGTGGCGGCGATCACCCCGGACGCCTTCGTGGTCAACAGCTTCTCCAAGTACTTCGGCATGACCGGCTGGCGCCTGGGCTGGCTGCTGGCGCCGGAGGCGGCGGTGGAGCCGCTGACCCGCCTGGCCCAGAACGTCTTCCTGGCCGCCTCCACCCCGGCCCAGCATGCGGCGCTGGCGGCCTTCACGCCCGAGTGTCGGGAGCTCCTGGAGGCCCGGCGCGTCGAGCTCGGCCGGCGCCGTGACGCCCTGCTGGCGGGACTGGCACGGCTGGGGCTGGCGCCCTCGCTGCCGCCCCAGGGCGCCTTCTACCTGTGGCTCGACATCTCTCGCTACAGCGACGACAGCCAGGCCTTCTGCCGGCGCCTGCTCGAGGAGGAGAACGTGGCGATCACCCCGGGGATCGACTTCGCCCTGCAGGGCGGCGAGCACCACGTGCGGATCGCCTTCACCACCGGCATCGCCCGGCTCGAGGAGGCGGTGAGCCGCCTCGAGCGCTTCCTGGCCCGGCAGTAGGGGGCGGGATGGACTACCCCGAACTGGTGCCGGGCACCCTGCTGCGGCGCTACAAGCGCTTCCTCGCCGACGTGCGGCTCGACGACGGCCGCGAGGTGGTCGCCCACTGCCCCAACACCGGCTCGATGCGGGCGGTGAACGTGCCCGGTTGCCGGGTATGGCTCGCGCCCGGCGACAACCCGGCGCGCAAGCTGGCCTGGACCTGGGAGCTGATCGAGCTGCCCCAGCCCGGCGGTGTCCTGGCGACCGCCTCGGTGCATACCGGGCGAGCCAATCGCATCGTCGAGGAGGCGCTGCGCGAGCAGCGGGTGGCGACCCTGGCCGGCTACGCGACCCTCAGGCGCGAGGCGAAGGTGACGTCGGGAACGGGAAAGGCGTCGCGGCTGGATTTCCGCCTCGAGGCGCCCGGGCGCGCCACGGCCTTCGTCGAGGTGAAGCAGGTCACGCTCAGGGAGGCCGACGGGCACGGCTACTTCCCCGATGCGGTGAGCGAGCGGGGCAGGAAGCACCTGGAGGCGCTGGCCGAGCTGGTGGCCAGCGGGCGGCGGGCGGTGCTGCTGTTCTGCGTGGCCCACGAGGGGATACCGGACGTGGCCCCGGCGGCCCACCTGGACCCGGCCTATGCGGCGACCCTGCGCGAGGCGGCCGCGGCGGGCGTGGAGCTGCTGGCGCACCGCTGCGAGATCGTGCGGCGCGCCGGCCGGCCGGTGGCGATCCGCCTGGGCAAGGCGCTGCCGGTGGCGCTCGAGGGGTGCCTCGGCGCGGGCGGCGTGTCGGCCTGAGCGCCCCTGCCTTTCAGCTCCTATCTGTCGATGTAGAAGCGCTGGATGAAGCTGACCTGGGCCGGCGCCGCGTTGCGGTCGTGGCGCACCTCCAGGTCGAAGCGCATCGGCTCGTCCTCGTGGATGCGGAAGACCGCCACCTGGGAGGGGGTATCGCCGCTGCGCAGGGTACGGAAGCTGAGCGGCACGCTCTCGCTGGTGCTGGAAAGCCCACCGACGCTGCCGTTGACGGTGGCCGGCACCGCCCGGGTGGTGCCGTCCTCGAGTTCCTCGAGCACGCTGACGTTGAGCAGTGCCATCACCTGGCTGCGCTGGATGCCGTGCTCGCGGGCCACCGCCTCGGGAAGGAAGCTGGTGTTCACCGCGCTGTAGTGGATCTGGTAGCCGTCGTGGCGTTCGAACTGCTGGGCGGCCAGGGGGCCGGCCAGCAGCGCCAGCCCGCCCAGGAACAGGCCGTACAGGAGTCGTCGAGTCATCGTGAACCCTCTCGCTGCGGGATGCCGGGTCAGCCGCGGCTGACCCGGAAGATGGCGATCTCGCCGAACAGGTTGGGCCACAGCCGCGAGGTCCAGTGTCCCTCGTGGTCGCCGATGCCCACCTCCCGGTCGACGATGATCAGACCCTTGTCGCGGCAGAGTTGTTCAAAGTCGTTGAAGGTCGACAGGTGGATGTTGGGGGTGTCGTACCAGGCGTGGGGCAGCGACTTGGAGACCGGCATGTAGCCGCGGATGCCCAGGTGGACCCGGTGGCGCCAGTAGGCGAAGTTGGGGAAGGTGATGATCGCCTCGCCGGCGACACGCAGCATCTCGTCGAGCATGCGGTCGGGGCGGCGCAGCGCCTGCAGGGCCTGGGTCATCACCACCAGGTCGCAGGCATCGTCGTCGAAGTTGGCCAGCCCCTCGTCGAGGTTCTGCTCGATAACGTTGACGCCGCGGGCGATGCAGGCGGTGATGCCGTCCGGGTCGATCTCCAGGCCGTAGCCGCTGACGTTCTTGTCCCGGGCCAGGGCGGCCAGCAGGGTGCCGTCGCCGCAGGCCAGGTCGAGGATATGGGCCCCCTCGGGAATCCAGTCGTGGATCAGCGTGAGGTCGGCGCGCTTCATGGGCGGTCCTCCAGGCCGAGGTCCCGGGCGATGCGGGACATGAAGGCGGCGAACACCGCCTGGTAGCGGGGCTCGGGCATCAGGAAGGCGTCGTGGCCGTGGGTCGAGTCGATGTTGGCGTAGCTGACCGCCTTGCCGGCCCGCATCAGGGCATCCACCAGCTCCCGGGAGCGCGACGGCGGGAAGCGCCAGTCGGTGGTGAAGCTGACCACCAGGAAGGGGCACTCGGCCGGGGCCAGGGCGCGGGCCAGGTCGCCGCCGTGGACCGCGGCGGGGTCGAAGTAGTCCAGCGCCTTGGTCATCAGCAGGTAGGTGTTGGCATCGAAGGAGTTGGAGAAGGTGTCGCCCTGGTAGCGCAGGTAGGACTCCACCTGGAACTCCACGTCGTAGCCGAAGTTGAAGTCGTCGCTGCGCAGGTCGCGGCCGAACTTGTGGCCCATGGCGTCTTCGGAGAGGTAGGTGATGTGCCCCACCATGCGCGCCAGCTTGAGGCCGCGGCGCGGCACCTTGCCGTGCTCGGCGTACCAGCCGTCATGGAAGTCGGGGTCGGAGCGGATCGCCTGGCGCGCCACCTCGTTGAAGGCGATGTTCTGGGCCGACAGCTTGGGCGTGGCCGCGATCACTCCGGCGTTGGCGATGCGCTCGGGATAGGCCAGCGCCCACTGCAGCACCTGCATGCCCCCCAGGCTGCCGCCGATCACCGCGGCGAAGCGCTCGATCCCCAGCCGGTCGGCCAGGCGGGCCTGGCTGTGCACCCAGTCGCCCACCGTCATCATGGGGAAGTCCGGCCCCCACTGGCGGCCGCTCTCCGGGTTGCGGCTGATCGGCCCGGTGCTGCCGTGGCAACCGCCCAGGTTGTTCAGCGAGACCACGAAGAAGCGGTCGGTGTCGATGGACTTGCCGGGACCGATGTGGGCATCCCACCACCCCGGCTTGCGCTCGTCGGCATCGTGGTAGCCGGCGGCGTGGTGGTGCCCGGACAGGGCGTGACAGATCAGCACCGCGTTGGAGCGCTCGGCATTGAGCGTGCCGTAGGTCTCGTAGACGAGGTCGTAGGCCTGCAGCGTCCTGCCGCAGGCCAGGTCCAGGGGGTCGTCGAAGTGCGCCGTCTGGGGCGTCACCACGCCGACCGAGTCGCGCGGGAGCTCGGGCATCGGTCGTTCCGTGTCCAGTCGTTGCGTGAGGATCGTGTTCGGGTCACAGGCCGACCAGGGCACCGGCGATGCCGGCGGCGCGAGTCAGCGAGCCCACCACGATACCATCGATGAGGCTGATGGCGATGAACGCCACGATGGGCGACAGGTCGATCATGCCCAGCGGCGGGATCACCTTGCGCAGCGGCGCCATGATCGGCTCCACCAGCTGCATCACCAGCAGTGCGCCCGGATGGCTGGCGTTGGGGGCGACCCAGCTGAGGATGATCATCGCGATCAGGGCGAAGAAGTAGATCTTGAGGATGGCGTTGGCCAGTGCCGCCACCGCGCCGATGGCCACGCCGGCGATGGGGGCCATGCCGAAGCCGGCGATCTGCAGGATCACCACGATGCTGACCGCCTTGATCACGAAGCCGGCGGCCAGGGTGGCCAGGTCGAAGCGGCCCATCACCGGGCCCAGGAAGCCCTGGAAGGGGCGCACGACCGGCTGGGTGATCTTCACCACCGACTGGCTGATCGGGTTGTAGTAGTCCGCCCGGGATGCCTGCAGCAGGAAGCGCAGCATCAGCAGGAACAGGTAGATATTGATCAGGGTGTTGACCAGCAGCAGGCCGGCACTTCCCAGTTGGCTGCCCATAGGGCTCCTCCTCAGGGCTGGATAGAGAGAGTCTTCATGCCGCGTCCATCGGCGGTGCCATCACTTGCCGAGCTCGTCGGCCATCTCGCGGGCACGGGCGGCGCAGGCGTCCATGGCCTCGGCCATGGTGCGACGCAGGCCCGCCTCCTCCAGATGCTCGATGGCCCGCTCGGTGGTACCGCCGGGCGACATCACGTTGCGCTTGAGCTCGGCGGGGGGCTTGTCGCTGGCCATGGCCATCTTGGCGGCCCCGAAGGCGGTCTGCATGGCCAGCCGGCGGGCGGTCTCGGCGGGCAGGCCCAGCTTCACGCCGGCCTCCTCCATGGCCTCGAACATCAGGAAGAAGTAGGCCGGGGCGCTGCCGGAGACCGCGGTCACCGCCTCCAGCAGGGCCTCGTCGTCGACCCATTCGACCAGGCCCACGGCCTCCATCAGCTCGGTGGCGAGCCGGCGCTGCTCGTCGCTGACCTGGGCATTGGCGAAGAGCCCGGAGGCGCCGGCGCCCACCAGCGAGGGGGTGTTGGGCATGCAGCGCACCACCGGCAGGTCGCCGCCCAGCCAGCGGGCCAGCGTCTCCGCCGGCAGGCCGGCGGCCACCGAGATGATCAGCGGCCGGCGTCGCTGGATCACGCTGGCCATCCCCTCGCACACCTCGCGCATCACCTGAGGCTTCACCGCCAGTACCACCACATCGGCCTGACTGACCGCCGCGGCGTTGTCGGTGTTGGTGTGGATGCCATAGCGCTCGTGGATCGGCGCCAGGAAGGCGTCGCTGGGCGAGGTGGCGGTGATGGCGGAGGGAGAGAAGCCGTTGTCGATCATGCCCCCGATGATGGCGCCGGCCATGTTGCCCGCGCCGATGAAGGTGACTCTGGTGGCCATGGAATCTGTCCTGTGTCGGTCGACGAATGAGGCCGGCGGGGTTCACCGGCTTTCGGTGGTGGTCACGCTGGTGCGGTGCGCTCGCCGAAGATCGCGGTGCCCAGGCGCACCAGGGTGGCGCCCTCGAGCACGGCGGCCTCCAGGTCCGCGGTCATGCCCATCGAGAGGGTGTCGAGCGGCGCCTCGGGGAACCGCTCCCGGAGCGCCTCGAGGGCCTCGCGAAGGCGGGCGAAGGGCTCGCGCTGGGCGTCCCGCCCCTCGGCCGGCGCGGGGATCGCCATCAGCCCGCGCAGGCGGAGATGCGGCATCGCCAGCACGGCCTCCGCCAGCGCCGGCAGCTCCGCCAGGCTCACGCCCGACTTGGAGGCCTCATCGCTGATGTTGACCTGCAGGCAGACCTCCAGCGGCGGCAGTCCTTCGGGGCGTTGATCGTTCAGACGCCGGGCGATCTTCTCGCGGTCTACGCTATGTACCCAGGCGAAGTGTTCGGCCACGTCGCGGGTCTTGTTCGACTGCAGCGGGCCGATGAAATGCCAGACGACCCCGTCGAGGTCGGCCAGCTCGGCCTGCTTGTCCAGGGCCTCCTGGACGTAGTTCTCGCCGAAGTCACGCTGGCCGAGGTGCCAGACCTCGCGGATCATCGCCGCCGGCTTGGTCTTGCTGACGGCCAGCAGCCGGGCCGCCGAGGCGGGTCGCCCGGCATCGGCCAGGGCCGCGGCCAGGCGGGCGCGAGCCGCGGCGAGGGACTCGGAAAGTATCAGGGCCTTCATGTCGCAAGGTCTGTCATACTAATCATCACAGAAGGGCACCAATTCGGGAGCAGGGAAAACGCATGGATATTACCGAACTGCTGGCGTTCTCGGCAAAGCAGAACGCCTCCGACCTCCATCTCTCGGCGGGCCTGCCGCCGATGATTCGCGTGGACGGCGATATCCGCCGGCTCAACGTGCCGGCCATGGAGGACCGCGAGGTTCGCAAGCTGATCTACGACATCATGGCCGATCGACAGCGCCGCGACTACGAGGAGTTCTTCGAGACCGACTTCTCCTTCGAGGTGCCCGGGGTGTCGCGCTTCCGTGTCAACGTGTTCAACCAGGCGCGCGGTGCCGGGGCGGTGTTCCGTACCATTCCCTCCGAGGTGCTGACCCTGGAGGACCTGGGCCTCGGCACCGTCTTCCGCCAGCTCTCGATGCTGCCGCGGGGGCTGGTGCTGGTCACCGGCCCTACCGGCTCGGGCAAGAGCACCACGCTGGCGGCGATGATCGACTACATCAACGACAACCGCTACGAGCACATCCTGACCATCGAGGATCCGGTGGAATTCGTCCACCGCAGCAAGCGCTGCCTGATCAACCAGCGCGAGGTGCATCGCGATACCCACGGCTTCGCCCCGGCGCTGCGCAGTGCCCTGCGCGAGGACCCGGACGTGATCCTGGTCGGCGAACTGCGCGACCTGGAGACCATCCGGCTGGCGCTGACCGCGGCCGAGACCGGCCACCTGGTGTTCGGCACCCTGCACACCACCTCCGCCGCCAAGACCATCGACCGGATCATCGACGTCTTCCCCGGCGAGGAAAAGTCCATGGTGCGCTCGATGCTTTCGGAGTCGCTGCAGGCGGTGATTTCCCAGACGCTGCTCAAGCGCATGGGCGGCGGGCGCGTGGCCGCCCACGAGATCCTCATCGCCACCGCGGCGGTGCGCAACCTGATCCGCGAGGACAAGGTCGCGCAGATCTACTCCGCCATCCAGACCGGCGGCAACCTGGGCATGCAGACCCTGGATGCCTCCCTGGCCAAGCTGGTGGCCGACAACGTGGTGGCGCGTGACGAGGCGCAGGCCAAGGCCAAGGGCGTGCTGGCGAGCTGAGCTCGCCTGCGTGACAGGGAACAACCGGCAAGAGGAGCAGGGACATGACGGCGAAAGAGTGGCTCTACCAGCTGCTGGACATCATGGTGCAGAAGGAGGCCTCGGATCTGCTGATCTCGGTGGGGGCGCCGCCGACCTTGAAGATGGCCGGCAAGCTCACCCCGCTGGGCGACCAGGGGCTCTCCGTGGCCCAGGTCGACGAGCTGGTCAGCGCGTCGATCCCGGACGTGGTGATGGAGCGCTTCCAGGTCGAGCGCGAGGCCAACTTCGCGCTGAGCCTGAAGGACAAGGGGCGCTTTCGTGTGAGCGCCTTCCAGCAGCGCAACCAGAAGGCGATGGTGATTCGTCGCATCGCCTTCGAGATCCCCCATCTGGAGGAGCTGTCGCTGCCCTCCGTGCTGGGCGAGCTGGCCAACAACAAGCGCGGCCTGGTGTTCGTGGTGGGCGGTACCGGCACCGGCAAGTCGACCACCCTGGCGTCGATGATCCAGCAGCGCAACGAGACCCTGGGCGGACATATCATCAGCGTCGAGGACCCCATCGAGTACGTGCACCCGCACAAGAAGGCGATCATCAACCAGCGCGAGGTGGGGATCGACACCGACTCCTTCGAGGTGGCACTGAAGAACACCCTGCGCCAGGCCCCGGACGTGATCCTGATCGGCGAGATCCGGACCCGGGAGACCATGGAGCATGCGCTGACCTTCGCCGAGACCGGCCACCTCTGCCTGGCCACCCTGCACGCCAACAATGCCAACCAGGCACTGGACCGCATCATCCACTTCTTCCCCCACGAGCGGCACGAGCAGATCTGGCTCGACCTGTCGCTCAACCTCCGGGCGATCGTCGCCCAGCAGCTGCTGCCCACCGTGGACGGCGGGCGCTGCCCGGCCATCGAGATCATGCTCAAGTCGCCGCTGATCGGCGACCTGGTGCGCAAGGGCGAGGTCAACGAGATCAAGAACGTGATGTCCCGATCCCGGGACCTGGGCATGCAGACCTTCGACCAGGCGCTGTACGACCTCTTCAGGGCGGGCAAGATCACCGAGGAGGTGGCGCTGGTGCATGCTGACTCGGCCAATGACCTGCGCATGATGATCAAGTACGGCGACGAGGGCAGCGAGGGGCTGACCCAGGCCCGCGAGGCGGCCAGCCACCTCTCGCTGCGCCGCGACGACGACTTCTAGGGCTCCCTCAGGGGGCGTAGACGCCCCCCAGCACGCGGGGCCCGGCGGCGCCGGTCACCGACGGCAGGTTGCCGGGCAGTCCGGCCAGCCGTCGCCAGGCCAGCCAGGCGAAGGCGCCTGCCTCCAGCCAGTCGGCGGGCCAGCCCCACGCGTCGCTCTCCGCCAGGCGCGCCTCCGGCAGGCGCGCGGCCAGCCGGCGCAGCAGGTCGGCGTTGTGGGCCCCGCCCCCGCAGGGAATCAGCGCCGCGACCGGCGGTGCATCGAGCCGCTCCCTCGCCATCTCCACTGCCAGCATCACGCTGGTCGCCGTCAGCTCGGCCAGGGTGGCCTGCACGTCCTCGGGGGCCTCCTCGCCCGTCAGCCGCGCCTCCAGCCACGCCATGTGGAAGAGCTCTCGCCCGGTACTGCGCGGCGGTGGCAGGTGGAAGAAGGGCTCGGCGAGAAGCTGCTGCAGCAGCGCCGCGTCGACCCGCCCCGAGGCCGCCCAGGCGCCGTCGGTATCGAAGCGGCCGCCGCGGTGGCGGGCGTGCCAGGCGTCCAGCAGGGCGTTGGCCGGCCCGGAGTCGAAGCCCAGGGGCGCGCGCGGGTCCTCCGCCGGAGGCAGCAGGGTCAGGTTGGCGAAGCCCCCCAGGTTGAGCACCAGGCGCCACTCGCCGGCGGCTCGGAACAGCGCCTCGTGGAAGGCGGGCGCCAGGGGCGCGGCCTGGCCGCCGGCGGCCAGGTCCCGGCGACGGAAGTCGGCCACGACACGGCAGCCGGTCAGCTCGGCCAGCCGGCTGGGGTTGTCCAGCTGCAGGGTGTAGGCCGGGCCGCCCTGGTGGCCACCGGGGGCATGCTCGATGGTCTGGCCGTGGCTGCCGATGGCGGAGATCGCCTCCCGCGGCGTGTCGCTGGCCGCGAGCAGGGCCGCCACGGCCTCGGCCTGCAGGCGGCAGAAGGCCTCCTCGGCAGCGGCCAGCTCGGCAAAGCTGGCGCGCTCGGCATGGCAGAGTGCCCATAGCCGTTGGCGCAGTCCCTCGGGCATCGGCGCCGCCTGGGTGGCCAGGAGCCGGGGCGGGGCCGCGCCAGGGGGGCTGGCGATTTCCACCAGGGCCGCGTCGATGCCGTCCAGGCTGGTGCCGGACATCAGGCCGATGAACAGGGGCATGGGTCCTCCCGGGTGATGCGGCGTCACCGCGCGCCGTCGAGTCATGCTACCATCCTGCCCCATTCGTTGGGCCCATCACGGGTCCCGCCCACCCTAATTCTGTGGAGTAGGAGACGATGAGCGATGTGGCGAGCGCGCTGGCGCTGCTGAAGCGAGGCACCCAGGAGATCCTGCTTGAGGAGGAGCTGGTGAAGAAGCTCGAGTCCGGGCGCAAGCTGCGGATCAAGGCGGGCTTCGACCCCACGGCGCCGGACCTCCACCTGGGTCACAGTGTGCTGCTGACCAAGATGCGCCAGTTTCAGGACCTCGGCCACGAGGTGATCTTCCTGATCGGGGACTTCACCGGCCGCATCGGTGATCCCACCGGCAAGAACGTCACTCGCAAGCCGCTCACCGAGGAGGAGGTCCGCGCCAACGCCCAGACATACAAGGAGCAGGTCTTCAAGATCCTCGACCCCGAGAAGACCGAGGTGCGCTTCAATGCCGAGTGGTTCTCCGCGATGAGCGCCGCCGACATGATCGAGCTGGCCGGCCAGAGCACCGTGGCCCGCATGCTCGAGCGCGACGACTTCGACAAGCGCTACCGGTCGGGTCAGCCCATCTCCCTCCACGAGTTCCTCTATCCGCTGGTGCAGGGCTACGACTCCGTGGCGCTCGAGGCCGACGTCGAGCTGGGCGGCACCGACCAGAAGTTCAACCTGCTGATGGGGCGCGAGATCCAGAAGCACTTCCGCATGGAACCCCAGGTGGTGATCACCATGCCGCTGCTGGAAGGCCTCGACGGCGTGCAGAAGATGTCCAAGTCGCTGGGCAATTACGTGGGTGTCGATGAGGCGCCGGGCGCCATGTTCAACAAGCTGGTGTCGATGCCCGACAGCCTGATGTGGCGCTACTTCGAGCTGCTCTCCCTCAAGCCCAACGAGGAGATCGAGGCGCTCAAGCGCGATGTCGAGGCGGGTGCCAACCCCCGCGATACCAAGATGGAGCTGGCCCGCGAGCTGATCGCCCGTTACCACGGGGAAGAGGCGGCCGCCAACGCCCATCGCTCTGCCGGCAACCAGCTGGCCGAGGGCGAGCTGCCCGAGGACCTGCCCGAGGTGGAGGTGGACTTCGAGGGCAGCGACCAGGCACCCATCGCGGCGGTGCTCAACCGCTCGGGGCTGACCAGCAACAGCGCCCAGGCCAAGGACATGCTCGGCAACGGCCGGGTCAAGGTGGACGGCGAGGTGGTCGAGCGCGACCACCTGCTCGCCACCGGCAATAGCTACGTCATCCAGGCGGGCAAGAAGCGCTATGCCCGGGTGACGCTCAAGTAGTCGGAGATGACCCGGCTGGCCCTGGCCAGTGGATGCTGCGCCCGCCCAAGTGCGGGCGCAGTCGTGTCGGGACTCCACTCGCCCTCTCCGAAGGCGACTCTCACCCACCCATCTGTTTATCCACAGCCCCCGGGCGCCAGGCGCTGTGGATAGCCCGGGGCGGCACGCTGGCGCAACGGTTTCCCCGTTCTGCCACCGTCCTGAAGTTTTTTTACCGGAAGGGCTTGCGGGGTCCCGGGGAAGTCCGTAAAGTACGCATCCGCTGCCGGCGACGGGCAACGTTGCAGGCGGTAAAAGGTGGGAGAAGTGGTTGTTCTGCTTGGGGTTTTCGAAAACGCCTCGCTTGACAGTCACCACGGATTCGGTAGAATGCGTCCCACACGAATCGCAGCCACCTCGACGGGGTGGGGCGGTCGGCAGCCACGGCAAGTTCGCTTCGCCAGCCCCTGCTTGACACGCTGAAGCGAATCGGTAGAATACGCCTTCCTCGCAGGGCGCTGGCGAGGCCCGCCGGATCATGGATCCGCGGCCACGACAGCAAGCGAGACGCTCCGCTCCTTTCATCGAGCCCGGAGCCGCTCTTTAACAATCGATCAGGTAATTCATGTGGGCGCTTGTCGATGTGTCGGTGACCAGTCACTGAAACATCAAGGCAAGCGACTCGTCAAAGGCCTTCGGGTCTTTTTGAGAACGTTTGAACCTTGAGCCAAGTTTGGTCCGCTTCCTTCATTGAAGGGTAAGGACTATATGATCTTAAACTGAAGAGTTTGATCA
>NZ_JACHZF010000011.1 GCF_014193375.1 Halomonas campaniensis
GGCAGCTTGGCGTAGCGCGGCTCGTTCAGGCGCAGGTCGGTGGTGACGATGGCGGGCAGGGTCAGCTCGACGGTCTGCAGGCCGCCGTCGACCTCGCGGGTCACCCGGGCCTTGTCGTTCTCGATCACCACCTCGGAGGCGAAGGTGCCCTGGGGCAGGCCGGTGAGGGCGGCGAGCATCTGGCCGGTCTGGTTGTTGTCGGTGTCGATGGCCTGCTTGCCGAGGATCGTAAGACCCGGCTGCTCCTCTTCCACCAGCCTGGCCAGCGCCTTGGCGGCGCCCAGCGACTCGACGCGCTCATCGGTCTCGACGTGAATGGCGCGGTCGGCGCCCAGCGCCAGCGCGGTGCGCAGCTGCTCCTGGGCGGCCTTGGGGCCGATGGTCACGACGACCACCTCGGTGGCGATGCCCTTTTCCTTCAGGCGCACCGCCTCTTCCACGGCGATCTCGCAGAAGGGGTTCAGGGCCATCTTGACGTTGGTGAGGTCGACGTCGGAGTGATCCGGCTTGACCCGGATCTTGACGTTGTAATCCAGCACGCGCTTGACCGCGACGAGGACTTTCATGGCGTATCTCCCGTGAGTTGTTGTTGGATCCGCCGAGCCGGGGCTCAGCAGAAGGCCTGGATGCCGGTCTGGGCGCGGCCGAGAATCAGGGCGTGGACGTCGTGGGTGCCCTCGTAGGTGTTCACCACCTCGAGGTTGACCAGGTGGCGCGCCACCCCGAACTCGTCGCTGATGCCGTTGCCGCCCAGCATGTCGCGGGCCAGGCGGGCGATATCCAGCGCCTTGCCGCAGCTGTTGCGCTTCATGATCGAGGTGATCTCCACCGCGGCGGTGCCCTCGTCCTTCATACGCCCCAGGCGCAGGCAGCCCTGCAGGGCCAGGCAGATATCGGTCTGCATGTCGGCCAGCTTCTTCTGGATCAGCTGGTTGGCGGCCAGCGGCCGACCGAACTGCTGACGGTCCAGGGTGTACTGGCGCGCGGTGTGCCAGCAGTCCTCGGCGGCGCCGAGTGCCCCCCAACTGATGCCGTAGCGCGCCGAGTTGAGACAGGTGAAGGGCCCCTTGAGGCCGCGCACCTCGGGGAACAGGTTCTCCTCCGGCACGAAGACATCATCCATGACGATCTCGCCGGTGATCGAGGCGCGCAGGCCCACCTTGCCGTGGATCGCCGGGGCGGAGAGCCCCTCCCAGCCCTTCTCCAGCACGAAGCCGCGGATATCGCCCTCGTCGTCCTTGGCCCACACCACGAAGACGTCGGCGATGGGGCTGTTGGTGATCCACATCTTGCTGCCGGTGAGGCGATAGCCGCCCTCGACCTTGCGGGCGCGGGTCACCATGCCACCGGGGTCGGAGCCGTGGTTGGGCTCGGTGAGGCCGAAGCAGCCGATCCACTCACCGCTGGCCAGCTTCGGCAGGTACTTCTGCCTGGTGGCCTCGTTGCCGAACGCGTTGATCGGCACCATCACCAGAGAGGACTGCACGCTCATCATGGAGCGGTAGCCGGAGTCGACGCGCTCGACCTCCCGGGCGATCAGCCCGTAGCAGACGTAGTTGAGGCCGCTACCGCCATACTCCTCGGGGATGGTGGCGCCGAGCAGGCCGGTCTCGCCCATCTCGCGGAAGATGGCCGGGTCGGTCTGCTCGTGGCGGAAGGCCTCCAGCACGCGGGGGGCGAGCTTGTCGGCGGCGAACTGGGCAGCGCTCTGCTGCACCATGCGCTCCTCGTCGGTGAGCTGCTGGTCGAGGAGCAGCGGGTCTTGCCAGTGGAAGGCGGGGTTCTGGGACATGTCGGAGTTTCCTCTACTTGCCGTTACGGCCTGTCATGACAAATCACTGGGCCTATGACGAACAGTTTTGCCTTGCGGAATTTCATTTCATTTATTTCATGGTGCTGAACTGCCACGCCACAGTCAAGCGGCAATTGCCACGCTTAGAAGCGTGCTACCAGAAACCACGCCGCCAATAGCGGCATGGCGAGACAGAGAAAAAGTCCGTTCCAGCGATAGCCGATCCGCAGCGACGAAACGCCAGTGAACCTGGACAGAATCAGCATCGAGACGGTCATCGGGGATGACATGAGCGCCAGCGTCCATCCCACCAGCAGTGAGACCGCAAGAATGGGCGGCGACAGTCCATCGATGCCCAACGTCGGCAGGATGCCGACCAGCAAGGTGACGCTGACAATGGGGTTGATGCCAACCTGGGCCAGCACGGCCACCAGCAGCATGGCGATCACCGCCGTGCCGGCCCCCAGCGATGAGAGGAAGCCGAGACTCCCGGCCAGGGCCGATCCATCCACCAGCCCCACACAGAGGTAGCCCAGATAGCCTGCCGCCCCCAGCACCACGATTTCGTTGGACGCCGGCGACACCAGCCTGGGCAACCCGCGATGCAGGGCAACCGCGGCAGTCGGCACCCCTGCCATACCCCGGCGGCGGAACTGCCAGCAGAGCCACAGGAAAGCTCCCAGGGGCGCCCCCAACAACACGGCGGTGGGCAAAGGCAGACCGAACCCCCAGGCGAGAGAGAAGATCAATGCCACCAGCGCGAACAGTAACAGGGAGAAATGCCCCAAGGGCCTCAGCGAGGGAACCGCATGCTCCCTGGTAGACTGCATTCGCGGGCCGGTCACCCGATCGACGCCCCAGCCGATCAGGAACAGCACCAGCGCCGCTCCCAGGGCGTAGGGCGCCAGCTCGACCCAGCGCAGGCCCTCCATGCTGGAGAGCACCACCGCCATGCCGATGCCCATGGGCGACACCAGTGGCGCCAGGGCAAAGCCGCGCAGCAGCGCCAGCATCATGCGCCGCTGGCGTGCCTGCTGGACCCAAAGACGCCCCTGCGCTGCCGCCAGGGTATTGCTCTTCTCTATCATAGCGGCCACGAGATTGAGCACGCCGATATTGAGAATGATGCCGAACAGCGACGAGCCCAGTGACAGGATCGGATAGCGCCGACTGGGCGGCTGAAGCAGCATGGCATGCCCGCAGCGCTTCACCAGCCTCGACCGGTAGGCGGGTAGCCGAAGCAGGCCCAGGGCCACCAGAAAGGTCGCGAAGAAGGCAAAGCGTCCCGCCGCCTCGCGCAGCAGCACCAGTGGTGCGGTGTGATGCCACAGCGCGACCAGACTCAGCAGGACCGCAGCACCCAACAGGGTGAGGGCCATGGTCGAGAGCCCACGCAGGGTGACCAGATACCCCCCTAGGGCGGCCATGGCCAGCCACTGGGCCTGGGCGCTAGCGAACACCAGGTCGACCAGGGTCGCCAGGGTCACGACCAGCAGCAGGGAAGCCCTGAGGCGATCCCGGCTCACTTGCTCGCTCCCTCCTCGGCCTCGCTTCCTCGACGCCGACGGAAGGCCCCTTCCCCCATCGCCACGAGATTGCCGTCGCTGTCGAATACCTTACCGCTGGCCATGAAGGTACTGCGCCCTCCCCCCTCCAGCCGACCGATAGCGCGCAGCGCCTCTCCCTTGGCCGGTGAGACGAAGGTGGTGGAGAGCGACAGCGTCATCGCCTTGCGCAGCTGATCCGGTGCCTTGCAGTGCAGGCCCGAAAAGCTCAAGGCCACATCCAGCAAGGTGCTGAGGACGCCGCCGTGGACGATCCCGCTGCGGTTGAGGTGATGTGGCTCGACCCTCAGTTCGAGCGTGACCTGATCGGGCTCCCAGTCGACGACGCGAATTCCCAGGAGGTCCTGAAAACCCACCATCCGCCAGGACAATGGCAAGGACTCGCTCATGAAGGATCCTTCCCCTGTGCCATGTCGCGAAGACGCCCCTTGAGGATCTTGCCGCTGGCCGTCGCGGGGAGGCTCTCCACCAGCACGATCTGCGAGGGTCGTTTGTAGGGCGCCAGCCGCTCGGCAATGAACGCCCGAAGTGCCGCTTCCTCGAGGGACGCCCCCGGCTCGCACTGCACAAAGGCCACCACTTCTTCGTTGCCTGATACCTGACGCCCCACCACGGCCGACAGTGTCACGTCGGGGTGTTCGTTGATCACCGCCTCCACATCGGGTGGGTAGATGTTGAACCCGGAGCGGATGATGAGCTCCTTGCTTCGCCCGACGATATAAAGCTGGTTGTTCTCGTCGACGCGTGCGATGTCGCCGGTGTTGAGCCAGCCATCGGCGGTGAGGCAGGCATGCGTCGCGTCGGGCTGGCGGAAGTAGCCCTTCATCACGTTGGGCCCGCGTATCCAGAGTTCGCCCACCTCGTCACGGTCATCGGCGGCATCGCCGCTCGCGCCCAAGGGCTCCAGGCGATACTCCAGCAGCGGCAGCACACGCCCCACGGTATTGCTGACATGGCGATCATCGATGCGGGTCTGGCTGATGGTCGGACTGGCCTCGGTCAGCCCGTAGCCGTTGTGGAGGGTCAAGCCGAATGCGGCCTCCACTCTCCCCTTGATGTCGGCATCCAGTGGCGAACCGCCTGCAGAGATATAGATCAGCGCGGGTACATTCAGGGTCTGCCCCTGCCGGCGCACAAACTCCAGGGTTCGCGCGTACATGGCCGGAACCCCCTGCAGGACAGTGATGCGCTCCCGCTGCAGGGCGTCCAGCAGCATCGCCGCATCGAAGCGCGGCACCGTATAGAGGCAGGCACCGTTGTAGAGCGATCCCATGCACACCGAGGAGAGACCGAAGACATGGGACATCGGCAACACCCCGTAGACGCGCTGCCCTTCGCTGAGATGGCGCATGCCACCCGAGATCGAGGCGATATAGAGGATGCCGCGGTGGGTGAGCATGACACCCTTGGGCGTGCCGGTGGTCCCGGAGGTGTAGATCATCGCCGCGACCTGCTCGGCGCCACTGGCCGCGACCGGTTCCGGCTCGCTGTCGGCTAGCGTCCCTACCCGCAGCGCGCCCAGGCTGGGATGCACCAGGGACTCGGCACCGTGACGACGACCGTGCTCTTCCGCATCGGGGGATGCCTCGCTGGTATAGAAGATGCGCCGCGGCAGACAATTATCACGGATCAGGTCGATTTCCCGGGTCGGCAGGCGCGAGTTGACGATCGCCACCCAGGCGTCGAGTTCGCTGGCCGCCAGCAACAGTACCACCAGGGCACGACTGTTCTCTCCGACTGTCATCAGGCGGTCGCCCGGACGGATCCCCAGCGAGGCCAGCCACTGCCGGGCCTCGAGAATCTCGCGCCCCAGGTCGGCATAGCTCCAGCGGACCTCACCGTCGACCAGTGCCGCCCGGGCGGGAATCCGCCGGGCATTATCGAGCACCCGGGTGCTCAGGCGTTCTGGGAGCTCCGCCACCAGCTCGCTGGCCAGGCGTCCGAAGATGCGCTCGTCGGGAGCCCGATGTGTCACGGAAAGAGCCATCAGGATGCCTCCCGTACCATATTACGGGCGATCACCAGCTGCTGGATCTGGGTGGTGCCCTCATAGATGCGGAACAGCCGCACATCGCGATAGAAACGCTCGACGGCGTACTCCGCCATGTAACCCGCCCCGCCGTGGATCTGGACCGCACGATCGGCAACACGGCCGACCATCTCGGCACAGAACAGCTTGGCGCACGAGGCCAGGGTCGAGACATCCTCGCCCGCATCCTTGCGACGTGCGGCGTCGAGGACCATGGTGCGTCCGGCATAGGCCTCGGTCTTGCTGTCGGCGAGCATCGCTTGGATCAGCTGATGGCTGGAGAGCGGCGTCCCGAACTGCTGGCGCTCCATGGCATAGCGGAGCGACTCCTCGACCAGCCGATCGGCGACACCTACACAGACGGCGGAGATATGCAGGCGTCCGCGGTCGAGCACCTTCATCGCTGTCTTGAAGCCCTGCCCCTCTCGCCCACCAATGATGTTCTCGGCCGGCACCCGGCAGTCGTTGAAGATGATGTCGCAGGTATGGGCGCCCTTCTGCCCCATCTTGTTGTCGGCAGGCCCGCGCTCAAGTCCGGGAGTGTCGCCCTCGACAATAAAGGCCGAAATGCCACCGGCACCCTTGTTGTCAGGATTCGTTCGTGCCATCACGGTGAACAGATCCGCCTCGGGGCCATTCGTGATGTAGCGTTTTGTGCCATTGAGGATGTAGTGATCGGCGTCGCGGACGGCCGTGGTGCGCAGGCTGGCAGCGTCGGAACCAACGTCGGGCTCGGTGAGGCAGAACGAACTCAGGATCTCGCCGGTGGCCAGTGGCGGCACATAGCGTGCTTTCTGCTCCGGGGTACCGTCGATCAGGATGCCCTGGGCGCCGATGCCGTTGTTGGTGCCGAAGACCGAGCGGAACGCCGGAGACGTCTTGCCGATCTCCATGGCTACCAGCGCCTCTTCTTCCATGGTCAGGCCAAGACCGCCGTACTCTTCGGGAATCGACAGGCCGAACAGCCCCATCTCCTTCATCTCCGCGAGCAACTCGGGGGGAACGGCATCTTCCTCGGCCAGGCGCGCCTCGTTGGGAATCAGTCGTTCGCGCACGAAACGAGAAATGGTATCGAGAAGCTGATTCAGGAGTTCCGGATCGCGAATCATGGCGTGTCCTCACAGGTCGAGTGGCAGGCGGGTCTCAGGATGTCGGCAACGTCAAGAGCACCGATTCTGCATTGTGGAATTGTCGTTCGCATCTATTGTCAGGCACTCTTGCATAGCCTAGGATGGGAGTCAATAAACGGAATGCGATTTTGCTAAGCGAGATTGTGTAAATCCCTGTCCCGATACCCAATCGTGAGGAAAAACCCACCATGTCCCCCCCCTCCCACCCGGAAGTCACGCCGTCCCTCCCCTTCCATCGCCTGGGCCTCGTCGGTACCGGCGCCATGGGCCGTGGCATCGCCCAGCTGGCCGCCCAGGCCGGCCTCGAGGTAAGCCTCCTTGATGCCCGCACGGGCGCGGTGGAAGAGGCGAGACACTTCATCACCGGTGTCTGGACACGCGGGGTGACGAAGGGCCGCCTGAGCGAGGATGACCTGGCGTGCTACCGGGCCCGACTGCACGAGGCCGCCGATCTGACAGACCTGGCGGGCTGCGATATCGTGGTGGAAGCCATCGCCGAGAACCTCGAGGCCAAGCAGGAACTCTTCATGCGCCTGGAAGGGATTCTGGATGACCAGGCCGTTCTCGCCACCAATACCTCGTCGCTGTCGGTGACGGCCATCGCCTCCGCCTGCCGGCTGCCGCAACGGGTGATCGGCTTCCACTTCTTCAACCCCGTGCCGCTGATGAAGATCGTGGAGGTCATACCGGGCCTGCGGACCACGGCCGATGTCGCCGAGCGCGTCGAGGCGCTGGGACAGGCCATGGGCCACTTCACCGCCCGCGCCACCGATACGCCAGGCTTCCTGGTCAATCACGCCGGTCGCGCCTATGGGACCGAGGCGCTGCGCCTGCTCGGCGAGGGGGTGGCCGATCACACCACCATCGATCGCCTGCTTGTCGATCAGGGCGGGTTTCGCATGGGGCCCTTCAGCCTGCTTGACCTGACCGGTCTCGATGTCTCCCACGCAGTGATGGAATCCATCTATCACCAGTACTACGAGGAGCCGCGCTTCCGCCCATCACCGATCACCCGTCAGCGCCTCACCGCGGGCCTGCTCGGACGCAAGAGCGGCGAGGGCTTCTATCGCTACGAGGATGGCCAGCCAGTGGTGGCAGCAGAACCGGCTCCGCCGGAGGCCAATCCCCTGCCCGTGTGGGTCAGTCCCGAAGACTCCGGGGCCGCCCAGGCACTCTCGGCACTCGTCTCCGCCGCCGGCTGGCCGCTGGACCGGAGCAAGCGGCCCGGTGACGAGTCGCTCTGCCTGCTCACCCCGCTGGGCGAGGACGCCACCACGACCGCCCTGCGCCAGGGACTCGAGGCCCACCGCTGCGTGGCCGTCGACATGCTGGCCGGCCTCGACCGGCGCCGCAGCCTGATGACCACCCCGGCCACCGAGATCCGCTACCGGGATGCCGCCTGGGCCCTGCTCGCCGACGATGGCACGCCGGTCAGTCCTATCCATGACAGCAACGGCTTCGTGCTGCAGCGTGTCGTCGCCTGCATCGTCAACGTCGGCGCCGAGATCGCCCAGCAGGCCGTGGCCGAGCCCACCACCCTCGACCGCGCCGTGGAACTGGGGCTCGGCTATCCTCGTGGCCCGCTGGCCATGGGCGACTACTACGGCGGCCGGCGCATCCTCACCATCCTCGACAACCTCTTCGCCGCCACCCGCGACCCCCGCTACCGCCCCAGCCCCTGGCTGCGCCGACGCGCCGCCCTCGGCCTGCCGCTGACCACAACCCAACCGACCTGACAGGAGCTTTCCCATGGACGATGCCTTCATCTATGACGGAGTCCGTACGCCATTCGGCCGCCACGGCGGCAGCCTCTCCGGTGTGCGCCCCGATGACCTGTTGGGCAGGACCCTGAGGGCCCTGGTCGAGCGCAACGGTTTCGCCCCCGAAGACTACGAGGAGGTGCTGGCCGGCTGCACCAACCAGGCCGGCGAGGATTCGCGCAACGTGGCCCGCCACGGCGCCCTGCTGGCCGGACTGCCCGTCGAGGTGGCCGGCCAGACCGTCAACCGCCTTTGCGGCAGCGGCCTGGCCGCGGTGATGGATGCCGCCCGGGCGATCCGCAGCGGCGAGGGGCAGCTGTTCCTGGCCGGCGGCGTGGAGTCCATGTCCCGTGCTCCCTATGTGCTGGGCAAGGCGGATTCGCCCTTCGCCCGCAACCAGCCGCTCTACGACACCGTGATCGGCTCGCGCTTCCCCAACCCCTGGATCGCCCAGGCCTATGGCAGCCACAGCATGCCGGAGACCGCCGACAACGTGGCCCACGACCTGGGACTGGGGCGCGCCGAAGGCGACGCCTTCGCGGCGCGCTCCCAGGCACGCTACGGCGACGCCCAGGCCAGCGGCTTCTATGACGGGGAGATCCTCGGTATCGAGGTATCCCAGGGTCGCAAGCTGCCCCCGCTGCTGGTCGACCGGGATGAGCACCCGCGACCCGGCACCGATGCCGACAAGCTCGGCCGGCTGTCGCCGCTGTTCGAGGGCGGCGTGGTCACCGCCGGCAATGCCTCGGGTCTCAACGACGGCGCCGCCGCCCTGATCGTCGGCAACCGGCGAGCCGGCGAGGCGGCCAGCGTCAGGCCACGAGCACGCATCCTGGCCGGTGCCGTGGCCGGCGTGCCCCCTCGCATCATGGGCCTGGGGCCGGTGCCTGCCTCCCGGAAGGCCTTGGAACGGGCCGGGCTGAGCCTGGATCAGATGGACGTGATCGAGATCAACGAGGCATTCGCGGTGCAGGTGTTGGGGTGCGTCAAGCAACTCGGGCTTTCCGTCGACGACAGTCGCCTGAACATCAACGGCGGCGCCATTGCCATCGGCCACCCCCTGGGCGCCTCCGGGGCACGTCTGGCACTGACCGCCCTGCGCCAGCTGGAGGCCTCGGGTGGCCGTTACGCCCTGGTCACCATGTGCATCGGCGTGGGTCAGGGAATCGCCTGCGTGATCGAGCGCCTGGATGGCTGAGCGCCTGAGGGGCCTGTTGGCCCCATGCCCCGGCCAGTCGCCGCCGCCCCTCGGGCGGCGGTGTCTTTGCGAGGCGCCGAATCGCGACCCGCTGGACGATTTCGTAGCGGCTGACGTACAGGCAGGGGGCGTCTGGTATGCGATACTGGATTTCGGAATGCCTAGCTTGAATCTGGATGATTGACGATGACACAGACAATTCCCCATGAAGACGAGCATGAACAAGCCGGCAAGGACCGCAACTTCGTGACGGCACTGGCCCGTGGCCTTGAGCTGCTGCGCGCCTTCGGTGCCGGCGAGGAGTACCTGGGTAACGCCGACCTCTCGAACCGCACCGGCATCCCGCGACCGACGGTCTCGCGGCTCACCTATACCCTGACCCAGCTCGGCTATCTGCAGCGCAACCCCGACATCGAGAAGTATCGTCTCGGCGCTGGAGTGCTTGCCCTGGGGTACCGCTACCTAGCCAATATGGGTATTCGTGACATCGCTCGACCACATCTGCAGCGTCTCGCCGATGCCACCGACTGCAGCGTCAGCCTGGGCACCGCCGACCGTACGTCAATGATGTACCTGGAAACCTGCCATGGTGGCGGCCCTCTGATCATGCGACTGGAAGTGGGAGCGCGCCTGCCGATGGCGACATCGGCGATCGGGCGGGCCTGGCTCTGTGGCATTTCCACCGAGCGACGCCAGCAAATCATGGAAGAGCTCAGAGACATCCACCAAGGTGACTGGGCCAGGGTCGAAGCCGGCCTTGAAAAGAGCCTGGCCGAGTACCGAGAGTTTGGTTTCTGCCTGTCCGAAGGCGATTGGCAACCTGAGGTCAGTGCCGTCGCGCTACCTCTGGTATTGGAAGGCGGAGCTGAAGTCATGGCACTCAACTGCGGTGGCTCCAGCCTTCGCTTGACTCACGACAAGCTGGTTAAGAGCCTGGGGCCTAAACTCAGGGGCATAGCCAACGACATTGTTGGCGTTCTGGAACCAAGCCGATCCGGATAAACGGAAGGGAAGCCCATCGTTCGAGAAGGACACGCCGCCATGGTCTCGACCGACATCCCGCCAGGCCGACTCCGCGTCCAGGCCGGTCGGCTGCAGATCAGCGGAAACTGGACTCTCGAGCACCATGCCGCACTCAAGGCAGCGGTGCGCGCCAATCGCGGTGTCACCGAAAGCGCCGACGAGACGCTGGACCTCTCCGACCTAGCAGGCCTGGACACCGCCGGGGCCAGCCTGCTGGTCGAACTGCTCGGCGCCGAGCGAGTGAAGCGGATCCGTGACTGGGCGCCCGACCTGCCCGCCGAGCGCCAGGCCCTGCTCGAGACCGTGGCCGGCGCCCTGGAGACGCCGCTGACGCCCGAACGCCGCCGCTCCGCGCCCCTGGCGGACATGCTGGTGGCGCTCGGGGAACGCATCCATGCCCTGTGGCAGCAGCAGCGACAGCTGCTGGGCTTCATGGGCCTGACCCTGGCCGCCCTCACGGTCTCGCTGCTGCGCCCCTGGCGGTGGCGGATCACCTCGCTGGTTTCCCATATCCACCAGACCGGCCTCAACGCCGTGCCCATCGTCGCCCTGCTCACCTTCCTGGTGGGCGCCGTGGTGGCCTTCCTGGGTGCCACCGTGCTGCGCGACTTCGGCGCGACCATCTACACCGTCAACCTGGTGGCCTTCGCCTTCCTGCGCGAGTTCGGGGTGCTGCTGGCCGCCATCCTGCTCGCGGGCCGCACCGCCAGCGCCTTCACCGCCCAGATCGGCTCCATGAAGGCCAATGAGGAGGTCGATGCCATCCGCGCCCTGGGACTCGACCCGATCGAGCTGCTGGTACTGCCGCGCCTGCTGGCCATGATGGTGACCCTGCCGATCCTCACCTTCGTCGGCATGCTCAGCGGCATCCTGGGCGGCGCCATGGTCTGCCAGCTGATGCTCGATATCCCGATGGTGCAGTTCATCGCCATCCTGCAGCGCGACATCCCCCTCAACCACTTCCTGGTGGGCATCGGCAAGGCGCCGCTGTTCGCCTTCCTGATCGCGGTGATCGGCTGCCTGGAGGGCTTCAAGGTCAGCGGCAGCGCCCGCTCGGTGGGCGAGCACACCACCTCCAGCGTGGTGCAGTCGATCTTCATGGTGATCCTGCTCGACGCCGTGGCTGCGCTGTTCTTCATGGAGATGGGCTGGTGAGCCGCGCCGAGGAAGCCGTGATCCGGGTGCGCGGGCTGGTCAACCGCTTCGGCAGCCACGTGGTCCACCAGGACCTGGACCTGGATATCCGCCGCGGCGAGATCCTCGGCGTGGTGGGGGGCTCGGGCACCGGCAAGTCGGTCCTGCTGCGCAGCATCGTGGGGCTGAAGCGACCCGACGGCGGCCGCGTGGAGGTATTCGGCGAGGACCTGCAGCAGCTGCCGAGCCGCCAGCGCTCGCGGCTGGAGCGCCGCTTCGGCGTGCTTTTCCAGCGCGGGGCGCTCTTCTCCTCGCTCAACCTGCAGGAGAACGTCGCCCTGCCGCTGATCGAGCATGCCAGGCTGCCACGCGCCGATGCCGAGGCCCTGGGGCGCCTGAAGCTGGCCCTGGCGGGCCTGCCGCCCGATGCCGCGCTGAAGATGCCCGCGGAGCTCTCCGGGGGCATGATCAAGCGGGCCGCCCTGGCCCGGGCCCTGGCACTGGACCCCGAGGTGCTGTTCCTGGATGAGCCCACCGCCGGACTGGACCCGATCGGCGCCGCCGACTTCGACCGGCTGATCATGACGCTGCGCGATGCCATGGGCCTCAGCGTCTTCCTGGTCACCCACGACCTCGATACGCTCTACACGGCCTGTGATCGGGTGGCCGTGCTGTCCCAGCGGCGCGTGCTGGTGGCCGACCGCCTCTCAGTCGTCGAGGCCAGCGACGACGCCTGGATCCGCGACTACTTCCACGGCCCGCGCGGCCGGGCGGCGCACCGTGCCGCTCACCCTTCGGAGGCTGACTGATGGAAACCCGAGCCCACCACCTGGTGATCGGCCTGTTCACCGTGATCGCCGTCGCCGCCGCCCTGCTCTTCGCGCTATGGCTCGGCCGCGCCGACGCCGACCGCCAGTACACCTTCTACGAGGTCGGCTTCGACCGCCCGGTGAGCGGCCTGGACACCGGCAATGCCGTGCTCTTCAGCGGCATACGGGTCGGCGACGTCGCCGACCTGCACCTCGACCCCGATGACCCGCGCCTGGTCAGGGCGAGGATCCGCATCGACGACAGCATCCCCATCCGCGAGGACACCCGCGCCAGCCTGGCCCTGGCCAACATCACCGGCAGCATGAGCATCCAGCTCCAGGGCGGCAGCCCCGAGAGCCCCCGCCTGCGAGGCGATCGGCAGCACCCGCCGCTGATCATGGCCGAGCCCTCACCGTTCAGCTCGCTGCTGGCCGACGGCGAGACCCTGGTGGGCGGACTCAACCAGCTGCTGGTCAACGCCAACCGGCTGCTCTCCGAGGAGAACACCCGGCGCATCGACAGTATCCTGGCCAACCTGGACCGGCTCAGCGGCGAACTGGCGGATCGCAGCGGGGAACTCGGCGAGATCGTCGGGTTCGTCGAGCGGCTGAGCCGCGAGGCCAGCGACCTGCTGCAGGCCCTTACCCGCCTGGGCGAGAGCGCCGGCAGCCTGGTCGACCAGCAGGGGCGCGAGGCCGTGGACAGCGCCGGCCAGGCGATGACCACCCTGGAAGGCGCCACCCGGCGCCTCGAGCGGCTCCTCGAGCAGAACCAGGGGGCGCTGGATCGCGGCATGCAGGGCTTCGGCGACCTCGGCCCCGCCATGCGCGAGCTTCGCAGCACCCTGGGCAACCTCAGCCGCATCACGCGGCGGCTCGAGGAGAGCCCCTCCGACTTCCTGCTGGGCCGTGAACCGATCGAGGAGTTTTCGCCATGATCCGCACGGCCCTGATCGCTGCCCTGCTCCTTGCCCTGCCGGCATGTTCGATCCTGCCGGAGCGCGCGCCCCTGCAGATCCATGTGCTGCCGGTCACCCCGGCCGAGCCCTCGAGCCACGCCGCGATCGACGCGACGCTGCGGGTCGAGGCGCCCGAGGCCAACGCCCTCCTCTCGGGATCGCGCATCCTGGTGATGCCCACCCCTAACCGGATGAGCGTCTATGAGGGCGCGCGCTGGAGCGACCCGACACCGACGCTGCTGCGTGACCGGGTGATCGAGGCCTTCCTGCAGGCGGGCTACCTGACCGCCGTGCTCGACGAGAGCGGACGTCTCGAGACGGACGTCGCCCTGGCCAGCGACCTGCGGGCCTTCCACAGCGAGTACGTGGAGGGCCGCCCCGAGGTGGTGATCCGCCTGGATGCCCGGCTGGAGGACGAGGCGCAGCGGCGCCTGCTGGCCAGCCGGCGCTTCGAGGTGAGAGAACCCAGCGAGGGAGTGCCGGTCGAGGCCGTGGTCGAGGCCTTCGGCCGCGCCGCCGACCGTTTGGCCCAGGCGCTGGTCGAGTGGAGTCACGAGGTCATCGACGCCCGCTGAGGCGCCTTCAGGCCTCTACCTGCTCCTGGACCCGGTCGACGATGTGGGCGCCGATCGGCAGGGCCGAGGTGGCGGCCGGCGACGGGGCGTTGCAGACATTCACGGTGCGACGGGTGTTGACGAACAGGAAGTCGTCGATGAGGCGCCCATCCCGCGATACCGCCTGGGCCCGCACGCCGGCCGGGTACTCCCCCAGGTCCGCAAGGGTCAGGCTCGGGCAGTACTTGCGAACCTCCTCGAGGTAGCCGGACTTGAACAGCGAATTGCGCAGCTCCCGGAGCCCCGGCCGCAGGTTGGCCCCGAGCACCCTGAGGATGCCGGGGTTGGTGAACATCCGCGCCATGTCGGGCAGCGAGAGGTCGGTCTTGCGATAGCCCTCGCGCTTGAAGGCCAGCACCGCATTGGGCCCGACCGTCACGCTGCCGTCGATCATCCGCGTGAGGTGGACGCCCAGGAACGGCATGGCGGGGTCGGGTATCGGGTAGATCAGGTGGTTGACGATATGGTTGTGCTGCGCCGGCAGGCGGTAGTACTCCCCGCGGAAGGGGCAGATGGTGAAGCCTGGGTCGCGGCCGAGCATCCTCACCACCCGGTCGGCCATCAGGCCCGAGCAGGAGATCAGGTAGCGGCAGCTGAACTCCCCCGCCGAGGTGGACACCACCACCTCAGCGTGGCGCTCCTCGAGGCCGGTGACCCGGTGGCCGTAGGCCAGCTGGCCGCCGCGACGCTCGAACTCCGCCGCCATGGCCTCGGTCACCCGGGCATAGTCGACGATACCGGTGGAGGGCACGAAGATCGCGCCCAGTCCCCGGATGGCGGGCTCGCGCTCGCGCAGGGCATCGGCCTCGAGCCACTCACGCTCGAGCCCGTTGGCGGCGGTGCGCTCCCATAGCGCGCGCATGCGCTCCATCTCCAGCTCGCTGGTCGCCACCAGCAGCTTGCCGCACTCGTCGTAGGGAATGGCATGCCGCTCGCAGAAGGCCTTGGTCGCCCGGTTGCCCTCGAGGCAGAAGCGCGCCTTCAGGCTGCCCGGGGTGTAGTAGACACCGGCGTGGATCACCCCGCTGTTGTGTCCGGTCTGGTGGCGAGCCGGCCCCTCCTCCTTCTCCAGCAGCAGCATCCGTCGGTCGGGATAGCGCTCGGCCAGCTGCATGGCGGTGGACATGCCCAGGATGCCCCCGCCGATGATGATGAAGTCGTACACGGCACACCTCGCTGGTCCGTAACCGGGATTGAGTCGGGAAGGGAAATCTCGCCAGAATATCCACCACTCAGGACGATTGCCAACATTCCCGCCCTGGACAGCCCCATTATCACGAGTGGCGATGTTCGACTATCATGGCAGTCAATCACAGGGAATGATCACCTCATGGACACCACCCCCAAGCAGAACCTCGGCATCAGTGCCTACCACTGGCTCAAGCGCGACATCATTCGTGGCGCCTTCCAGCCCGGCGAGAAGCTGCTGATGAGCCGCCTCAAGGAGCGCTACGACCTGGGCGTCGGCCCGCTTCGCGAGGCGCTGTCCCAGCTGGTGGCCGAGCGCCTGGTGGTGGCCATCAGCCAGCGCGGCTATCGGGTGGCCCCGATGTCGCTGGCCGAACTCGCCGACCTCTACGACGCCCGCGCCCAGATCGAGGGGCTGGTGCTCAAGCTGGCCATCGAGCGCGGCGACGACAGCTGGGAAGCCGAGATCCTGGCCCGCGCCCATACCCTCGCCAAGGTGATGGAGGTCAACTCGCCCGACGAGCTGCTGGAGGTGTGGGACACCCGCCACAAGGCCTTCCACACGGCGATCGCCAGCGGTTGCCGCTCGCCCCACCTGCTCCAGATGCGCGAGAGCCTGTTCGACCAGGTGGAGCGCTATCGCCACCTCTGGCTGCAGGAGACGGTCTTCTCGGAGGAGGCCCTGGCGCGCAAGCGCCAGGAGCACGCGGCGCTGGTCGAGGTGATCCTGGCCAGGAAGAGCGATGAGGCCACCGAGATGATGCGCGAGCACCTGATGACCCCGGTGCCGATCATCACCGAGGTGATGAAGCGTCGGGGGCTGGCCTGATCAGCCCGCCAGCTTGAGCCCCACCAGCCCCGCCAGGATCAGTACCAGGCTGACCAGGCGAAGCGGCGAGGCGCTGTCGCCGTAGATCAGCATCCCCAGGAGCACGGTCCCCACGGCCCCGATGCCCACCCAGATCGCATAGGCCGTCCCCACCGCCAGCACCCGCATCGCCTGGGCCAGGAGATAGAAGCTGGCCACCATGGCCAGCACGGTAAGCACGCTCGGCAGCGGGCGGGTAAAGCCCTGGGAGGCCTTGAGGCCCAGCGCCCAGGCGACCTCCAGCAGGCCGGCGATCACGAGGTAGGTCCAGGCAAGGGTCATGGGAACATCCACACCGGGCGGGTCGTCCCGCGGGTCGAAATGCCGGCCGGGTCGTCCCGGGGCAGAAGGCTCAGGCAGTCTACTGCCTGCCCCGGAAGGGTCAAGCCATCGTCATGCCGCTGTCATGACCCGGCGACACCATGAGTGACAGGCGACGACCGACGCCTTACCTTCTGGAGACAGGTCACCTGCCGACGGCCCCCATGGAGACGACGACATGCCCCATCTACTGAGACTACCCCGCGACCTCGAGGAACGCCTCGAGGGGCTGTGCCGGCAGACCGGCCTGGGCAAGGCGGAGCTGATCGAGCGCTGCCTGGCCGAGGGGCTGACCGGGCTGGAGGCCCAGCTGCTGCTGGAAGGGGCCCACCCGCCTCGCGTCGAACGCACCATCGACCAGCTGCTGCGCGAGAGCGGCCTGGGGGCCTGATCTCCCTTCCTGAATGAGCGGTCCGGGGTCAGCCCTGGCCGACGCTCGCCAGGAAGTGGCGATGCTCGGCCAGGGCGTGCTCCCGGGAGGCGGCCACCAGGTGGACCTCCTGGCTGGGCAGGCACTGGGCGAGCCGCGAGGCGGCCAGCGGTGTCAGCGCGCCGAGCCGGGGGTAGCCCCCGATGGTCTGGCGATCATTGAGCAGCGCGATGGGCTGCCCGTCCGGCGGCACCTGCACCGCCCCCAGGCCGATGCCCTCGGAGATCATCGAGGCGAGGCGACACAGCAGCCTGGGGCCGGTCAGCCGAACGCCCATGCGGTCGGCACGGTCGTCCACCCGCCAGGCCGCATTGAATGCCCGGTAGAGGCTCTGTCCGGTGAACTCCCCCACCTGGGCACCCGGCAGCAGCGCCAGCCGGGCCGGTTGCCGATAGTCGATCTCCGCCGTTTCCGGCATGCCGCGTTCGGCCACCGACGCTCCACTCCCCTCCCCGACGGCGAGGCGGTCGCCCTCGGCCAGCTTGCCGCCCCGGGTGTCGAACCCGCCAAGTCCCTCGCGTACCACGCAGCTGACGCTGCCCAGCACTGGCTCGGCCCGAAAGCCCCCGGCGACCGCCAGGTAGGCCCTCAGCCCGTTCACCGGCGTGGCGAAGGCGAGGGTCTGGCCCTCGCGAATCCGCACCGGGCGCCACAGCGCCAGCGGCTCGCCCTCCAGGGTCGCGCCGAGGTCGGCCCCGGCCACCGCCACGGTCAGGTCGCGCTCGGCGACCAGGCGCAGGCCACCGAAGGTGACCTCCAGGGCCGGGGTGCCCCAGGCATTGCCCGCGAGGCGGTTGGCCCAGGCCCAGCCGTGCAGGTCCGCCGGCCCGCCCTGGGTCACGCCCAGGCGCCGTACGCCGAAGCGGCCGGCATCCTGCAGCAGCGCCAGGGGCCCGGCACGAGTCACGCGGAAGCCGATAACGGTATATTTATTACCGACCACAGTCATCGACCCGCCTCCATGGGGGTGGCATCGCCCCCCTGCGACTCGAAGGTCCTCCGGTCCACCGGGACGAACCGCACGCGGTCCCCGACGCGCAGCAGGCTGAAGCCGTCGCGATCACGATCGAACAGCCGCGCCGAGGTCCGCCCGAGCAGGTTCCAGCCCCCGGGGGTGACCGCCGGATAGGCCGCCGTCTGGCGCCCGGCGATGGCAACGCTGTTCACCGGCACCCGCTGGCGAGGCGTCTCGAGCCGCGGCACCTCCAGCCGCGCGTCGAGCAGCCCCATGAAGGCGAAGCCGGGGGCAAAGCCCAGGGCGAAGACGCGGTAGTCGGTGCCGGCGTGGCAGTCGATCACCGCCTCGACGGAGAGCCCGGTGTGCTCCGCCACCCGGGCCAGGTCCGGGCCGACGCTGGCGTCGTACCAAGTCGGCAGCTCGTGGATCTCCCCCGCCGCCGCGTTCTCGTCCGGCGCCAGGTCCTGGAGCAGCTGCGCCAGCCGGTGTCGCGCCGCTTGCGGGGCCAGGCGAAGCGGATCGAAGACCACCAGCAGCGTGGTGTAGGACGGCACCAGGTCCACCAGCGCCTCGCCGAACGCCGCCTCGCAGCGCCGGGTCAGGGCGGTGAGCCAGGGCAGGTTGGCCTCGTCGATGCGGTCGAAGAGCCTCACCAGCCAGGCGTCGAGACCGGCGGATTCGATGCGTGGCAGGCTCATGGCAGCGCCCCGGCTCATGAGGCCGACTCGAGGTCGCGCAGGGCCTGGCGGATCGCCTTCACCGCGGCGATGGACTCGGGGTTGTCGCCATGCACGCAGAGGGTATCGGCGGACAGCACCAGCTCGCTGCCGTCGCTGGCGGTCAGGGGAAGCCCCCGGGCGATGCGCGTCGCCTGGTCGACGATGACCTCGGGATCGTGGTGGACCGCCCCCACCTCGCGACGCGACACCAGCCGCCCCTCGCCGTCGTAGGCGCGGTCGGCGAAGGCCTCGAACCACAGGGTGACGCCGTGCTCGGCCGCCAGCTCGCTCACCGCCGAGGTATCCCGGGTGGCCATGGTCATCAGCGGCAGCGCAGGATCGTAGGCCAGGATCGCCCGCATCACCGCCGAGAGGATCTCCGGGTCGCGGGCCATGTCGTTGTAGAGCGCGCCATGGGGCTTCACGTAGCTGACCGCGAGCCCCTCCGCCCGGCACAGCCCCGCCAGCGCCCCCAGCTGGTAGAGCACCAGGTTCTCGATCTCCTCGGAGGAGCAGGCCAGCGAGCGGCGCCCGAAGCCCACCATGTCGGGATAGGCCGGATGGGCCCCGACCCTGACCCCGTGCTTGCGGGCCAGGCGCACCGTCATGCGGATCACGTCGGGGTCCGAGGCGTGGAAGCCGCAGGCAACGTTGGCCAGGTCGACGTGGGGCATCACCTCGTGATCCATCCCCATCACCCAGGGGCCAAAGCTCTCCCCCATGTCGGCGTTGAGCAGGATAGCTGTCATGGATGATCTCCTTGCGAGCAGGTTGGGGCCAGGCGAATGGATGCCGGGGCCCTAGAAGATGTTGGACCGTTCGTACTGCTTCGGCCATGCCACGTTGCGCGCCTTCAGCGCGGCGGCGGCCCTCAGCGGCCAGACCGGATCGGCCAGCAGGGCACGACCGAGGATCACCAGGTCGGCCTGGCCGTTGGCCACCACCGATTCGGCGAGATCGGGGCTATGGATCAGGCCCACGGCACCGGTGGCGATCCCGGCCCGATCTCGAACCGCCTGGGACAGGGGTATCTGGTAGCCGGGATGGATGGGGATGGCCTGGCGCGGATCGTTGCCCCCCGATGAGCAGTCGATCAGATCGACCTGCCCCCGCTCTCGCAGCAGTGCAGCGAGTCGCACGGTCTGCTCCAGGTCCCAGCCCCCCTCGACCCAGTCGGTACACGACAGGCGCAGGAACAGAGGCAACTCCTCCGGCCACTCCTCACGGGTCGCGTCGATCGATTCGAGCAGGAAGCGGATGCGATGGTCGAAGCTGCCGCCATAGCCATCATCGCGCCGATTGCTCAGCGGCGACAGGAACTGGTGGATCAGATAGCCATGGGCGCCGTGCAGTTCCAGGGCCTTGAAGCCCGCCTCCCGGGCGCGGCGCACGCTGGCCTTCAGGCTGGCGAGGGACGCCTGGATCTGGTCAACCGACATGGCCTCGGGCGTCGCCCAGCCCCTGGCATAGGGAAGCGCAGAGGCCGAGACCAGGTCCGTCCACCCGCCCTCGCCGGGCAACAGGGGGTGAGAGCCCTCCCAGGGACGCCCCACCGAGGCCTTGCGTCCGGCATGGCCCAGCTGGATGCCCGGGACGGCGTCCTGGGACGCGACGAAGGCGGCTATCCGCGCCAGCCGGTCGCGCTGCTCGTCATTCCAGAGGCCGAGGCAATACGGGGTGATCCTGCCCCTGGGCTCGACATGCACGGCCTCGGTGAAGACCCAGCCGGCCCCTCCGGCCGCTCGGGCGCCCAGGTGCATGAAGTGCCAGTCGTTGGACAGCCCCTCGCGTCCCGAGTACTGGCACATGGGGGAGAGCATGATCCGGTTGCGCGCCCTGACCGAGCGGAACTGGACAGGCCGAAACAGGTGCGGGTCGGGGTCACGGCGCAGGATCCGGCGCTCGTCCTCCCCGCCGGAGCGTGAGTCGGTGATGGCGGCGGGATCAGACGGATTCACGTCGTCTTTGGCCATTGGCAAGGCTCCTTTGTCATTGTTTTCTCGATGATGTGTCCATCAGGGCCCGATGGCGTCGCGCCTGCGCGCCCAGGCGCGCCGGAACTGCCATTGGCTGATCAGGAAGAGCATGGCGCTGACGGCCATGGAAGCGAGCAACGACAGCAGGAACACCACCATCGGCGGCGCATGCCCCACCAGGGTCGCGGTCACTACCCCGAAGGCCACCAGGCTCAGCATGCCCTTCTGGGCCATGCTCACCGTGGCCCGTGCCACGTCGGCCCCGTAACGCTCATGCAGGGTCCAGCCGATGGTGAACAGACCCACCGGAAACCCCACCAGCATGCCGGAGAGCAACGGCCCGGACCTCACCGCCAGGGTGGTTGCCACGCTCACCAGCACCCCGGCCAGCAGCCCCCGCAGCAGCAGGTCGAACCAACCGGAGCGAGCCACGATGACCGGCTGTGCCAGGCGCAGCGCCCGCCTGACCCCCTCGGCCAGCAGCAGCATGGCGAGGTACATCAGCACCGCCACTCCGACGCCCCCGTGTACCCGCGAGAACAGCAGCGCCGCGGGGACCCAGCAGAGGGTGGCGATAGCCAGGCTGGCCAGGGCGCTCAGGCGCCCAGCGGTGACCACGAAGCTCATGCTGAACAGCAGCGTGGCCACCAGGGCGTGCAGGGTCGAGAGGGCGGCGGCCTGGATGAAGGCCGGCGAGTGCTCCTGGAGCATGAAGAAGTAGCCGGGTCCGAGGACGATGGGCGTGCCGGCGATGATGCCGCCCAGACGCGGCCCCAGCTTGCCCACCGCCAGGGAGACCCCGACCACCACCGCCGCCGTGGCGAGCAGCTTGGCCAGCAGCACGCTCAGCATCGGGGGATCACGCCACCACCGGCAGCACGTCCACTCGATAGCGATGATCGAGCGCACGGTGACGCACCGGGTCCTCGAGCACCACGCGAAAGGCCTCGGCGGACCGCACACCGCCGATCACCGGCAGGGTGCCGCACAGCATGACCTGGCCGGGCGCCAGTCGCGTCTCCTCGAGCCCGAAGCGCTGCAGCAGTTCACCCGGGGGCAGCAGCCCGGTCACCCCCCCTTGCTGATAGAGCACCTCGTCCCCCTCGATGGTGGCCCAGGAGGCCATCGTCAGCTCATCCCAGTGGTCGATGACGTCCTCGAGCCGCCAGACCTGTCGACCCACCGGCTTGGCACAGACCTGCTTGGAGTGCGCCACCGACCAGGCCTCTGCCTCGCGATCGGTGTGGTCGGAGCCGATGCCTACCAGGGTCCCCGCCGGGGAGCCAATCAGGACGACCTCCACCTCCCCGCTGCTGGCCTTGCCCAGCACCTGGATGGTGTCGGCGGAGGTCAGCTGGTCGGCGGCGACGCGATAGAAGAGCGGCGTGGTCGAGGGCGGGGTGACGCCGATCGCCTTGAGCTCCTCGATATGCTCGTCGATCCCCGCCTGCTCGCGACCGGCCCAGCCGGCGATGATCAGTTCCTGCACCTCGACGTCCACGGCCTCGCCGCTGTCCACCAGTTCAAATGTCGTCATACGCGGGTTCCTGTCATTGAGTGTGACATGGTGATCCGGGGTGGCTCGGCGCGTCATGCCTCGCCGAGACACCCCCGGAATGGATGGATCGCGTTTCCCTCAGCCCAGCATGTTCGGCAGGAACATGGCCAGCGACGGGAAAAGGATCAACAGGATGGCCATGAGGAACATGAAGCCGACATAGGGCATGGCGCCCACCATCACATCATTGAACGAGCCCCCCTGGCGCACCCCCTGGACCACGTAGAGGTTGAGCCCGACCGGCGGTGTGATCAGCGCCATCTCGATGAGCAGGATCAGCAGGATGCCGAACCACACCGGGTCGAACCCCATGCCGATGACGATGGGCGCCACGATCGGAATCGTGATCACCATCAGCGACAGCGTCTCGATGAAGAACCCGAGCACGATGTAGAGCGCGATCACCAGCATCAGCGTGGCATAGGGCCCGAGGCCCGCGGCCTCCAGGAAGGCGGTCAGTTCACGGGTGACCCCGGTGGAGGCCAGCACGAAATTGAGAAAGTAGGAGGCGATGATGATCAGCATGATCATACCCGTGGTCCGCATGGTGCCGTCCAGTGCCTCGACGATGATGCGCAGCGAGAGCTTGCCCATGAACAGCGCGATGAGCAGCGCGCCGATCACCCCGAGCGAGGCCGCTTCGGTCGGGGTCGCCCACCCGGCGTAGATCGACCCGACCACGACGCCGAACAGGATCAGCACCGGCAGGAGATGCCGCAGGCCCGAAATGCGTTCCGACCAGGCATGGGAGCTGCTGGGCCCTCCGAGGCTCGGTCGCCACATGCAGAGCAGCGCGGTCCCGGCCATGAACAGCAGCGCCAGCAGGAGCCCTGGCACCAGGCCGGCGGCGAACAGCTTGGGGATCGACGTCTCGGTCAGGAAGCCGTAGACGATCAGGTTGATGGAGGGGGGAATCATGATGCCCAGGGTCCCGCCGGCGGCGATCGACCCGGTGAACAGCCTGGGGTCGTACTTCATCTCCTTGCCCTGGGGAAGCGCCACGGTACCGATGGTCGCCGCGGTCGCCACGCTGGACCCCGAGGTCGCCGAGAACAGCGTCGCCGTGCCGATGTTGGCATGCAGCAGGCCACCCGGCAGCCAGGAGAGCCAGCTTTCCAGGGCCCGATAGGTCCCCTTCGCGATCCCGGTACGCACCAGGATCTCGCCCAGCAGAATGAACAGCGGAATCGCGATCAGCAGGAAGCTGTCCGACGCCGACCAGATGACATCGCCCATGGCCCGGGACAGCGGGAAGGGAGAAAAGAACTCGTCGAGGAACAGGCCGAGCATGATCAGGGTGGCGGCCACCGGGATGCTCAACACCAGCAGGACAAGCAGGACCAGCAACGTTATCAGGATCATGAGGTCGCCTCGTGGTTTTCATCGCTGATCTGCTCGTCGAGTGTCGGGCTGCCGGCGAGCCGCTGTACGCCCTCGACATCGCCCGCCAGCAGCCCGAGCAGCACGCGAAGTGTCATCAGGCCGACGGCAAGGCTGAACCAGGCGAGTCCCATCACCCACAGGAACTGCGGGATCCACACCGGGGTCCCCAGCGGCGTGTTGGCGCGGGCACCCCCCATGAACGAATCCTTGGCGACCTCGAAGGCGGCCCCCACCACGAGCACGCAGAACAGCGCCATCGCCAACAGCGCCAGCAGGTCCAGGCCACCTCGAATGCGCATGGGAAAGTTGAGATACAGGGCATCGATGCGGATATGCGCCTTGCGCAGCAGGGTGTAGGCAAACGCCCAGCTGGTGCTGATCGCCATGACATAGCCGGTCAGCTCGGTGGCGTGGACGGCGGAGCGTCCCATCAGCTGGCGCGAGAACACCTCGGTGGTCACCAGCACCACCGTCATAAGGATCAGCACGCCGCCGGCTCGGGCCATCCATAGCGACCCCACCTGCACACCGTTCAGCACCCGGTCGAGAGCGGTATTTACCGTTTGCAACATGTGACTCTCCAGGGCGAGGCCGGGCTGCCGTGCAGCCCGGTCGCCAGGGGTTGGTCGGAGGCTTACTTGGCAGCGGTCAGCCCGGTGACACTACCGATGGTCTCGTTCCAGCGATCCACCCACTCCTGGTCCACACGATTCGCCCAGTTGGGCAGGATGGTCTCTTCCAGGTGGCGGCTCGCCTCCACGAAGTCCTGGTCGGTGGCCTCCACCAGCACCATGTCGCCGGGGTCACCGCGGGTGCACTCGCCTTCCCCCGTCAGGCAGGCAATCCCCTCACGGGTCTCCTCCACTGCGGACTCCCAGACCGGCTCCTCGTAGTTCTCCCGGATCTCGGCCATCAACCACTCCTGGGTCTCCGGCGAGAGCGAGGCCCACTTCTTGCCGTTCATGGCGGTCACCACATGATCCCAGCCGCCCACGGGGAGCGGATAGAGGTGGGTGGACACCTCGTACCAGCCGGAGCTGTAGCCGGACAGCGACCCGGTCACGGCGCAGTCGATGACGCCGCGCTGCAGGGCACCCGGCACCTCGCTGA
Source organism: Halomonas campaniensis (assembly GCF_014193375.1). Lineage (GTDB taxonomy): Bacteria > Pseudomonadota > Gammaproteobacteria > Pseudomonadales > Halomonadaceae > Halomonas > Halomonas campaniensis. The sequence goes on from NZ_JACHZF010000011.1 coordinate 24,525, forward strand.
AGTTGAGCGTGATGCCCTCGGCTCCCAGCGCCTCGAGGAACTCGGCGGTGGCACGCCCGCTCGCCCGGACCTTCTTGCCGGCCAGGTCGGAGAGCCCGTCGATCTCGGCATTGCAGAAGACCATCTGCGACGGATAGGGCACCACCGCCAGCAGCTGGGCATCCTGGTAGCGCTTGGCGAAGGCGTCGGCCAGTACCGGCCGGTAGGCGTCGGCCACCTTCCGCGCCGTCTCGACGTCCGGTGCGATCATCGGCATGTCCAGGCCTTCCAGTTCCGGTGCATCCTGGACGGCATAGTCGGCCACCGTGGAGGTGACCTCGATGACATCCCGTCCCATCAGGCGATACACCTCCCCGCCGCCGAGGCCCATCTGGTCGAAGGTCGTGACATCGGTCGAGATCCGGCCGCCGGAGGCCTCCGGCAGATGACGCTCCCAGAACGGCCGTTCGAAGTTCTGGTAGAGCGACAGGCTGCTCCAGCTGCCGACATAGGCAAAGCTGGTGTCATCGAGGTCCTGTGCCGGGACCTGGGACGCGCCGACCAGCATGCCGGCAGCGACCGAGGCGACGAGACGTTTTCTTGTAATCATCAGAAGTTCCTCTGTTTTTCCAGAAGGGGCTACAACAGGGCCACGCGGCTGTCGGGGATATCGGTGATCAGCATGTGGCCCGGACTGTGGGTGATGGCAAACGCTATGCCGGCGTCCATCAGGACCTGCTGCGGGGTCACGCCGCAGGCCCAGAACACCGGGAGTTCGTCATCGCCCATCGACACTGCATCACCGTAATCCGGCGAGTGGAGATCGGTGATGCCGATCAGGGCAGGATCGCCAAGGTGGACCGGGGCACCGTGGGTCTGGGGGAAACGGGTGGTGATCTGGATGGCGCGGATGGCATCGCTGGCCCGATAGGGGCGCATCGAGACGACCAGGTGGCCAGCGAAGCCACCGGCCGGCACCAGCGGCACGGAGGTCCGGTACATCGGCACGTTGCGCCCCTCATCGATATGGCGCACCGGCAGGCCGTCCTGGATCAGGGCATGCTCAAAGGTGAAGGAACAACCGAGCGCGAAGGTCACCAGGTCATCACGCCAGACGTCGGAGACATCATGGACCGTCTGGTCGAGCCGCCCGTCACGATAGAGGCAGTAGGCGGGCACATCCCGCGCGATATCGAGATCATCGGCCAGCGCGGCACAGCCTCGCTCGCCTGGCTCACTGACCGCCAGCAGCGGACAGGGCTTGGGGTTGGACTGGCAGAAACGCAGGAAGCCGTTGGCCTGGGCTTCGGGAAGGATCACCAGGTTGACCTGGACGAAGCCCTTGGCGAGACCCGCGGTGGGCCCGACCAGGGTGCCATCACGAGCGGCGAGGCGTACGGCTCTCGGGTCGTGATCGGCATGGGGGAAAGTGTTGTGGGACATTGTTCTGCCTCTCCATGCGACCCCTTCAAGGTAGGGCAGAACATCTGATTGCATCAAATCGATATTCAGGATCACCTTTGATCGAATAAGCTGATCAAACGATCCTTTCACTCTCCCGAGAGTCGTCACTCACCGTACTCAGCGACAGTTCCGCCACCGCGCGAAGCACCGTGGCCCCGGGTGCCGCACTGTAGGCCACGTTGAAGACCAGGTCGGGCAGCGAGGCCTCGACACGAAACTCGCGAAGGGCCCCGGACGCCAGCTCCCGGTGCAGGATCTCCCGAGGCAGTGCACTCACCCCGAGCCCATCGACGGTCATGCGAATGATGGTGGAAAGCGAGGAACTCGAATGAATCTGGGTGGGGTGATTCATGGGATTGATCAGCGAGCGGATATTGGCATAGGGCTCGCTGCGACGCGGATAGGTGATGATGGGGATTCTTGCCAGATCGGCAAGGCCGATGGGCTCCGCGGGTAGCTCGACGCCGGGGCTGGCGACCCAGACCAGGGGATAGCGGCAGAAGCGCCGATTGATGATGTCGGGCTGGCTGACCTCGCCGATCAGGAAGGCGATATCGATCTCTCGACTCACCAGCTTGTCGGCAAGGTTGAGAGAGATATCGACGTCGAGTTCCAGGTTGACCGCCGGATAGGCCTCGCTGATCTTCTCGATCAGCCGAGGGAGCCAGGTGTAGGCGATGGTCTCGGAGACTCCCAGCCGGATCGTGCCGTGGATGGCATCGGGGCTTGCCACCGTCTCCAGCAGTTCGGAGTGGAGCTGCAGGATCTTCTCCGCATAGACCAGCAGCTGTCGCCCCTTGGCGGTCAGGACCGCCTTGCGTCCGGTCCGATCGAACAGCTCGGTGCGCAGCTCATCCTCGAGACTGGAGATCCTCGCCGATACCGAGGGCTGTGAGGCATAGAGCCGCCGGGCAGCCGCCCGGAAGCTGCCCAGCCGGGCAATCCACACAAAGGTTTCCAGCGTCCTGATGTTCATGGGGCACCCGCAGTGACGACGAGGGGGCGGTCATTCCGAACGATAGTGTCCATCTTCGGTTCACCGCCCTTGATCATGGGATAAACCTATCACAGCTTCGCGGCCCGAAGTGTCCCGGCTGGCCCGGCAGAAGGCAGGGCCCATTTCACCTCCACGCCCGGGCTACCGTTTAGACATTGTCCAAACGCCTCGCCAACTGCGGGCAGCTGAGCTGCTAGGCTTCGGAGTGTCCTGCATGACTCAACGCGCATTCCACAGGAGGTCCTGATGATGACCCCACGCCCCTTCAAGCCGCTGCTGGTTACTCTCTCCTGCCTCGCCGTCTCCGGCACTGCCCTGGCGGCAGAATGGAACATGGCGACCCCCTACGGCGATGCCAGCTTCCACACCCAGAACGTCAAGCAGTTTGCCGAGGACGTGGCGGAGGCCACCGACGGCGCCCTGCGCATCAACGTGCACAGCGGGGGATCGCTGGTCGCCCACGGCGAGATCAAGCCTTCCGTCCGGCGCGGCACCATCGAGGCGGGCGAGGTCTTCCTGTCGATCCTCTCCAACGAGGACCCGATCTTCGAGATCGACACCCTGCCGGGGGTGGCGGGCAGCTACGAGGAGGCCATGGCCCTGTGGGAAGCCACACGCCCGATGATCACCGAGCTGTTCGCCGAGGAGGGACTGGTGCCGCTCTACGCCGTGGCGTGGCCCGCCCAGGGCATCTATACCCGCGATGCCCTTGAGGATCCCGAGCAGTTCGAGGGCCTGCGGGTGCGAGCGCCCAACATCAACACCCAGCGCTTCGTGCAGAACCTCGGCGGCAACCCCACCGAGACCGAGGAGTCAGACATCCCCACCGCCTTCAGCACCGGACGGGTGGATGCCATGATCACCTCCAGCGCCACCGGCAATGCCATGACCGCCTGGGACTACATCTCCCACTACACCGACGCCAACCTGTGGCTGCCCAAGAATATCGTCTTCATCAACAAGCGCGCCTTCGACCGGCTCGACGAGGCCACCCAGGAGGCCCTGCTGGAAGCGGCCGAGCGCGCCGAGACACGCGGCTGGCAGATGAGCCGCGACAACAACGAGACCAGCCTGCAGGCCCTGCAGGACAACGGAGTCACCGTCTCCACCCCCAACGACGAGGTCGCCGCCGCCCTGCAGGCCGCCGGTGACCAGCTGTTCGAGGACTGGCAGGCCCGTGCCAGCGAGCCGGCCCTGGAGCTCCTCGAGACCTACCGCGCCGGCCTCGAGGAGTGACCCACCGGCCGGCGCGGTGCCACGCCGCCGCGCCGGCCAGCCATCGGGAATCACCGCCATGACCTTCAAGTTTGCGCTGCTCTACCGCATGGGCGCCTGGGGAGCGGCGACCTGCATGGTCACGATCTGCGCCCTGGTGGCGCTGCAGGTGACCTTCCGGGTCGTCGATGCCCTGCTGCATCTGGTCGGCATGCCACGCCTCGGCCTGAGTATCACCGGCGTGTCGGAGATCGCCGCCTACCTGCTGGTCGGTGCCACCTTCCTGGGGCTTGCCTACACCTTCGTGCACCATGCCCACATCCGCGTCACCCTGCTGATCTCGCGGCTGCCCTCCCGGATCCGGGTCTGGTTCGAGGTAGCCTGCCTGATCGTGGCACTCGCCCTGAGCCTGCTGCTGGGACATGGGCTCATCGAGCTTGCCCGCGAGAGCCTGCAGTTCCGGGACGTCTCCTCCGGGTTTCTGTCGATCCCGCTATGGATTCCACAGACCGTGCTGGCAACCGGCGTGGGGCTGCTCTGCCTGGCGCTGGCCGAGGCCCTGGTGATGACGCTGCGCATCGCGGCCAGGGAGCCCGAGCGCTACCGCGAACTCACCGACGGCGACGACAGCGACCTGCCATGACACCTGCCCAACGGGAGACATCACCGTGCTGATCCTCAGCCTGGCCAGCATCCTCACCCTGGCGATCCTGCTCGGCAGCGGCGTCTGGATCGCCTTCGCCCTGATCGGGACCGCCTGGGTCGCCCTGGCGGTCTTCAGCACCTTATCGCCCGGCCCCATCCTCGCCTCGGACTTCTGGGGCGCGAGCTATGGCTGGGACCTGACCGCGCTGCCGATGTTCATCTGGATGGGCGAGATCCTGTTCCGCTCGGGGCTGGCCGACAACATGTTCCGCGGCCTGTCCCCCTGGCTGAACCGCCTGCCGGGACGCCTGCTGCACACCAACATCATCGGCAGCGGCATGTTCGCCGCGGTCTGCGGCTCGTCGGCGGCGACCTGTGCGACGGTCGGCAAGATGACGCTGCCGGAGCTGGAGCGGCGAGGCTACGATCCGCAGATGGCCATCGGCACCCTGGCCAGCGCCTCCACCCTGGGCCTGCTGATTCCGCCCTCGATCGTCCTGATCGTCTACGGCGTGGTCACCGAGCAGTCGATCTCCCGCCTGTTCATGGCCGGCGTCGGGCCCGGGCTGCTGATCCTTTCGCTGTTCATGGTCTACCTGATCGCCTGGGCGCTCCTCAAGGGCAAGCGCAGCGGACTGACCGGCCAGGACGAGTCGTCGCTGCCGCTGGCGCAGAAGCTGCGCCAGACCTGGTCGCTGCTGCCCATCCTGGCGCTGATCGGCGGGATCATCTTCAGCATCTACGGCGGGCTGGCCTCGCCCACCGAGGCGGCCGCGGTGGGTGTCGTGCTGTCGATGCTGATTGCCCGCTTGAACGGGCACTTCGGCAAGGCCGTCTTCCAGGAATCGCTGTTCGCGGCCATCCGCACCGCCTGCATGATCGCCTTCATCATCGCCGGGGCGTCGTTCCTCACCTCGGCGATGGGGTTCACCCAGGTGCCCATGCAGCTCGCCCGGGCCATCGGCGAGATGGGCCTCTCGCCGACGATGCTGCTGGTGGCGCTGACCCTGCTGCTGCTGGTGATGGGCTGCTTCCTCGACGGGATCTCGTTGATCCTCCTGGTCACGGCCATCATCATGCCGGTGATCAGCGCCGCGGGATTCGACCTGATCTGGTTCGGGATCTATCTGGTGATCGTGGTGGAGATGTCACAGATTACCCCGCCGGTGGGCTTCAACCTGTTCGTGATCCAGGGCCTCACCGGCAAGGACATCCTGACCATCACCCGGGCCACCCTGCCCTTCTTCCTGCTGATGCTGGTGGCCATCGCCCTGATGCACCTCTTCCCGGAGATTGCGCTCTACCTGCCGCAGGCCATGAACCGCTAATCGGCCCGCCCCCTGGCACTCGCGTCCGCCACGGCAAGCGCCGCGCGCGGGTCCCGCGGATAGAAGCGCTCCGGCTGGCGCTCAACGTGGGGAAAGAAGCGGGTGTCCTTGTAGGGCATCTTCATGAACCCGGAGACCCCGAGCCCCTCGATCAGCCCGACCGCATCGAGGATATCCTCCAGCCGGCGTCGGAACTCCGCCTCCCGCGAGGGATCGAGCAGCCGATAGTAGGAGTGGATCTTGAGGTGCTCGGGCAGCGCCTCGAAGATGATCATGCCGGTATGGTGGATCTCGTTGAGCGCCTCCAGCGAGGTGATGATCGCCTCCGGCAGCACCAGGAACTCCTCCGGGTCGGGGCCATCCTCGAAGTAGCTGTGAAGGCGGCTGCGATCCTCCAGTTCCGGAACCGCACTGACCTCGTAGGCCAGGCGCATGCCCGGCTCGATCATGAACGGCTGCTCCTGGCTGTCACGCTCGAGATGCAGGGTGTCGCGGGCGTTGAACAGGCAGCTCTTGAAGATGCCCTGGCGGTAGATGGCCCGGGCCAGGTGCACCATGTTGTTGACCGCGGCAATGAAGGCCGGCCGCCGCTCGGCATCGTGCAGGTTCAGCGAGGTATCGATGTAGACCCCGTCGGCCTCCCAGCGCACCGCCAGGCCGCCCACCACCGGGTACCGGCCGAGGCGGCTGACCGAGGCCAGGAAGGCCTTCTCGGTCTCGCCCATACCCTGCATGAAGTTCTTGTAGTAGCGGTCGAGCTGCACGTCGTTGACGTCGTTGAGGGTCTCGGCGGCGCCCTCCTCGCGCAGGAAGGCCTTGCGGGAGCTGTAGACCACGGTATCGATCTCCCGCTCGGCCGGCCGCACCCACACCGGCACCAGCGCATGGGCCGGTGGCTCGGGCAGGTCGATCATCACCAGCCGGGCCAGCCGCGGCATCTCGCGGATGAAGTGGTCGCCGGCCTTCAGGCGCAGCCGCGGGTCAGGGTCCAGCATGCCGTCGAGCATGCGCGCGAACTCCACCGGCAGGCCCAGGGAGGTCGCGGGAATCGCCCGATGGCCGAAGCGGCAGGACTGCGCCGAGGCCAGCGCATAGAGGGTGCCGGCGGCACCCTGCTCGTCGAAGCGCGGCGAGGAGAGCGCGCCATTGAGCTGCTCCTCGCCGATGAAGTAGACATCGCCCAGGCGGGCGTTGGTCTGCTGCAGGTTGTCTGACATCAGCTCCATGACGTTGGCCGCCACGAACTGCTGGTTGGCATCGAGCTGGGCGAACACCGAGGAGCCCCAGTCGATCAGCGCGATGTTCTCGGTCTCTCCGTCGAAGACCAGGTTGGAGGGCTTGATGTCGCCGTGCACGATGGGCCGCCCCGCCGGGCCGGACTCCCGGCGCAGCGCGCGCAGGATGTCGGCCAGCTGGTCGGCGATGTGCATCACCAGGCGCGGTGACAGGCGACCCTCGCGCAGCGATACCTCCTCGAGGTTGAGCCCCGGGGCCCGCTGCATGACCAGGATCGACTGGTGGCGCACCCGCTGGTAGGCGATCAGCCTGGGCACCCGCGGATGATCGACCTGCTCCAGCATGAAGGCCTCCTCCTCGAGGCGGTCCTGGAGGTGCTGGGGCAGGTTGACCCGGGTGAACTTGAAGACGTACTGGTCACCCAGGGCGGTCAGTCCGGCGAACACGAAGCCGTAGGCGCCCTTGCCGATCAGCTCGATCTCCCGGTAGCCCAGCTGCTCCAGCTGGTCCTGGCACAGCGACACCCACGCCTTGAGCTTGCGGGCATCGTCGTGGCTGAGCAGATAGACCGACTGCTCCTCCGGAATGTAGAACTGCTGCAGGGGCGCCTGGGTCATGGTGTTACGCCAGATGGAGCAGCATGGTCTCCGGCGCCTCGAGGTAGCCCTTCCAGGCGTTGCAGAAGCGGGCAATGGTGCCGCCGTCGATGATCCGGTGGTCGCCGGCCCAGGTGACGGTCATGATCGCCCGCTTGACTACCCGGTCCTCGGCATCGAAGCGCGGCAGCCACTGGGTCTTGCCGATGGCCACGATCGCCACCTCCGGGGCATTGATGATCGGTGCGGCATAGGTACCGCCCATGGCACCGATGTTGGAGATGCTGATGGTGCCGCCCTTGAGGTCTTCCTGGCTCACCTTGCCGGCACGGGCGGCGTCGGTGAGTCGCTGGACCTCGGCCGCCACGCCGAGCAGGCTCAGCCGCTCCACGCCCTTGACGTTGGGCACGAGCAGCCCGGCACGACTATCCACCGCCATGCCCACGTTGACCGAGGCGAGGTAGTGGATCTCGCTGGCCTCGTCGTTGAGCCGCGCGTTGAGGATCGGCGCCTCGCGCACCGCCAGCGCCATGGCCTTCATGAAGAAGGGCATCAGGGTAAGCCGGGTCTCCTCGGCCGCCGCCAGCGGCTTCAGGCGCTCGCGCAGCGCCAGCAGCTCGGTGACGTCGATCTCCTCGCCATACTGGAAGTGCGGAATGGTGGTGGCCGACTCGACCATGCGCTTCGCCATGACCGCCCGCACGCCACGCAGCGGCTCCACGCGGACCTCCTGCTCGGCCGGCTGGGGCGCCGGCGTCGGCGACACGGTTTCGGTCGTCGCAGCCGACCGGGCCGTCTCACCCCCGTGCTCAAGGTGACGCAGCACGTCCTCCTTGAGCACCCGCCCCTGCCTGCCGGAGCCGGCCACCTCGTCCAGCGCCAGGCCGTGCTCGCGCAGCAGCCGGCGGACCGCCGGTGCCGCGGGAATGCGGCCGTAGGGGCCACGCCCCGGCTCCCCGCCATCACTGACGGGTTGCGGGGCCGTCGTGGGCGCCGCTCGCCGGGCCTCGGCGGGTGACGCACTGGCCTCCTGCCGCGGGCGAGGCGCCTCCTCGGCGGCCTCGGCCTCGCCTTCCGGTCGATAGGCATAGAGCGGCGCATGCACCCGGGCAATCTCGCCCTGGGCCACGTGCAGCCGGCTCACCACCCCGGCCTCGGGGGCGGTGATCTCGACCAGTGCCTTGTCGGTCATGACATCGACCACCGGCTGGTCCTCCTCGATCACCTCGCCCTCGGCCACGCGCCACTCCACCACCTCGCACTCGACGATACCCTCGCCGATATCCGGGAGAATGAAGTCCTTGTCCGGCCTGCCCTCGGCGGCGCCTCCGCCGGTGGGCCTGGCGGACGGCTCGGGCGGCGCCGACGGTTGCGCCGAGGATGCGGGCGGCTCGGCTGCCGGGCTCGCGGTCTCCTCCCCCTCGGCCTCGTAGGCAAACAGCGGGGCATGCACCTTGGCGATCTCGCCCTTCTCCACGTAGAGCCGGGTCACCCGGCCCGCCTCGGGCGCGGTGATCTCGACCAGCGCCTTGTCGGTCATCACCTCGACCACCGGCTGGTCCTCCTCGATCACGTCGCCCTCGGCCACGCGCCACTCCACCACCTCGCACTCCACGATACCTTCACCGATATCGGGCAGCATGAAATCGCTCATCTTGCTTACTCCTGTCTGTCCTGGCTCGCTTCCGACGCGCTGTCTGGCATCAGAAGGCCACGCTGGCCTTGATCGCTTCGAAGATCTTGAGGTGGTCCGGCAGGTACTCCTTCTCCAGCGTCAGCGGGAAAGGCGTATCCAGGCCGGTCACCCGAGCGATGGGCGATTCCAGGTAGAGGAAGCAGCGTTCCTGGATGGTGGCGGCAATCTCGCCGGCGAAGCCGCCGGTCAGCGGCGCCTCGTGGGTGATCACCAGGCGGCCGGTCTTGAGCACCGATTCGGCCACGGTGTCCTCGTCCCAGGGCAGGATCGAGCGCAGGTCGACCACCTCGCAGGAGATGCCCTCCTTCTCGGCCAGCTCCACGGCCCGCTCGATCACCTCCATCTGCGCGCCCCAGCCGAGCACGGTGATATCGGTCCCCTCGCGGATCACCTCCGCCTCGCCGATGGGCAGCTGGTAGTCCTCCTCGGGCACCTCCCCGGTAGAGGCACGGTAAAGGCGCTTGGGCTCGAAGAACAGCACCGGGTCGGGGTCGCGGATCGCCGAGAGCAGCAGGCCCTTGGCCTGGTAGGGGTTACGCGGCACCACGATCTTGAGGCCCGGGGTATGCGCGAAGTAGGCCTCCGGCGACTGGGAGTGGTAAAGCCCGCCGGCAATCCCGCCGCCATAGGGGGCCCGGATGGTCAGGCCGCCGACGTTGAACAGGTCGCCGGAGCGGAAACGGAACTTGGCCGTCTCGTTGACGATCTGGTCGAAGGCCGGAAAGATATAGTCGGCGAACTGGATCTCCGCCACCGGCACCGACCCCTGGGCTGCCAGGCCGTTGGCGAAGCCGATGATGCCCTGCTCGACCAGCGGCGTGTTGAAGCAGCGCGCCCTGCCGTACTTCTCCTGCAGGTGGCTGGTGGCCCGGAAGACGCCACCGAAGACACCCACGTCCTCCCCGAAGCAGAGCACCTTGTCGTCCTCCGCCATGGCGATGTCCAGGGCGTTGTTGATCGCCTGCAGCATATTCATGGTCGGCATGTCAGGCCCCTCCCTCGTTGGCGGCATCGTCCTGAGCGCTCACGTCCGGGTCCAGCGAACGCGCCCCCTTCGGATAGGCATCCGGGTGCTTGCGGATATGGGTCTTCAGCCGGTCCAGCTGACGCTGCAGGGCCGGGGTCACATCGGCATAGACATCCGTCACCAGGCTGTCGAGCGGGGGTGGGGGCCGCTTCTCGGCACGCTTCATGGTCTCGAGCACCTCGCGGCGCAACGACTCCTGTAGCGATTTCTCCTCGTCGTCGTTCCACCAGCCCTGCGCCACCAGCCAGTGCTGCATGCGCAGGATGGGGTCCTTCTCGCGCCAGGCCTCCTCCTCCTTCTTCGAGCGATAGCCGGAGGGGTCGTCAGAGGAGGAGTGGGCGGCGAGGCGATAGGTCATCGCCTCGATCAGCACCGGCTGGTTCTGCTCCACGGCGATCCGGCGCGCCTCGCGGGTGGCCGACAGCACCGCCAGGATGTCGTTGCCATCCACCCGGATCACGTGCATCCGGTAGCCGAAGGCCCGCGGCGCCACCCCGTCGGCGGCAAACTGCTCGATGGAGGGGGTGGAGATCGCATAGCCGTTGTTGCGGCAGAAGAAGATCACCGGCACCTCGTGCACCGCCGCCATGTTGAGCGCGGCGTGGAAGTCGCCCTCGGAGGCGGCGCCCTCGCCGAAGAAACACAGGGTGCAGTGGCCGTCACCGGCCATCTTCTGGCCGTAGGCGTAGCCGGCCGCCTGGGGAATCTGGGTGGCCAGCGGGGAGGAGATGGTCATGTAGTGGAGCTTGCGCGACCCGTAGTGGATCGGCATCTGCCGCCCCTTGCCATAGTCGAGCTCGTTGCCGAACAGCTGGTTCATGAACTCGTCGTAGCTGAACCCGCGGTAGACCAGCGCGCCCTGCTCGCGGTACTGGGACATGATCATGTCGGCATCGTCGAGCGCGGCCGCCGCCCCGATCACCGCGGCCTCTTCCCCCGTACACTGCATGTAGAAGGAGAGCCGGCCTTGCCGCTGGGCGGCCATCATCCGCTCGTCGAGCACCCGGGTGGCGATCATCGTGCGGTAGATCTTCAGCGCCTGATCGCGCTCGAGCGTCGGCGCCTCGGCCCCCTCGAAGAGGGTGCCGTCCTGACGAAGCAGGCGGAAGGTAGGTATCGAGAACTCGTCGCCGGCCAGGAAGTCCGGCGCATGGATATCTTGTGTCGTTGTCATCTCAGGATCCTCTACCCCTTTTGAGGGCAGTGTTGTCGCTTGTATCGCCCTTTGCCAGAAGGATTGCCCCTGGCGGGTCAACGCAACCCAAGGTGACGTTAACGTAAAATGCAGCCAGGCGCACCCACCTTGCTACCAAGGCAGCAGATGGCAGTGAATCTTGCTGCAGAAAGCGTCAACGGCCGTGACGGCCGAGCAGCCGCTGGCAGCGCTCGAAGGCGCTGTCGACGGTGAGCGCCAGCAGGCCGATCAGCGCGGCGCCCTGGAGGACATAGGCGGTATTGCCGTTGACGATCCCCGAGATGATCGGCGCGCCGAGGTTGCTGGCCCCCACCGTGGCCCCCAGGGCGGCGGTGGCGATGTTGATCGTCACCGAGGTGCGGATCCCCGCCAGGATCACTGGCGCCGCCAGGGGGAGCTCGACCTGCAGCAGTTGCGGGACGCCGCCCATGCCCATGCCGCGCGCCGCCTCCAGCACCGACGGGTCGATGCCCTGCAGGCCGGCCAGGGTGTTGCGGACGATGGGCAGCAGGCCATAGAGCAGCAGTGCCACGATGATCGGCCAGGTGCCGAACCCCAGCACCGGCACCGCCAGCGCCAGCACGGCCACCGGCGGGAAGGTCTGCCCCATGGAAGCGGCCTGGGCCAACAGCGGCAGGAAGTCGCGACCCGCCGGCCGGGTGACCAGCACCGCGGCCCCCACGCCAATGACCACCGCCAGCAGCGCGGCCACGCCCACCACCAGCAGGTGACGCCCCAGCAGGGTCAGGAACTCGGCATGGGGGTAGATCACCTGGCGGCTGCCCGGCTCGACCGCCCGGAACAGCGGTTCCAGTGCCGCCATGCCGAAGGCCAGCGCCAGCAGCAGGCCACACCAGATAAGCGGTGCTCGCCACAGGGTCCATGCCGCGGGGCAGCGGGCAAACGTCGACTCACTCATCGCGGCGGGCTCCCACCAGGCGGCGCAGCGAGAGCTCGCCCACCGGCATGTCGTCCTCATCCACCACCGTCAGGCGATCGGCATGCTCGCGGAACATCACCGCCAGCGCCTGGTGCAGGGTCGCGTCCCGAGGCACCCGAGCACGGGCGATCAGCCGGGGAGACAGCGGCAGCATGCGCTCGCTGACGCGGGTCAGGGCGGCCTCCTTGAGGCCGCGATCGTCCCCGCCCAGCATCGACGCCACGAAGTCGTCGGCCGGGTCGCGCAGGAGCTCCAGGGGCGAGCCCTGCTGGACGATGCGCCCGGCCTTCATCACCACCAGCCGGTCGGCCAGGCCGAGGGCCTCATCCATATCGTGGGTGACGAACACGATGGTCTTGTGCAGCCGTGACTGCAGGTCACGCAGCTCGGCCTGGAGCGACTCGCGGGTGATCGGGTCCAGCGCGCCGAACGGCTCGTCCATCAGCAGGATGTCCGGGTCGGCGGCCAGCGCCCGGGCGACCCCGACCCGCTGGGCCTGGCCGCCGGAGAGCTGGTGCGGGTACTTGTCGGCGAAGCTATCCACCGGCAGGCCCAGCAGTGCCATGAGCTCCTCGACCCGCTCCCGGATGCGGGGCGCCGGCCACCTGAGCAGCCGCGGCACCAGGCCGATGTTGCGCGCCACCGTCCAGTGGGGAAACAGTCCGGTGCTCTGGATCACGTAGCCGATGCGGCGCCGCAGCGTCTGTTCGTCGAATTCCCGGACCTGGCGCCCCTCCAGGTGGATCTCGCCCTCGCTGTGCTCGATCAAGCGGTTGATCATGCGCAGGGTGGTGGACTTGCCGCAGCCGGAGGTCCCCACCAGGGCGCAGAGCTCGCCTTTCTCCACCCGCAGCGAGAGTCGATCCACGGCGGTCTCGCTGCCGAACCGCTTGGTGACCTCGATGAGTTCGATCATGACGTGGCCTCCTGACCCGCTGATGGCAACTGCCGGGGGTCCAGCCGCCGGGCCAGGGCGCCAAGCAGGCCATCGGCGACCAGCGCCATGGCCAGGATCGGCAAGGCCCCCAGCAGCACCAGGTCCATGGCGGCCTGGCCGAGCCCCTGGAAGATGAAGGTGCCGAGCCCCCCGGCACCGATCAGTGCCGCCACCGCGGTCAGGCCGATCGCCTGGACCGTGGTGATGCGCACGCCCTCGATCATTACCGGCAGCGCCAGCGGCAGGCGCACCTGCAGGAACACCTGGGTGCGGCTCATGCCCATGCCCCGCGCCGACTCCAGCACCTGCGGCGACACCCCCTCCAGCGCCACGAAGGTGTTGCGGACCATGGGCAGCAGGCTGTAGCCGAGCAGGGCCAGGAAAGCCGGTGCCCAGCCGATCCCCCTCACCCCCATGGCATTCAGCCAGGCCACGTTGGCGGCGAGCCAGGCGAGCGGGGCCAGCAGCAGGCCGAACAGCGCCAGGCTGGGAATGGTCTGGAGGAAGTTGAGCACTCCGAAACCGACCCGTTCGAGGCCGGCATGGCGGCGCATGGCCAGGGCCAGGCCCGCGCCCAGCACCAGGCTGGCGCCGACGGCGCCGGCCACCAGCCGCAGGTGCTGGATCACCGCCGCGGTGAACTGGTCACTGCGCCCCCGGTACTCCTGTACCAGCGCCAGCGACTCGAGACCGTGGGACGAGGCCAGCCACCAGACCAGCGCCACCGGCGCCAGCAGCAGCCAGACGGCAAGCCGCGGCAAGGCCAGGCGCCCGCGCAGCTCGATCAGCACCAGGCCGAGCAGGAACAGCAGCAGCCACACCGCGGCACCGACCCCCAGACGCGCCTGCGGCGTGGTCGGGTCGATCATCAGGGCGGCCGCCCCCGCCAGCCAGGCCGGCAGGGCCGCCAGCAGCAGCACGGCGAGCCCCAGCGCGACGCGGTACCGGGTGGGCGTGGGTCGCCAGGCCAGGGCCACCATGGCTAGCCACGGCAGGCAGCCCGCCAGGGCGCCGGCCCAGCCGACGATCTCGTAGGCATGGAACGGGGTACCGGGGACGATGCGGTTGGGGGCGACGCTCACCGACGGCAGCGCCAGCCAGGCCACGGCGGCGGCCAGCATCAGCGCGGTCAGCACGCGGTTGGGGAGTGGCGCTTCCCTGCGCACGGCGGGCTCAGTCGTCCAGGCCGTCGAGGAAGTCCGCCGCGACCTGGCGAGGGTCAAGCCCGTTGACGGCCACGTCGCCATTGAGACGCTGCAGGGTCTCCAGATCCAGGGCCTGGAACAGCGGCGTCAGCAGCGACTCGATCTCGGGATAGGCCTCGAGCACCTCGGCGCGCACCACCGGCGCCGGCTGGTAGACCGGCTGCACCCCCAGGGTGTCCTCCAGGACGACCAGGTCCAGCGCATTGAGGCCGCCGTCGGTACCGTAGGTCATGGCGGCGTTGACGCCGCTGGTCTGCTGGGCCGCGGCGCGCATCGTGGAGGCGGTGTTGCCGCCGGAGAGCACCAGCAGCTGGTCATCGCCGAGCGTGAAGCCGTAGGCCTCCTGGAACGCCGGCAGCGCCTGCTCGGACTCCACGAACTCGGCGCTGGCCGCGAATTTGAACTCGCCGCCTGCCTCCAGGTAGCTCGCCAGGTCCTCGAGGCTCGCCAGGCCGTGCTCGCGGGCCAGGTCACCGCGCACGCTCATCGCCCAGGTATTGTTGGCCGAGGCCGGCGTCAGCCATGCCAGGTCGTTCTCGGCGTCCCTCTCCCGAACCGTCTCGAAGGCCGCCTCGGCATCGTGCCAGACGTCGCTGTCGGTCATGTCGAAGAAGAAGGCGCCGTTGCCGGTGTACTCCGGATAGAGATCGATCTCGCCGGTCAGCAGGGCCTCGCGCACGATGCTGGTGCCGCCCAGCTGCAGCCGGTCCTGCACCTCGATGCCGCCGGCCTCGAGCCGCTGGAGGATCAGCTGGCCGAGCACCGAGCCCTCGGTGTCGATCTTCGAGGAGACCACCACCGGGTCATCGGCCTGGACGGAGGAGAGGCCCAGCACGGAGACGGCAGCGACCAGGGTCAGGCGAGCAAAGGGGATACGCATGGCGGAATACCACCCAGAGGGTCAGGAATGTACCCTGAGTATAAGGATTCGACGGTGTCGTTGCAGACCCCGCCGCCAACGCACAGGACGCCCGACCCATGCCTCACGCCCCGCCACCCCTGCTCGACCGCTGCCACCATCCGCTGGTCCGCGACCTGGCGTGGCTGCTGCTGGTGCCCGACCTGCTCACCATGCCCTGGCCGGGACGCCCCAGCCGCGAGGCGCTGGGGCTTGACGACGACGCCCGCCTGGCCGCCTGGCTGGATGACCTGGAAGCCACCCCCGAGGCGCTGGAGGCGTGCGTGGGCGACACCCTGACGGGCCGCATGGGGCTCTACCACGAGCGGCTCTGGCAGTTCCTGCTGGCGGCCGCCCCCGGCACCGAGCTGCTGGCCCACAACCTGCGCATCCTCCGCGGCAAGCAGACCCTCGGCGAGCTCGACCTGCTCTACCGGCGGGTCGGCGCGCCCGAGCCCATCCACCTGGAGGTGGCAATCAAGTTCTACCTCGGCCTGACCGAAGGGCCCGGCGACGATACCTCCCAGGCGCGCTGGATCGGCCCCGGCGGGGCGGACAGCCTGGCCGGCAAGCGCGAGCACCTCCACCAGCGCCAGCTGCGCCTGACCGAGACCCCCGAGGCCCGCGAGGTCATCCAGGTGCTGCTGGCCCCGCAGGCCATGGGGATTGATCGTCCCCTGGCGATCCGGCGGCAGCTGGCCATGCCGGGAGTGCTCTTCACGCCCTGGCACCGGCCGCTGCCCCCGCCCCGGGAAGCGAACCCGGCACACCTGCGAGGCACCTGGCTGTTCTGGGGGGCATGGCGGGACTACCGCGACGGCCTGCCGCCAGGCACCCGGGGGGCCTGGCTGCACAAGCCCCACTGGCTCGCCCTGCCTCGCCGGGAGCACCTGCTGCCACTGGGCGAGCTCGAGTCCCAGCTGGCCCAGCACTTCCAGGCCACCGCGTCTCCCATCCAGCTGGCAGTGTGGCAGGAGGCGATGGGCTGGCAGCGGCTGTTCCTGGTCGCCGACGACTGGCCGCGGCAGATCCCGCTGCCGCCCGTTCCGAATCAATGATGCTCGACGGACAGCGCCGGCGGCCTCGGCCAGCACCGCCGAGTCATCGCGGAAGAAGGCGATGCGGCCATCGAGAAAGGAGGGATGAGTCCAATCCAGCTTTCGTTTACTCAGTGGAGTCCAGGGCCTGCGCCAGCAGGGAACGCTTGCGCGGCAGCAGACTCACCTCCAGCCCCAGGGGCCGGAAGACGCGGTTCTTCATCTCCAGGGTGACATTGCCCTTGTCACCCTCCAGATCCGACAGGGTACGCCGGCTGATGCCGACCAGCGCCGCGTAGCGGGTCTGGGAGAGCCCCAGCACATCACGACGCAGGGCCCTCAGGAGCTGGCCATCGGTAAGCTCACCCGCATAGAAACGCCTCAGCAGCGTCACCAGCGCCCCTTCTCGGTCATCGACATTGCGAGGTTTCATAGCAGCCCCCAGCGCTTGAGTCGGGTGCCAAGCGTGCGCAAGCCTACGGACGGCATATCCAGAATGCGAGTGGGAACGCCTCGCCCGGCCAGGCGTTCATCCAGCCCATTGAGGTCGACGGCCAGCCGCCGCAGCGCCTCCATCAACTGATCGGGGTCCACGAGGTCCGACAGGGATTCCGCAATGGCGTACCAGTCGTATTCGCCCCCAGCCTCGAGCGGCGGGCCCCACTGGGTGGTTCGTGTCACTCCCTCGGGATCGGCTCGCATCGGGGCGAAATCGTAGACCGGTGAGAGCCAGATTCCCTCGGGGCGCTTCAGCAGCGCCGTATTGCGACCGTGGTTGTCGGAGTTGCCAAACGCGATGTTGAGCAGATCGCGCCGCACCCATTCGATGACGAAAGCCGACGCTTCAAAGGGTTCGCCGAGCTCACGGACACGATACTGCGCCTGCAGCAGGCCCACTAACCGGCGAAGCGTCTCACCGTGGCGAAGGAAGGTGCCGGGCGCCGCCCCCATCAGTGAATAGACGGACTCCAGGCCGTAGCGAATCCAGACGCCGTCGTGATGGTGCATATCGAAGCGAGGCAGCCAAAGCGAGGGATAGCGCTCTCCCTCCATCAGTCTCATGGCCCCTGTCTCGATGGTATCGATTCCCAGAAACGCCAGTTCCTGGTAGTAGTGATATTCGGCACGAAGAATATCGCAGTCATCGTCGGTACGCCGGCCGCGGGGAAACTTGACCAGCATCGGCAGATCCGGGCGGTGAACCTCTTCCTGCCAGGTATCGATCCAGACCTGCTCATCTTCGGCGAGCCTGAGCAGCAACTTGGGGGCCTCGCCACCGGCCCCGGTCGCCCCCCCGCTGGCTGCTCCCATCTGCTGGGCATACTCCAGAAAGTCGACATCTCGCTCCACCACGTTTCTTACTGGAAAGCGTCGCTCTCCAAGGCTATCCCTGAGGCTGTTGTCGGGCACCGCCTCCTTGATGCGCAGGTTACCGACCGGCGCGATAGTCCCGCGGGCCAGAAGCTCCGCGTCCTGGCGCCCGGTCGAAAGGTGATGGATACCGAGAAAGTCCACCCAGAAGCGGCGGCTGGCTCCCGCCGGCATGATGTCCTCCAGAAAACCGAACCAGCGCGGGGACTCGTGTGTCAGCATCAGCTCCACAGGCAGCACCAGGCTGGCTGCATGCCGGTCGTCGTGGAACATCCACTCGACGGCATAGTCGGTTGCATAACGCAGGCGAGACGGGCCATGCACGCCTCGCTCCGGGTCTGGCAAGGAGATCTCGGCGGCATCTTGCCAGACCCGGCCGAAGTGGATTTGTAGCGTCAGCCTCATGGCTCCACCTGTGAACGATACTGCTCAATAATGGCCATTCAACACATTATTTGCGCAGTATAGCGCACAGATTGGCAAGGACACGGAAATTATTGAGCAGCATGGCACACAACCAAGAAGGACCGAAGCGCAGGACGCCCTGCTCCCTCGCAGGGCAGAGCATCCAACTTCTCTGAGCGCCACGCTTCTCGCTTGCCGCTCAGCCTTCGGGCCTCTCGAAGACCCAGGTGGTGCCTTCCCGGGAGTCCTTGAGGATGATCCCCAGGGCGGCGAGCTCATCGCGGATGGCGTCGGCGGCGGCGAAGTCCTTCGCCTTCTTGGCCGCGGCGCGCGCGTCGATCCTTTCCTGGATCTCCTCCTCGGAGAGCGGCAGCTCAGAGGCACCCGCCTTGAGGAAGGTCGCCGGATCCTGCTGCAGCAGCCCCAGGACGGCCCCCAGGCGCCTGAGCTCCGCCGCCAGGGTCGGCGCCTGCTCCGGGGACTCCTTCTTGGCCCGATTGAGTTCGCGGGCCAGGTCGAAGAGTACCGAGAGCGCCTCGGGGGTGTTGAAGTCGTCGTCCATGGCGGCGACAAAGCGCGCCTCGAAACGGCCATCTACCTCGTCGGCCTTCACCGCAACGTCCTTCAGGACCGGCCCTTCGAGCGAAAGCCCTTCAAGAGAGTTGTAGAAGCGCTCCAAGGACTTGCGGGCGTCGGCCAGGGACTCCGGCGCATAGTTGATCGCGCTGCGGTAGTGGCTGGCCACCAGCAGGTAGCGCACCACCTCCGGATCGTGGTGCTCGAGCACCTCGCGGATGGTGAAGAAGTTGCCCAGCGACTTGGACATCTTCTCGTGGTTCACCCGCACCGCCCCGGCGTGCATCCAGGTGTTGACGAAAGGCTTGCCGTTGGCCGCCTCGGACTGGGCGATCTCGTTCTCGTGATGGGGGAAGGTCAGGTCCGGCCCGCCACCGTGGATGTCGAAGGTGTCGCCCAGGCAGCACCTGGACATCGCCGAGCACTCGATATGCCAGCCGGGGCGCCCCTCGCCCCAGGGCGATGGCCAGCTCGCCTCACCGGGCTTGGCCGCCTTCCAGAGCACGAAGTCGAGCGGATCCTCCTTGTGCTCGTCCACCTCGACCCGCGCTCCCGAGCGCATCTCGTCGAGGTCGCGGTTGTTGAGCTTGCCGTAGCCCTCGAACTTGCGCACTCGGTAGTAGACGTCGCCGTTGTCCGCCGCGTAGGCGTAGCCCTTGGTGATCAGCGTCTCGATCATCGCGATGATGTCGTCGATATGGCGGGTCGCCCGCGGTTCCTGGTCCGGCGGCAGCACAGAGAGGCGCGCCTCGTCCTCGTGCATCGCCGCGATCATGCGCTCGGTCAGCGACGAGATGGTCTCGCCATTCTCGTCGGCGCGGCGCAGGATCTTGTCGTCGATGTCGGTGACGTTGCGCACATAGGTGACGTCATAGCCCCGGTAGCGCAGATAGCGGGTGATGACGTCGAAGGCCACCATCACCCGGGCGTGGCCCAGGTGGCAGTAGTCGTAGACCGTCATGCCGCACACGTACATGCGCACCCGGCCCGGCTCGATGGGCGTGAAGGCTTCCTTGCGGCGGGTCAGCGTGTTGTAGATCTGCAGCGCGTTGCTCACGGTCACCCCTTCTTCTGCGCGTCTTTTTTCAGGGCCTTGGCCCAGCTGTCCTTGAGGCCCACGGTGCGGTTGAACACCAGGTGCCCCTCGCGGCTGGCGTGACGGTCGGCGCAGAAGTACCCCACCCGCTCGAACTGGAAGCGGCTCTCCGGGGCGGCCTGGGCCAGGCTCGGCTCGCCGATCGCCTGGCAGACCACCAGCGACTCCGGATTCAGATGCTCCAGGAAGTCGGCGTCCTTGTCCCGGTCCGGCTGCTCCTCGAGGAAGAGGTTGTCATAGAGCCGCACCTCCATGGGCACGCCGTGGGCGGCGCTGACCCAGTGGATCACGCCCTTGACCTTGCGTCCCTCCGGGTTCCTGCCTAGGGTGTCGAAGTCCACCGAGCAGTGCAGTTCGGTGATCTCGCCGGCGTCGTCCTTGATCACCTCGTCGCAGCGGATCACGTAGCTGTTGCGCAGGCGCACCTCCTTGCCCGGCGCCAGACGGAAGAACTTCTTGGGCGGCTCCTCCATGAAGTCGTCGCGGTCGATGACGATCTCCCGGGAGAACGGCACCTGGCGCACGCCCAGGTCGTCCCGCGCCGGGTGGCCAGGCACTTCGTAGGTCTCCTCATGGCCTTCCGGCACGTTGGTCAGTACCACCTTGAGGGGCTTGAGCACGGCCATGGCCCGCGGTGCGTTGTCCTCGAGGTCCGCGCGGATGGCATGGTAGAGCATGGCGATGTCCACCAGGCCGCCGTCGGCACGGGTCACGCCGATCATCTCGCAGAACTTGCGGATCGACGCCGGGGTATAGCCGCGGCGGCGCATGCCGGAAATGGTCGGCAGGCGCGGGTCGTCCCAGCCATCGACGATGCCCTGGTCCACCAGCAGCTTGAGCTTGCGCTTGGAGGTCAGGGTGTAGTTCATGTTCAGCCGCGCGAACTCGATCTGGCGCGGCCTGGCCGGCACCGGCAGGTTGTCGAGGAACCACTCGTAGAGCGGCCGATGGTCCTCGAACTCCAGGGTACAGATGGAGTGGGTGATCCCCTCGATGGCATCGGACTGCCCGTGGGTGAAATCGTAGGAGGGGTAGATCTTCCACCTGTCGCCGGTCTGGTGATGGTGGGCGTGGCGGATCCGGTAGAGGATCGGGTCGCGCAGGTTGATGTTGGGCGAGGCCATGTCGATCTTGGCCCGCAGCACCTTCTCGCCCTCGGCGAACTCGCCGGTGCGCATGCGCTCCAGCAGGTCGAGGTTTTCCTCCACGCTGCGCTCGCGATAGGGGCTCGGACGGCCCGGCTCGGTCAGGGTGCCACGATATTCGCGGATCTCGTCGGGCGAGAGGTCATCCACGTAGGCCTTGTCCTCGCGGATCAGGTGCTGGGCCCAGGCGTAGAGCTGGTCGAAGTAGTCGGAGGCGAAGCGCACCGGACCGGCCCACTCGAACCCCAGCCAGCTGACGTCTTCCTTGATGGCGTCGATGTAGGCCTGCTCTTCCTTGGCCGGGTTGGTGTCGTCAAAGCGCAGGTGACAGTCGCCACCGAACTGCTCGGCCAGCCCGAAGTTCAGACAGATCGACTTGGCATGCCCGATGTGCAGGAAGCCGTTGGGCTCCGGCGGGAAGCGAGTCACGATCTTGCCGGTGCGACCGGCCTCGCGTTCGTCGCGAATCTGGTTGCGAATGAAATTCGGCGCGCTGGTGGTGTCGGTGGACATAGTGGAAGAATCGACCTCTGGGTGTAAGGTGCGGGCGCTCACTTCGCGCCTCGAGGCAAAACCGGTATTATAGCGCCACGTCCATGGGCAACGCCAAGGCAAGGCCCCTTTACCGCACAGGAACTTATCGATGATCGTTCTGCAGACCAACTTCGGTGACATCACCGTCGAGCTCGACCACGAGAAGGCCCCGAAGACCGCCGCCAACTTCGAGCAGTACGTGCGCGACGGCTTCTACGACAACACCCTCTTTCACCGCGTGATCGACGGCTTCATGGTGCAGGGCGGCGGCTTCGATCTGGAGTTCAACCAGAAGCCCACTGGCGACCCGATCGAGAACGAGGCCGATAACGGCCTGACCAACGCCACCGGCACCCTGGCCATGGCCCGCACCCAGGACCCGCACTCCGCCACGGCACAGTTCTTCATCAACGTGTCGGACAACGACTTCCTGAACCACAGTGGCAAGTCCATCCAGGGCTGGGGCTACTGCGTGTTCGGACGCGTGGCCGAGGGCATGGAGGTGGTCGAGAAGATCAAGGCCGTGGCCACCACCCGGCGCGGCATGCATGCCGACGTGCCGGCCGAGGACGTGGTGATCCAGAAGGCCTACGTCAAGGAGGCCTGAGTCCCGCGGCTACCCGCCCCACGCCCGCCTCGCGCGGGCGTGTTGCCTTTCCTTCCGTAGATGCCCGCCAGACCACAAGAGCCGACCATGACGACCCTGCTGATTTCCGACCTACACCTGCACCCCGGCGCCCCCGAGATCACCGAAGGGTTCCTGCGCTGGCTCGAGGAGCGTGCCTGCGGCAGCGACGCCCTCTATATCCTCGGCGACTTCTTCGAGGCGTGGATCGGCGATGACCTGCTCGACCTGGCGGGCCACGACCCCACCGGCAACGCCGACCTGGCCGTGCGGATCGCCCGGGCGCTGAAGCGCCTGGCAGACGATGGCACCGCCCTCTACCTGATGCACGGCAACCGCGACTTCCTGCTGGGAGAGCGCTTCGCCGAGCAGGCCGGTGCCACCCTGCTACCCGATCCCAGCCTCGTCGAACTCGGCGGCAGGCCCGTCCTGCTGATGCATGGCGACAGCCTCTGCACCCGCGACGAGGCCTACCAGGCCTTCCGCGCCCAGGCCCGCCACCCGCTCTGGCAGGAGCAGGTGCTGTCGATGCCGATCGACCAGCGCATCGCCCTGGCCAGGCAGCTGCGCGAGCAGTCCGGGGAGGCCAACTCCAACAAGGCCGAGGACATCATGGACGTGACCCCGGACGAAGTGGTGAAGGTGATGGCCAAGCACGGCGTGACGACCCTCATTCACGGCCACACCCATCGCCCCGCGGTGCATGAACTGACCGTCGGTGACGTCCCCGCCAGGCGCTATGTGCTGGGCGACTGGCAGCCGGGGCGAGGCTGGGAGATCGTCATCGACGACCATGGCGAGCCTCGACTGCAGGAGTTTCCGCTAGGCGGTTGAGGATGGCGTCGCCCGGCAGGCCTCCAGCGACGCCTCCAGGGCGTCGGCATCCGGGAGGCGCCCTGCCTCGCCGATCAGCTCCAGCCGCGAGTCGCGTCGCCAGGCGCTGTCGGTCAGGCTGACGGCGCCTGCGGCGCGGTTATAGAGCTTCCAGCCGGCGTCGGTATGCAGCACGCCCTTGACCCGCAGCCCGGCGGGCAGCTCGCCCAGCACCAGGGCCAGCCGATCCAGATCGAAGGTATCGCTCGGATGCCAGCGCCACCCCAGGGTGGCATGGCCGAGCGCCTCCCCCTGCTCCCGGGCTGGGCGGCCCGGCTGTGGCGCCACCACGGCGAAGTCGTCCAGCACCACGCTGCCGGCCGCCGCCTGGCGCAGCTGCCGGTGAGCATCGCTGTCGCCCGCGACCCCGCCCGGGGGGAGCTCGCCAGATACCATCAGCCGCGCCAGCGGCAGCGCCCCATGGGGCGCCTCGGCCACCCAGCGCTTGGCAGGCCATAGCTCACCGAGCCACGCCCGCGCCGCCGCCCGCTGCGCGGGCGTTGCCAGGTCGGTCATGGTCAGCGCCACGCCATCGGCCAGGGTCAGCTGGTCGCGGAAGGTCTCGTGCTCGCATACGCGCGGGTCGTCCAACCGCCTCGGGTCGAGCACCGCAACGATCTCCTGGAGCGACAGCACCCCGGCAAAGGCCTCGCCGCGCAGCACCTCGAGGAGTCCGGCGGGATGCCCCAGCCCCGAGGGTTCGATGATCAGCCGGTCCGGACGATGGCGATGCAGCAGGTTGACCAGGGTCGCCTGCATCACGAAGGCCAGCTGACAGCAGAGACAGCCGCCCGGCAGCCCCTTGACCACCAGATCCTCGCGTTCGGCAAACATCGCCTGATCGATCCCCACCTGGCCGAACTCGTTGATCACCACCACCCAGCGCTCACCCTCCGGCTTCTGTTCGATCAGGCGATGGATCAGGGTACTTTTCCCGCTGCCGAGAAAGCCGGTGATCAGGTGGACGGGGATATTGGCCAGGGGGGCGGGCATGGGGAGTCCTCTCGAAAGCCGGGAATGTTACACCATAACATAAGGGCCAAGGCCGAGCGCCGCAGGATGATGTCATGGCCATGACTGGCGTCAATAAAGAAACCCCGCCGATTTGAACCGACGGGGTTTCCCGTTTTCATCCTCGACACCTGCCGCCCGTCACCGAGCAGCTGGGCGCCGGGCGCTAGGCGCTATCACCGCTGGATATCGGCCTTCTCGCGCAGGTCGTCCAGCAGCCCCCGGATGGCGGCCTGGGCACGCAGTCGCTCGGCCATGCTGGCGACGAACTGCTCCACCTGGGCGTCGACCTCGCCCTCCTCGACGCGCTCCAGGGCGATCAGCACCACCTCGTCACCGTCGACTGCGTGGCCATAGACCGGCGCCTCCCCCTCGGGTGCCGGCAGGCGGAAGGCCGCCTCCACCAGGGCGTTGGAGAGTCCCCGGGATTGCTGGCGAGCCACGCCCTCGGCCTGCTGCCAATCGATGTCGAGCGACTCGCCGGCACGCAGCGCCTCGACGCGCTCGGCCGCCAGCGCCACCAGGGCATCCCGGCGCAGGGAGGCCTCGACGCTGGCCTCGACGCGCTCCCGCACCTCCTCGAGAGGCAGGGTCGTGGCGTCACGATGGTCGGCGACACGCAGCACCATGCGCCGATCGTTGTCGAGCTCGATCACCTCGCTGTTGAAGCCCTCCTCCAGCACGTCGGCACTGAAGGCTTGCGACATCACGCCCGGCTCCGAGAGCACCCCGTCGGCCCCGTCTCGGGAGACCCAGTCGCTGGTCTGCAGCTCCAGGCCGATGTCATCGGCCACGCTCTGCAGGTCGTCGGCGGCGAAACTCTCGTCGATCAGTCGCTGAACACGCTCGTTGAACTCGCCGCTCACCCGCGACACGGCCAGTTCGCGGCGCAGCTCGTCGCGCATGGCCTCGAAGGGCTCCCGCTGCAGACTGGTGACCTGGAGCAGGTGAAGGCCGTTGTCCGTCTCGACGATATCGGAGACCTGCCCCTCGTCCAGGGAGAAGGCGGCATCGTCGAAGGCATCGCCGAAGAAGCCCGGGCTGATCACGCCCAGGTCACCGCCCTGTTCCGCCGAGACGGCGTCATCCGACACCTCGGCCGCCAGCTCGGCGAAGGACTCGCCGTCATCGAGACGCCCACGCACGGCCTCCAGCTCGGCCACGGCCTCATCACGGCTGCGCTCGCCGTTGAAGGTCAGCATGATGTGGGAGATGCGACGATCGGCGTCGCGAGTCCGCTCCTGCCAGGCGTCGTGCAGGGCCGACTCGTCGATCTCGACCTGCTCGGCCATGGCCTGGCGATCGATGATCACGTACTCGAGGCGGACCTGCTCGGGGCGACGGTAGCTGTCGGCGTTGGCCTCGTAATAGCGCTGCAGCGCCTCCTCGGACGCCTGGACCTCCGCCTCGAGGTCATCCGCGCCGAGCGTATGGTGGCGGAAGCTTCGGGCCTGGCGCTGCAGGGCCGCCAGGGTCTCCTGCTCGCTGGGCAGGGTGAAGTCGCTGAAGGCCAGGCCCTGCTGCAGCTGCTGGCGCTTCATGTCGACGCGCAGCTCCTCGCGGAAGGCCACCGGCGTGTAGCCGGCACTGGCCAGGCGGTTGCGAAAGAGCTCGCTGTCGAAGCGGCCATCCTGATCCTGGAACTCCGGCAGCGAGACGATGATCTGGTCGAGCTGCTCCTCGGAGAGATGCAGGCCGCCCTCCTCCGCATACTGGGTGAGCAGCCGGTCGGTGATCAGCTGGTCGAGCATCTGGGCACGCAGGGCGCGCTCCTGCTCGGGCGGCACCTGGCCGCTGCGGATCGCGCGCTGGACCTCGAGCTCCAGCTGCTGGCGGGTGATGGGCTCGCCATTCACCTTGGCAATGTCATCACCACCGCCGCCGAACAGTCCCACCAGGGACTCGACGCCGAACAGCGCCATGGTGACGACCACGGCCCCGACGATGATCTTGGCGCCCCAGCTCCGGGAGCGGTCTCGAATACTTTGCAGCATGCAGGCCTCGGCAGATGAAAGTGGCGACTGTGATTTCGGGAACGCGCCACATTATACGCGTCACGCGCCTGCTGGCGACCACCGGCGGATGGCAGTGGCCGCCTCCATGGCGCACGACAAACGAAGACAGGCGCACCGCCGGGGGCGATGCGCCTGTAGGAAGATCAAGCGTCGGATCGGCGAACGGGTCGCGTCACTTCAATTGACGGAGTCCTTGAGCGCCTTGCCGGCCTTGAAGCTCGGCACCTTGGCAGCGCTGATCTCGATCGGCTGGCCGGTCTGCGGGTTGCGGCCGGTGCGCGCAGCGCGCTCCTTGACGGCGAAGGTACCGAAGCCCACCAGCGACACGCTCTCGCCCTTCTTCAGGCTATCGGTGACGGTGTCGACCATGGCGTCCAGGGCACGGGCAGCGGCTGCCTTGGGAATGTCGGCAGACGCAGCGATGGCTTCGATCAGCTCGGATTTGTTCACACTTCACCCCTTGACTATTTCGGAATTTGGCTCTAATCGGCGCAGCTTTTCAACCGGCAGACGCGATCACAGCATGGCGCAATTTATAGCAATGCGATGAAAGGACTGTCAAGCAACCTGCGGCGCCAGCCCCCACCATGACGGGCTTCTGGCACCGACATGGTGGAGAAATTATCGTTAGTGCGTGCTGATCATCGACGGTGAGGAGGTGGTATCGTCCGGGCGGGATTCCTCGCTGGGCTCTTCCGCTCTCTTCGCCAGCGCCACATCCAGCACCTCATCGATCCAGCGTACCGGCCTGATGTCGAGGGCATCCTTGATGTTGTCCGGTACCTCCTTGAGGTCACGGCGATTTTCCTCGGGCACCAGCACGGTCTTTATACCACCGCGCCGTGCGGCCAGCAATTTCTCCTTCAGCCCGCCGATCGGCATCACCTCTCCGCGCAGGTTGACCTCGCCGGTCATGGCCACGTCGCAACGCACCGGGCGGCCAGTATAGGCCGAGACCATCGCGGTCACCATGGCGATGCCCGCGCTGGGGCCGTCCTTGGGCGTCGCGCCCTCCGGGACGTGGATGTGCAGGTCCTCCTTCTCGAAGCGCTCGGGATCGATGCCTAGCGACAGGGCGCGGGCGCGCACCACGGTATGGGCCGCACTCACTGACTCCTTCATGACATCGCCCAGCGAGCCGGTCTTGTTGATGCGCCCCTTGCCCGGGGTCACCACCGACTCGATGTTGAGCAGCTCGCCCCCCACCGACGTCCAGGCGAGACCGGTGACACGACCCACCTGGTCCTGCTGGTCGGCCAGCCCATAGCTGTAGCGACGCACGCCGGCATAGGCCTCGATGTCGGCCGCGGCCAGCAGCTGGGGCGCCTGGGCGCCCTCCTTGCCCTCCTTCTCGAGGCGCTCGCGCAGCACCTTGCGGCATACCTTGGCGATCTGGCGCTCCAGCTCCCGCACCCCCGCCTCGCGGCTGTAGTAGCGGATCAGCTCAAGCAGCGCCTCGTCGGAGAACTCGAGCTCCTCCTCCTTGAAGCCGTTGGCCTTGAGCTGCTTGGGTACCAGGTAGCGCCGGGCAATGGCCAGCTTCTCGTCTTCGGTATAGCCGGGGAGCCGGATCACTTCCATCCGGTCGAGCAGCGGGCCGGGAATGTTCATCGAGTTGGCGGTGCAGATGAACAGCGTCTCGGAGAGATCGTAGTCCAGCTCCAGGTAGTGGTCGCTGAAGGTATCGTTCTGCTCTGGGTCCAGCACCTCGAGCAGCGCCGAGGCCGGATCGCCACGGTGGTCCATGCCGATCTTGTCGACCTCGTCGAGCAGGAACAGCGGGTTCTTGACGCCGGCCTTGGCCATGCGCTGGATCATCTTGCCCGGCAGCGAGCCGATATAGGTGCGACGGTGGCCGCGGATCTCCGACTCGTCGCGCACGCCGCCCAGTGCCAGGCGCACGTACTTGCGGTTGGTCGCCCGGGCGATGGACTGTCCCAGCGAGGTCTTGCCGACACCGGGTGGCCCCACCAGGCAGAGCACCGGCCCCTTGAGCTTCTTGACCCGCTTGTGCACGGCCAGGTACTCGAGGATGCGCGCCTTGACCTCGTCGAGGCCATAGTGATCCTCGTCGAGGACCTTCTGGGCATGCACCAGGTCATGCCGTACCCGAGTCCGCTTCTTCCACGGCACCGACACCAGCCAGTCCAGGTAGGAGCGCACCACCGTGGCCTCGGCGGAGTTCGGCGACATCATCTTCAGCTTGCCGAGCTCCTGGGTGGCCTTGTCGCGAGCCTCCTTGGGCATCCCGGACTCCTCGATGGCCTGCTCGTACTTCTCGGCCTCGTTGGGCACGTTCTCGAGCTCGCCCATCTCCTTCTGGATGGCCTTCATCTGCTCGTTGAGATAGTACTCGCGCTGGGACTTCTCCATCTGGTCCTTGACCCGCGAGCGGATGCGCTTCTCCACCTGGAGCAGGTCGATCTCCGACTCGATCAGCGCCATCAGGTGCTCGATACGATCGCGCACCCGGTCCATCTCCAGCAGCTGCTGCTTGTCGTCGATCTTCAGCGACAGGTGGGCGCAGATGGTGTCCACCAGCCGGCTGGGGTCCTCGATGCCCGACAGCGAGTTGAGCACCTCGTTGGGGACCTTCTTGGACATCTTGACGTACTGCTCGAACTGGTTGAGCAGCACGCGGACCAGGGCCTCCTGCTCGCGCTCGCTGAGAGGCTCACTCTCGCGCAGCACGGCATCGGCGCGGCTGTATTCCGCGTCCTGGTGAATCTCGCCCACGTCGGCGCGGGAGACCCCCTCGATCAGCACCTTGACGGTCCCGTCGGGAAGTTTCAGCAGCTGCATGATCTCGGCCACGGTGCCGATGGCAAACAGGTCCTCGCTGTCCGGATCATCCTTGCTGGCCTCGCGCTGGGCGACCAGCAGCACCCGCTTGTCGGCGCTCATGGCCGCCTCGAGGGCCTGGATCGACTTCTCCCGGCCGACGAACAGCGGAATGACCATCTGCGGGTAGACGACCACATCCCGCAGCGGCAAAAGGGGCAGACTCAGGGTCTGTTCGGCGTTCTGCTGCATCGCAGACGTTCCTCAACAAAAACGGATGGATATCGTTGGAATGGGGGCAGCAAGGCGTCTTTGCAAGGCGCCTGGAGCGCGAAGGCGGGCCGGGCCCAAAAAAAAGCGGGAGCGGTTCCACCGCCATGCGCCACTCCATCCGGGACGGCACATGGTCAAGGGAGTCGCTCCCGCGTCGGGGCCTCTGCCCCGGGGCTCTGGCTCAGCCGTCGGTGCCGTCGACCCGGGCCGCTTCCTGCTGCTGAGAGTAGATCAGCAGCGGCTCGCTCTCGCCGGCGATCACCGAGGCATCGATCACCACCTTGCTCACCCCCTCCAGGGAGGGAATCTCGTACATGGTATCGAGCAGCACCGATTCCAGGATCGAGCGCAGCCCGCGGGCGCCGGTCTTGCGGGCCATGGCCTTGCCGGCAACGGCCCGCAGGGCATCCTCGCGAAACTCGAGCTCGACGCCCTCCATCTCGAACAGCTTGGCATACTGCTTGATCAGGGAGTTCTTGGGCTCGGTGAGGATCTGGATCAGCGCATCCTCGGTGAGCTCGGTCAGGGTGGCAATGACCGGCAGGCGCCCGACGAACTCGGGAATCAGGCCGAACTTCACCAGGTCCTCGGGCTCCACGTCGGCCAGCAGCTCGCCCACGCCGCGCGACTCGTCCTTGCTCTTCACCTCGGCACTGAAGCCGATGCCACCCTTCTCGGCACGGTCACGGATCACCTTGTCCAGGCCGGCGAAGGCACCGCCGACGATGAACAGGATGTTGCCGGTGTCGACCTGCAGGAACTCCTGCTGCGGGTGCTTGCGGCCGCCCTGGGGCGGCACCGAGGCAGTGGTGCCCTCGATCAGCTTCAGCAGCGCCTGCTGCACGCCCTCGCCCGACACGTCGCGGGTGATCGAGGGGTTGTCCGACTTGCGCGAGATCTTGTCGATCTCGTCGATGTAGACGATGCCGCGCTGGGCCTTCTCCACGTCGTAGTCGCACTTCTGCAGCAGCTTCTGGATGATGTTCTCGACATCCTCGCCCACGTAGCCCGCCTCGGTGAGGGTGGTCGCGTCGGCGATGGTGAACGGAACGTTCAACAGGCGCGCCAGGGTCTCGGCCAGCAGGGTCTTGCCGCTGCCGGTCGGTCCGATCAAGAGGATGTTCGACTTGCCGAGCTCGACATCGTCGTTCTTCACCTCGGACCGCAGGCGCTTGTAGTGGTTGTAGACCGCCACCGACAGCACCATCTTGGCGCGGTCCTGGCCGATCACATAGTCGTCGAGGGTGTGACGAATCTCGCGGGGAACGGGCAGGCGCTCCTCGTCGCTCTCGGCATCGGCATCGAGCACCTCCTCGCGAATGATGTCGTTGCAGAGGTCGACACACTCATCGCAGATATAGACGGACGGGCCGGCAATCAGCTTGCGCACCTCGTTCTGGTTCTTGCCACAGAACGAGCAGTAGAGCAGCTTGCCGCCTTCGTCCTTGCCTTTGCCGTCGGCCATTCGCATACCTCTTCTCAAGTTGGCGATGGCGCCACCCGGCCAGACCGGGTGACCCACCGCCGAGCTCACAACGGCGGCGCGGGGCCGCCGGGAACGGTGTCAGGGCGTGATAGGAATCACGCTATCAGGATGTCGGCCGCTTATCCAGCACGGCATCGATCAGGCCATACTCGGCGGCCTGGCTGCCGTTCATGAAGTTGTCGCGGTCGGTATCCCGGGCGATGGTCTCGATGTCCTGGCCGGTGTGGTGAGCCAGGATCTGGTTGAGCTTGTCACGGATGCCGAGGATCTCGCGGGTGTGGATCTCGATGTCCGAGGCCTGCCCCTGGTAACCCCCCAGCGGCTGGTGGATCATCATCCGCGAATTGGGCAGGCAGAAGCGCTTGCCCGCCGCCCCGCCGGCCAGCAGCAGGGCTCCCATGCTCGCCGCCTGGCCGATGCACACGGTGGAGACGTCGGGCTTGATGAACTGCATGGTGTCGTAGATCGACATGCCGGCGGTGACCGAGCCCCCCGGCGAGTTGATGTACAGGTGTACATCCTTGTCGGGGTTCTCGGACTCCAGGAACAGCAGCTGCGCCACCACCAGATTGGCCATATAGTCTTCCACCGGCCCCACCAGGAAGATCACACGCTCCTTGAGCAGGCGGGAATAGATGTCGTAGGCGCGTTCGCCGCGGGCGCTCTGCTCGACCACCATCGGCACCAGGCCGCCGGCGTTCTGAATATCGAACTCGTTGCTCATCTGTGTGATGTCCTTGCATCCGATGAATGGAAGCGTGGGGCGCCAAGGGCACGGCTCACGGCGCGCCCTCGGCGAAGGGAGGGGCCGATCAGGCCTTGCTCTCTTCCTCGGCGTTCTCTTCCTCGTCGGCCTCGGCCTGCTGCTGGGCAGCCGCCAGGACCTCCTGGTAGGTCATGGTCACGTCCTTGACGCTGGCCTGCTCGAGCAGCTTGTCGACGGCCTTCTCCTCGAGGATCGCGGACTTGACCTGGGTCTTCATCTGCTCGTTGCCCATGTAGTACTCGACCACCTGGGAGGGCTCCTGATACTGCTCGGCCAGCTCCTCGACCTTGGCCCGGATCTCGTCGTCGGTGGCATCGAGCTCATTCGACTTGATCACCTCGGCCAGCAGCAGGCCGACCTGGACACGGCTCTTGGCCTGCTCGGCGAACAGCTCGTTGGGCAGCTGGGAGACATCGAAGTCCTCGCCCAGGCCGAACTGCTGGGCCGCCTGGCGCTTCAGGCCGTCGGTTTCCTGCTGGATCAGCGCCTGGGGCACGGGAATCTCGTTGGCCTTCTGCAGCGCCGTCAGCACCTGCTGCTTGACGCGGTTGTCGACGGCCTGGCTCGCCTCGCGAGTCATGTTACGGGTGACCTCGGCGCGGAACTTCTCCAGATCGCCATCCTCGACGCCAAACTTTGTCACGAAATCGGCATCCACCTCGGGCAGGGCCTGGCCGCTGACCTTGTGCACGGTCACCTTGAAGGTCGCTTCCTGGCCCGCCAGGTGCTCGGCCTGGTAGTCCTCGGGGAAGGTGACCTTGATCTCCTTCTCCTCACCGGCCTTGGCACCAACCAGCTGCTCCTCGAAGCCGGGGATGAAGCTGCCGGAGCCGATCACCAGGTTGTGGCCTTCGGCACTGCCGCCCTCGAAGGGCTCGTCGCCCAGGAAGCCCTGGAAGTCGATGGTCAGCTGGTCGCCATCATCGGCGGCACGCTCGACTTCTTCCCAGTCGGCGTTCTGCTTGCGCAGGGTCTCGATCATCTCGTCGACATCGGACTCGGAAACCTCGACCACCGGGCGCTCGACCTCGGTGCCCTCGATGGAGGCGAGCTCGATCTCGGGGTAGATCTCCAGGGTCGCGACGAACTCGAGGTCCTTGCCGGACTCGTTGACGGTCGCCTCGATCTGGGGGAAGCCGGCCGGGTTCAGCTCGTTCTCGGAGATGGCGCGCACGTAGCGCTCGCGCATCACTTCGCCCACGACCTCATTGCGCACGTCGCGGCCATAACGCTGACGGATCACCGACATCGGCACCCTGCCCTTGCGGAAGCCGTCCATGCGAACGTTCTTGGCGGCATCCTTGAGACGGGCGGCGACGGCCTCGTCGACCTCGGCGGCCGGCACCTGGACGGTGATGCGGCGTTCGATCTGGGAGGTCGTATCGACGGAAACTTGCATGAATTGTCCTCTACCGACTGGGGCGTTCTGTTGAATGCGTGGAAAAGATCAAGGGGGTGATTTTATGAATCCCGCCCGGCACTGGCAAGCGCCATGCCCATCAGATGGGGGCGGCGCGCCACATTACAAGCCCTGCCCCGGAAGAATGCCGACGGAGCGACGCCGCCCGGGGCCGCATCGCGGACGGCGGGCACGGGAAAGGGCGACTCGCCGGATAAGGCAGCCTGGACGAGACGAAATGAGAAGAAAGACAAGGAAAGAGTGTCGGGCACAAGGGAGTGGGGTGGATGATGGGGATCGAACCCACGACCACCGGAGCCACAATCCGGGGCTCTACCACTGAGCTACATCCACCACTGCCTTGAACAACTGACGGATATCGAAATGGGGTGGATGATGGGGATCGAACCCACGACCACCGGAGCCACAATCCGGGGCTCTACCACTGAGCTACATCCACCATTTCGATACTCGCTCTACCGACCGGCGCCCCTCTGGCGAGATGGCGCGCCCAGCAGGACTCGAACCTGCAACCTACGGCTTAGAAGGCCGTTGCTCTATCCGGTTGAGCTATGGGCGCATTCTACGTCCCAGGTCGCCGGACCGCAACCCTTAGATCGAATTTTTCGCACTTCAATCAACAGGTTGTGGTCGGAGTGGAGGGATTCGAACCCCCGACATCCTGCTCCCAAAGCAGGCGCGCTACCAGGCTGCGCTACACTCCGCCGGTCATCAGGCGGCCCTGACGCCACCGCAGGGGCCTCGTCGAGCGCTGCGTATTCTACGTGACTTTCCTCCCGGGTCAAGCGTGAAGGCCGCCACGGCGCCCGCCGAGCGCTTTGTTTCGGCGCCCCGGCATGCGAAAATTGCCCACCGCAGTGTCGCCACGCGGACGCGTCCCGTGCCCGCGCCATCCACCCTACCGTCAGAGGAAGCTCGATGACCGCCCAACTGATCGATGGCAAGTCCATAGCCGCCCGAGTCCGCCAGCAGGTTGCCCGCCAGGTGCAGGCGCGCCGCGACAACGGGGGCCGAGCACCGGGACTTGCCGTGGTGCTGGTGGGCGAGGATCCCGCTTCTGCCGTCTATGTGCGCAACAAGCACAACGCCTGCGTCGAGGCCTGCATCGAGTCCTTTCGTCACACGCTGCCTGCCGATGCCACCCAGGCCGAGCTGGAGTCCCTGGTCGATCAGCTCAACGCCGATCCGCGCGTCGACGGCATCCTGGTGCAGTTGCCGCTCCCGGCCCACCTCGATGCACGCCCGATCCTCGAGCGGATCCGCCCGGACAAGGACGTCGATGGCTTTCATCCCTACAACCTCGGCCGCCTGGCGCAGCGCCTGCCGCTGCTGCGCCCCTGCACGCCCAAGGGCGTGATGACCCTGCTGGAGCAGAGTGGCCTGGCGGTGCGCGGCCTGGACGCTACCGTGGTCGGCGCCTCGAACATCGTCGGCCGCCCCATGGCGCTCGAGCTGATGCTGGCCGGCTGCACCACCACCGTCTGCCATCGTTTTACCCGCAACCTCGAGGAGCACGTCCGCCGCGCCGAGCTGCTGGTCGTGGCGGTCGGCAAGCCCGGACTGGTCAAGGGCGAGTGGGTCAAGGAGGGGGCCATCGTCATCGACGTGGGGATCAACCGTCAGGATGATGGTCGCCTGGTCGGTGACGTGGACTTCGCGACCGCCGCCGAGCGGGCCGGCTGGATCACCCCGGTCCCCGGCGGCGTCGGCCCGATGACCGTGGCGACCCTGCTCGAGAACACGCTGCAGGCCGCTGACCTGCACGATGCGGGGGAGCGATAACGGGAACCGGGTGACCCTCCGAGGGTCCGAGAGTGCGTCAGGGGTGGTCAGGCGAGTCCTGCGCGGGGCAGCGCAATGGCTGTCTCCGGGTGTTTTCGCTAGAATGCGCGCCCTTCCCCACCTTCACCGATTCGCGAGGTCATGCATGAGCGATAGGACGATGAATGTCGAGAGCTTCAACCTGGACCACGCCAGGGGCGCCAAGGCGGTTGCCCGCGGCTTCCTCGCCAAACGCAACGAATGGACGGAAATCTTCGCATGAAGCGCATCGGCATCATCGGCGCCATGACCCAGGAGGTCGAGCACCTGGCTTCCCTGCTGGACGAGCGCAGGACCCGCACCCACGTGGGCTCCACCTTCCACAGCGGCCTGCTGCATGGCATCGAGGTGGTGATCCTGCAGTCAGGCATCGGCAAGGTGAACGCCGCCGTGGGCACGACCCTGCTGCTCGACATGTACCGTCCCGAGGCGGTGATCAACACGGGGTCGGCCGGCGGGTTCGGTGAGGGGCTGGAGATCGGCGACATCGTGGTCTCCAGCGAGGTGCGCCACCACGACGTGGATGCGGTGGTCTTCGGCTACGAGCACGGCCAGGTGCCCGACATGCCGGCGGCCTATCGGCCCGACCCGCGCCTGGTGACGATCGCCCGCGAGTGCGTCGAGTCCCTCGGCGAGGTTCGCGTGGTGGAGGGGCTGATCGCCACCGGTGACGTCTTCATGGCCTGCCCCGACCTGGTGTCGAAGACCCGCACGCGCTTCCCGACCATGCTCGCCGCCGAGATGGAGGCCGCCGCCATCGCCCAGACCTGCCACCTCTACGGCTGCCCCTTCGTGGTCATCCGCGCCCTTTCCGACATCGCCGGCGGCGGCGACAACCACCTCTCCTTCGAGCAGTTCCTGACCCAGGCCGCCACCCATTCGGCCCACATGGTCGAGGCGATGGTGGCCAGGCTGGCGAGGCTGAACGCCGATGCACCGGCCGACACGCTCACCGAACGCGCCTGAGCGCATCGCCAGGGCAGGCGGTGCGCCGCGGATGAAGGGCGTGGCGCTGGCCCTGGCGATGGGCATTGCCCTGCTGGCAGGGGGTTGCGGCACCACTCACCTGGCAGCGCCTGCCGACAGCGGATCGATCGGCGCGGAGCAGCAGCCCCCGGCGCTGCCCTTCCGATCGCTGCCGCGCCAGGCCTACACCCCAAACGACTGGCCCGAGACGCTCGAGGCCGAGGTCAACCTGCCGGAAACTCGGGGCAACGGGCTGCGGCCGGCCGCCCTGATCGTCCACGGCGGAGGATGGCAGAATCGCGGGCCGGAGGACATGGGCGGCATCGCCGAACAGCTGGCCAGCCGCGGCTTCGTGACCCTCAACATCGAGCACCGCTTCGCCCCGGAATACCGCTTCCCCGCCCAACTGCACGACCTTCAGCGGGCCATGGCCTGGCTGCATGACAACGCCGAGGCATGGCGGGTCGACACCGACCGCATCGTCGGCGTGGGCTTCTCCTCGGGCGCCCACCTGGTCAGCCTGCTGGCCCTGTCCGGCAGCGCTGGCGAGCTGGCCGCGCCCCATGGCGGCGACCATGCGCGCCTCGCCGCCGTGCTGGCAGGTGGCCTCCCCAGCGATCTGTTCAAGTTCCCCGACGGTCGCCTGGTGGTGGAGTTCCTCGGCGGCACCCGCGCCGAGGTGCCCGAGCAGTATGCCCTCGCCTCCCCGGCCCGGCAGGTCCGCCCCGGCGCCCCGCCCTTCTTCCTGTTCCACGGCACCTGGGACCGCCTGGTCCCGCTCGACCATGCCACCGACTTTCGCGCCGAGCTCGAGGCCCGGGGCGTGGAGAACGAACTCTACCTGCAGCATGGGCGCGGCCACTTCCTCAGCTTCCTGACCCGGGGCAGCGCCATCGAGGCCGGCATCGCCTTCCTGGAGCGCCAGGTCAACGGCACTGATTGACAGGCGTCAGGAGCCTTCCAGCCCCCGCGACGGGCGACGCAGCTCCAGGCGGCGCTCGTAGAGCCCCTTGGTGACCAGCGTCCCCAGCACCAGCACGCCGCCCACCAGGGCCAGGGGCGCCGGCTGCTCGGCGATGATCCACCAGGCCAGGAAGGTCCCCACCACCACCTCCAGCAGCAGCAGCAGACCGACCTCGGCGGCGGGCAGGTAGAGCGGTCCCCGCTGCAGCAGCGTCACGCCGCTGGGCACGATGACCAGGCAGAGCAGCAGCACGATGGCCAGGGTGCTGGCGGGAGGCATGGCCACGCCTCCGCCACCCGCCACCAGCACCAGCAGCGCCCCGCTGCCGACGATCACCCCGTTGAAGGTCAGCATCGGGCTCATGTCGATGCCCGGACGCCGCCGGCACAGGGTGAAGTTCAGCGCCAGGGTCGTGGCCGCCAGCAGCGCGAATCCGTTACCCACCCAGGAGCCGGCCCCCACGTCA
The DNA here is from genome assembly GCF_014193375.1 of Halomonas campaniensis. Taxonomy (GTDB): domain Bacteria; phylum Pseudomonadota; class Gammaproteobacteria; order Pseudomonadales; family Halomonadaceae; genus Halomonas; species Halomonas campaniensis. The sequence goes on from NZ_JACHZF010000011.1 coordinate 61,514, forward strand.
TCCACCACGATCATGGCGATACCGGCCATGCAGACCCAGATCGCCAGCCAGGTTCGCCTGGGCAGGCGCTCCTTGAGAATCAGCCGGGAGAGCCCGGCGGCAATCAGCGGCGCACTGGCCAGGATCAGCAGCACATTACCCGCGCGGGTGTACTGGTTGCCCAGCACGAAGCCGCAGGTGGTCAGGCTGAACAGCAGCGCCACCGCGATACCGGTTCCCCCGCAGCGCCGATAGGCCGCCAGCAGCCCGCGCCCGTGGCGTGCCAGGGCGATCAGCAGAAAGCCCAGCGCCGAGAGGTAGCCTCGCCACATCAGGATCTCGGCATCGGGCAGGTCGGCCAGCTTGATCAGCAGCGCGTCCGGGGCCATGATCAGCGCCCCGCCTCCGGTCAGCAGCAGCCCCTGCTGCCGGTGGGAAAGACTTGGCAACACACTCATGGCGTCTCTCGTTCTGGCAGCCCGGGTGAAGGTAACGGTATAAGAAGTGGTGCCCTGACAGGGCAGCAGCGCCTAGCCCTCGACCAGCTTCCACTCCAGGGTCTCGCCGGACATCAGCGGCACGATGCGCTGGCCACCGGCATAGGGCAGCGACTTGGGCAGCTGCCAGGGCTCGCGGACCAGGGTGACGCTGTCGGCGTTGCGCGGCAGGCCATAGAAGTCGGCCCCGAAGTGGCTGGCGAAGCCTTCCAGGCGATCCAGGGCGCCCGCCTGTTCGAACGCCGTGGCATAGAGCTCGATGGCGGCCGGTGCGGTGTAGGCTCCGGCGCAGCCGCAGGCGCTCTCCTTGTCACCCTGGGCGTGGGGCGCGCTGTCGGTGCCGAGGAAGAACTTCGGGCTGCCGGAGGTGGCCGCGGCCAGCAGCGCCTGGCGGTGCCGCTCGCGCTTGAGGATCGGCAGGCAGTAGTAGTGGGGACGGATGCCGCCCACCAGCATATGGTTGCGGTTGAACAGCAGGTGGTGAACGGTGATGGTCGCCGCCACGTTGGCGGGCGCGGCGGCCACGAACTCGGCGGCATCGGCGGTGGTGATGTGCTCGAACACCACCTTGAGGTCCGGATGCCGCTCCAGCAGCGGCTTCATGACCCGCTCGATGAACACCGCCTCGCGGTCGAAGATATCGATGTCGGCACTGGTCACCTCGCCATGCACCAGCAGCGGGATACCCAGCCGCGCCATGGCGCCGATCGCGCCGTCACAAAGCGAAAGATCGGTCACCCCGGAGTCGGAGTTGGTGGTGGCCCCGGCCGGATAGAGCTTCACGGCGTGGACCAGGCCGCTGGCGTGGGCGCGCTCGATCTCCTCGGCGGGGGTGTTGTCGGTGAGGTAGAGGGTCATCAGCGGCTCGAAGGCGCTGCCCTCGGGCAGCGCCGCCAGGATACGCTGGCGGTAGGCCAGCGCCTGCTCGGTGGTGGTCACCGGCGGCCGCAGGTTGGGCATGATGATGGCGCGCCCCATCTGGCGGGCCGAGGCGCCGACCACGGCGGCCAGGGCCTCGTCGTCGCGCAGGTGGAGGTGCCAGTCATCGGGGCGGGTCAGGGTCAGTGAGGTCACGGCGGGTCCTGTCTCGGCTGGAACGTTCTCGGGCGTCTGCCCAGTATACCGGAAGCCCCCGGCCAAGGCTGCCGGACGGCGCAGACGGCAGGCCCTTTGCCTGCTAACATTGTCGTCCCCATCTCCCGTCGCCCGGTGCCCCATGTCCGACCCCATCGTTCGCGCCCCGCTGCGCGCCGACCTGCTCCTGCTGCTGGTGACGCTGCTGGCGGCCTCGGGCTGGATCTTCTCCAAGGAAGCGCTCAACGGCCTGCCGCCGCTGCTGTTCATCGGCAGCCGTTTCCTGCTTGCCGGCCTGGTCCTCGCCGCCTTCGCCGGGCCTGCCCTGAGGCGCCTTTCGTGGCGCAACCTCCTGGCCGGGGCCGGCGTCGGCGTGCTGTTCAGCGGGGCGCTGACGCTGTGGATCCTGGGCCTCTACCACTCACACCACCTCGGCGAGAGCGCCTTCATCAACAGCCTCGGCATCCTGCTGGTGCCGGTGATGGCGAGGCTGCTGTTCGGTGACCGGCCGCCGCGCACCACCTGGATCGCGCTTCCCGTGGCCCTGATCGGCTTCGGCCTGCTCTCGCTCAACGCCGGCTTTCGCATCGAGCCGGGCCAGTGGCTGATCGCCGGCTCGGCGGTGCTCTTCTCGCTGCTGATCAACACCAACTCGCGCGTGGTGCGTCGGCTGCCGGCCCTGCCCCTGACGGTGCTGCAGCTGGTCACGGTGGGCCTCGTCCTGGGCCTGGCGTCGCTGGCCGTGGAGCCCTGGCCATCGCGCGTCGACGGGATCACCCTCGGCTGGCTGGCCGCCAGCGTCCTGCTGGCCAGCACCCTGCGCTTCTTCCTGCAGGTGCACGCCCAGGGGCTCACCACGCCCAGCCACGCCGCCGTGATCCTGATGCTCGAGGCGGTCTGGACGGCCCTGCTGGCCGCCGCCTGGTATGGTGAGACCATGACCGTGCTGCAGCTGGCGGGATGCGGGCTGATCTTCGCCGCCCTGCTGATCAATCGCTGGTACTGGGTGCGCAAGCTCTTCACCCGGCGCTGAATTCCCGTATCATGCCGGCAGACCAACCGAGGGAGAGACCATGCCGAAGGTGCGCCGCTATGCCGATCTGGTAGCCAGCCTGGCGGGGCTGATGTGGCTGGTGGTGTTCTGGTCGATCAGCGTCTCCGCCCGGATCGGCAGCGTCGAGCCCACCATGACCGCCCTGCTGCTGCTCGGCACCCTGGTGCTGGTGAGCTTCGTGCATCGCCCGATCCGGGTACTGCTGCGCCGCTACCATGTGCGCAAGCGACGTACCGAGATGTGGATGCACATCCTGGCCCTGCCGCTGACGCTGGCCTTCCTGATCGGCGTGGTCGTCGAGGTCCTGTTCACTCCGCTCAGCGGCGAGCAGAAGGTCCTGCTGTTCAACATCCTGGCGACCGCCGGGTGGCTGATGTTCGTCATCACGCTGCTGGCCAAGCTGGCCCTCCACCAGCTCAAGCGTCGCCGGGCCCGCCGCTGACGGCGGGCCAAACGTTCAAAAGCGGTTGGCGCGGAAGGGCGTCATGTCCACCTCCAGCGTCTCGCCGGCCATCATCTGACTGAGCAGCCGCCCGGTGGCCGGCCCCAGGGTGAAGCCCTGGTGGCCGTGGCCGAAGGCCAGCCACAGCCCCGGCTGATCGGGCGCCGGCCCGATGACCGGCTTCATGTCCGACGTGCAGGGGCGCGCCCCCTTCCAGGGCTCGGGATCGCGGCGTTCCCCCAGCGGGAACAGCCGGCGTGCCACCGCCTCGGCGGCCGCCAGCTGGCGATGGTGGGCAGGCGCTTCGAGGCGCTCCAGCTCGGCGCCGGTGGTGAGGCGGATCCCCGCCCGCATCGGGGCCAGCAGGTAGCCTACCTCAGCGTCCATCACCCAGTGGTTCAGTCGGGCCTCGCCCACGACCGCATAGTGCATGTGGTAGCCGCGCTTGACGAACAGCGGCACCGCGATGCCCAGCTTGCCCAGCCAGTTCTCCGACCAGGGCCCCATGGCCATCACCACCTGTTCCCCCTCCAGGGCGCCCTCCGTGGTGGTCACCCGCCAGCCGGCCCCCACCCGTGCCACCGCCTGGACCTCCGCCTGCATGACATGCCCCCCTTCGGCCTGGAAGGCCTGGGCATAGGCTTGCACCAGACCGCCGGGATCGTCGGCCGTCCACGGCTGGGTCCAGTGGATGGCGCCGGCCAGCTCCTCGGCGAGGTCCGGCTCCATGGCGGCCAGGGCGGCAGGATCCAGCACGCGGTACTCGACGCCGAAGCGCTCGGCGTTCGCTTCGGCCTCGCGGCAGCGCTCGGCCAGGCCACCGGCGGTGCGATAGGCCTCCAGCCAACCCTGCTTGCGGATCAGCGACTCGGCGCCGGCCGCCTCGATCATCGGTGCGTGGGCGTCGAGGGAGAGCGCAATCAGCGAGGCATATTCCGGCACGATGCGCGCATAGCGACTCGGCGAGGAGTTCTGCCAGTACCTGAGCAGTGGACCCGCGGCGCTGACCATGCCGCCGGGACGGTAGCGGATGTCCACCTGGCGATTGGGCAGTACCCGCATCAGCGTGGCCAGGTCGCGGGGAAAGGCGTAGGGCCGAACCGCCTCGCGCTGGATGATGCCGGCATTGCCGAACGAGGTCTCGCGACCGGGCTCACGCCGGTCGACCAGGGTCACGTGCTGCCCCCGCCTGGCCAGGTGCCAGGCCACCGACACGCCGACCATGCCGGCCCCCAGAACGATGATCTCGCGCGACATCTCGGCCACTCCCTGCAGGTGAAAACGCGCAGGCCCCGCGGGAGCGGGGCCTGCAATGGTCATAGTCTAGCAGCCCTCGATGGGCTGCCGATGGACTCACGTCAATCTGTCCAGGGTGCCGGCCACGGCATCGAACAGGCGCTCCAGTTCCGCCTCGGTGGTGCCGAAGGGCGGACCGAACTGCAGGGTGTCGCCGCCATAGCGCACGTAGAAACCCGCTTCCCACAGGGCCAGGTGGGCATCGCGGGGGCGCACGGTGGGATCCCCGTCGCGGGGCGCCAGCTGGATCGCGCCGGCCAGGCCATAGTTGCGGATATCCACCACGTGGGAGCACCCCTTCAGCGCATGGAGCCGGGCCTCGAAGGCCGGGGCGATGGCCCGCACCTGCCCCGGGAAGTCCTCCTGCTCGAACAGATCCAGGGCCGCCAGGGCGGCGGCGCAGGCCACCGGATGGGCGCTGTAGGTATAGCCGTGAGGAAACTCGATGGCATGCTGCGGGCCGCCGGCATGCATGAAGGTATCGAAGATCTCGCCGGAGGCGATCACCGCCCCCATGGGCACCGCCCCGTTGGTCAGCTGCTTGGCCACGGTCATCAGGTCCGGCGTCACCCCGAAGGCCTCGGCCCCGGTGCGCGCCCCGCTGCGCCCGAAGGCCGTGATCACCTCATCGAAGATCAACAGGATGTCATGGGCGTCGCAGATGGCCCGCAGGCGCTCCAGGTAGCCCTTTGGCGGCACGATCACCCCGGCGGAGCCCGACATCGGCTCGACGATCACCGCGGCGATGTTGGAGGCGTCATGCAGGGCGATCTGCTCGAGCAGCGCATCGGCCAGTTCGGCGCCGGTCTCGGCCTGCCCCCGGGTGAAGGCCAGGTGCGGCTGCAGGGTGTGGGGCAGGTGGGTGACGTCCATCAGCTGGCCGTAGTGCTTGCGGTTGCCGCCGATCCCCCCCAAGCTGGTGCCGCCGATGTTGACGCCGTGATACCCCTTGGCACGGCCGATCATGCGGGTCTTCTCGGGGCGCCCCTTCAGCCGCCAGTAGGCCTTGGCCATCTTCACGGCGGTATCGGCCGACTCAGAGCCGGAATCGGTGAAGAACACATGGTCGAGCCCCGCCGGCGTCAGGCTGGCCACCTTCTCCGCCAGCTGGAAGGCCAGCGGATGAGACACCTGAAAGCCCGGCGCGTAGTCGAGCTGTCCCAGCTGACGCGACACGGCCTGCTGAATCTCGACCCGATTGTGGCCGGCACCGCAGGTCCAGAGCCCCGACAGGGAGTCGAACAGCCTTCGCCCGTGATCATCGATGAAGTAGCGCCCGTCGGCGCCAGTGATCACGCGCGGGTTGGCGTGGAAGTCACGGTTGGCACTGAACGGCATCCAGTAGTGACGGTTGAGAGCGACGGAGGTCGGCGCCTCCTGCTCCAGCCCGACCTCGGTGGCCGGCTCGTCCGGGTACAGCGGCCGCGTTTCCAGCATCTCCTCGCCTCCTCTGACAGTCTCGATACGGGATCCCCACTCGGCCCGTTTCCCTCAGCATGGACCCGCCAGGCACGTCTGGAAAATCACACTTTACTGTCCCACACGTATCAATTTACTCAACTATGCCGCGTCAGCCCCCCTGTTCCTGGACACTCAGCTTGGCTCGGATGAAGTCGGCATGGCTCACGTGCAACAGGTCGGCCAGCTGGCGAATGCGATGCTCCTCGAGGTGATGGTGCTCTCCGTCGGCCAGTGCCAGCACCCACATCATCTTCACCAGCTCGACGCGCCTGCCGTAGTCATAGTGCTGCTTGATCAGGCTGACGAACTGGTAGTGGTCCACGGAGCTCTCCACCTCGTCGCGGGCCATGGTCATCAGCGACGCCACGGCCTCGGCCTCCAGATGGAGGTGCGTCATGAGCAGCTCGCGCAGGGCCGCGAGCTGGGCGGGATCGACCCGGTAGTCGGCACGCATCACCTCGCAAAGCAGCGCGGCCGCGGCGAGCTCCAGGGTGGGGGTGTCGTCACGCTGGGCCTCGGGCTCGGCCAGGGCCTGTTGGAAGAATCGCTGGATACTTGCGAGCACATCGAACTCCTTTGGTCATCCTGCAGGGTAGGACAGGCAGCGGGAAGCGGGGTTCGCCTGCCCCCGGAACGCGCGACGCCGCGGGGTCCGCGGCGTCGTCATGGATTCCGGCTGTTGGCACCCTCAGCGTGGCGTCATGGCCGATGCCATCTCGGATCCGGTCGATGGGACATCGCAAGATATTCGTTGCTTCCCGGCACCGCGTCTTCCATGACCTCCCGCACCCTCTCGGCCAGGGCATCGACCTGTTCCCGCGTTCGCGTGTGATCGACCAGGAACATCAGGCTGGTCTCGCCCAGACGCCTGGCCACCGGCAACCGCTCGGGGGGACGGAAGTCCGTGCCATCGAAGGCCTGCTCCCGATAGATCTCGCTGCAGCCGCCGTGCAGGCACTCCCCCCCACGCGCAGTGATCCGGTCGACGATCGTATCGCGGCTCCAGCCCTTCCGAAGCACCTCCGGCCGAACGAACGCGTAGAACTTGTAGCAGGCCGGCACGGCCGGAGGTGGCGGCACCGGCACCCGGAGCCCCGCAAGCCCCGCGAGCCGATCGGCGAGCAGCCCGGCATTCTCGCGCCGCCGAGCCAACCAGGCGTCCAGCTTGCCCAGCTGGCAACGCCCGATGGCCGCCTGCATCTCGGTCAGGCGCCAGTTGCTGCCGAAGCTGCCGTGGAGCCATCGAAAGCCCGGTGGATGATCGGCATGCACCGCCTGCCAGGACTTGCCGTGGTCCTTGTAGCTCCAGGCGCGCGACCAGGCCGCCGCCTCCTTCAGCAACAGCATGCCGCCCTCGCCTCCGGTGGAGATGATCTTGTCGGTACAGAACGAGAAGGCCGCCGCATCGCCGACGCTGCCGACCCGTTTGCCGTTCCATCGAGCGCCATGGGCCTGGGCACAGTCTTCGATGAGGAAGAGCCCATGGCGGTCGCACAGCGCTCGCAGCGCATCAAGGTCGCAGGGCCACCCCGCCAGGTGCACGGCGACCACCGCCCGGGTGCGCGGCGTCAGCACCGCCGCGACGCTCTCGGCGGTGAGGTTGCCTGAGTCCGGGTCGACGTCGGCGAACACCGGGCGCCCTCCGCAGGCCACCACGCAGGAGACGGACGCCATGAAGCTGCGCGGCGTCACCACTACCTCGTCGCCCTCGCCCACCTGAAGGGCCCGCAGCGCCAGCTCCAGCGCCAGGGTGCCGTTGGCCACGGCAATGGCATGGGGCATGCCGTGGAAGTCGGCAAACTCCTGCTCGAAGGCGCGCCCCTCCTCGCCGTTCCAGTAGTTGACACGCCCCGAGCGCAGCACGCGGTTCACCGCCTCAAGCTCATCGGGTTCATGACGTGGCCAGCCTTCCATCGATTCCTCCCGGCGCCCAGGGCGCCTGCAACGATCACGGCGACTCAGCGCTCCTCCGCCCCGGAACCGGGGCGGGGAAACGCGGTACGCCACAGATAGACCAGGTCCCGGGTGAAGGACCAGTGCAGCACGTAGTCTCGGTTGAGCCTGACCTTGTCGGGGAAGACGACCTCGCGGTTGAAGCGCTCGGGGTCCTCCACCCCGGCCAGCAGGGACTCCTCGTCGCGGTACTTCAGGGTGGCGGGGCCGGTAATCCCCGGCCTGACGGAGAGGATCACCCGCCCCTCCTCACCCAGGGCATCGGCAAAGCCCGGCACATCGGGGCGCGGGCCCACGAAGCTCATCTGTCCGGCCAGGACGTTGAACAGTTGCGGCAGCTCATCGAGCTTGGAGCGGCGCAGCCAGCCGCCGAGCCGGGTGATACGAGGGTCTCCCAGTGTGGTCACCGTCGTGCCGGGGACCGGACGCATGGTGCGGATCTTGGCGACCCGGAACGGTTGACCTCCCCGCCCGATGCGCTGCTGCAGGAAGAAACCTGAGGCGCCGGTATCCAGGCGAGCGGCCAGGGCCGTAAGCAGGATCACCGGCAGCAGCGGCACCAGCAGGGCAAGCGCCAGCGCGATGTCAAAGAGCCGCTTCACCAGACGCTGGGGAGGGCTCGGCCCGAGGCCGTGCCAGGGGGACAGCAGGTCATGCAGGTGGTAATCGAGGAGAGCCATGTCAGCGTACCATTCCCGCTTCCAGCGGGTTCATGCTGTGGGTCCGAAGCCCCTTGGCCAGGTAGTAGAGCCCCTCGCCGAACAGCACCAGGGGATCATCCCACTTGGCGTCATCGAAGCTGTCGGCACGCGCGCCATCGGCCAGCCTCAGGGCCGACCCGAGACGGCCGCGCCGGGCCAGGTCCAGGCGGCGGATCACGTCGCCCAGCAGCCAGCGCGCCACCACGCCCTGGCGGGCGGGACGGAAGTGGGCCCGGGCGACGGCCGGGCCGCGGGTCTGGGCCAGGTAGAGCAGCCAGGGGAAGTTGACCCCCGCGCTGAGCGAGAGGTCGATGGAGCCCCACAGCCGAGGATTGACCTCGATGAAGGCATGGCGCCCGGTCGCCGGGTCGTGCTTGAACTCGAGCATCGCCAGCCCGTGCCACTTGAGCCCGCCCAGCAGGCGATGGGCATCTGCCTCCATGGCCGGGTGGGCGGCGCTGACCCGCAGGGTGCTGGTCCCCCCGGTGGCAACCTTCTCCTGCAGCCGGCGATGGGTGAAGGAGGCAATGCGCTCGCCATGCCAGTAGAGGCAGGAGACACCCCAGCCATCGCCCTCCACCCGCTCCTGGACGATGGGCGGTCGGGCGGGGTCGAGGTCGAACGCTGCCATCATCTCGGCCAGGGTCTGCGCGAGGGCCTCGCCGCCTTTGGAAAAGCGCACCCCCTTGGAACTGTTGCCGCGCCTCGCCCGCGCCACGTACTCGCGGGCCGGATCGCTCACCCGGCCGGCCTCCGCCGGGTTCGAATAGTCGACGATGGTGGCCACCGCCACCCCCCACTCCCGCGCCAGGCGGCTCATGCGGTCCTTGTCGTTGACCAGCGCCAGGGTGGCCGCATCCACCATGGGCAGCGCCACGCCCGGCGGCAGCCGCCCGGCCTCGCGGGCGGCCACCAGCAGCTCTCCCTCCTCGTGCCCCGGCAGGATCAGGCCGATGCCGTGACGCTCGCAGAGGCCGGTCACATCGGTGACGAACCCCTCGGGGTCGGCGTAGGGAGAGGCATAGCGCCCCCGCGCGTGGGCCAGTCTCGAGGCCTGGCACATGCCGATCCGTGAGGTATCGGAGACCACTACCCTGACACCGTTCTGCGCCAGACCTCGCAGCGCCGAATAACTGCTTCGGCACCAGCCCTGGGTCAACAGCACGGTGGGTTCGGCTTCATTTTGCATGTCACACCCTATGGGAGATGAGAGGTATTCTTTCCCTGCTACTTGTTACTATTTAATTATTACTTATTACTTGCACACTCTGTCTGGCTTAAGGGGTATCGACTGAAGCCGTGGAAGGTATCGGAGCACAGGGCCGGTAACTGGTGTATACGGGGTTACCATCGGCCTCACAGGCATCTCGCTTACTCCTGAATTGCACTATCGCTAAGGTTTTTCGTGCCGGCAGGTGGCATTACGGACTTAAAACCAAGGGTCGGAACATTCCAGATCAAACAGATGATTCACCCAAGTCGGCTGGAGTAGCCCCGAATAGATTAAAGTTTCAGGAAGTCAATCAGTCTTCGATTAATTTCATCAGCATCGAACTGTTCCTCAGCCAGTTGTCTAGAGCGACAGCCCATGCTGAAAATCAAGTCAGGTTGAGCAATGAAACGCTCCATCGCCTCTGCAACGGCAGTGGCATCATGGGGCGGAACCTTGAAGCCATTCTCGCCATCGCGAATGGTCTCGCGGCAGCCCGGGACATCCGTCGTGATGATGGGCCGCCCAACGGCCATCGCCTCCTGGGTACTGCGTGGCACGCCCTCCCTGTAGGAGGGCAAGACAAACACACTGCTCTCTTCAAGCCAGTCAGCAACATTGGATACGACGCCGGGATAGATGATTACGCCGGTTTCCACCAGGCGATCCAGGTACGCTAGATCCACCGATCCGGGATTGCCGGGATCCGGCTTCCCAAGAATGACAAACTCCGCCTCGGGATGACGCTTCTTGATAGCTTCAGCCGCCTGAAGATATTCGTTGATCCCTTTCTCTTCCAACAGTCGACCGACAAAAATAAAACGAACCCTATCCTTTTTTGGAATGGAGTAGGGGTACTCGTGAAGGTCAAGCCCAATGCCCCCCAGCACCATTACATTGTCAACACGAATCCGATATCTTTCGACCAGATCCCTCTTGTCGTCCGGGTTTAGCACAACAAGCCCTTTTAGAAGAGGGAGGGAAAGATGGAACAGGGAAACTTGAGTGCCGCGGATCAGGATCTTTTTCCAACTATCGCTTCTGGGGTGGGCTGTAAAGTAATAACCCAGGCCTTCCAGCATGCCGTATCGACGCTTGACACCTGCCAACCTGGCGGCTAACGCTCCCCAGATAACAGGCTTGGAGAAGTAACAAAAAACAAAGTCCGGATCGAGATTTTTCAAACGTCGATATAGCTTCCAGGCATTCTTCAAATCCAGCAGTGGGTTCATCCCCCTTCTGGCAAGCAGGTATTCCTCTGCCTCGACATTGAGCTCCTCTTTTGCACGCCTCTTGATCTCAGGGCTCAAGTCCGCCGTGAGTATTCTAACGTCATGGCCCACTTCAACCAGGGATTGCAGGAGAAGTTTTCTGAAACCGAAAATGGAAGAGGAATTCGTTCCAATAAGAACAACTTTCATGATCAATCCCTTTAACCATGGAGTGAAAAACCCACTCCGAAAGGCTCACTTTTTTTTATCTTGATAATGATCGCGCAGGTAGGTAACGACCCTCTCACACTCCCGGCCGTCATTCATGGCGGCATGGCGAGCAGTGAAGCGAGCCAGTCGCTGATCATGCTGCCCTTCGGTAATTTCCAACCAGGCAGCGGGCACCTGTGACCAGTCACTGATCACCGGTCCAGGAGCGTCCTCGAGATAGTCACCATAGATACCGACATCGCGGTGGAGATAGTCGTCCAGGTCCGGCGCCATCAGGATGATCGGGCGCTTGAAGCAGGCGTAGTCGAACATCAGACTCGAGTAGTCGGTGATCAGCACATCGACCTCGGGCATCAGTTCATTGACGTCGGGAAAGCGGTCTGATGAAGCCTCCACTACCCGCGAGTTGCGCCCGGCCAGCGCCTCGACCCCCGTCATCGTCAAGTCAACATGCCCTCTCACAAGAAGGATCAACTGCTCCTGCTCGAGCCAGGGCAGAAGCGCCTCGAGCCGATCGCCCTGTGCCACATCCAACCCGCCCCTGCCCTGTTGCCTGAGCGTTGGTGCATACAGCACGATCCCCTTGTAATGGCGCGGCTCGATACCCTCGCGACGCAGGAGCGAAGCGGTATCGGTATGGAAAGCGGCCCAACGAGGGTAGCCGATTACCGGGACACGCTCGGACGGAAGACCGTAGGCCGATGTCATGCGCTGGCGCCCGACACCCGACGCCACCAGAACCCGCTCCGGTCCCCGCTTGCCCGGCAGCAGATGACGCAGATACCGGTCGAACAGCGGCGTCAGAATGCCAAGACGGCTGGATCTGGCATCCCTCCCGACCCGCTTCAGGGGAGTACCATGGGTCAGGTTGATCAGGGCGCCCCCCACGGAGGCGTGGGCGTTGACGTCCTCCGAGGTATGAGTGACCAGAAAGAGTCGCGCTCGCAACGAGATCCTGATACCCGCCAGCGAATAGGCCAGGGCGGCCTCGCCCCCTTCGTCGCGGACCTTTGCCACCACCTCAGGGCTGTGACTCAGCCAGACCGCACGAATGTCCGGTTCATGGTCACGCACATGACGATAGAGATAGCGTGTATTGTCCGCGTACTGTCTACCAAGCCAGGCACCGAACACCCAGAGCCTGTCGTCACGGGAGCTGACAAAGCCAAGCAGACACAACGGTAACCAGCCCAGTTGCCTTAACAGGCGCGCAAGGTAATTCATGGCGTTTTGACTCTCGAGACGATGGGCTGGCAACGCCAGACAGACACAGGAGGTTGCGGTAGTTGACTTGCGGCAAGGTCAGCCTGGCCGGATCAGCAGGCATACCCTTTCGGGTTGTTTGCCTGCCATCGCCAGGCATCCGCCGTCATTGCCGCCAGATCTCGCCTGGCACTCCAGCCCAGCTCGCGACGGGCCTTTGCGGCATCGGCCCAGCACTGCGCCAGATCTCCGGCCCGCCGCGGGGCGACCCGGTAGGGAATCGGACGGCCGACAGCTTTTTCGAAGGCCTGGATCATGTCCAGCACCGAGTATCCTCTCCCGGTGCCGAGGTTCCATACCGATACACCGTGGCGATTGGCAATGGCCTGCATCGCCGCCAGGTGCCCCTCGACCAGATCCATCACATGGATGTAATCCCTGATCCCGGTGCCGTCAGGGGTCGGATAGTCATTGCCGAACACCGACAGGGCATCACGGCGGCCGACGGCGACCTGAGTAATGAAGGGGACAAGATTGTTGGGAATACCCAACGGGTCCTCACCAATACATCCACTGGGGTGCGCCCCGACAGGATTGAAGTAACGCAGCAACGCGATCGACCATCGAGTGTCAGCCGCAGACAGATCCCTGAGCATATCCTCCACCATCAGCTTGGAACGCCCATAAGGATTGGTCGGCACGCCGGTGGGCAACTCCTCGTGGTAGGGAACGGCGTCGGTGTCACCATAGACGGTTGCCGAGGAACTGAAGATAAGACGCCGGAGACCAGCGGCCTCCATGGCCAGACAGAGCGTCACTGCCCCTGCGACGTTATTGTCGAAGTAGCGCATGGGCTGCTCGATGCTCTCACCGACCGCCTTGAGACCGGCAAAATGCAGCACATCGGAGACCTGATGATGGCGGAGCAGCCAATCCAGCAGACCACGGTCGCGTACATCACCCTCGATAAAAGCCACTTCCCTGCCGGTCAACGCGGTGATCCGGTCGAGTGATACGGTCGATCCATTGCTCAGGTTGTCCAGTACCACTACCTCATGGCGATGCTCGAGCAGAGCGAGCACCATGTGTGAGCCGATGTAACCGGCACCGCCTGTCACGAGAATCGACATACAGCTACTCCCATCACGTCAGGATAACGAAGACATGTTGCACATCGGCCGGTGACCCCCTGGGCACGCGAGTGGAGCGGGCACGCACAAAGTGGCAAAGGGGATAGACACACCGCCGGAAGAGATAAAGCGGCTTGTGGTGCGTAGAACCGGCTGGCAAGTCAGCCATAAGGAACGCTGAGGCCAGGATCAGACCTTTCCAGCGCGCATCAGCACCGGAAAACCATTTGGCTGCCGGCCATCGAAAACCCTGTCGAAGATATCGAGCGCATCCGACTCCGCGATGAGCCCCATTCGAACCAGCGGCCAATTCGAGGACTCGCTTCGGCGTATGACCGATGGCCCTCTCTTGTGGGAGACATTGAGCAACACCGGCACTAACTCCTGCCCCATCGCAGACAGCACGGAGGCGCGATGCTGGCCATTGGCCACTAGAAACCTGACATCGTCGTCACGCACCATGCAATCGACGACAAGATGCTGACGGATATATGGGAGGCAGGCGGAAGCACGCTGACGATACCCTTCCGAGGCAATCTGCTGATGGAGAGTAACTAGATGATGAATCCTGAGCTCCCCGAACCAGTCGGGCTTGGGCCCCACCTGTCTTACTGAGATCTCGCGGGATACCGGGATCTTTTTCTGTGCCAGTGGACCTGATACATGGGACTCTGCAGCACACCTCAGGGCCTCGAAGTGCAATTTGCCGCCCCATGGCATGAAATCACTTAGTGGAGGGCAGGCGTTGAGCAATGGATGAGCCGACTCGGGATCGATGCCTAGGGATTGGGCCAGGGTTACCGGTGTCCATGAGCGCCAGTAATGCGCAAGACATGTCTCCTGGTAGCTGTCGCATTCACCACGCAGATGCTGCAGGAGGCTCTGGACATAGGGGTGCAGTGACCCGGGGCCATAGGCAAGGCCGGTGGGGCCAAACCATCGACAATGAGCAAGCGGACACTCCACGACACTGGGGCGCTTGCGATACCGCTCCAGCAACTCCAGAACAGTGATCGGCAGCCCTCGAAGGTCATGGCTTCGATAGACTCCAACTCCAATCTTTGCCAGCGCCCTGATGGGAAACTGACGGACAGCAGCAAGCAACCGTAAAGGTTCTGCCATGATGGTCACCAACGTTTGGATACACGCAAATAGAGCACGGTTAGCTTTCCCTTGAGACAGTTCTCCTGGGCCGAGAATGGAGATATCGAAAATCACGCAAATAAATAAGCGTACTAAATTTTAAATGTCGGACTCATTATCAATTAAATACATCACTGAACAGCGCGCAGCTCAACCTTCTATCACCCTGTACCTCACACCTTCAAAGTCAGCTTTTCGAAGAGTTTTTTTGCTGGGATTCACCAGAAACACCTCATCCGATATCTTCATCAGCGGCAGATCCATATGATGATCGGTAAACAAGACAACATCATCTGCAAAATCAATTACTTCATGAAGCGCCAACACCTTGTTCTCTGCATAGTTCTCAAAGAGCACACCGCCACAAACATAACTACCCAGAACCTTGTCGAATTTGACATTGAACGCCTCAGCCACATGCTCCAAATAGGAAAGTGGTGAGGCCGATGAAAGCACATGATATCCATCAATCTCGCTTATTCTCTCAACTACCAATGGATTGACATGAACCTTGAGGCTTTCGACAAACAGGGTGTCATACTCTACCGGGTAGCTTTTCCGCATAAGAAAAGTCTTGAACTGGGAGGAAGAAATTACTCCTGCCCACCTGAGGGCCAAAGCGGACGAGAATCTAAAGAAAACAGGAATATCCCCCTTTTTAAAACTACACCTCACAATGTAAAAAACCCACATCGGGAACGAATGCTTTTTCAACAGTGTTCCATCAAAGTCACAAATAACTGCCTTCATGAATATTTCACTCATTTCAAGTAAGAATAATGGCAAGCAACAGGAGTGCATCACCCAACCATATAATCCGGCAAGAACCCTGTCAGATAAGCACAAGAAACTTACACACCCATTGACAGAAAAACCGCCACAGGAGACTTGGCGATACAGGTTGACTTTATCAGTTAATGCCTTGCCGCCATTCTCATGTTATATTACGGATCGAAAGCATGATGATGGATGAGTGAGACTAAATCAGAAGCATGAGCAACTGCCTAGCCAAAATCCTTGCGCAACTGCTCTATAACATCAAAAGCGCGAAGAATATCTTCCCGGGAAACGCTGCAGAAACGACTAAGCGAGCGTTTCAGTTCGGTCGTAGAGACTCCCTCGGTCCTCGGTAGATAAACAACCTCACAATGGGTAGAAAGAAAATCAAACTTCCCCGCCCAGTCATCCCCCATCGCGAACACAGAAACCTCATGTCGCTTCACGTCTTCAACCTTCTGCTCCCAGGAGACTTCTGGTATGACTTCATCCACATGGCGAATATTACGAACAATTTCTGCTCGTTGTTCGAATGGTATAAGCGTACGCTTCCCTTTTCCTGCATTGAATTCATCCGTGGACACCGCCACGATCAGGCGATCCCCTAGCATGGAAATACGGCGAAGTAGGTTGAGATGCCCGATATGGAACATGTCAAAGGTGCCGTAGGTGATAACGACTCTTGTCATCTTGAGTTCTCCCGAACAGCCAGACCAACATGCCGCTGTAAAAACGACACAGGAAGTGAGAATTGGGATTAGATAAATCATTCGCCAAAGATACAACGAGACTTATTCCTGCCGCCTCCGAAGGGTCATGAATCAATATCAAATGATGTAATGACGCTTCTGGGGCAGTGAAACAGCCTTTCTCCGGGCGTTATTGACAGAGAAGCAGACAAAAGTAACCCCCCTGACAAGGTGCAGAACTGATTTCGGGAAATTGTGGACACAGAAGAACAAGGGAAGCCCGGTGTATCGAAACCAGCGCCGTCGATACAGAGAACTGTTGTCTTTCAACTTGGGGAGATCGCCTTGAAAACTATCAGGCGCGGAGTACCAGGCGAAGTTTCCCACCAGGCTGTCCGAAGGAGCATCCCCTTTCTGCAGAAACTCAAAATCAATAACTTTCAGCCCCATCCTTGAATCAAAAAGTATATTTTTTGGACTGAAATCCACGCACTCGTAACCACGCTCCCGGTAGTAAAGAATGATATTCTTCATTTTTTCAATTGCCCACATAGGCAAGTAGGCATTACTGTGAAAGAGGGGTCTGACACAGGATATGTCATCGATAGATCTGTCATAAAAGTCGATGACAATATAATTATCACCAACCTCCAGCATCTCAGACACTTCATCCAGGCCTGCTCCTACTTCACGTGCATTTACCTCTCTATTGAGGAACTCTTCCCGCCCCTCCTTGAAGGTCTTGCATATGGCCTTTTTCCCATTATATTCAATCAATTCAACCTTGGCCCGTCGTGCATGATTGCTGAGATCCTTGATCACATTGAAGTGCGTGGCAAAAGTAGCATGCTTATTTTTAGCAACTTCTTGAACAAAATCCACATTTGAAGGATCTATGAGCTTGAGGTAATCAAGGGCCTGCGCGGCATTGTCAGCAGAGTGTATAATATTGCACCGCTCCTGTGGACACACCTGATGGTTGTAGAAGTCCCTGATCTTGATCTTGGCCATCGATATTCTTTCATTGACAAGACCTGGATGTTCTTTTTCTGCTGCGGCAGAGGGGGTGATTGGCTTGGCATCATAGACCACGAAATAATAGCCAGGCAGCCCGCCACTTTTTGGCCAGGGCCCCCTTCCCCAGTTTCCCCCACGAATTCCCGATGCCACCAAGCTAACATTGTCGGCGGGTATGCTTCCTTCCAGTACATGGTCAAAGCCTTCCTCAAAGAGGGTTTCCTTGATAGTCTCCAGATAAGACATGCCCTCTTCTCTTACCAGAAAGATCGTTAACCCCCTCAAGGGTTCTTCAATATCAACCAAATTTGATAAGAGTGCATCATGAATCCACTGGTTTTTTACTGACATTTTCTGCAGCGTGTCGTAAGCCGGCTTCCAGCCAGCCTCCCCTAACAGTCTGTCCAGCGCTTCAAGCGTGATGCTAAAACCAGTCAACTTTAAATTTGAAGACTCGTACAAAGACTTAATCTTGCCCATGTAATCATGATCGCAGGAAACAACAACGTTCCTGTTCCGATCAACATCCTCCGAGGGAATCGCTGAAGCATAACCCTTGTGGTAGACGGCGTGATAGCACATCGACAGGAAATGGTCATTACAGGAAGGAGCCCTGACGGTCCCATTCACCCAGATGGCGTTTTTCAAAATCTTTCTGGCAACTGGCACGGGGTAATAAGGCATATTCCTTGAACTGGTGCCTGGCAGCCCACTGACACTATAGATATCACAAGGGGTATCGTTTTTCTTGCCGATGAATTTTGTGTAGAACGTCAATCGTTCTACGTCTTCATCTGCCACCAGAATGTCGATATCTTCACCTGGCGCCACATAGGGCAATTCCTCGAACCAGCGAAGTACCGCATAATCGATATCTTCTGCCTTCAGCACTTCAAGAAACCCGCTAACTCCAAGGGCGGAATCAATAAACCTACGCTGTGTCTGGGGGCGACCCAGAGCAATCGAAATCCGGCGCCTGATAGCTCTCTTGATTTTCATCTTCTACCCATCCCTTTATTCTGCCAGCAATCACATGAAGATCAAGGTCAAGCGGCCTCAGCAAGAATTCCAGCCCAATATCGTTCATGCACTCCGACACCACTAAATATATTATCAAACACGCGCAATGCCATCTCCCTGGAGTAGTTGCCGGCCAGCACCTGCGGCCAGAAGTCCACTTCATCTCGGCATACGATGCTCTCAACCCTGATGGGGAAATCTCGATACCCTAGGGCACTCAAGACTGCCACTCGATGCTGCCCTGACTTGACGAGCCACTTCCAGTTGCCGGAGGTCTGTACAAGGATGTCTGCGCGAATATCGCCATCTTTAAAGTCATGCCTCATGAAGCCATTCTTGATGACTGACCTCATGATCTTGTACAGCCTTTCAGCTTCGACACTTAGCTTTTCCCCTGAAACGGGCCCACAGAAGTTGCATCCATGCTCAACACTCATCTCAGCAGTTGATACCTGACTGTTATCTTCCCGCTCTGTTTTAATAATCTTCTCTATGCGTTCTTTAACTGTCATGTCTTCCCAAGGCTTTATCACGACCCAAGGTGGCTGATCACCGAGCATGGGTATTTCCTCGGCCTCAGCGCCGAGCACCTCCGCAGCGGAAGCTGGCTGATAAAGGGTATAGAAACTCATGAGCCTTCTCCGGATCGCCTCCCTTTCATCCCCACCGATCAACGAAACATCTAGCGCCGACTGGACAGCCCTTATGAAGGGATGCCTGTTCTTGTCATCAAGTGGAAAAACAAACAGTGATCGCCCATCCTCTACCTTACCTGTGATCAGGAACTCCCCACTCTTTTTCAAGTACCTCAAAGCTCTCGGGTTTCCATCGAAGGAAAGCAGGGCAGTGGGCTTTGTTGAACTTAGTGGCGTTACATTGTACCCAAGGCTGGCAAGTAGCTTCTTGACTACTATGGCAGTAATTCCTGATTTCTTTGACATAGCTCGAATCCTCCGAACCAAGGTACTTCTCGACATCCCCAATATGGGCTGCTGACATTTCAAGCACGCAGTGGGCTACGAACAACGATTCCATAAGGACAAACGGGCGGTGGCATTACCAGGAAAAAATGAAACCGAGCAAAGACCCATCAACATCTAACTTATGCTTAGATCGCGCTTTGCCACATCAACGATTCTTTTCATGGCCGACTCTGATTCATCACTGCCATCAAAGTAAAATTTAGCGGCATCTCGTCGGCATTCCACCCAATGATCATGAGCTCCTATCAAGATGTCATTGCAATAATACAGAGCCTCTTCCCATGTGGTAGCAACAGGCCCCGGAACGGAATACTTATCGCTGAAAAAACCTTGGTCATCTTTCGAATATTCCAGATAGTCCGGCGCAAGAAATATAACCGGCATCCCCAGCGGGAGAACATCGATAAAAATACTTGAGTAGTCGGTTATCAGGATATCAAAAGTATGAAGGTCATTGTAGATATCATCACATTGTCCATTATCGACAAGACGAACTGGCCCACAATCCAATGCCTCTGGAACAGGCTCCCGTTCTTGGAACGGATGTAGCCTTACTTCCATTGTTGCACCCATCCTGCGAAGCGAAGCGTGTAGAGCATTTCCATCCGGAACGGGTACCTTTTCGAATAGTGACTCTCGACCAAGCGCCCTGTGCGTTGGCGCGTAGAGAATTTTTCTGGCATCACCCTCATCCGGTTTGCAATCAGGCGAAGCGAATTGCTTCCTCAAGTTTTCAATCCTGACCGATCCCGCAACGATGCCGCGGCGGTAAGTTCCATCGAACGCCATACCGGTTCGGTCGCGGTCGACTTCGCTTTGAAATACCAGCAAATCCCACGTCGGATTGGCCCAAGGGAACATGATCTTCTGTAAATCAAGCATCCGGTTGTGAAGATTCCTGTAGTACCTGCCGGCTCTGCCTTGTTCGAGTAGCCCGGATACTGCCTTGAAACGCTTCAACGGTATGCCATGCCATAACTGAATCTTGTAGGCACCGAATGCCGCAATTCGGTTATGATCGTTAGCGTAATGAGTATAGACACAGACGCCAGCACGCAATGTTGTCATAAAGCCACGGAAGGTATTGGACTTTAACACCGGGTAGCCACGACTCGTCAATTCATGAAATATTTCATCGGACTTCGTGCTCCACACAACACGAATATCCGCATCAATCCTGTTATCATGCAGGCCTTCGAAAAGCATACGGGAGTGGTCAGCATACTTCTTGCCGCTTGAGCTCCCAAATGCCCACAGCCTCCTATTTCGAGGGACAAGCAGAGTCAACAATGCGACGGGCATCCAGACAACATCAATAGTGACACGCTTGAGTATTCTAATGACGTTCATATGAACCACCTGAAGAGGCAGGCTTTTCCTGAATGCTTAACAATATCTTCAGATATCTGAGCGTACCGGCAATGGTCGTAGCCTTTAGCATTCATTTTGACAAAACTTCACACGTCGCCATCATGCTCTCCATGAGCGCTTCATATCAATAACTGCCTGATAGACACCGAACGGCATGGACAGCACAAGCATTCTTATCACATTTTCATACCCCAGCCCTTTCAGACTGACATGAGGAAAATCCTGGTAACACCGTCTTCCTTGAAGTTTTTTTTCGGTTGCCCACGCAATTATCTTTCTATTGATGATTCGCCTCAACTGCAGATCGCATTCTCTGTCAAGTTCAGGATTTTCCACTTCGATAAAGTCAGCCAGTGGATGCACTGTCAAGTTAGCAGGGTTTTTGGTAACGTGGCTGTTATCCAGATGCCATTCGGAGGTGATTACATCGCAATAATAGAATTCATCTACTCTTGCCAACAACTTAACCCAGAAGTACACATCCCCCCCACGCTTGTACCTCCCTTCGGGAAACCCACCCAGTCTGTCAAAAAATCCCTTCCGAGTGCAGGCTGAATTCATATGGATAAAATCGTTATGGGCAAAGAACGTCAACCCATCAAGTTTATTGTATCGGCCTGACCGAATTCCCTTGTTCTTGCCGACGTCCTTATCACCCACTTTCATCACGTAGTTATTGCAGAAGAAATCTAGACCTTCATTCTCAGCGATGGCGGCATGAAGGATCGACAGGTGGTTGTCATGCATGCTGTCATCGGCATCGAAGAAGACAACCCACTCGGCACGCGCCTTGCTGACACCGAGATTTCTGGCCGCATACCCTCCCGGGCCCGGAATGTTTCGCTGGTAAAGGCTCAGCTTTCCTTCGCCCTCATGGCGCTGTAGTAGCTCCAGGGAACCGTCGGTGGAGCAGTCATCTACCGCAATGACCTCGAAGCTCCTGAAGGTCTGGGCATACACGCAGGCCAGCGACTTCTCCAGATATTCGGCCTTGTTGTGGACGGGGATGATCACGGAAAAGAAGGGAATGTTACCAGGGGCCGGCGCTTCATTCTTTTTCATGTCAAGAGGCCCTCGGTTCGATCGCGCTGAGCAGGAGTCACAGGTTGGCCATCATCTTGAAGGTGGTGTTGCGTGCTATCAGGTCATCATAGGTGCCACTGTCGGCCACCTGCCCGGACTCGAGGATGTAGATCATGTCGCAGCCCTTGACGGTGGTCAGGCGGTGGGCAATCAGTACGATGGTCATGTTGCCCGCCAGGGCCTGGATGTCCTCCATCACGCGGCGTTCGGTGATTCCGTCGAGTGCACTGGTGGCCTCATCCAGCACCAGCACCCTCGCCTCCTGATACAGGGCTCTGGCTATTCCGATCCGTTGCCGCTGTCCACCGGAGAGTTGCACGCCACGCTCACCGACCCAGGTATTTACGCCCTCGGGCAGCTTGTCGATCAGTTCATCGAGCTGCGCCATCCTCAGGGCCTCCAGGGCCTTGGCTACGTCGATCTGGTCCGGCGCAACACCGAAGGCCACATTCTCGAGGATGCTGGTGTCAGCAAGGAATATCTGCTGTGGCACCAGACCCAGGCTCGCCTGCCAACGGCGAAGATTTACAGCCGTGAGGGGCACTCCATCGATCAGCACGCTGCCCTGGTCCGGCTGGATCAGGCCAAGCAGCAAATCCACGGCGGTGCTCTTGCCGCTTCCGGACGCTCCAACCAGACCCACCATCCGGTTGACCGGAATGGTCAATGTCAAACCGTTCAATGCCCTGTCTTTCTTTCCCGGATACGCAAATGTCACGTCCTGCAGGTCGATGGCTTGCTCAGGGACCAGGGGCGCCATCTCGCTCTCCGATCCGCTCCCCGCCTGGTTCGGTACCTCGCGACTCGCTATCAGGTCATCGCGAATACTGTAGTAGGACGCCAGGTTGCCTCGGATCTCCGATACGGATGAGTAGATCTTCTGGAAGGCCGGTAACATCTTGAATCCGGCGAGGGCATAGATCGACAGCGCGGGCAGGATAGCCCCGAGATTCCCCTCGTAGAGGTTCAGCAGGTAGAGCACCAGCAGGATGATCGACGTAAAGGCCACCAGTTCGATGGCATACCGGGGGGCCTCGCTGAGCCCTTGGGTGACCCCCTGACCGCGGGCAACCCGATTACTGGCCCTTTCGAAGCGAGAGACGAAGGTGCCCTGCCGATGCAGCAGCAGCAGGTCCTTGATCCCACCGAAGCCTTCGGTCATCAGCTTGATGCGCTTGGCCTGGGCGCGAGAGACCCGCCGGCCATTGGCCACCAGAAAACGACGAACCGTCTTGTAGAGCAGCAGGTAGGCCACGGCGAAGATCAGGAAGCCTGCCAAGGCCACCCCGGGCTGATAGAGGAAGATCGCCACGGTCATGATGCAGACCATCACCAGCTTGGCATTGAGCTGCAGGCTCGGGCCGATGATCTTGTTCGTGGTTCGCTGCACCTCCTGGGACGCCTTGCTGATCAAGCGACTGGAACTCTGTCCGGAGTGAAACAGCCAGGGCTGGTGAAGATAGTAACGGTAGAGGCGACTCGACAGTTCCGCGCCGACACTGGCGCTGTAGAGCGCCAGCCGCCAGGTGGTGTACATGGAGAACATCGCCGCCAGCAATAGAACAAGCAGCACCAGGCTGCCCAGCAGGGTCAGGAACGCCTCGGGGCTCTGCAGGCCACTGGCCTGGTACACCCACGCCATTCGCCCCTCACCCTCGAGTCGCTGCATGTCTCCCACCACGGCCATGAAGGGCCCTATCGAGATAACGCTCGCGATCTCGGCTAGCGACATGATGATGATGAGACCCTGTAGTTGGAGCAGCCGACGACGCTGGGCTCTGCTCAGCAGCGCATAGAATTCTCGTAGATCCTTCAACATGGCTTCACCATTCCACTTCGGTCACACAGGCTTGGATGAAGGGAGTCCGACTGGACTCGACAGATTCACCGTCTCCACTCCGACCGAGGCTGTCCCGGTCCTCGCCGGCAAGTGGTTGTTTCGGGCCTGCCACACCAGATCAGCCATGCCCTCGTCGGGACAGTAGGCCAGGGGTGCCGATTGCAGCAGGCGTCGTGTTTCCAGGTGATCGAATGCTCCCAGCGCCCGCTCGAGTTCGTGGAGGTAGGCTTCGAGCCGTGGCCACTCCCAGAAGGGTTCACGCGAGGTCATGATCCGGTCGTGCCGGGTCCCGGACACCGCCTCACCGATCAGCAACTCCTCGAAAAGCTTCTCGCCCGGCCTCAGCCCGGTATGGATGATCTCGATGTCTCCATCCGGGTGCTCGCTGTCCTTCACCTCCAGGCCGGAGAGCCGGATCATGTTGACTGCCAGATCCTGGATGCGAACAGGCTCCCCCATGTCGAGTACGAAGACCTCGCCTCCTCGACCCATGGCGCCTGCCTGGATCACCAGTTGCGCCGCCTCGGGAATCGTCATGAAGAAGCGGGTGATCTCGGGATGGGTCACCTTCACTGGCCCTCCGCGCTCGATCTGCTCACGAAAGGTCGGAATCACGGACCCGCTGGAGCCCAGCACGTTGCCGAAACGCACCATGCAAAAGCGGGTCCCGGACCCCGCATGGGCAAAGGCTTGACAGATCAGCTCGGTCAGGCGCTTGGAGGCCCCCATGGCGTTCGTCGGGCGTACCGCCTTGTCGGTGGACACCATCACGAAGGTCTCGACCCCCGCCTTCATGGCTGCCCGTGCCAGATTCAGGGTGCCGAACACATTGTTGCGAATCCCCTCGATCAAGTTGTACTCCACCATCGGCACATGCTTGTAGGCAGCGGCGTGGTAGACGGTATGGACCTCGAAGCCTTCGAAGATCGATTCAAGGGCACCGCGCCGCTGGATGGATGCCAGCAGTGGCTTGATCTCGACGCCTGACTTGCCGACGCCGGGATGTGCCTGGAGCTCCTGTTCGATGGTGAAGAGCGCGAACTCGCAGTTGTCGACCAGCAACAGACGGGCGGGCTGCTGATCGATGATCTGTCGACACAGTTCGCTGCCGATGGACCCACCGGCACCGGTCACCATCACCGACTTGCCGCGGATATTGGCATCCATGAGGTCCGGAAACTGGGGGACCGGCTCCCGCCCAAGCAGATCCTCCACCGCAACATCCCGAATCTCGCTGACACTGGCATGGCCGGCAATGACATCCGCACTGCCGGGAATCGTCTGCACCGGGATGGAGAGGCTGGAGAGGCGCTGAAGGATCTCACGCCGGCGGCTACGTGTTACGCTGGGGATCGCCAGCAGGACCATCGCTGCATGATGTTCGTCCACCAGAGCTTGAAGGTCCGAGGGCCGATGAACGCGCAGCCCGTCGACCAGGGTGCCCTCGAGCCCACGCCAGTCGTCGATGAACGCCACTGGTTCGTACTCGCCCCCATGACGCAGGGCTGACACCAGCTCACAACCGGCAGCCCCCGCGCCGTAGATCAGCACCGGGCGCCGCTGACGACGCTGACTGACCAGATAGAGCTCACGCAGTACATAGCGCACAGCACCCACCGCCACCAGCAGCACCAGCCCATGGATCACCGCCACCGATGCGGAGAGCAAGCTCCCCAGCGCCTTGTCTAGCAGCAGCAGCACCAGCGACGACGTCAGCGCCCCTGCCCCCAGGCCGAGGACGGCAGTGTGATTCATGTAGCGCAGCACCAGCCGGTAGACTCCCAACCAGTGAAAGCACAGCAGGGTGGCGAGAACCACCAGGACTGTCAGGCCCCACAGACGACCGTCCCCAAGAGCCAGGGCGGTGTCACGGTGCAGCATGACCGCCAGATTGAGACTGGTCGCCACGGTCAGCGCGTCGATGATCTGCAGCATGTGGCGCTTGCGATGTCGAGGCATCGTCATCAAGGCGTCTAGCCAGGTCATGTCACCTTCTCCTTGCTTGTCCGATCGCGTCGTCGAGGCCAAGGACCTCGGCGATCTGCGCCCAGGCCAGGTACTTGAAGTTCTGGTTCCGGGGAGCATTGTCACCGTCCTGAACCACCACCAGTCCCTGCCGGAATCCGGGACCGAAGTCATGTGCGCTGACCTCGACACCGTCGGTATCACGCACGTGACCAATTCCGGCAGCGGAATCATGGTCGATCCGGAAGATGCCGCGCAGGCGATAGGGGGGAGTGGCCTCCAACACCGCGAACCGGTGGTTGCCCTGGCTCGAGACCAGCAGGAACTCACTGCCATGCAGGGCGAGTCCCTCGATGTCGGCCGCCAGTGGCGCCTCGGCACGAATCACCAGTTCCCTATCCAGCGCCGCATCCGGCGATGCCGCCATCACCCAGACGCCGACCGACTCCTCACCCATGAAGAGCCGGCCGGAGGGGTCATCCACCACGCAGCCCTCGGGCTGGCTATCCAGGCGGAACTCGCGCAGCAACGTGACTTCAGGGCCCGAGTCGGAAACCTCCAGCCGATGCTGCATATAGCGCCCATCCTTGCCATTGCTGAAGACATGCAGCTGCTCGCCGTACCGATAGAGGCAGACCCCGTAGATCTCCTCGAGCCCCGTCCTGGCCAGGCCCAGAAACCTCACCAGGCCACTGTCCTGGATCTCGAATACTGCCAGCCCCAGTTCATCGCGATGCGTGGCCACGGCCAGGTCCATGTAGCCTCCGCGCATCGGCACATCCTGGCGCAGATCAACGTTATTGAGCCGTCCCAGGGGTAGAGACTGCACATTCCGACCATGCAGGTCGTACACCTCGAGGCCGCGCAGCTTGTCCGTGGCCAGCACACGACTCTCACCCGGCGACACTCTGTTGAACCAGATGGCACTGTCATCGGCGGCATCACCGGGGCTCTCCACCGGCGTCGTCTCCACCCGGGCCGTCAGGACGAACGGTACGCTCGGGGCGGCCGTTACCATGAAGGCCGCCAGGACAACGCCCAACGCTGCGCCAAGCCACCGTCTGCCGATCATGAGGTGCAACGCCCTTGAGGGGCCGGGAGCCCCCCCACGTGAAGGACCCGCGGGGCATCCACCCGGTGGCTCTCGGCCAGCAACGTCTCCATCACGTCCCTCCCGACACAAGGTCGGAGAACACGGCAGTGTCGATGACCATCGATTTTCATAGTGAGAGCTCCCTGGCAGGGGTCATTGAGGGCGCCGTACGGATTTCACGGACGGCTACAGCGGCTGCCGCCAGGAAGACCCAGAAGATGGGCGTCCTGGCGCCGTAGGTCGAGAGGCCATAGAACACGGGGCCCAGGAAGGCGATCTTTCCGGGCAGGTCCAGGCGCAGGAATATCCTGGCGATGAACGCCATGAAGATCGCAAACCCCGCTATCCCGTAGTAGAAGAGCACCGCCACCCAGGTCGAGTGAATCTCGTGTCGGGTTCCGAAGCGCAGATCCAGCCCCTGGCCGGCGCCGAGGAAGAGATAACCGGGAAATTCCAGGAGCCTTGTGTAGCCCCTGATCTCGGCCTGGCTGCCGACATCGGTACCGGAGAACCGTGAGATGGCGATATCGGCGGTCTCCAGGCTGAACAACAGGTAGAGGAATAGCGGGACCGCCATGATCCCGATGAGGGTGGCGAGTATCCGGTCCCTGCTGCCGGACCCCACAGCCATGGTGTCGATGAAGCGAAGATAGGCCGCCAGCAGGGAGAAGCCGATGCCCAGCAATGCCGAGCGGGACTGGGTGACGAACACCAGCACCACGCTGAGCACGCCGATCACGAAC
The DNA here is from genome assembly GCF_014193375.1 of Halomonas campaniensis. Classification (GTDB taxonomy): domain Bacteria; phylum Pseudomonadota; class Gammaproteobacteria; order Pseudomonadales; family Halomonadaceae; genus Halomonas; species Halomonas campaniensis. Next base: position 88,680 of record NZ_JACHZF010000011.1, read on the forward strand.
AGCAGTTGCCCGCTGCCCTTGCCTCGCAGCAGATAGAAGAAGGCTGAGAACACGCAGATGACATAGAACGCCATCTGGTTGGGGTCGTTGAAGTACCCCTGATAACGAGTCCCGACCTCGTAGCGCCCCAATCCCGTGGCCCAGAAGAGGAACAGTGCCACGATGCTGAGAGCACAGGCGGTAACAACTGCCCTTCTGACTCGTTCATCCCTCAGTGACGGCAGCAGGAACAGGTACATCAGGCATCCATAGACCCAGTAGATGGATGCCTTGATGAAGGCGGGATTCTGCTCCACCAGCACCCAGACCAGGTTGGCGATAACCGCATAGGCGCAGAAGGCCAGCAGAAAGAGCGCGGTGAGCCTCTCCTCATGACTCCTGAAGGTAAGCGTCAACGAATAGAAGTAGCCCAACAGCAGGAAGTTGAGAGCAAACAGCAGGTGTGCCGGCTGAGGCAGGCCGCTGGGCAACAGGTAGAACTGGGACAGGATGATGCCAAGCGCCCAGAGATACGCGAGCATGTGGCCTTTCCTCCCTGACTGGAATGAACGCCATTACCTGATGGGGCAACAGAGGCTACCGGTAGGCGTAGACGTTGTAGTAGCCGTACTGTCGGTTGGTGGAATAGGCCACCGCGTTGAGCACTGCCCCCTTCACTCTCACCCCCGCGTGTTCCAGGCGGCGCTTGGTGATTTCGAGCTCCTTGGGAGAATTGAGGCCGTAGCGGGCGACCATCAGGCAGGAGCCGGCATGCTTGCCGACGATCGCCGCATCGGTTACCGCCATCACGGGCGGTGTATCCAGTATCACCAGGTCGTAGTGCTGAGCAGCCCAGTCAAGCAGGTCATGGAAGGGCTTCTGCATGAGCAGCTCAGAGGGGTTGGGGGGCACAATGCCCCGGGAGATGAAGTCCAGGTGTTCGATACCGCTGGCGCGGACGGCCTCGTCGATGCCAAGGCGGGACGTTAGCAGTTCTGACAGCCCGCCCTTGCCGGCCTGATGAAAGGCGTGGTGCAGGTGTCCCTTGCGCATGTCGGCGTCGACCAGCAGCACCCGTTGGCCGGCCTGGGCGCAAACCACGGCCAGGTTGGCCGCGATGAAGCTCTTGCCGGCCTCGGGGCTCGACCCGGTGATCATCAAGCGGTTGTCACTGGATTCAAGCATGGCAAAGTAGAGGCTGGTGCGCAGGCCACGCAGGGCCTCCACCGTTGGCTCCTCGGGGTCGGTGATGGCCAGCAGTCCTCGGAACACATGGACCCCATCCTTGCGTCGACGCCTCAGATAGTGGGACAGCTTGTTCTGACCCGAAGAGACCGGCACGATCGCATAGACCGGCAAGCCGATTGCCTCCAGCTGCTCGGGCGTCTCGACGGCACGGCTGAAGGCCAGCCTGAGCATCACCCCGACGATGGCGAGCAGCATCCCCAGCAATGCGCTGCCAGCCGTGAGCAAGCCGACTCGGGGTGCGATGCTGCCACGCTGCAGCACGGCAGTATCGAGTATCCGCACGTTACCGACCGTACCCGCCTTGACCAATCGCATCTCCTGCCGCTTGTTGAGCAGTTGCACGTAGATCTGCTGGTTCACCTGGGTGTCACGGGTCAGGCGAAGCACCTCTTGCTGGGTCTCCGGCAGGTCGTTGACACTGGCCTCGAGCTGGAGCTTCTCGGCCTGCAGCTGCGAGCGTTTGCGCAACAGTGCCTGATAGTTCGGGTGCGTCGGACGGAAGCGCTCGGCCAGTTCCGCCTCGGCAAGCGCCAGTTCCGAGAGCTGGTTATCCACGGCGACCAGGCTACCCAGCAGATTCTGTGTCTCGAAGGTCAGGTCGACCGAATCGCGCTGGGCGCGATAGTCATTCAAGGCATTCTCGGCACCTGTCAGCTCCACGTTCACCTGTGGAATCTGCTCCTCAAGGAACGCCAGCTGCTTCTCGGCCTCCTCGGACTGACGCTGCACGTTCTGGGACAGGAACACGCCGGTGATGGTGTCGAGCACCCGGACAATCTGCTCACGGTCCTGACCGCTCAGCATCACCTGATAGACCCCGGAATCCTTCCCGCGGGGTTCGATCGTCAGGCGACGTTGCAACTGGGCGATGGCATCCAGGTGCGAGACGCGACGCATCTCGAACTCCGCCCCGGCATGGGCTTCCAGCTGACTGACGAAGAGACGGTAACCGGACGCCTCGTCCTGAACCGTCTCCCCCACCCGTCCGGCCAGCAAGGTAGCACCGTCTCGGGTCAGGCTATATTGGCCTTCATCGGCCACCCTCAGCACATGGGTTCTGCCCTCGGCATGAGGCGGCACGTCGAAGCGTGACACCCGCAGGGATTCACCCGCCCACACGAAAGGGCCGCCCTCGTCTTGCTCCCAGCCGCCTATCCTCCCCAGCCAACTCCCCAGCAAGCCCGGCGTCAGCCGATCCACCTGCTCTCGGGTAAAGCCGTGATTGACCAGGAAATCCCCGACCATCGGCATACGCCGCGGCTCGATCTGGATGGCGAGGTCGAGGCGATCCACGGTCTCTCCCATCACCATGCGGGACTGCAGAATCTCAAGCTCGGCAGTCGTGGGATTTCCCGCCTGCTCTCCCACCGCCAGGGTTTCGAGAAGCCCCAGCGTGCTCTTCCGTCCTTCGATCTGTATCAGGGTATCCGACTGATAGATCCTCGTCTGGGAACTGGCGTAGAAATAGCCCCCCAGCAGAAAAAGAGCCCCGATGAAGAGGATTTTCCACTTGTGTTCCAGCAGGGTGGAGACCAGCTTGACGAGGCTGATATCCGGGGTATCACGAGGGGGTTCACTCGACAACCCGTGGTGACTCGGAAAGACTGTCATGGCCATGATCTCTTGTTATAGATCCCCGACATTATCGACCGACCTTGCAACGTCACCCGGCAGCGTGACCGACGGGATCAACAGCGAGATCACGTTGTTCCAGCGGGCCAGCGGTGCCGACGTCACATAGACGACATCCTGGGGCTGGAGAGGGAAGCGCGTACCCAGCATCAGGCGAGTCGCATCGCTGATATCCAGCTGATATACCGTGGCAAGGGTGTCGCTGTCCGGTGCATTGCCGCGAACCACGAAGATGCCGGAGGGCTGGGCACGGCTTTCGTTCACCCCACCTGCCCGCGCCAGGGCATCGGTCAGGGTCAGGCGCTCGTTACCCAGGGCAATGGCCCCGGGCTTGATGACCTGCCCCAGCACCACCACATTCTGGTTCTCGGAAGTCGGCACATGCAGCAGATCACCATCACGCAGCAGGCGATTCTGGGTCATATCGCCCTGACGCAACATGGCGTAGAGCGACAGCCGTTCCTCACGACCATCACGTGTCAGCAAGACGTTGTGCCAGTCGGCATTGGCGCGGGCGCCTCCCGCTTCGCTGATCGCGTCAAGCACGGTCATCGGCACGATGGTGATCGGCAGGGTGCCCGGACTCTCCACAGCCCCGCTGACGTAGATCTTCTGCGACCGGAAGGCGGCCATGCCGACCTCCACCTGGGGGTCGGTAATGACCTCGGAAAGCCGTCGGGTCAGCAGACTACGGACCTCCTCGAGGTTCATGCCGGCTACTCGGACTCGCCCCACATAGGGGTAGAACATGGTACCGTCGGGGCGCACACGGTTACCCGTCTCGGCAGCGCCTCGCTCTCCACCCGCGGGAATCGTCAACTCCGGATGGTCATAGACGATCACGCTCAGCACGTCGCCAGGTCCCACGCGATACTCATAACTCTGCATGTCCTGGCGCAACGTGCCGGGCAAGGGTTGAGAGGCCGAACCCATCACCCGATAGCGGCTCACCAGTTCCGGCGTGATTTCCATCACATCCACGCGGGAATCCAGCGATTCATCGAGGTTCTTTTCATTGATATGCCCCCCGGGAGCCAAGGCACATCCCCCCATCAGGGAGAGTGTCATCAGCAACAGCACGAGCATACTGATTCGCACCGCACTTATCGGGTTTTCGGCGCCGTCACTCGCCATGGCTTGATGATTTTTTACTTCCGCCTGAGAGTCCATGTGGCGTCTCCCCCGTTGACCCTTTGACACGCTACCGCCCCGGAATGTCTTGGCATATTTCCGAGGCCCCGATGATTCTTTGATTTTTTCTCTGTCTTGAAACGGCGACAGCCAGCAGTGACATGTCCCTGCGTCGAGTGCATCCTTGCGAGACGATCATTGCCGATGGCTCTCGCGAGAATTCATGACGCTGTCACAGAGAACTGTGATCATGTTCTGCTGACTGACACATTGAGCTTACATACTTACAGAACAGTCACATTCTCATTTTGGTGACATGCCCGGGAGCACCTGCGCCATATTCGAACGGCGCAAGATAATGGGATGGAGGCAGGGCGAGAGATGAGGAATGCTCATCCCCGGGATGAGAAATGACCAAGCCCACCGAGGGTGGGCTTGGTCATGGTGTCCCGTGAGTCAGGACGAACAGGAAGGCTGCAGAAGGGAAAACGCTTCGAGGACTCAGTGACGTCGACAGCGCCACACCGCCAGCAGATGCAGCACCGCCAGGGCCAGCAGCACGGCACAGGCCCAGCCCAGGCCGGTCACCAGGGTATGGTAGGCGGCCGGTGCCGCCTGGGGCCGCTGGGTCATCCCGAACTCGGCCAGGCGCGTGAAGCCGTAGAGCAGCAGTGCCAACAGGGTCAGCGGCCGGGTCCCGCCAAGGGACGCCAGGCCCCGGGTCAACCGCCAGGGCTCACGGGGCGGCATCGCCGCCTTGGGTTTGCGGGCTGCGGCGGTCGGACGCGAGCGGGGGGAGGCCTGCCGCGCGGGCGCCTTGCGCGCCCGGGGCCTGGGCTTGCGAGTTCCCGAACCGCCAGCCACCCGCTGCCAGGCCCAGCGTCCGCTGCGCACCAGGATCCAACCCAGGGTAAAGCTGACGGACAGGGCCAGGCCGCCCATTACCAGTACATACGCCATCGGGCGAGTCCTTCCAATGCAGTGCCGGCCGGCTATTGTGCCACAGCGGAAGGGGCACACGGGGTAGTCATGGCCCGCGAATCCTACGGCACCACGATCACCGGGATGGGGATCCTCGCCAGCACATCCGGTTCCTGGTCGATCAGCCGAGAGAGCCTCTCGCGGCTGACCAGCAGCGCCCCGCTGCGTGACCGGGCCAGGAATCGCTCGAGCTGTTCGGCCCCCATCGGGGCCAGTTCCTCACGTCCGCGGAACAGCGGAGCGTCGTGGGCGACCTCCTCCAGGCTCTCGCCCCAGGGCAGGCGCGGCGCCTGGCCACGGAAGTAGCGCAGCGGGCCGGGCGACGGCGGATGCCGCTCATCCCAGATGATCACCGTGCAGGGTGCCTCGAGGATCAGGCGGTGACTGGTGGATCCCAGCCGTGCGCCCCAGCGGGCCGAGAGTCCCGCCTTGCCCAGCACCAGCACGTCCCCCGGCCCGGCCTGGGCGAGCGCCTCGCTGACCACTTGACCCCGGCTCACCTGCAGCCGATGGCGCAGCTCCCGCCCGGCCACCGCGGCCTCCACCGCCTGGGTCACGCGTTGCACCTGACGGGCCAGGCTGGCCTCCAGGTCTGCCCGGCTCAAGGGGCGCGAAAGGCCGGTACTGGCCCCCACCTCGCGGGAGAACGGGAAGGCCGCACAGTGGATCAGATCCAGGTCCTCCACGAACAGGGCCACCAGTTCGGCACGCACGTCATCGGCCAGGGCCACGGCGGCGGAAAGAGCCGCAAGGCTCTGGCGGGAGGCGTCCAGCAGCGCCAGCACCCGGGTCTCGTCCTGGTCCGCAGAAGCGCCGCTGGCCGGCCCATCAGTGACCCGTTCCTCATCGGTCATCATTTCCCTCCCCCGCGGACTCGGCCCGATCGCCCTCGCCCACCTCCTCGTCGTTGCTGCCACGAGCGGCCTTCACGGCGTCACGGAAGGCCTCGAGCCGCGCCTGGACCCGCCCGTTGAGGCTCTCGGCGGGGAAGTTCCCGGCCTCGTCGGGTTCGCCGGGTACCTGGCCGGTCAAGAGGGCCAGCGCCTCGTCCACGTGGCGGATGCCATAGAGGTGGAAGTGGCCCGCCGCCATCGCCTCGCGCACCTCGCCCTTGAGCATCAGGTGCTCCACGTTGGCGGCGGGCAGGATCACCGCCTGCCCGGCGAGTTCGCCGCGCACGCGGCAGACATCGAAGAAGCCCTCGACCTTCTCGTTGACCCCGCCCACCGCCTGCACTTCCCCGTGCTGGTTGATCGAGCCGGTCACCGCGAAGCGCTGGTCGAGGCCCACCCGCGCGATGGCCGACACCAGCGCGCAGACCTCGGCCACCGAGGCGCTGTCGCCCTCGATGCCGCCATAGGACTGCTCGAAGGCCAAGCTCGCCGAGATCGACATCGGCCGTTCGCGGGAGTAGCGCCCGGCCAGGTAACGCGACAGGATCATCACCGCCTTGGAGTGGATGCGACCGCCCAGTTTCGCCTCGCGCTCGATATCCACCACCTGGCCGCTGCCTGGACGGGCCGTGGCGGTGATGCGGGTCGGCTGGCCGAAGGCGTAGTCGCCCAGCGCAAGCACGGAGAGTCCGTTGACCTGCCCCACCACACTGCCCTCGGTGGCGATCATCACCGTGCCCCGGGTTATGTGCTCATGGCTTCGCTCACGGATACGCCCGGCGCGCCACAGCTGCTGCTGTACCGCCTTCTCCACGTGTGCCCGGGTGATCACCGCCGTGTCCTCCTGGCCGGCCCAGTGATCGGCCTCCAGCAGCAGATCGCTGAGGTCCCGATGGCGGGCGGTGAGGCGCTGCTGGTCGTCGGCGAGGCGGCTGGCCCGCTCGATGGTCGCCGCGACCCCGCTGCGATCCAGCGGGCGAAGCGCCGCTTCCCGGGCCAGGGTGGCGACCATCCGGGCGTAGAGTGCCAGGCTCTCCTCGTTGCGTGGCAGCTCGTCTTCGAGGTCGACCATCACCTTGAACAGCTCCAGGAACTCCGGGTCGTGCTCGCAGAGCAGGTAGTAGAGCAGCCGCTCGCCGAGCAGCACGATCTTGACGTCCAGCGGAATCGGCTGGGGCTCCAGGCTCACGGTGCTGATCAGCCCATAGGCCTGTTCCAGCGACTCGGTGCGGATCTCGCCGGCGCGCAGGATGCGCTTGAGGGTCTCCCAGGCGCCGGGCTGGGTCAGCACCCCGCGCACGTCCAGCACCAGGTAGCCGCCGTTGGCGCGGTGCAGGGCCCCGGCGCGAATCAGCGAGAAGTCGGTCAGCAGGGTGCCGTTGTGCACGTGGTGCTCGATGCGTCCCACCAGGTGCTGGTGGCCCGGCAGATCCTGGTAGATCACCGGCGCCCCCTCGGTGTCGGCGTTGTCCACCAGCAGGTTGAGGTGGAAGCGGCTGAACACCGCCTCCGGGGGGATCTCGGGCTCGTCGGAGAGGAAGGCGTCCACGTGCTGCAGGATCGCCTCGCGGATCGCCGCCACATGGGCGATTACCCCCTCCTCCTCCGCATAGCGCTCCTCGAGCTCGCCCAGGGGAGAGCCGATCGCCGACTGCATCACCTCCTCGTTGAGCTGGTTGATCTGCTCGCGCAGTTCCTTGGCCAGGCGCGGCATGCGGCGGATCGCCTGGGTCAGCTTGCGCTGCAGGATCTCCACCGTGTGCTCGATGCGGTCGCGCTCCTCCTTGGGCAGCTTCTCGTAGTCGTCCGGCGACATCATCTTGTCATCGTCGGCCGGCGCGAAGGTGAAGCCGTTGGGAGTCGACAGCAGCAGGATGCCCTGCTCGCGCGCCTCGCGTCGCACCGCCTCGATGGCGTCGCGCTGGCGCTCCCCCATCGCCTGCTTCAGCTCCTGGAGGCGGTTCTGGTACTCGTCGCTCTCGAACACCGCCGGGATCGCCCCGCGCAGCTCCTCGACCAGCCCCTCGATGTCGCGCCGCAGCTGGCGGCCCGTTCCCGGCGGCAGCTGCAGGTAGAGCGGCACCGAGGGGTCCTCGAAATTGTAGAGGTAGCACCAGTCAGGAGGCGGCGACTCGTTGCGTGAACGATCGACCAGGTAGCGCCCCACCAGGCTGTGCTTGCCATGGCCGGGCTGGCCCAGCACGAAGAGGTTGAAGCCATCGCTGCGGATCGAGGTCCCGAACGCCAGCGCCTCCCTGGCTCGGGCGTGACCGCTGAGCAGGTCCAGCGACTCCAGCTCGCTGGTGACCTCGAAACCCAGCGCCTCCTCCGGGCAGGCCCGGTAGACCTCGGAAACCGTCAGCGCCTCGACCATCGTGTTCTCCCTGCTCGTCAGCCGGCTATGGTGTCTGATTCATTCAAAGATGACTCATATAGCAGCAACGGTCGAGGGAGAGGATATGGAATAATATTCCACCAGATCTTGACTGCGACCTTGGTCTAAGACATAGTGGCTCCAGAATCAATGGAAATATTTTCCATATAGGCACCATTCAGGAGAGAGCACCATGACCCACGAGCGCATCCCCACCATCTGGGACCAGCCCCTGCCCCGTAGCACCCGCAAGCCTCAATCGCAGCGGACTCGAGCCACCGAACGCTTCCTGACCATCTGGAGCCGACCGGTCGCTCGACTCCCCGGTGCCGAGGTCTGATCCGTCACTTCGGGAAGAACGTCAGGCGTCACTGCCGCAGGCAAGGGCCACCCCCACTCCGCCCGCGGTGACCCAGACAGCAGCAGGCCGCCGATCGATGATCGGCGGCCTGCTGGGATCCTTCCAGAACCCGGCCCGAGGGCCGGGTGGAAGTCTTACTTGGCTGCTGCCTTGGGAGCGGCTTCCTTGACGGCCTTGGTGGCGGTCTCGGTGGCCTTCTGGACGCTCTCCTGGGCCTGCTTGACGCTACCCTCGGTCAGCTTCTGGCTCTGCTCGACGAAGTCCTGCTGCAGGGCCACGACCTTGTCGGCATCGCCCTTCAGGCGCTCGGTCAGCTCCTTGGCGACCTCCTGCTGCCCATCCAGGTAGCTCTTGAAGCCCTCGACGTCCTTGACCTCTACCAGGCGACGCAGCTGCGCCAGGTTGACGTCAGCATAGGCCTTGGTGGCGTCGAGCTGGGCACTGACCAGCTTCTCGGTGAAATCGACGGACAGCGCGGCAAAGGCGCGGGCCGGAGCGAAGAACATGGACTCGAACTGGGCGGTGTCGAACTGCTTGGTATCGAAAGCGAATGTCTGGGTCATGATGAGAACCTCCAGGGTTCTTGGTGCCATGTAACGGGAGATCCCGCTCTATGCACTGCATGGTAGCAGCCATTTTTGTGCAGTGCAACATGAGATCTTCTCGGCCGCTTGATCAGCGGCCGGGAACCTCATCAGGAGCACCGGACGGGCCTGCAGGACACGGGCCGGAAACATCCGCCTCGTTGGCTTCGACGCCACAGCGACGGGCAGGCGGGCCATGCAGTCAGGGGCTGTCCACCCGATCCATGGGCATCACCCTTCCCGTCTGCCAGCCATCGCGTCCCTGGGCCTTGACCCAGTAGAGCGCCTGGTCCGCCGCGGCATAGGCCTCGGTGAAGGCCTCACACGCGGCAATGAACTGGACCCCTCCCACGCTCAGCGTCACGTGGGGTCCTGCCGGATGGTCAGGATGGGACAGCGCTGCCCGGCGCACCTGATCCACTACCAACGCACACGACCGCTCGAGGGTGCCGGCGCTGTCACAGGGGAGCAGAACGGCAAACTCGTCACCGCCCATGCGATAGAGCCGCGCCTCGCCGCCCAGCGCCTTGGCAATCAGCGCGACCAGCTCACGCAGCAGGCGGTCACCGTCCGGATGGCCCAGGGCGTCGTTGTAGGGCTTGAAGTAGTCGATATCGATCAGGATCAGGCCCAGGGAACGGCCGGCCTGGGCATCGATGTCGTCGTGCAGCGCCGTGCGATTGCCGATGCCGGTGAGGGGGTCGCGAAGCGCCTGGGCCATCCAGCGCAGGCTCTCGCGGGTCGCCCGGTCCGCCTGGCGGCGCCTGCGCTCGTGCATGCCCCAGAACCCCAGCCCCAGCAGGTAGATGGCCAGGCTGCCCATGAGTACCTGGGTCTGGTGACGGCGGGTTTCCTCCACGAACTGATTGGTCACCCGGGCGCGGCGATCGAGCTGATCCATCTCGATCTCGGTCAGGCAGCGGATGGGGGCCAGCAGATCCTGGCTGAGCAAAGCCGGCGACGGCACGATACCGCGGCTCAGGGTGTCATGGAGCCCGTCCAGGCGCTGCAGGCTCGGCACGGTACAGGCATACTCGTTACGGTAGACGCCGATGTCGAACAGGCTGTAGCCCAGTTCGATCTGGAACCGGGCCCGCTGGGCGACAGCTTCGCTATCGCCCTCCTCGAGCAGGATACCCAGGCTCTCCTCCAGGTAGCGCCTGGAGCGAGTCGCCAGCTGCTGGCCGGTCAGGTTGCCCGACTGGCTGAAGTAGGCGTGGATCTCGGGGTGAACCCAGCGCGTCTCGTAGGTGATCAGCAGCATCAGGGCCGTGAAGCTCATCAGGCTCAGCGACAGCCAGCCGATATAGCGTCGCCTGACGCGGTGCCATCTCACCGCGATGCCTCGATCCCGCGTATCATCCAGACCCAGTCGTTGAAGTTGCGCAGGTTGGCGGGATCGCGATTGCCATAGTCGCGCTCCACCAGGCGCACGGGGCCACGTTCGCGCAGGCCCAGGGGCTCCCCGTCATGATGGGTCACCAGGATCCAGTTGGGGTCGTCCCAGCCGCCCAGCGTCACCTCGTAGTCATCCCAGGCGGTGAAGGCCAGGCGCGCGGGCACCTCGCCGAACTGCTCCACCAGCAGGTCGCGGAACACCAGGCCGGTGATGTCGACCTCTTCCGCCAGGTAGGGATCGAAGAAGGTGAAGTGCACGTCGGCACGCTCGCGCAGCGCCGCGACCTCGACCCGACTCTCCTGCTCACCCTGCTGGAACACCACCACGTCGGGGCTGGCCAGGGCCACCCCGGCGGGCCAGAGGGGGAGACACACAAGGGAGACGAGCAGCCGGCGCACGTGATTGGCGGGCAGCATGGCGGAAGTCCTCTGCGTAGTTGTCATTCGAGTTCTGGTTTTTTGGCGAGTGTAGCATGGCGTGTGAACCACGAAAGGAGCTCCCGCGCTGGCTACCGGACGACTTTCGTTCAGGGTCCTTTCAACTATATAAGGCAAGGCGCCGCGGCAAGGGCCGCGGCGCGTTCAGGAGGAGCAGGAGTGGGTGGAGAGCCCGGCTCAGCGCCAGGAAGGGCCGCTCATCACGTCGGGCAGCCAGGTGGCGATCCAGGGGAAGGCCAGCACCAGGGCCAGTACCACCAGCTGACAGGCGATGAAGGGAATCACCCCGCGGTACATGTGCTTCAGCGTCACCTCCAGCGGCGTGATGGCCCGCAGGTAGAAGATCGCCGGTGCCAGGGGCGGCGTCAGGTAGCTGGTCTGCAGCACCACCAGGAAGGCGACGCAGAACCATATCTCGTCGAAGCCCAGCATCCGCACAATCGGCATCGCCACCGGCACGATGATCAGCACCACCGAGATCAGGTCGAGCACGAAGCCGGCGATGAAGGCGATCAGCAGGATCAGCCCCAGAATCATCCACGGGCTTAGACCCGTATCCATCAGCAGCGACTGCACCGTAGCCATGCCCCCGGAGGCGAAAAAGACACCGGCAAACATGCTGCCCCCCAGCACGATCAGCAGGATCATGGCCGAGATGTTCATGGTCTTGATCGCCGCATGCCACAGCACCTCGCGATTGAGGTTGCGGTAGGCCAGGGCCAGCAGTATCGAGCCCAGCGCCCCGCAGGCCGCCGCCTCGGTCGGCGTGGCCAGCCCCATCAGGATGGTGCCCAGCACGGTGAAGATCAGCGCCATGGTCGGCAGCAGCGCCACCAGGGTGATGCGCATCCGCTCCGGCCAGTCGACCTCGTCCTCGGTCTCCACCACCCTGGGGGCCATCTCCGGCTTCAGGTAGGAGACGCCGATGATATAGATGAGGAACATCACCGCCATCAGGAAGCCCGGGATCAGCAGGCCGCTGAACAGCGCACCCACCGACACCCCGGCCACCGGCCCCAGCACCACCACGGTGATGGAGGGCGGGATCGCGGTCCCCAGTGAGCCGCTGGCACAGATGGTGCCGGACATCAGGCTCTTGCTGTAGTGGTGCTTGAGCATCACCGGGATCGCCAGCATGCCGATCACGGCCTCGGTGGCGCCCACCACGCCGCTGGAGGCGGCAAACAGGGTACCCATGATGATGGCGCCCACACCGAGGCCACCGGGCAGCCGCCGGGTCCAGAGATGGATGGCGCCGAACAGCCGCTCGGCGATCCCCGAGCGCTCGAGCATCGCGCCCATGAAGATGAACAGCGGCACCGCAGCGAGGATCGAGTTGGAGGCAGTGTCCTCGATCTTGGTGAGCAGCTGATAGGCGGCGACATCGCCGAACTGGATCATCCCGAACAGGGTCGCCACCACGATCATCGAGAAGGCGATGGGGAAACCGGCGATGATGAAGGCCATCAGCGCCGGGAACATCAGCAGGGCCAGGAAGCTGCTCATGCCTCGCCCTCCTCGTCCAGTTGGCGGCCCAACAGCACCGCCAGCGACTTGATCAGCTCCGCGACCACCTGAAGGGCCAGCAGCCCGAAGCCCACGAACCACACCGTGAAGATGGGCCAGACCACCGGGTTCCACGCCGAGCGGCCGGAGCGCTCCTGCACCTGGAAGGCCTCCAGGGCATACTTCGACAGCTCCCACACCAGCCATACCAGCACCGGCAGGAACAGCAGGTAGCCGACCACACGCACCAGGGCGTTGGGCCGCGGGCCGAGTTGCAGGCTCACCAGGTCCACGCTGACGTGCTGGCCCACGCGCAGCGCATTGGCCATGCCCAGCATGAAGATGGCGCCCATCACCATGTAGCTGATCTCGAACGCCCACAGGGTGGGACGGCCGATCACATAGCGACTGAAGACCTCGGTGACCAGGGCACCGATCAGAGGGAAGATCAGCACGGCGCCGATCCCCCCGGCAAAACGGGTCAGGGATTCAATACTCTTGATCAGGACATTCATGGTTCAGGTTCCGATTGCCTGGAAACGGCAAGACCCCGACGGGCCCTGATGAGGCGGCGTCGGGGCCAGGGAAGGCGACAGCGGACGCAGGCGGCGGGTGATCCGCCTACGCGCCCACGAGGCTTGCGATCAGCGCTCGATGCCGCCCATCGGCAGGCGATATTCCGGCCAGCGGCTCATCGCATCCTTGAAGCCGCGCTGGGACTCGAGCACGCGAGCGAACCACTCGTTGTCCGCGGCGTACTCATCTTCCCACTTCTCGGTCTCTTCATAGATGGTGTCGATGAACGACTGGTCCAGATGGACGATCTCGTTGGGGCCGTCGACCAGTTCCTGATAGGCGTCCAGGTCGGCGAACGAGCTGGCCAGCCAGGTCTCGAACACTGTCAGCTTGCCGGCCAGGCGCAGAATCTCCTGCTCCTCCTCGGAGAGCTCGTTCCAGGTGTCCTCGTTGACCTGGCACTCAAGGAAACCGCCGGACTGATGCACCCCGGGGATGATCACGTACTGGGCCACTTCCTGGAAGCCGGTCGGGCGATTCATCTCCGGGCTGCCCCACTCGGCGGCGTCGATCACGCCCCGCTCCAGCGCGCTGTAGATATCGCCGCCGGCCATCACCACGGTGGATGCCCCGAGACGGGACGCCAGCTCCGCCCATGCACCGGAAGTGCGCAGCCGCAGGCCCTGAAAGTCCTCCAGCGTCTCTACCTTCTTGTTGGAGTGCAGGAAGATCTCGGTGCCGAGGATGGCACAGGGGAAGGCCACCACGTCGAAGACATCCCGACGGAACTCCTCGTAGAGCTCCACGCCGCCGCCCTCGTACATCCACAGCATGAACTCCTCCGGCGTCAAGCCACTGGAGTGGCCGGCCAGCAGCGCGGCGGTGGGGTCGGTGCCGTAGTCGTAGTTGATGTAGTTGTGGCTGATCTGGGCCACGCCGGCCTTGACGGTGTTGGTCACCCGCAGCGCGCCGCCCAGGGTGCCTCCGGGGAACACCTCGATCTCGATGCTGCCACCAGTCAGCTGGTTGACGCGGTCGGCGTAGAGCTGGGCATCCCGCTCCAGCCAGGGGCCGCCGCTCCAGGGCGTGGCCATGCGCCAGCTGCGATCGGCCGCCTCGGCCACTGCCGAAGCGGAGGCGAGACCCATGGCCAGGCCCACGGAAATCGCGATCCGGTTGAGTTTATGCATTGTCAGTCGCTCCCTTGTCATGGCCGGCACGCCCGCGGCGATGTCCGGCCGTTATTGTGTTGCAATCAGGGTTCAGGTTGAGCCATCCCTACCTTACGGCCTGTCCATCCCGATAATTTGCCCGAGGCTACGCAACGCTCTGCCGAAACTCAGGAAATCGAGGGAGTGTTGGAAGACGCTCTGATGTAATCATGCAATTAAGGGGCCAAGGAGACGTCAACGGTGTCATAAGTGACAGGGCGCTGGACCATGGGAGCGGAAGTTCCCTGTTCCCCGGCATCACGCCGGTCCCGGCGCCGCCACACGCATCTCGAAGGCGTTGAGCGTCATGGCCACCAGCGAGTAGTAGCCGATGATGCCCACCACCTCGACCAGGGCCTGGGTGCCAAGCGCCTGCCGGGCGGCATTGAAGGTGTCGTCGTCGATGCGGCGTTCGTCCAGCAACTGGCGCGCAAGGGTCTGAAGCAGTTCCAGCCTCGGGGTCTCGAGGCGCGCCCAGCCGCCCTCGCGAAGGGTTGCCACCGTTGCCTCCGGCAGGCCCGCCTCAATCGCAATGGGCTCATGGATCTGCTGCTCACCGTCACAGTGAAAATGCGCGGCAACGCAGAGGATCAGGAGCTCACTCTCGACCAGTGAGAGCTGCGTGTCATAGCGGCAGAAAGCGCCCAGCTGCTGAGCGGGCCCCGCAAGCCCTGGGCTGTGTAGCCAGGCCAGGAAGGGGCCATCGGCATTGCCCCGGGTCTTGAGCACCGATTGGTAGATAGCGTGCTGCTGCGGGTCCATGTCGTGTGCCGAGGGCAACTCGATCCTTGACTGCATGTCGTGTCTCCAGCGTGGTTACAGGTCTTGTTTCACGGGGGGGCGAATGGGCTCTCTCCTGCCCTGCTGGCGGCCCGCGACGAAGCAGTAGGTCGCGATCACGACAATCAGCACACCGCCTGCCAGGTCAACCAGCATCCCGGGCATGATCAGCATCAGCGCAGCCGCGAACAGCAGACCCCTCAGGTAAAGGTTCATGCGAATCCAGAGCCAGCCGATCAGCGAGGCGGCCAGTGCAATGACGCCGACGCCTGCCGCCAGCGAGTTGATCGTCATCTGCAGGCCAGAACCGAGCCCCAGGATCGACGGCGCGAAGACGAACATGTAGGGCACGATGAAGCTGGCCAGTCCGAGCTTGAGGGCGGTCAGGCTGGTGCGCCACGGGTCGGAGTCGGCAATGGCGGCGGCGGCATAGGAGGCCAGCGCCACCGGTGGCGTGATCGCCGACACCCCGGCGCAATACATGACGAACAGGTGCGCCGCCAGGATGGGTACGCCAAACTCGACGAGCCCCGGGGCCAGCAACACGGCGAGGATGATGTAGGCCGCCGGGGTGGGCATGCCCATCCCCAGAATCACCCCACACAGCATGGTCAGGACCAGCAGCAAGGGCAGGCTGCC
The DNA here is from genome assembly GCF_014193375.1 of Halomonas campaniensis. Lineage (GTDB taxonomy): Bacteria > Pseudomonadota > Gammaproteobacteria > Pseudomonadales > Halomonadaceae > Halomonas > Halomonas campaniensis. Next base: position 104,351 of record NZ_JACHZF010000011.1, read on the forward strand.
CTGTGAAATGCTCAGCACGATGGAACTCATCCGCAACCCGAGCCCGGTCTGGGTCACGACCCCGACGATGATGCCCCCCACGGCGCTGGCGATGGTGATCTGGCCGATGATGCGCGGCGCATCATTCATGGCCTTGAGGCAATTCTCGACCAGCAGCGTGCGAGACTCCCGCTCGAACACCACCTGAGCCAGGACCAGGGAGCCGAGCGCATAGAGCGCCGCCAGCGTGGGCGTATAACCACTGGAGAGAACGCCAAGCATCACGATCACTGGCAGCAGCAGGTAGCCGCGCTGCTTGAGCACCTCGAAAGCGCGGACATCCGCGACCTCGGGAGAGAGCTCGAGGCGCCGTGCCTCGAAGTGCACCATGGCGATGACCGAGATGAAGTAAAGCAGCGCCGGGATGATGGCCGCCTGGGCGATCTCGATGTAGGGCATGCCGATGAATTCGGCCATGATGAAGGCGGCGGAGCCCATCACCGGGGGCATGAACTGCCCGCCCGACGAGGAGACAGCCTCCACCCCTGCGGCGAAACGTGGCGGAAAGCCGGCACGCTTCATGGTCGGGATGGTGAAGGAACCGGTGACCACGACGTTGCCGGCCGAGCTTCCCGACAGAGACCCCATCAGGGCGCTGGAGACCACGGCGGTCTTGGCCGCACCGCCGGTAAAACGACCGGTCAGACTGCGCGCCAGGTCGGTGAAGAAGGTACCGGCGCCAGATGAGACCAGGAAGGCACCGAAAAGCACGAACAGGAATACATAAGTGGCCGTGACCCTCAACGGCGTCGTCCAGAGGCCATCCTGGGTCAGGTAGGTGGACTCGATGATCGATTCGAAGCTGTAACCGCGATGCCACAGCACGGACGGCAGGTAATTGCCCCACAGCGCATAGGCGATGGCCGTCGCGCCCAGGATCACCAGGGGCCAGCCGACCACCCGGCGGGCCGCCTCAAGCACGGTAAATACCAGCATGGCACCGAACAGCAGCTGCGGCGTGGTAAGCGGATCGAAATAGAGCATCCGCTGCTGCAGCTCGGCAGAATTCAGGGCGAGAAAAGCACAACCGCCGACCGCCATGGCAGTCAGGCCCAGGTCTCGCAGGATGAGCAGGGCCCCGAGGGACCCTGCGGCAGGTTTGCGATAGGTCCAGAAGATGATCACCAGGGCAAACCCGAGGTGTACGGGCAAATGCACTTCGGAGATGGGCGTCCCGAAGAAGGCCGTCATGATGTGGTAGAAGGACATGGCGACGGCAAGCGCCGTGACCGTGTGCTTCAAACCCGTCCGGAACGTGTCGTGGGAAAGTGTCATTGGCTCGACCTCATGGGCTTGCCCTGGCTGTTGGCGAGACGTGATCAGAAGGTGTTGTTGATCTCGACGCCGGCTTCCTCATAGGCGCGCACGGCCCCCGGGTGTAGCTCGATGCCGGCGATGTTCGCCATGTACTCGCCGCTCAACGGCGCCATGGCCGCATGCACTCCCTGGATGCGCTCAAGGTTGTCGAGCATGGTCTTGACGATCCAGTAGGCATCCTCCTCCGGCATGTCCTCATGGGAGAACAGGATCAGATCCGAGGTCACGGTGGGAATATCGACCTCCTGGCCCGGATAGCTCCCGGCCGGGATGGAGGAATAGGCATAACCCGGGTTGATGTCGCTGATCCGTTCAAACTCCTCCTCGGAGAGCGGCAGCAGCTTCATGTCGACGGTGTGGAAGAGTTCGGTGAAGGTGCCATTGGGGTAGCCTGAGAGCAGGGTGAAGCCCTCGAGGTTGCCATCCTTGATGGCATCGGAGGCAAAGTTGTGGCTGCCGCGGGCGCAGTCGAGATCCTCTTCGCTGATGCCGGCGGCCTCGAGACGGTCCACGAATGCGGCCTGGGTAGAGTTGCCCAGCGCCATGCAGTTGACGCTGACCCCGACCAGTTCCTCCACCGACTCGATACCGGAGTCTCGGGTAACCCCGACGTGCTGGTAGCTCGGGAACAGGGCCGCCAGGGCCCGCACGTTGGTGATCGGCTCGTTGAAGGGCGCCTGGCCGGCCTGAGCCACCGGCGGCACCGTGGAGGTGGTCACGCCAAGTTCGGCCTGGCCGGCACTCACGCGCGAGACGTTGGCCAGGCCAGCCCCGACCTCGGCGTTGGTGCGTGTCCCCTCGCTGCCGAAGATTTCCGCAATGCCCGCAGTGATCGGATACCAGGTGCCACCGGGCGATCCGCTCAGCAGGCTGAGGTTGGAGGGCTGTGCCTGAGCCGTGGCACCTACGGTAAGGGCAAGGGCGGTCAGGCCGGCAAGGCCCGACCCTTTGAGCAGTCGCGAAGTACGAGTGGCTGTCGGCTTCATGGGGTCTCTCCTGATTGTGCTTGTGGTAACCCTGGCCTTCCGCAGGCAAGGGGGAGTCGCACTGCCTCGGGGGCAGCAGGTCCTTCTCACCGCATGACGGTGCTGTCCTTGTCTAGTCGACGGGGGGTCGAATCTTGAGTAGCGACGTCAACTGGCGATCGCGTCGCCGAAAGTGCTCGTCGATGCTGTCGTCGCCGTAGGCGGACTCGACACCCTCGATGATGCGCGCCATCAGGGCGTCATCCACCTTGGGGGTGCCCAGGGAGTTCCAGCGATAGACCTGGCTCTCGCCGAGATTGGCCAGGTATTGCCGGATGCCCCCGCTGCCGCCACCGAGGTGATAAGTCAGGAAGGGGCCATTGATCGCCCACCGCAGTCCCGGCCCGTCGGTGATGGCCCGATCGATGTCCTCGACGCTGGCTACCCCCTCCTGCAACAGATAGAGCGCCTCGCGCCACAGGGCTGAACTCAGCCGGTTGGCCAGGTGGCCCACCATCTCCTTGTTGAGCACGACCGGCGACTTGCCCTGGCTGGCGTAGAAGGTCTTGACGGCATCGCATATCGAATCGTCGACGCCAAAGATCTCGACAAGGGGTACGAGATGGGGGGGATTGTAGGGATGCGCAATCACCACGCGATCCGGACTGGCGACGCCCAGAGTGAGGTCGGAATGGGTCAGGGACGAGGTGTTGCTGGCAATGATGGCCCCGGAGCCGGCGTAGGCCTGAATCTCCGCGATCAACTGGCGCTTGAGCGTGACGTTTTCGGGAGCACACTCGAGAATCAGGGGAGAATCCGCCACCGCTTCCCCGAGATCGTGACAGATACGTGGCTCGCGAACTGGGCTGCCAAGACTGGGGAAGTGAGCAGCAATCCGTTCCAGCACGTCCCCTTCCGGCTGGTCGCCATGGTGATAGACAACGACCGGAAGACCGCGAGACAGGAAGTAGGCCGCCCAGCTCGCGCCGATGGTACCGCAGCCGACGATGGCAAGGGGGCTGTCATGGCTGAGCCCGAGTGACATGGCGTGATCCTGTTGTTCTTGTATGCGATTTACTATGAGCGCCAGGCACTGTATTTTTCAAATTTAAATAATCGAAGCTTGGTTTTGTTTTTCTTATGTCAATTTCCATCAGGCAGCTCAAGGCCTTCATCGAGATCGCCGCCACCGGGAGCTTTATCGAGGCCTCGGAGAACCTGCACCTGTCACAACCGGCCTTGAGCCTCTCGATCAAGAAGCTGGAAGGCGCGGTGGGGGGAACGCTGTTCAATCGTTCCCGCAAGGGGATTCAGTTGACCCCGGAAGGCAAGCGCTTCCTTCCGGTGGCACGGCGCCTGGTCAGCGACTGGGACTCTGCTCTGGACGATGTCGCCCGGCTCTTCAGCAAGCAGGCCGGCCGGGTATCGATCGCGGCCCTGCCGACCCTGGCGGCCGGGTTCCTGCCCACGGTGCTGGCCGACTTCAAACGGCAGTACCCGAACCTGGAAATCAGCGTGCATGACCTGCTGGCCAGCCAGATCGACGAACTGGTCAGCGAGGGACGCGCCGACATCGGGCTCTCCGTTCAACCACGCAACCGCGAGGCCATGCATTTCGAGCCATTGATCGAGGATCACTTTGTGGCAGTCTGCCCTGCCGGGCATCCGCTGCTGAACCAGCAGGAAGTGAGCTGGAACGAACTCCTGGCCTACCCGATCATCGATCTCGACAGGATGTCGAGCACACGTCAGGCCATCGAGCGGGTTCTCGGGGACCTGGACCGCGAAATGAACCTGTTCTGCGAGGTCAGCCAGATCGGCACGGTCGGGCGCATGGTCGCGGCTGGCCTGGGGGTCTCCGCCCTGCCCTCGCTGAGCTTCCTGCAGATCTCGAAGGAAGGCCTGGGCTGGCGTCCACTGATATCACCCAGAGTGCCGCGCCAGCTAGGCATCATCACCCCCACGCGCACCCCACTCTCGGCGGCCGCCAAGGCGATGCTGAACGAGATTCGCGAGCATGCCCGACTGGAGCAGACACCGCTATTGAGTTAGGGAGTGCGATAAGGTGTTACATCGCTCGGGAACCAGAGGCCACCGTCCGCAGCGGCTAAGGCCATGCTGGAGGTGGTTCGGCAGCATGCCGCGCTCATGGCGCCGTTGTGACCCTGTCCTGTCCGTCCCACAAGCCCACCAGCACACCCAGCCAGCCGCCATACACGACAATCCCGATCTGATAGGCAAGGAAGGCATAGCTCAGCCCGAAGTCGATGAAGGTCACCGGCAGCAGCAGGCCGGCAACGGCCAGGCTGCGCATCGCGGGATCCCGGGAAACGAGGCGGGGCGCGAAATACCAGATCGGCAACAGGTAGAGCGCCAGCAGGCTGAGCATTGCCGGCAGGCCACGGCGCACCCAGGCGTCCAGCAGGTCATTGTGAGCGTGCCAGTAGCGGTCCATGCCCGATGCCACCCGCCCCTGCGCCACCAGTTCGCTCATGGCACTGGCATACCCATCGTGGCCATGGCCCATCCAGGGCCTGTCGGCAATCAGCACAAGCGCCCCTCGGTACATCTCCAGCCGTGCCCCGACTGAGCCGTGAGGCTCGCCTGCCAGGTAGTTCACCGCCTCGTCCATCGCCACACCGATCCGATACTGCACCCCGCTCTGGGGCGTCAGGTAGAAGCCAGCCAGCAGCAGTGCCACCCCGCCGACCACCAGCCATCGCCGTCGCCGGGGCCAGCGACGCAGGTAGGCGCGATAGAAGACCAGCGTCGCCAGCGGCAGGGCCAGCCAACCGCCGCGAGTGCCCGATAGCGCCGAGGCCAGGAGTCCCCCCGCCGCGCCAAGCAGCATCACCAGCAGCCACTGTCGACGATTGGCCTGCTGCCAGGCCCAACCCAGCCCTGCCAGGCAGAACAGCCCGGTCAACAGCGCCAGGTTGCCGAACAGGATCGCATTCACCTCGTGATAGCCATTGGCACGGCTCGTCCCGTCGATGACCGCCTGCCATAGCGCCCAGAGCCCGTTGCCAATCCCGCCCAGGGCGAGGCCACTCCACCACCATGACAGCCGTGGCCTCAAATGCCGCACCGCTGGCCCCAGGGTGGCGGCCAACCCCGCCGCCAGCACCAGCGGCATCGCCGCGGTCACCCCGTCCTGCCAGGCACTATGGTGCCAGAGGCCCGCTGCCATCTCCGCCCCGGCAAAGGCCAGCAATACGGCCATGGTGACGGCCGGCGGACCGGCCCAGGCCAGGCGGGAAGGACGATCGCGCCAGGCCAGGCCGGCGGCGAGCAGCACCGCCACCGGTGCCAGCCAGTACCCCATGGGGAGGAGCAGCGGCGCCGCCGCCATCCACGCCACGGCCATCTCGCCGGCATTCGGCGGCGCGACAGCACGGCTCGGTTCTCTCCACTCCATCGGCTGGCTCTCGCTCGTGATCCTTGACTCGGCCGACCATTGAAGCATGAGCCTGGCCCCGAAGCCCAAGCATGGTCTCGCAGCTCCATTGCGCCCCTCTGCGTCATCCGTCCAGATTGGCGAAGTGCAGCGCCTTGGCTACGATGATGACGCCCCAGAGGCCGCAGCACGGCGCCACGCACCGACCCTGATCGCCAGAGGCTCCACCCGCCGTCCGGCCTGAGGCAGGCCAGCGGCAACCACACGACAACACTTCCGCTGACACGAGGCACCGCATGACGCAGCCCCAGACGCCCAGCCCCGAGATCCTCGCCTTCGGCGAAGCCATGGCGATGTTCGTCGCCGAAAGTCCCGGGGAGCTGGCCGATGTGGAGCGCTTCCAGCGCCGCATCGCCGGCGCCGACACCAACGTCGCGATCGGCCTGGCCCGGCTGGGCTTCCATGTCGGCTGGCTGAGCCGGGTGGGCAACGACGGCTTCGGCACCTTCATCCGCCGCACGCTGGAGGCCGAGGGGCTGGACTGTCGCCACCTGCGGGTGGACCCCGACCACCCCACCGGCCTGCTCTTCAAGGAGCGTGCCGAGGGCGGTGCCGACCCCCGCGTCACCTACTTCCGCCGCGGCAGTGCCGCCAGTTGCCTGGCCCCCGGGGATGCCGACGGCGTCGACTTCCGGGCCTTACGCCACCTGCATGCCACCGGCATCCCTCCCGCGCTCTCCCCCAGCGCCCGTGAAGTGTCCCGTCTCCTGGTAGACCAAGCCCGCGCCAAGGGGGCCAGCGTCTCCTTCGACCCCAACCTGCGGCCCAGCCTGTGGTCGAGCGAGGCCGACATGCGCACCACCCTCAACGCACTGGCCGCCGAGGCCGACTGGGTGCTGCCGGGCCTCGCCGAGGGGCGCCTGCTCACCGGGCGCGACAGCCCCGAGGCGATCGCCGACTTCTACCTCGAGCGCGGCGCCCAGGCCGTGATCATCAAGCTGGGCCGCGAGGGAAGCTACTACCGCGGCCGCCTGGGCGGCCAGGAACAGAGCTTCACCCTGCCGGGCGTGCCGGTCGCCGAGGTGGTGGATACCGTGGGGGCCGGAGACGCCTTCGCCGTGGGCGTGATCAGCGCCCTGCTCGATGGCCGCTCCCCCCGGGAGGCCGTTCGCCGCGGCAACCTGATCGGCTCGCTGGCCGTACAGGTGGTGGGCGACATGGAGGGGCTGCCGAGCCGAGAGCGCCTCACCGCCCTGGAAACCGAATGACCCGAACACGACAACCAAGGAGCCTGTCCCATGAAGAAGCGCGTCCTGGCCTATGGCCGACTGAACGACACCCAGCTGGCACAGCTCGCCGAGCATTTCGAGGTCCAGACCTTCAGTGACCTGGCATCCGCCGATGACCCCGACTTCCGCGCCGCGCTCCCGGGCGCCCACGGCCTGATCGGCGCCAGCCTGACCGTCACCCCCGAGCTGCTGGACGCGGCACCCGAGCTCGAGACCATCGCCACCATCTCGGTGGGCTACGACAACTACCCGGTCGACGAGCTGACCCGACGCGGCATCCTGCTCTGCAACACCCCGGATGTGCTCACCGAGACCACCGCCGATACCGGTTTCCTGCTGGTAATGGCCGCGGCAAGGCGCGCCGTGGAGCTGGCCGAGTGGGTCAAGCGCGGCGACTGGCAGGCCGGCGTGGGCCCCGAGCACTTCGGCAGCGACGTCCACGGCAAGACCCTCGGCATGATCGGCTTCGGCCGCATCGGTGCCGCCATCGCCCGTCGCGGTGCGCTGGGCTTCGGCATGCGCGTGCTCTATTCCAACGCCTCGTCCAAGCCGGCGCTGGAAGCGGAGCTGGGCGCCGAGCACCGCGAGCTGGACGCGCTGCTCGCCGAGTCGGACTTCGTCTGCGTCACCGTCCCCCTCACCGTCGAGACCGAGCACCTGATCGGCGAGCGCGAGTTTGCCCTGATGAAGCCCTCGGCCATCTTCGTCAACATTGCCCGCGGCAAGGTGGTCCACGAGGCGGCGCTCATCGAGGCATTGGAGATGGGGCGCATCCGCGCCGCCGGACTGGATGTCTTCGAGCAGGAGCCGCTGTCGCCGGAATCGCCGCTGCCCCACATGACCAACGTGGTGGCCCTGCCCCACATCGGCTCGGCCACCCACGAGACACGCACCGCCATGGCCCAGCGCGCCGTGGACAACCTCATCCTGGCACTCAACGGCGAGCGTCCGATCAGCCTGGTCAATGAGTCCGCCTGGAGGGCGTCATGAACCGCTTCTCGCTGGCCGGCCGGGTGGCCATGGTCACCGGCTGCAACAAGGGGCTCGGCCAGGGGCTGGCCGTCGCGCTGGCCGAGGCCGGCGCCGACATCGTCGGCGTCACCCGCCGCGACGCCGACGAGACCCGTGGGCGCATCGAGGCCCTGGGGCGTCGCTATACCGGCATTGCGGCGGAACTGGGCCGCGACGCCCCGTCGAAGATCGTCGACCAGGCGCTGAGCCAGGCCGGGCGGATCGATATCCTGATCAACAACGCCGGCACCATCCGCCGCGCCCCCGCCCTGGAGTTCAGCGAGGCGGACTGGGACGCGGTGATGGACGTCAACCTCAAGGCGGCCTTCTTCCTGGCCCAGGCGGTGGCCCGCCACCTGGTGGCGCGCCGGGCGCCTGGCCGCATCGTCAACGTCGCCTCGGTGCTCTCCTTCCAGGGCGGGATCCGCGTGCCCTCCTACACCGCCAGCAAGAGCGGCCTGCTGGGCCTGACCCGGCTGCTGGCCAACGAGTGGGCGGCCCACGGCATCACCGTCAACGCCATCGCCCCCGGGTACATGGCCACCGACAATACCCAGGCGCTGCGCGAGGACCCCGACCGCAGCGCCGAGATCCTGGCGCGGATCCCCGCCGGGCGCTGGGGGACCCCCGAGGACCTGGCCGGCGCGGCGATCTTCCTCTGCTCCGACGCCGCCGCCTACGTCAACGGTCATGCGCTGGCGGTGGACGGCGGCTGGCTGGCACGCTGACCGACAGGAACGCTCGCCAGACTGGCGGAGCGGCGCCTGGCCCCTACGTCAGGTGGGCGAGCGCTGCGTCGAGCCCCTGCTCAGTTAGTCGGCGGTAGGCGGCGAGCACCGCCTCGGCGAAGTCGGCATCCGCCGCCAGCGCCGACGGGACGACATCGTCCATGGCCAGGAAGGCACTGACCAGCGCCTCGGGCGCCTGCCCGTGACGGGCATGCAGGTCGGCAAACCGCGCCGCCAGGGGATCGTCCACCACGTAGGTGTTGCCGCGGGTGTCCCGACCGGCGGTATAGCGGATCCAGCCCGCCAGGCCCAGGGCAATACAAGGCGATCCCCAGCCTTTCTCTCGGCGTGCCGAGGTACCGATCAGCCAGCGCTGTGGCAGCTTCTGGCTGCCGTCCATGGCGATCTGGTGCAGGCGGTGCCGCAGGCTGTCGTTGGCGAAGCGTGCCAGCAGCGATTCGGCGTAGGTCTCAAGGTCGGTGCCCTCGGGCATGACCAGGGTCGGCGCCGCCTCCTCCAGCATGTAGTGGCGCAGCAGGGTCCTCAGATCGTCCCGGCTCACCGCCTCGTAGACGGTCTCGATGCCCTCGGGAGCCCCCAGGTAGGCCAGCAGCGAGTGGCTGGCGTTGAGCAGGCGCAGCTTCATGGCTTCGAAGGGGGCGACGTCGGCGACCATCACCACGCCGTCGGCCGTCCAGTCCGGCCGCCCCAGGGGGAAATCATCCTCCACCACCCACTGGAGGTAGGCCTCGGCCACCACGGCGTTGGGGTCATCGATCCCCAGCGCCGAGAGCCTGGCGAAATCGGCCTCGGTCATGGCCGGCACGATGCCGTCGACCATGCTGCTGGGGAAGGCCCCCTCGCGCTCGATCCAGCCCGCCAGGGTGGCGTCCTGGCGCTCGGCGAGCTGGACCACGGCATGGCGGGCGCACCGGCCGTTGTCCGGCATGTTGTCACAGGAGAGCACCGTGAAGGGCGCAATCCCCCGGGCGCGTCGTCGCGCCAACGCCGCCACCAGGATCCCCGGCGCGGTGCGCGGCGCCTCGGGGGCGGCGATGTCGGCGGCGATCATGGGGTCGTCGGCGAGCAGCATGCCGCTGGCCGGGTTGAGGAAGTAGCCCTTCTCGGTGACGGTGAGGGTGACGATTCGTGTCTCGGGGGCGGCCAGCCGCGCCAGCAGGGCCTCGAGGTCGCGACCCCACCGCCCCTGGCCGTCGCGACCGGTGAGCCTGTCCTTTCCGGTGAACAGGGCCTCCTCGATCACCCCGATCTCGCGCAGGGTGACGGTCTCGCTGTCGGTGAACTGGGCCACGTGATAGCGGTGGCCCGCCTCACGCAGGCCATCCACCAGGGCGATGCTCGAGCGCAGATTGGCGCTGCAGATCCCCCAGGAGGTATCGCCGCTGCGTTGGCGGTAACGCTCCAGATAGACCGCCTGGTGGGCGCGGTGAAAGGCCCCGAGCCCGAGGTGGACGATGCGCAGGCTGCCCGTCCGGGGCCCCGCGGGCACAACGACTGGATGCGGCATGGGTAAGGCTCCCGGTGCGGTGCTCGATCGGCACCGCCTCGTTCAGTGATTGTCGCGAGGCGGACTGCGGCGCGCCACGTCGCGGTACTTGGTGGCCGGCGCCAGGGTCATGCCGCGGTCCAGCGGCTCCACCATCGAGCGCTGGATCTCCTGCCAGGGTGTCTGGTGCTCGGGGTAGCGATACCCCCCCTGTGCCTCCAGCCGCTGCCGCCGCGCCGCGAGCTCGGCCTCGTCGATCAGCAGCCGCACCTCTCCCTGGCGCAGGTCGATGCGCAGCCGGTCGCCGCTCTCCAGCAGGGCCAGGCCACCCCCGGTCGCCGCCTCCGGCGAGGCGTTGAGGATCGACGGCGACCCCGAGGTGCCCGACTGGCGACCGTCCCCCAGGCAGGGCAGCGATTCGATGCCGCGGCGGATCAGCGCCTCCGGGGGCTGCATGTTTACCACCTCGGCGCCGCCGGGATGGCCCACCGGGCCGGCCCCGCGCATCACCAGGATGGTGTGCTCGTCGATGCCCAGGCTCGGGTCATCGATGCGCGCATGGTAATCCTCCGAGCCATCGAACACCGCCACCCGGCCCTCGAAGGCCTCGGGGTCGTCCGGGTTACTGAGGAAGCGCTCGCGGAAGTCCGGCGAGATGACGCTGGTCTTCATCAGCGCCGAGTCGAAGAGGTTGCCCTTGAGGTTGAGGAATCCGGCATGTTCCACCAGCGGATTGGCGTAGCGGCGGATCACCTCGGGGTCCCGGGTCTCGCGCCCCGCCAGGTTGGCGGCCATCGGCTGGCCGTTGACCGTGAGCGCCTCGCCGTGGAGCCGGCCGGCCTCAAGCAGCTCATGCATCACCGCCGGCACGCCCCCGGCACGGTGGAACTCCTCGCCGAGGTAGGCCCCGGCGGGCATGACATTGGCCAGCAGCGGAATCCCATGGCCCAGCCGCTGCCAGTCGTCGTTGTCCAGCTCGACCCCGGCGTGGCGGGCGATGGCATTGACATGGATGGGCGCGTTGGAGGAGCCCCCCAGCGCCGAGCAGGTGACGATGGCATTCTCGAAGGCTTCCCGGGTGAGGATGTCGCCGGGCCGCAGATCCTCCCAGACCATCTCGGTGATCCGCTCGCCGGTCTGGTAGGCGACCATGGCGCGCTCCTTGTAGGGGCCCGGGATCATCGCCGAACCGGGCAGGCTCATGCCCAGCGCCTCGGCCAGGGAGTTCATCGTCGAGGCGGTGCCCATGGTATTGCAGTGGCCCACCGACGGGGCGGACTCGGTGATGCGCGACAGGAACTCGGCGTAGTCGATGTCGCCGGCGGCCAGCCGGCGGCGCATCTCCCAGACGATGGTGCCCGAGCCGACGCGCTCGGCGCCGTGCCAGCCGTTGAGCATGGGGCCGCCGGAGAGCACGATGGCCGGAATGTTCACCGTCGCCGCGGCCATCAGCGCCGCCGGGGTGGTCTTGTCGCAGCCGGTGGTCAGCACCACGCCATCAAGCGGATAGCCGTGCAGCACCTCCACCAGGCCCAGATAGGCCAGGTTGCGATCCAGCGCCGCCGTGGGCCGGCGCACGTTCTCGTGGATAGGGTGCATGGGGAACTCGAAGGGCACGCCGCCGGCGGCACGGACTCCCTCCTTGACCCGCTTAGCGAGTTCCATGTGGTGTCGGTTGCAGGGCGTCAGGTCGGAGCCCGACTGGCAGATGCCGATGATCGGCCGGCCCCCGGTGAGCTCCTCCAGGGTGATGCCCTGGTTCATGTAGCGCTCGATGCACAGGGCAGTGGTGCCGGGATGGTCGGGATTGTCGAACCACCAGCGCGACCGTAGCTGGTCGGGGCGGACTCGGGGGCGAGTGGGTGACATGGGAACTCCGACTGATCGGGGCCGTGTGGCCGGGCAATGGCGTGACGGCGAGAATTGCCCTAGTGTAGGGCTGTATGATGACATGATAGGTAGCATGCCTGCCCCGGTACCACAAGCCGTATCCCCGCGTTAAGGAGTCCCCATGACACTGCAAGGCACTTCCCTGATCGGCCGCGAGGCCGTCACCGGCGATCAGGCCGTCATCCGCGCCGTCGACCCGGCCAGCGGCGAGGCCCTGGCTCCCGACTACCCGGGACTGGATCGCCACGCGGTCGCCCGGGCCTGCCAGCTTGCCGAGGAGGCCTTCGCCAGCTACCGCGAGACCTCGCTCGACGTGCGAGCGGCCTTTCTCGAGGCCATTGCCGACGAGATCGAGGCCATCGGCGATGAGCTGATCACCCGCGCCATGGCCGAGACCGGCCTGCCCCGGGCGCGGCTCGAAGGTGAGCGCGGCCGCACCTGCGGCCAGCTGCGGCTGTTCGCCGGCGTGGTACGTGCCGGCGAGTGGCTTGATGTGCGCATCGACCCCGCGCTTCCCGATCGCCAGCCGCTGCCGCGGGTCGATCTGCGCCAACGCCACGTGGCCTTGGGCCCCGTAGCGGTGTTCGGCGCCTCCAATTTCCCGCTGGCCTTCAGCGTAGCCGGCGGCGATACCGCATCAAGCTTGGCCGCCGGCTGCCCCGTGGTGGTCAAGGCCCACTCCGCCCATCCCGGCACCTCCGAGCTGGTGGGCCGTGCCGTGCAGGCGGCCGTGACCCGCTGCCAGCTCCCCGAGGGGGTCTTCTCGCTGCTGTTCGGCGCCGGCAAGGAGATCGGCCAGGCGCTGGTCGCCGACCCGCGCATCCAGGCGGTGGGCTTCACCGGCTCGCGCGCCGGCGGCCTGGCGCTGCTGGCCACCGCCCAGGCGCGGCCGCAGCCGATCCCGGTCTACGCCGAGATGAGCTCCATCAACCCGGTGTTCCTGTTCCCGGAAGCGCTGGCGACGCGCGGCCCGGCAATCGCCGAGGGCTTCATCGGCTCGCTGAACATGGGCGCCGGCCAGTTCTGCACCAACCCGGGCCTGGTGATCGGCATCAAGGGCCAGGCCCTGGATGCCTTCATCGAGGCCGCCGCTGAGGCCATCACGGGCAGCGCGGCCCAGACCATGCTCACCCCAGGGATCCACGCCGCCTACCAGGATGGCGTGGGCGCCCTGGTGGGCGAAGCCCGTGAGATCGCCCGCGGCCCGGTGGGCGACGGACCCTGTGCCTGTCAGCCGGCGCTGTTTGCCGCCTCGGCGGGTGATTTCCTCAAGAGCGACGCCCTGCAGGCCGAGGTCTTCGGCGCGGCGTCGCTGGTGGTCGAGTGTGACGACCTCGACCAGGTCAAGGCCGTGGCCGAGCATCTGGAGGGGCAGCTCACCGCCACCCTGCAGATGGACGACGGCGACCTCGAGGCCGCCCGAACCCTGCTCCCAGTACTCGAGCGCAGGGCCGGCCGCATCCTGGCCAACGGCTGGCCCACCGGGGTCGAGGTGTGCCACGCCATGGTTCACGGCGGCCCCTTCCCCGCCACCTCAGACACCCGCACCACCTCGGTGGGCAGTGCCGCCATCCACCGCTTCCTGCGCCCGGTGTGCTACCAGAACCTGCCGGCCGGCCTGCTGCCCGAGGCCCTCCAGGAGGTCAACCCGCTCGGCGTCAGCCGCCTGGTCGACGGCAAGCGGGAATAGCCTGAGACGACGAGTCCACGCTGGTGATCATGGGCGGCCTGCGGGCCGCCTTCTTGTTGGGCCGGTGGGCGCCGGCGGGTCGCCTACGGGTTGGCAAGCCGCCGGGAACTGGGCCATACTCTGACCGACCATCATCCTAGCATCCTGTCATACCAGCCAACCCATGGACGGCCCCGCCATCCGACACCCGCCGAGGACGCCCGAGACATGCGACTGAAGGACAAGACGGCCCTGATCACCGCCGCTGGCCAGGGCATCGGCCACGCCACCGCGCTGCGTTTCGCGGCGGAGGGCGCCCGGGTCATCGCTACCGACATCGACAGCGACAAGCTCAAGGCACTGGAGGGACTGGAAGGCATCGAGACCCGCCGCCTGGACGTGCTCGATGCCGCGGCCGTGACGGCCCTGGCGACCGAGCTGCCGCCCCTGGACGTGCTCTTCAACTGTGCCGGCTTCGTGGCCAGCGGCTCGCTGCTGACCGGCAGCGACGACGACTGGGCGCTGTCGCTGGCGCTGAACGTCACCGCCATGGCGCGGCTGACCCGCGCCCTGCTCCCGGCCATGATCGACCACGGCGGTGGCAGCATCATCAACATGGCCTCGGTGGCCTCGAGCCTCAAGGGCGTGCCCAACCGCTGCGCCTACGGCACCACCAAGGCCGCGGTGATCGGGCTGACCAAGTCGATCGCCGCCGACTTCATCGACCGGGGCATCCGCTGCAACGCCATCTGCCCCGGCACCGTGGACTCCCCTTCGCTGCGCCAGCGCATCCAGGCGCAGGCGCGCCAGCAGGGCCGCCCGGAGGCCGAGGTGCAGGCCGACTTCCTCGCCCGCCAGCCGCTGGGTCGTCTGGGCACGTCCGAGGAGATCGCCGCCCTGGCCACCTACCTGGCCGCGGACGAGTCCGCCTATACCACCGGCACCGCCCAGGTCATCGACGGCGGCTGGCTGATCTGAATCGACCGCCCCGAACAACGAAAAACGAACAACGAACAACGCGTCACTGACAGCGAATCACCAACAGCGAATTACCAATAACAAGGAGAGCCCATGAAACTGCTGCGCTTCGGCCCCCCGGGCCATGAGAAACCCGGTCTGCTCGACGCCGACGGGGTGATCCGCGACCTCTCGGCCCACCTGCCTGACCTCGACGGCCGCCACCTCAGCCGCGACCTGCTGGCCCGGCTCGCCGAGCTCGACGCCTCCCGCCTGCCCAAGGTCCCGGCAGATACCCGCCTTGGCCCCTGCGTCGGGCGGGTTGGCAAGTTCATCTGCATCGGCCTCAACTACTCCGACCACGCCGCCGAGACCGGGGCCGAGGTCCCGCCGGAGCCGGTGGTCTTCAACAAGTGGACCAGCGCCATCTGTGGGCCCGACGACGACGTCATCATCCCTCGGGCCTCCACGAAGACCGACTGGGAAGTGGAGCTCGGCGTGGTGATCGGCAAGGAGGCCCGTTACGTGAGCGAGGCCGACGCCATGGACCATGTGGCCGGCTACTGCGTGGTCAACGACGTCTCCGAACGCGAGTTCCAGCTCGAGCGCAGCGGCACCTGGGACAAGGGCAAGGGCTGCGACACCTTCGGCCCCCTGGGCCCCTGGCTGGTCACACCGGACGAGATCGCCGACCCCCATGAACTGGACCTGTGGCTGGAGGTGGATGGTCACCGCTACCAGGACGGCAACACCCGTACCATGGTCTACCGCATCCCCTTCCTGATCAGCTACCTGAGCCGCTTCATGAGCCTGCAGCCGGGCGATGTCATCTCCACCGGCACCCCGCCCGGAGTGGGCATGGGCCAGCAGCCGCCGACCTACCTCCGGCCCGGCCAGCGCATGCGACTGGGCATCGCCGGGCTCGGCGAGCAGCATCAGGCTGTTGTCGCCGAACCCGGCCGCTGATCGGAGATCGCCATGCGCACCGTCGTCTGCCAGGCCCCTGGCCACCTGACCCTCGAGCAGCGCGCCGACCCCTCGTGCGGGCCCGGCGAGGCGCTGCTGCGCATCCGCCGGGTCGGGGTGTGCGGTACCGATATCCACGCCTATGGTGGCAACCAGCCCTACTTCACCTACCCCCGGGTGCTCGGCCACGAGCTGGCCGGCGAGATCGTGGCGGTGGGTGACGGGGTCGACCCGGCGCGGGTGGGCCAGCAGGCCTATGTCATCCCCTACCTGCACTGCGGAGAATGCCGGGCCTGTCGCCGGGGCCGCACCAACTGCTGCCGCCGGATGCAGGTGATCGGGGTGCACCGAGACGGCGGCATGTGCGACACCCTGGCGGTCCCCGCCGATCACCTGGTGAGCGACGCCTCCCTGTCGCTCGACCAGCTCGCCCTGGTCGAATGCCTGGCCATCGGCGCCCATGCGGTACGCCGCAGCGAACTGGCCGAGGGGGAGCTCGCCGTGGTCGTCGGCGCCGGGCCCATCGGCATGGGCGTGGCCCAGCTGGCCCGGGAACGCGGGGCCCGGGTGGTCATGGTCGACACCAACGCTGAGCGGCTGGCCTTCTGCCACGAGCGGCTGGGCATCCTGGAGACGCTGAACCCTGCCGATCAGGACGTTCCCGCCGCCCTGGCAGCCCTCGGCGACGGCGAACTGGCCGACGTGGTGTTCGACGCCACCGGCAACCCCACCGCCATGTGCCGCGGCTTCGACCTGGTCGCCCATGCCGGCCGCTACGTGCTGGTCAGCATCGTCAAGGCGGACATCGCCTTCCACGACCCCGACTTCCACGGTCGCGAGATGACCCTGCTCGCCAGCCGAAACGCCACCAGCGAGGACTTCGACACGGTGTGCCGGCTGATGGCGGCGGGCCACCTTGAGGCCAGCGCCATGATCACCCACCGCGCCGAACTCGACGCCCTGCCCGATCACCTGCCCGCCTGGTGCGTCCCGGGCAGCGGCGTGGTCAAGGCGATGATCGAACTCGAATTCCCGGAACACGCCGAAGCGGAGGCCGTCCATGCCCCAGACCATCGCCAGTGAACACGGCCAGCTGGCCAGCCTGCGCGTGCACGCCGACGACAACGTGCGCGTCGCCCTCAAGGACCTGCCCGCCGGCAGCGAGATCGACGACGACGGGGGCCGGCTGCGCCTGGCCGAGCCGATCCGCCACAAGCACAAGTTCTCCCTACACGACCTCGCCCCTGGCGACACCGTGATCATGTACGGTGTCACCGTGGGACGCGCCACGCGCCCCATCCCCGCGGGCGCGGCCATCACCACCGACAATACCGAGCACAGCACCGCCACCACCGAGCCCCAGGCGCGGCGCGGTGAATGGCGCGCCCCCGAGGTGACGGCGTTCGAGGGGGTGACCTTCGATGGCTACCACCGCCCCGACGGCGGCGTCGGCACCGCCAACGTCTGGCTGGTGGTGCCGCTGGTGTTCTGCGAGAACCGCAATATCGAGGTGCTGCGCCAGTGCGTGGCCGATGCCCTGGGCGAGGACCCCTACCGCGACTACAAGCAGATGGCCCGCGAGCTGCTCCACGGTGCCACCGGCACAGCCCCGCCCGCGCCTGCCGGCGAACGGCTCTTTCCCAACGTCGACGGGGTGCGCTTCCTGACCCACACCCTGGGCTGCGGCGGCACCGACGACGACGCCCAGGCGCTGTGTCGCCTGCTGGCCGGCTATATCTGCCATCCCAACGTGGCCGGCGCCACGGTGCTGAGCCTGGGCTGCCAGAAGGCGCAGATCGACATGCTCAAGGAGGCCGTGGCGGCGCGCGACCCCGGCGGGCTGCGCCCGGTCCACTACCTGGAGCAACAGGCAAGCGTGAGCGAATCGGCGCTGATCCGCGAGGCGCTGACCACCATCTTCGATGGCCTGGCCGAGGCCAACCGGGTCGAGCGCGCCCCCGCGCCGCTCTCGGCGCTGACGCTGGGCGTGGAGTGCGGCGGCTCCGACGGCTTCTCCGGCCTTTCCGCCAATCCGCTGGTGGGCGCCGTGGTGGATCGGCTGGTGGCGCTCGGGGGCAGTGGCATCCTCAGCGAGTTCCCCGAGCTGTGTGGCGTGGAGCACGAGCTGATCGCCCGCTGCCGCGACGACGCCGTGGCCGAGCGCTTCCGGGCGCTGATGGACGCCTACCAGCGCCACGCCGCCCGGGTGGGCGCGGACTTCTCCATGAACCCCTCCCCGGGCAACATCCGCGACGGCCTGATCACCGACGCGATGAAGTCGGCCGGCGCCGCCAAGAAGGGCGGCGACAGCCCGGTGGTGGATGTGCTCGACTATACCGAGCCCCACACCCGGCCCGGCCTCAACCTGCTCTGCTCGCCGGGCAACGACGTGGAGTCCACCACCGCCCTGGCCGGCTCCGGCGCCAACCTGATCCTGTTCACCACCGGACTGGGCACGCCCACCGGCAACCCCATCACCCCGGTGATCAAGATCTCGAGCAACAGCGAACTGGCCGCGCGCATGAATGATGTGATCGATTTCGATGCCGGCCCCATCATCCGCGGCGAAGCGAGCATGGACGAGCTGGCCGACCGCCTGCTGCGGCTGTGCATCGACACCGCCTCGGGGCGCTACGCCCCCCGCGCGGTGGAGCTCGCCCAGTACGACTTCATCCCCTGGAAGCGGGGCGTCTCGCTGTAGCGGGATGCCTTCGAGGCTCCATAGGGGACACAATGAAGCCCGCGCTGTAATCTATTGCTTTACACGTGTAACCTATTAGGCTACACTAACCCCATGATCAAGACCTTCAAGAGCAAGGGCCTGGCGGCACTATGGGAAACCGGTAAATCGAAGATCGACAAGCGTATGCATACGCGCATCCTGATCCGGTTGGCAGTGATCAATGAAGCCGCAAGCATTGAGGAGATCAACTTGCCGGGCTACAACTTCCACGGTTTGCAGGGCTTCAATCCCAAACGTTACACCGTGCATGTGAACGGCCCATGGTGCCTCACCTTTGAGTTCGAGGGAGGCAACGCCTATCAGGTTGATTTTGAGCAATACCACTGAATGAGGTGGAACTACTATGGCTATTACCGCAAAGCAGAATCCCAGCCGTTGCCCGCCGCACCCTGGAGAGGTGATCGAAGATATGCTGAAGGATTTGGACTTCAGCAAGATCGCCATCGCGAAGATGCTGGGCATCTCACGCCAGCAGCTGCACGCCATCCTGGCCGCACGTAAGCCAGTATCGCCCGAAATGGCTGCACGTCTTGGCAAGCTGTTCGGCAACGGTCCCAGCCTGTGGCTGCGTCTTCAGGCGGCTCACGACGCCTGGCATGCCGAGCGTGAAGTAGACGTCAGCGCGATACCCTCATTGAATGTGGCCTGAGACGTATTCAGCAGCCGACCAGTGCCTAGCTTGTGGCGATGAACCTGTATTTCTCTAGGGGTGACACTTTGTTTTCATCCCACACCTATACAAAGTACCCAAAGGCCCCGCGAGGGGCGGGCCTTAGGGTGCTTTCAGCACTCTGGCGCCGAGAGACTGCCGACGCCGAACTGACCTCGAGGCTCATCCCTTCACAGGGTGATGGGTTAGATCGTGAAATTGAATACCGGTCGCCTTGATAACGGCCGTCATGGTTCGCAGGGTCGGATTCCCCTTGGGTGACAGTGCCCGATACAGGCTTTCCCGAGAAACCTTGGCACGGTCTGCGACGGCGGCCATCCCCCCTTGAGCCTCCACGACATGGCGAAGTGCCATCAGAAACGAAGCTTCACCGCCCTCCTCATCCAGTTCGTCAAAGGCGGTGCGCAGGTAGTCGAGCGCCATATCAGGATCTGCGCGCAGCATCTCGACAACCACAGTGTCGTGGCTATTCATTGTCGGGCTCTCATTCGGCAGGCCGCCAGAAGCGCCTTGGTCTGTTCGATATCTGCCTATTGGTATTGCTGGGTGCCTTAATTTAACAACATCACCAAGCGACTGCCCAACATGGCGTAATGCACTCGATTACCAGGACCGTAGTCACTTCGCCTGCGATGCCTGAGGGGACCTATCGCCGACCTCATTGATCAGTGCCGAAAACGCCTCGCCACTCAGTCGGCAGAAAGGCGCTTCTTGAGCTGCATGTAGGTGCCGTAGTGGCGATCCAGGTGGCGGCGCATGGCCGCCTCGGCGGCGTCCGGGTCATGGGACTCGATGGCCTCGACGATCTCGATATGCGCCGCCAGCGCCGCCTTGTCCTCGTCCTTCTGCTGCAGCACCTGGGCGCGACGGTCATCGAGCCACTCGGAGAGCGCCACGTGGATGGCGTCGAAGATGGGGTTGCGGGCGATGCTCGCCAGCACGCCGTGGAAGTCGTTGTCGGAGCGCTTGAAGCGCGCCTCGTCGCCCACTGCGTCACGGTTCTCCTGGAGCGCCTCGCGCAGGCGCGCCAGGTCCTCGTCGCCGGCATGGCGAGCCGCATAGCGGGCCAGCGAGATCTCGAACAGCGCCCGGGCCTCCTGGAAGTACTGCTGGCCGTCGGGCTTGGAGAGCAGCTGGCGGGTCACGCCGGAGAGCCGCGCCATCACCGCCTCGGCGGTGGGCCGAATCACCCTGGCGCGGGTCCCGCTGTTGATGGCGATCAGCCCGAGCTGCTGCAGGTGGAACAGCGCCTCGCGCACCGCCGGGCGCCCGACACCGAACTGCTCCATCAGCTCGCGCTCGGAGGGCAGCTGGTCGTTCTCGCCCAGCCGCCCATCGAGGATGTCCGCCTCGAGCTGCTCGGCGACCTGCTCGGAAAGCGTCTTGCGCTCGATCCGATATCGAGACATGGGCTGATTCTCCTGGTGACCCGGTGTTCTGAGTGTCCATCTTACCGCATTCCCGCCCTGCCCCGCTCAGGCCAGATGCCGCAGCGGCCGCACGTCCAGGGTCTTGGCCAGGGTCGCGTAGGCGACCTGGTTGGCACTGTCGAGGGGAATGCCCTCGGCGTCGCGTTGCGCCAGGTAGCGCCACTCGCGATCCCCGGGGGCCAGCACCTCGGCCCCGTCGACCGCCGGCTGGGCGCGCAGGTCGGCCAGGTACTCGGCCAGGCCAGCTGCGAAGGTCGCCCCGTCGACGAAGGCGGCCGGGTTCAGGGCCAGGAAGAAGTGCCCGACCCCGCGCGGGGTCGCCATGTCCGGCCCGCCCATGGGCAGCAGCCGGAAGCCGTTGAGCATGCCGGAGAGCGTCGAGCTCAGCACCTCCACCATGCCGCCGAGCCCCGCCCCCTTGAAGCCGAAGTCGCTGCCGCCCAGGGGCAGCAGGGCCGACACCTCGGCCGGCACCCGGGTCACCCGGCCCTCGGCGTCGGCGGCAACCTGGTCCGGCAGCTCGCGCCCGATGGCCCCGTACTGCTGCACGCGATTCCAGGGCACCGAACTGGTCGCCATGTCCAGCAGGTAGGGCGACTGCCCCTCCACCGGCGCGGCGAAGGCGATCGGGTTGGTGCCATGGAAGGGCGACAGCCCCTGGTGGAGCAGCACGAAGGGGTCGGAGTTGCAGAATGCCAGCCCGATCATGCCACGTTCGGCGGCGGCCAGCGCATAGCAGCCCGCGGCGCCGAAGTGGGAGGAGTGCCCCACCGCCACCGCCCCCATGCCGACCTCGTCGGCCATCTCCACCACATGGGCCATGGCGGTGTAGCCGGCCAGGTGGCCGAACCCATCCCCGGCATCAAGGACGCCGGTGGCCGGCAGGCGCCGGGTGAAATGCATCTCGGGCGCCCCCTTGATCCGCCCTCCCTCGAGGGCCCGGATATAGTGCGGCAGCAGCCGCAGGCCGTGGCTGTCGGTGCCCATGCGCGAGGCCGTGACCAGGGCGCGGGTCACCGCGGCCGAGGAGGCCGCGTCCGCACCGGCCCGCGTCAGCGCCTCGCCCATGAAGCGCTCCAGGTCGTCGACCGCGACGCGGACCTCCTGCTGTCGCGGGTCATGCCGGGTATCGTTCATCGTCGAATGGCTCCTCTCTTGGGATCAGCGGTAGACCAGGGTGGGCAGCCACATGGACAGCGACGGGATGAAGGTCACCAGCAGCAGGCAGATCACCAGCGGGATCAGGAAGGGGATGGTGCCGCGCATGCAGCGCTCGAAGCTGACGTTGGCCACGCGGGAGAGCACGTAGAGCACCATGCCCACCGGCGGCGTCAGCAGGCCGATCATCAGGTTGAGTACCATGATCACCCCGAAGTGCACCGGATCGACCCCCACCGCGACGGCCAGCGGCAGCAGCACCGGCACCAGGATGGTGATGGCGGCAATGGTCTCCATGAAGCAACCGACGATGATCAGCACGATGTTGGTCATCATCAGCACCGCCACCTTGCTGTCGGCGAAGGGACCGAGCAGGGCGATGACGCTCTGGGTGACCTGGTTGCTGGTGAGGATCCAGGCGAAGATCGACGCCGCCGAGACGATGAACAGGATCACCGCGGTGGTCTCGATGGTCTCCATGCTGACCCGCAGCAGCTTGCGCCAGGTCAGGGTGCGATAGACCACCACGCCGAGGATCAGCGCGTAGAAGACCGCGGCCACCGCGGCCTCGGTGGGCGTGAAGGCCCCGGTGATGATGCCACCGACGATGATCACCGGCGTCATCAGCGACAGGAAGGCCCGGGCGAAGGTACGCCCCAGTACGCCGAACGAGAACACGGCATCGCGCTGGTAGCCGCGGCGCCGCGAGATCAAGAAGATCATCAGCATCAGCATCGCGCCCATCAGCAGCCCCGGAATCAGGCCAGCGGCGAACAGCTGCCCCACCGAGGCCGAGGCCATCACGCCGTAGATGACCATCGGCAGACTGGGGGGAATGATCGGCCCGATGGTCGACGAGGCCGCGGTGATGCCCACGGCGAACTCCTCGTCATAGCCGGCATCCTTCATCGCCTTCACCTCGATCATGCCGAGGCCGCCGGCGTCGGCCACCGCGGCGCCGGACATCCCCGAGAAGACGATGCTCGCCCCCACGTTGACGTGCCCCAGGCCACCGCGCATCCAGCCCATCAGGGCCTTGGCGAAGTTGAAGATGCGCTCGGTGATACCGGCGTTGTTCATCAGGCTGCCGGCGAAGATGAAGAAGGGGATCGCCAGCAGGGGAAAGCTGTCGATGCCGTTGATCATGCGGTGGGCGATGACCACGTTGGGCACCTGTCCGGTGATCAGCACGAACAGCAGGCAAGAGCCGGCCAGGCTGACCGCGATGGGCACGCCCAGCACCAGCATGGTGAACAGCGAGAAGAACAGGAACGCGAGATGGTAGCCCATCACCGCCAGGATCACGCAGCCGAGTACGGCCAGCGTCGATAGCAGCGGCGTGACGATGGGCTTCTGCCAACGCATCACGGAGAGTCGGGACATGCAGGGCCTCTTGCAGCGTTGTCGTTGTTGAGGGAGGTATTGCCCGGCTAGGAGCGACCCGGCTCGGAGAAATAGTGTTTCACCATGCGCTGGACGCCACGCAGGGCCATCATCACGAAGGCGGCACAGACGGCGTAGTAGAGCACGCTCTTGGGCACGTCCACCGAGATCATCATGCCCCCGGTGCGGCCGGCCAGCTGATAGGTGATCCAGGCGAGCATGCTGTAGAACAGTACGCAGGCCAGGTCGACCAGGATATTGAGGATCCTGACCAGCCACGGCGGCATGTAGTGGTAGAAGAACTCCACCATGATGTGGCTGCCCTTGCGCACGGCCATCACGCTGCCGATGAAACCCACCAGGATCAGCAGGTAGCGAGCGATCTCTTCCGTCCAGGTGGTGGAGTCGCCCATGACATAGCGGGTGAAGAACTGCAGGAAGACGACGAAGATCAGCGCCCAGAACACCACCAGGGTGACATAGTCCTCGACGGCGTGATCGGCGAAACGGAAGTCGTCATCGTCCTCGAAGGCCGCCTCGAAATCGATGACGGGCCCCTGACCTTCGGGTTTTTCGGACATGGCTGGCCTCCTTGCCTGCGCCGCCCGGCGTACCGGGCGGCGCAGGGGTCAGGATGAAGAGAAGGGGTTACTGACCGATCGCCTGCAGGCGGTCGTAGGTCTCTTCGTCCCAGGTGGCCGCGTCGCCCAGGTGATGCGGCATCACCACGTCACGGAAGGGGGTGCGATCGACCTGGTTCACGGTGGTGCCCTGCTCCTCGAACCAGGCGACCAGGTCCTGTTCGGCCTGGACGATCTCGGCGGTGTTGTTGCGCGCCGCCTCCTCGAACACCTCGCGGAAGATCTCGCGGTCCTCCTCGGAGAGCCGGTTCCAGCGCGGACCGCCGACGATGGTGATCAGGGAATCGGTGATGTGCCCGGTGAGGTTGATGTAGTCCTGGACCTCATGGAAGGCCTTGGCACGGATGGTCGGCAGCGGGTTCTCCTGGGCATCCACCACGCCCTGCTGCAGCGCCAGGTAGACCTCGTCGAAGGCGATCGGGGTCGGGTTGGCGCCGGCCGCCCGCGGAAACATCATGTAGAGGGGAGCGTTCGGCACGCGGATGCGCAGGTTCTCCATGTCCGCCGGGGTGTTGATGGCCTTGTTGGAGGTCACGTGACGCTCGCCGTAGTAGTTGAGCGCGACGGGCACGTTGCCGGTGGCATCCTGGTAGCCCTGGGCGATCTCCTGGAACAGGTCGCTGTCGGCATAGGCCTGCCAGTGATCGAAGTCGCGGAACATGTAGGCGGCACCGGCGATGCCGATGGGGCCGTAGGAGCGGCCGGCGAACTGGGTGCCGGTGTAGATCACGTCCACGGTGCCGAGCTCCAGGCCCTCGTTGATGTCCTCCTCCTTGCCCAGCGACGAGGCGGGGTGGACCTGCATGGTGTAGCGCCCCTCGGTGCGCTCCTCGATCTGCTCCGCGGCCCACTCGGCCCACTTGTGGAAGGGCTCGGAGGTCTCGTAGACGTGAGCGAAGCGAAGGGTCTCCTGGGCCTGGGCCATCCCGGCGATGCCGATGCTCGAGGCCAGCAGCGTCATGGATACCCAGCGAGCCAGCTTGAGTTGGCGTGGTTGAGTCATCTTGTTGTTCTCCTTAGGCTGAGTGTCGTGCTGTATACGTATCATACCACCAGTGACCAAGTTAGACGCTCTGGCGTGGGCGCGCAATACCCGGATCGTCAACCTTGGTCACACTCGCTGGCGGCCCGTGTCGAGGCCGCCAGCTCCCGCTCGAGCGCCGCCAGCAGATCAGGCTCCCCGAAGCCTCCTGCCTTGGTGATCACCGGTCGCGCCGGGTCGCCCTCCAGGCGCCCCAGAGGCACACCCGGGGCCCACTCGGCCACCACCTCGATGGACGCCACGCCGAGCCGCTGCAGCGCCGCCATGGCAGTGTCACCGCCGGTCAGCAACAACAGCCCGGCGCCCGCCGGCCACGCCGCCACCCGGCTCGCGACCCGCTCGCCCATGGCCGCGGCGACCGCCTCGGCCGAGGCCTGACCGGCCCCGGGCACCACCACCAGCCCCCCCTCCCCCGCTGGCGGCGCGGCCATGCCCGGCCCCAGCGCCTCGACCACCGCCAGCCCGGGCGAGGTCTGGCGCAGGCGGGCCAGCTGCTCGGCGGCGCGGGGGCTTCTCGACCCCAGCGCATAGAGGCGCCGCGTTACCCCGGCAAGGGACGGCTGCCGGGGTCTGCCCTCGCCGAACAGCCGCCGGGCCATGGCGCCGGCCAGCCCCGCCGCTCCCACCGGCAGCCAGTCGGCGGCGGCCGCGCCCATGGCGTCCTGGATCCGCGCCAGGTCCGCCGGGACGGCCGCATCGCAGACGCAGTCGGTGTCCGGCAGTAGGGCCCCCGACAGCGGACGGTAGCGAGCCAGCGGCACGCCCGCCCCGGCGAACAGCCGGTCCAGCGGGCCCGCCGGCGGTGCCGAGCGGGCGTCCTGGCCATAAGCCGTGGCGGCCAGCGGCTCGCCGTCCACCCGCACCTCGGCGTCACGCACGGTGCGCCCCTGGGCCGGTACCGCCGGGGCCAGCAGCACACGGCGACCGGTGGCCCGGCGTAGCGCCAGGGCCTCGGCCACCACCTGGCCGCGCAGGGTCGAGTCGATCTTCTTGAACCACCACTCGGGGGCGAGGGGCGCCAGGGCGCGGGCTGCCCGGGCCACCCGCGCCGCGGCGGCCTCGGGCGCCAGGTGGCGGGACTCGGTATTCACGGCGATCACCTCGGGCATGTCGCCCGCCCAGGACGAAAGCGCCGTCTCCACTTGCTCCAGGGCGATCACCACCCGGGTCACGGCCCCCCTCGCGGCGAAGGGCGCGGCGGCATCCAGTGCCCCGGTCAGGTCGTCGGCGACGATCGCCACCCGGCAGCGGCTCATGCAGACTGTCCTGCCACCAGCCGGCGGGCGTAGGCGATGGCCGAGCCCAGGTTGGTGGCATCCGCCCGCCCCTGCCAGGCGATATCGAAGGCCGTGCCGTGGTCCACCGAGGTGCGCTGGATCGGCAGGCCGAGGCTGACGTTGACCGTGGTATCGAAGGCGATCAGCTTGACCGGGATGTGGCCCTGGTCGTGGTACTGGGCCACCACCAGGTCGAACTCGCCGCGGCTCGCCCGGTAGAAGACGGTGTCCGCCGAGATCGGCCCTTGCACGTCCAGCCCTGCCTCGCGCAGTGCCCGCACCGTCGGGGCGATGATCCGGTCGTCCTCGTCGCCGAAGATCCCGCCCTCGCCGCAGTGGGGGTTGAGCCCGGCCACCGCGATGCGCGGCGCCGCCATGCCCAGCTTGACCAGGTGCGCGTGGCCCGCCTTGACCGTGGCGGTGATGCGCTCGGGGGTGACCCGCTCGATCGCCTCGCGCAGCGACACATGGGTCGAGACATGCAGGGTCGAGAGCGTCTCGGAGGCGAGCAGCATGAACGAGGACGGCGCCCCGGTCAGCGCCGCCAGCATGCCGGTATGGCCGTCGTAGTGGTGGCCGGCGGCATGCAGCGCCGCCTTGTTGAGCGGGGCGGTGACGATCACCCCGGCGCGTCCCGACTGCACCAGCTCTACCGCCGCCTTCACGCAGCGAAAGGCCATGTCGCCGGCGGCGGCACTGATCTGACCGTCGGGCATCGCCTCGCCCGCGGGGTGCTCGACCACCGCCACCGCCACGCTGTCCGCCGGCGCCGCCGGGGCATCGAGGGGGGCGAAGGTCAGCGCGGCCCCGAGCATCTCGGCGGCGCGGCGATAGATGGCCGGGTCGCCGACCACCAGGGTGGTGGCGCGCTCGGCGGGCGTCATGGCCGCCAGGGCGCGGCAGATGATCTCGGGGCCGATCCCGGCCGGGTCGCCCATGGTGATGGCGATGTCGTAGCGGGTCGCGGTACTCATGGCATCAGTTGCCCGCCGTTGACCTCGATCACCTGCCCGGTGACATAGCCGCTCAGCGCGTCGGTGGCCAGGAACAGGTAGGCCCCCACGCACTCTTCCGAGGTGCCCAGCCGGCCCATGGGAATCGAGGCGCGGGCCGCCGCCAGGTGGTCCTCGTTGGAGTGGCGGCCATGGAAGTCGGTGGCGATGGTGCCCGGGGCCACGGCATTGACGCGAATATGCTCGCCGGCCAGCTCCTTGGCCATGTTACGGGTCAGAGTGCTGACGAAGCCCTTGGCCGAGGCGTAGAGGCCGGCACCGAGCCCGCCGCCGTTGCGCGCGGCGATGGAGGTGGTATGGATGATGTTGCCGCCGCCCTGGCGGCGGAAATGGGCCACCGCCGCCCGACTCGCCATGACCACGGAACGGGCATTGAGATCCATCACCCGGTCGTACTGCCTGTCGTCCATCTCGTCCAGGGAGACCCGGCCCAGCATGTCGCCGGCGTTGTTGATCAGTACGTCCAGCCCGCCGAGCCCGCTGGCGGCCTCATCGACGATCCGCGTCGCCTCGCCGGCGCGACTGACATCGCCCTTGACCGTGAAGGCCTCGCCGCCGGCCTCACGGATTGCCTGCACCACCGCCTCGGCCGGCGCTTCGCTGGCGTGGTAGTGCACCGCCACCCTCGCCCCCAGCGCCCCCAGCTGCCTGGCGACCGCCGCGCCGATGCCCCGGCTGGCGCCGGTGATCAATACCCGTTTGCCCTTCCACTCGTCGAACATGCCACTCTCCTGAAGGCTGGCGTGATGAACGACCCACTCTCCCAGCCCCTTCTCGGCCCGTGGCGATGGCTATCGACCCGAAACCGGAGGGTGCGCTAGAGTGAGTCACAGATGGCATACCTGTCATACAGCACGACATCAATAACATGATAGGCGCTGGCGGACCAACCGCCAGTTCGCCGACCCGGAGGCGCCGATGAATCCCCTGTCCGTTGCAGACTCTCTTCCCCATGACCTGACCGAGGCACGGCTGGTCGGCCGCGTCTGGTGCGATGGCGACCGCCCCGGCCCGGCGCTGGTCACGCTGCGCGAGGGCGAGGTGATCGACATAACGGCCCATGGGCCGACCATGGCCGACCTGCTGGAGCACGACGATCCGCTGACGGTGGTGCGCGACGCCGAGGGGACGTCGCTGGGCCGCCTGGAGGACCTGATCGCCAACTCCCAGGCGAGCCCGGCCCGGGCGCCCTACCTGCTGGCGCCCTGCGACCTCCAGGCCGTGAAGGCCTGCGGCGTGACCTTCGCGGTCAGCCTGCTCGAGCGGGTCATCGAGGAGCAGGCCGGCGGCGACCCGGCCCGCGCCACCGAGCTGCGCAACGAGCTCCAGGCGATGATCGGCACCGACCTGTCGCGCATCACCCCGGGGTCCGACGAGGCGATGGCCCTCAAGCAGGCCCTGCAGGCGCGGGGCGCCTGGTCCCAGTACATGGAGGTCGGCATCGGGCCGGACGCAGAGGTGTTCACCAAGGCCCAGCCGCTCTCCTCGGTGGGCTTCGGTACCGCCGTGGGCCTGCATCCCGCCTCGCGCTGGAACAACCCCGAGCCGGAGATCGTGCTCGCCGTTGACAGCCGCGGCCGGGTCAAGGGCGCCACCCTCGGCAACGACGTCAACCTGCGCGACATCGAAGGGCGCAGCGCCCTGCTGCTGGGCAAGGCCAAGGACAACAACGCCTCCTGCGCCCTGGGCCCGTTCATCCGCCTGTTCGATGAGCGCTTCACCCTCGACAGCGTGCGCCAGTGCCAGGTCTCGCTGCGCATCGAGGGCGAGGACGACGGCTTCCGGCTAGAGGGAGCCAGCGACATGCGCGAGATCAGCCGCGACCCGCTCGACCTGGTCCGCCAGACCATCGGCGACCACCACCAGTACCCGGACGGCTTCATGCTGTTCCTCGGCACCATGTTCTCCCCCATCCAGGACCGCGATGGCCCGGGCCAGGGCTTCACCCACCACCTCGGCGACCGGGTCACCATCGCTACCCCTGCACTGGGCGCACTGGTCAACCCGGTCGGCCGCAGCGACCGGCTGCCGCCCTGGACCTTCGGCATCCGCGAGCTGATGCGCCACCTGGCAACCCGCTGAACCGTCCACCCCCATTCGGAGCCAACCATGACCACCATCACCCAAGTCGAGGTCCAGGACATCCGCTTCCCGACCTCCCGCTCGCTGGACGGCTCGGACGCCATGAACGCCGCGCCCGACTACTCCGCCACCTACGTGATCCTCCACGTCGACGACGAAGGCCCCGAGGGGCACGGCCTGACCTTCACCATCGGCCGCGGCAACGAGATCGTCGTCACCGCGGTGCGCTCGCTGGCGCCGCTGGTCGAGGGGCGCTCCCTGGCCGCCATCACCGAGAACATGGGCGCCTTCTGGCGGGAGTTCACCGGCGACAGCCAGCTGCGCTGGATCGGCCCCGACAAGGGCGCCATCCACCTGGCCACCGCGGCCATCGTCAACGCCCTCTGGGACCTGTGGGCCAAGCGCGAGGGCAAGCCGGTATGGAAGCTGCTGGCCGACATGACCCCGGAGCAGCTGGTGCGCTGCCTCGACTTCCGCTTCGTCACCGACGCCCTGACCCCGGAGGAGGCGATCGCGCTGCTTCGCCGGCAGGAGGCCGGGAAGGCCGACCGCGAGGGCGAGATGCGCCGCGACGGCTACCCCGGCTACACCACCTCGGCGGGCTGGCTCGGCTACGACGACGACAAGGTGCGGCGCCTCGCCCGTGAGGCCCTGGCCCAGGGCTGGACCCACTTCAAGCAGAAGATCGGCGGCAACCTCGAGGAGGATGCTAGCCGCGCCGCGCTGCTGCGCGAGGAGATCGGCTGGGACAACGTGCTGATGATGGATGCCAACCAGGTGTGGGAGGTCGACGAGACGGTGGCGAAGATGCGCCGCCTGGCCGAGTTCGACCCGCTATGGATCGAGGAGCCCACCAGCCCCGATGACATCCTCGGCCACGCCGAGATCCGCCACCGCGTGGCCCCCATCGGCGTGGCCAGCGGCGAGCACTGCCACAACAAGGTGATGTTCAAGCAGTTCTTCCAGGCCGAGGCGCTGGACTACTGCCAGCTCGATGCCGCCCGCCTCGGCGGGCTCAACGAGGTGATCCTGGTGATGCTGATGGCCGCCAAGTTCGGCGTGCCGGTCTGCCCCCACGGCGGCGGCGTGGGCCTGTGCGAATACACCCAGCACCTCTCGCTGTTCGACTACATCGCCGTCTCCGGCAGCCTCGATGGGCGCGTGCTGGAGTATGTCGACCACCTCCACGAGCACTTCCTCGATCCGGTGGTGATCGAGCGCGGTCGCTACCGGGTCCCCGAAGCGCCGGGCTACAGCATCACCATGAGCCCCGACGCCCTGGCCCGGCACCGCTTCCCCGACGGCGCCGCCTGGCAGGAGGAGGCGTGACATGGACCACCCGAGCCCGCACGCCGACCTGCTCGATGCCCTGCACCAGCGCCTGGGGGAGCGCGGCCTGCTGCGCGACCCCGCGGCCATGGCCCGCTACCTGAGCGACTGGGCGGGGGAGCGCCTGGGCATGCCGCTGGCGGTGGCACGGCCCGCCTCCACCACGGAGGTGGCCGAGACGGTGCGACTCTGCCGGGCCCATGGCGTAGCCATGACACCCCAGGGCGGCCACAGCGGCCTGGTGGCCGGCGCCCTGCCCGCCGCCGACGGCGGCGAGCTGGTGATCAGCCTGGAGCGCCTGGACCGGATCCGCGACATCGACCCGGTCAACT
Organism: Halomonas campaniensis; assembly: GCF_014193375.1. Lineage (GTDB taxonomy): Bacteria > Pseudomonadota > Gammaproteobacteria > Pseudomonadales > Halomonadaceae > Halomonas > Halomonas campaniensis. Next base: position 135,186 of record NZ_JACHZF010000011.1, read on the forward strand.
TCACCATGACGGTGGACGCCGGCTGCATCCTGGAGACCATCAAGCAGGCGGCCGCCGAGCATGACTGCGACTTCCCGCTCTCGCTGGGCGCCCAGGGCAGCTGCCAGATCGGTGGCAACATCGCCACCAACGCCGGCGGCCTCAACGTGCTGCGCCACGGGATGATGCGTCAGCTGGTGCTGGGGCTGGAGGTGGTGCTCCCCGACGGCCGGGTCTGGGACGGCCTGACCGCCCTGCACAAGGACAACCGCGGCTATGCCCTCGCCCAGCTGTTCCTCGGCAGCGAGGGGACGCTGGGTATCGTTACCGGCGCGGTGCTCAAGCTCTCGCCCCGCGCCATCCAGAGCCGCACGGCACTGCTCGGGCTGCCCTCGGTGGAGGCGGTGATCGCCCTCTACGGCCGGGCGCGGCGCGAGTGCTGCGACCTGCTCAGCGCCTTCGAGCTGATCCCCCGGCGCTGCCTGGAGCTCGCCATGGAGGCCACCCCCGAGCTCACCGAACCGCTGGACGCGCCCGACCCCTGGTACGTGCTGATGGAGGTCAGTGCGAGCGGCGCTATGGACCTGGACGCCATGCTCGAGGGGCTGCTGGCCCACGGCATGGAGGCCAACCTGGTCAGGGACGGGGCACTGGCCTCTAGCGACGCCCAGGCGGCAAGGCTATGGCAGTTCCGGGAGAGCATGCTGGAGGGGCAGCGGCGGCGCGGCGAACACCTGCGCACCGATATCTCGGTGCCCATCTCGGCGATCCCCGACTTCGTGGCCCAGGCCAGCCGGGCGATCCATGCACGCTCCCCCGACTGCGAGATCATCGCCTACGGCCACGTCGGCGACGGCAACCTGCACTTCAACATCCTGCCGCCAGCGGGGATGGCCGAAACGCAGAAGAAGGCCCACCTCCACGACCTGGAGACCCGGCTGTTCGAGATCCTCGATGAGTTCGGCGGCAGCCTCAGCGCCGAGCATGGCATCGGCCGCACCAAGCAGGCCGCCTACCTGGCGCGTCTCTCGCCGGTGGAGCGGGAACTGGTGGAGGGCATCAAGGCCCTGTTCGACCCGGCCGGGCTGATGAACCCCGGCCGGATATTGCCTGACAGGCGGTGACTGGCCTCGCCGCGCGAAGGCACGCATGCGATGAACCCTTTTCGCCGTTTGGCCGCGCGCAGCTAGTTTTCGGACTGAGCCTGGTCGGCGGCCATCGCCTCCAGTTCCCGTATGATCTCCGGCACCGCCAGTCCCTGGTCGTCGATCGAGCCATAGAGTTCGCGAACCGCGGCCGCCACACCGCGGGCCACGCCGAGCTCGTCGGTCATGGCATGGTAGTAGCCGATATCCTTGCTGGCATTGGCCACGCTGAAGCGGAAGCCGGAGGCGTCGCCGGCCTCGATGAAGGGGCGCAGTCGCTCGAGGATAACCCCGCCACCGCCGCCCTTGCCCAGCACCTCCAGGAAGGCCGCATCGTCGATGCCGGCATGGCGGGCGGCCACGGTGGCCTCGGCCAGCACCGCCGAGAACCCCAGGGAGACGAAGTTGTGGACCAGCTTGAGGGTATGCCCGGCGCCCACCGCCCCGGCATGGGTGATGTTCTCGGCGAAGCTCTCGAGCAGCGGATGCAGCTCGGTAAACAAGGCCTCGGGCGCCCCCACGATCAGGTTGAGCCGCCCTTCTGCCGCCTCCTTGGGGGTTCGCGTCATGGCCGCGTCCATGAAGCGGCCTCCCGCCGCCTGCACGCGTGCGGCGACCCGCTCGGTGGAGCTCGGCAGTGCCGTGGAACAGTCGACCACCACGCTACCCTCGCGCAGCCCCTCGAGCACACCATCGGGCTCGAACAGCACCGCCTCGACCTGGGGCGAGCCGGTCACGCAAAGGATGATCACCTCGGCGCCCTCGGCCACCTCGCGCCCCGAGGCCCGGGCTTGGGCACCGGCGGCTAGCAGGTCCTCTACCGGCTGGTTGCCGGGGTGGTCCAGGAAGGAGAGCCGGTGACCGGCCTTCAGGATGTTGCTGGCGATGCCGTGGCCCATCAGGCCCACGCCGACCATGCCGACACGCAGGGGGTGACTCATTGCAGGACTCCACTATCAGGTTGAAGACGTTACGCGAGGATGCCAGGGAACGGGCAGGCATCGTGATAACGGTATATCAAGCCGGCCAGATCGCCATCGCCGGCTTCACCCTGCTCGAGGGAGAAAGCACGTGAGCGGGAATCAGGACCTTGAGCGCGTCGATCAGGCCGAGCGAAACCGCTCGGCCAGCCCACGCAGCCCCTCGGCCAGCACCAGGGCATCGACCCCCACCCCGACGAAGCCGCATCCGGCTTCCAGGTAGCCGTGAGCCTCGGCCTCGTCGAGCGTGATGATCCCCGCGGCCTTGCCGGCGGCGCGGATCCGCCGGATGGCGTCGTCGATGGCCGCGCGGACCTCGGGATGTCCGGGATTGCCGCGGTGGCCCATGGCGGCGGAAAGATCCGCCGGCCCGATGAACAGCCCGTCCACCCCCTCCACCGCCGCGATGGCCTCCAGGTTGGCCAGCGCCCCGGGGCTCTCCAGCTGCAGGATCAGGCAGATCTCCTCGCCAGCGTGGTCGAGGTAGTCCTCGACCTGGCCCCAACGCGAGGCCCTGGCCAGGACGCTGCCCATGCCGCGCACGCCCTCGGGAGGATAGCGGGTGGCGGCCACCACCTCGGCGGCCTGCTCTGCCGTCTCCACCATGGAGATCAGCAGGTTCTGCACGCCGATGTCCAGGTACTGCTTGATCAGCACGGTATCGCCCACGGGCGGGCGCACCACCGGCGCACTGGCATAGGGGGCGATGGCCTGGAGCTGACCCAGCAGGCTGGCCAGGTCGTTGGGGGCATGCTCGCCGTCCAGCAGCAGCCAGTCGAAGCCGGCGGTGGCGGCGAGTTCCGCCACGTAGGGGCTGGCCAGTCCCAGCCAGACGCCCGTCATGGGCTCACCGCGAAGCAGGCGCTGCTTGAATGCGTTCTTGTTCATGGGGCTGCGGAACTCCTTTTCGTGACGCGACGAGAGTGGCACCCGGCTGACACGCCTGACGCGTCGAGCCGCGCGTGCCGAGTCGACTTGTCATACAAGCATACATCGCGCCATAGTGCTCCCAGAACCTCAACCACCCCACAGGCGTCCCGCCTGCGCGACGCGAGGCAATGCGATGAAGATCACCCGACTCAGGACCTGGCAGGTGCCGCCGCGCTGGCTGTTCCTCAAGATCGAGACCGATGCGGGCTGCTACGGCTGGGGCGAACCGGTCGTCGAGGGGCGTGCCGCCACCGTGGAGGCCGCCGTCCACGAACTGGCCGACCTCCTGGTCGGCCAGGATCCCCACCGCATCGAGCATCTCTGGAACCTGATGTACCGCGGCGGCTTCTATCGCGGCGGCCCGATCCTGATGAGCGCCATCGCCGGCATCGACCAGGCGCTGTGGGACCTCAAGGGCCGCGACCTGGGCGTCCCCGTCCATCAGCTGCTGGGTGGCGCAGTGCGCGACCGCATGCGCATGTACGCCTGGACCGGCGGCGACCGCCCCAGCGACGTGGGAGCCGGCGCCCAGGCGCTGGTAGCGCAGGGCTTCACCGCCTTCAAGATGAACGGCACGGCGGAGCTTCAGATCGTCGACTCCCACCGCAAGGTCGACGAGGCGGTGGCCCGGGTGGCCGAAGCCCGCGAGGCCGTGGGCCCCGACGTGGGCATCGCCATCGACTTCCACGGCCGGGTGCATCGACCCATGGCCAAGGCGCTGCTGCGCGAACTGGCGCCCTTCCACCCGATGTTCGTCGAGGAGCCGGTGGCGCCCGAGCATCTGCCCTGCCTGAAGGAGATCGCCGGCGGGCTCGGCTATCCGCTGGCGACGGGCGAACGGCTGCATACCCGCTTCCAGTTCCGCGACCTGCTGGCCGACGGCATGATCGACATCGTCCAGCCCGACCTTTCCCACTGCGGCGGCATCAGCGAGGGACTCAAGATCGCCGTCCTGGCCTCGGCCTTTGATGTGGCGCTGGCGCCCCACTGCCCGCTGGGCCCGCTGACCCTGGCCGCCTCGCTGCAACTGGATGCGGTCAGCCACAACGCCTTCATCCAGGAGCAGAGCATGGGCATCCACTACAACCAGGACAACGACGTCCTGGACTATCTGGTCGACCCGTCGGCGCTGGCCATCGAGGACGGCTTCTGCGCCATCCCCCAGGGGCCAGGGCTCGGCGTGGAGATCGACGAGGCGTTCGTCGAGGAGCGCGCCAAGGTCGGCCACCGCTGGCGCAACCCGCTGTGGACCCACGACGACGGTTCGGTGGCCGAATGGTGAGCGAAAGCCTGGCCGAGCGAGTGCGCTGGATCGGCGTCGACTGGGGCTCCAGCCGGCTGCGCGCCTGGGCGCTGGACGCCCATGACGCCGTCCTGGCCCACGCCAGCAGCGACCGCGGCATGCTCTCCTTGGCCCCGGACGACTACGAGAGCGCCCTGCTGAAGGTGATCGGCGACTGGCTGCCCAGTCGTGGCCAGTTGGATGTGCTGGTCTGCGGCATGGCCGGTGCCAGACAGGGCTGGCGCGAGGCCGCCTACCTGCCGGTGCCGACCCGGTTGGACGCCCTGGCCCGGGGAGCCGTGTCGCCGCCCTGCCAGGATTCACGGCTTCGGGTCCGGCTGCTGCCGGGACTCTGCCAGACCACCGCCGGCCACTTCGACGTGATGCGCGGCGAGGAGACCCAGCTCGCCGGCCTGGTCGCCAGCAAGCCCGAAGCCACGGGACTCGTCTGCCTGCCCGGCACCCACGCCAAGTGGGCCCGCCTCGAGCAAGGTGCGGTAAGCCACTTCACCACCTTCCTCACTGGCGAGCTCTACGCGCTGCTAGCCCGACAGTCGGTGCTGAGGCACTCGCTGGATCAGGCACAGGGCGAGCACGATCTGGCCGACTCCGGCGGCCGCGAAGCCTTCGTCACGGCCGTCCGCGAGAGCCTGGCCGAGCCCGGGCGCTATTCGGCACGCCTCTTCGGCCTGCGCGCCGCTGACCTGCTGGACGCCGACCTGCCCCCCGGCAGTGCCCGCGCCACCCGCCTGGCCGCGCGTCTCTCGGGGCTCACCATTGGTCTGGAGCTGGCCGGCCTGGCCCTTTCCAACCCGGGCAAGGCGCCAGAAGGGCCCATTACCCTGATCGGCGATGCGGCACTCTGTGACCGGTATGCCCTGGCACTGGAGGCCGCCGGCCACGCCAGCCGCTGCCTGGACGGCGAGCGCACCGTGCTGGCCGGCCTTGCCCTGGGCTATCGCGCAGACCCATCGAACTCTGACCCATCGAACCCCGGCCCGCCCACCCCTCGCCGAATGAGACACGACACGGGAGACACCCCATGACCCTTCCTGAGCCCCTGCCTCTGATCGGCATCCTGCGCGGCGTCACCCCCGAGGAGGCGGTGGCGGTGGGCGAGGCAGTGGTTGCCGCCGGTATCACGACCCTGGAGGTGCCGCTCAACTCCCCCGAGCCGCTGGAGAGCATCCGCCGCCTGGTGGAGGCGCTGGGCGAGCGCGCCCTGGTGGGGGCAGGCACCGTGCTGACGGTCGCCCAGGTCCACGCCGTCCAGGCCGCCGGTGGGCGGCTGGTGGTCTCGCCCAACTGCCGCCCGGCGGTGATCGAAACCACCCACCGCCTCGGCCTGAAGAGCTGGCCGGGCATCGTCACCCCCTCCGAGGCCTTCGATGCCCTGGACGCGGGCGCCACCGGCCTCAAGCTGTTCCCCGCCGTCCAGGTCGGCATCGACGGCATGCAGGCGCTGCGCGCCGTGCTGCCGGAAGGTACCCGGCTCTACGCCGTGGGCGGCATCGGGGTCGGGAACTTCGCAGCCTGGCGAGCCGCCGGCATCGACGGCGCCGGGCTCGGTGGCGCCCTCTACCGCCCCGGCCAGACACCCGAGCAGGTCGGGCGGCAGGCCCGCGAGCTGGTCGCCGCCTGGCGGGGCGCTGCCGAGACGGGCTGACTGCACGCCCCCATCATGAAGGGAGCGACCCGCATATCGGGGGAACGGCAGTGCCACCCTCGCCCCCTCAGTCGCTGCCGAAGAGGTCGCGGGTGTAGACCTTGGCGGCGACGTCCTCTAGCTCGGCCGCCATGCGGTTGCTGAGGATCACGTCGGCTTCCGCCTTGAAGGCGTCGAGGTCGCGGATCACCCGGGAGCCGTAGAAGGTCTCCTCTGCGAGTACCGGCTCATAAACCACCACCTCGATACCCTTGGCCTTGATGCGCTTCATGACACCCTGCATGGCGCTGGCGCGGAAGTTGTCGGAGCCGGTCTTCATGATCAGCCGGTAGACCCCCACCACCCGCGGCTTGCTCTTGAGGATCTGCTCGGCGATGAAGTCCTTGCGGGTGCGGTTGGCATCGACGATGGCCGCGATGATATTGCTCGGCACGTCCTGGTAGTTGGCCAGGAGCTGCTTGGTGTCCTTGGGCAGGCAGTAGCCGCCGTAGCCGAAGGAGGGGTTGTTGTAGTGCTTGCCGATGCGCGGGTCGAGCCCCACCCCCTCGATGATCTGGCGGGTATCCAGGCCGTGGGTCTCGGCGTAGCTGTCCAGCTCGTTGAAGTAGGCCACCCGCATGGCGAGATAGGTATTGGCGAAGAGCTTGATCGCCTCCGCCTCGGTGCTGTTGGTGAAGAGCACCGGGATCTCGTCATCCAGCGCCCCCTGCTTGAGCAGGGCGGCGAAGGCCTCGCCGCGCTCGGAGTGCTCGCCGACGATGATCCGCGACGGGTGCAGGTTGTCATGGAGCGCCCTGCCCTCGCGCAGGAATTCCGGCGAGAAGAGCAGGTTCTCGGTGCCGAAGCGCCGGCAGGCCTCGGCGGTGTAGCCCACCGGCACGGTGGACTTGATCACCATCACCGCCGACGGGTTGATCGCCATCACGTCCTGGATCACCGCCTCGACGCTCGAGGTATCGAAGGTGTTGGTGGTCGGGTCGTAGTCGGTGGGGGTCGCGATCACCACGAAGTCGGCATCGCGGTAGGCGGCCTCCTTGTCCAGGGTCGCCGTGAAGTCCAGCTGGCGGTGGGCCAGGAACTCGCTGATCTCGGCATCCTCGATGGGCGAGCGCCCTTCGTTCAGCATGGCGACCCGCTCGGGGACGATATCCACCGCCACGACCCGATTGTGCTGGGCCAGCAGCATGGCGTTGGAGAGGCCGACGTAGCCGGTACCGGCGATGGCGATCTTCATGGGTGATCCCTTCATTGCGTTCCTATCCTGTCAATGGCGCACCGGTCAGCCTGGGCTACCGGGTCCCTGGAGCCGCTTCGCCCAGGCCGCCGTCGCCTGCTTCAATAGCCCGTGAACCTGCTCGAACACCTGCTGGGGCCTGCGGTAGGGGTCGGGAATCTCCCGACCCTGGCCGCCCTCGAGCCACCTGCCGAGCAGCATCGTCTTGCCCAGCGCCTCGGGGACCAGCGTGGCCACCGCGCGGCGCTGCCCCTCGCTCATCACCAGCACCAGATCGGCAGCGGCCAGCATCTCGGCGGTGAGCTGTCGGGCGCGATGCTCGGTCACCTCGAGGCCATCGGCCCGCGCGAGCGCCGCCGCCGTGGGCTCCACCCCGTGGCCCCCCAGGGCCCCCAGGCCCGCGGAGTGCACCTCCCGCCCCGGCAGGCGCGCCCGCAGCATCGCCGCGGCCACCGGGCTTCGGCAGATATTGCCGGTACAGACCACCAGGATGCGCTGGAACATGAGGTATCTCTCGTGGAGGGCCGCCGCCTAGCGTAACGCGTGGCCGCCCCGCCGTCAGGCCCTTCCGACCAGCGGATGGGAATCCGATCGTCGGTGGACTGATATATCGGCGATGAAGCCTACCACCCCGGCCTGTTCCTGCCGGTGGGAGACCTGCCCCTACTGGTGGGAGCCCGGCTCTGCCGGGCGATAGCGGTGTTGGCACTGCCGAGAACCTATTGAGTCAATGACAACTCAGCCAACTGAATCGCCCGATAAATCGGGCTCCCACCAGAATCATCTCAACTTGGCTGCTTGACCATCTCACCTTGGCTGCTCGACGCTCGGCGCTCGGCGCTTGGCCGCTTACCCCTGCTCACATCCTAGGCTCACCTCCAGCGGGTGCCCTGCCCCATCGGCCCAGGCCAGCAGGGTCTCGCGCAGGGCGCGCTGGGCTGCCGGGTCGCCGTGCACCAGCCGGACATGGCGCGGCGGGTAGCGCATGCGGCGCACGAAGTCGAGCAGGTTGCGCCGGTCGGCGTGGGCCGAGTAGCCGGAGGCCGTCTCCACCCGGGCGCGGATGTCGATGCGCTCGCCGTCGAGCTCCACCCAGCCGCCGCGGGGGCCGTAGCGCTGGATGTCGCGCCCCGGGGTGCCCGCCCCCTGGTAGCCGGTGAACAGCACGCAGTGGCGCGCATCCCCCAGCATCCGCTTCAGGTAGTTGACCACCCGGCCGCCGCTGACCATGCCGCTGGCGGCGATCACCACCGCCGGGCGGCCGCTCTCGGCGAGGTACGACAGGGTGCGCTCGTGCTCCTCGTGGGAGCTCACGGTGTAGAGGTTCTCGAAGCTCAGCGGGTGGCGCTCACCGCGCAGCCGCCGGTGGGCCTCGGCGTCCCACCAGGGCTTGAGCTCGCGGTAGACCTCGGTGAAGCGCGCGGCCAGGGGCGAGTCGACGATGATCTCGAGCTCCCGCCAGCGCGCGCTGCCGGCCCGGTAGATCAGCGTCTCCAACTCGTAGAGCAGCTCCTGGGTGCGGCCGATGCTGAAGGCGGGGATCACCACCGTGCCGCCGTTGGCCAGGGCCCGGTCGATGGCGGCCTTGAGCCGATCCCGGCGGTGGCGGCGATCCTCGTGCTCGCGGTCGCCGTAGGTGCTCTCCAGCACCAGGGTGTCGCAGCGCCACGGCGGCCTGGGTGCCGGCAACAGCGGCGCATGGGGCGCGCCCAGGTCGCCGGAGAAGAGCGTGCGGTGGGCAGCCCCCGTCTCGCGGTCCAGGCTGTCGAGCTCCACGTAGGCGGAGCCGAGGATATGCCCGGCGCGCTGCAGGCGCACCCGCAGCCGGTGGCGGGCGTCGTCCACCAGGGTGTGCCAGGTGCGATACTCCAGTGCCACCAGATGGGGCTCCACCTCCGCCAGGAAGCGCTCGATCAGCGCCCGGTCGCGGGTGAAGCCCACCTTCAGGGCGTCCTCGATCACCAGCGGCAGCAGCCGGGCCGAGGGCACCGAGCAGAGGATCGGTCCCCGCCACCCCGCCGCCAGCAGGTAGGGCAGCCGGCCGATATGGTCGATATGCACGTGGGTCACCACCAGCGCCAGTACATCCTCCACCGGGAAGATGACCCGATGCTGTTCGAGGCTGTCCCGGGCCTCGGCGTCCTGGCCCTGGAAGAGGCCGCAGTCGATCAGCACGGCGCGGTCCGGCGCCAGCTGGAAGCGGTGGCAGCTGCCGGTCACGCCGCTGGCGCCGCCGTGGTGGCGAATCTCGGGGACGGGGTGGAACGTGGTACGGGATACGTCGGGCATCGCGCTGGCCTCCCTGCCGGTGGATTACACCCAGTGTAGGCGGCCAAGGAGCCAAGCAAGGGGGCAAGGATTCAGGCTTGGCGGAAATTGGGGTCATCGCGCATTAGCGTGAAATCGCCCGATGGTTGCCGAAACCGCCATTGGCTGGCGAGATCATGGCAGGAGGGAGGCTCCGCCTCGCGACTGGCGCCGTCAGGCGCCCTGGCGGCTTGCTCGAGGGCGTGCTCGGCCAGTAGGGATCAATAGTGGTATCGGCATTGAACGATCACGATAGCCCTGTCGGTTACCTTGTAGACGAGGCGATGTTCCCGATCGATGCGTCGCGACCAGTATCCCGACCACTGGTGCCGCAACGGCTCGGGATCGCCCAGGCCATCAAATGGCTGTCGCTGGATGTCCTTGATCAGCATGTTGATGCGCTTGAGGGCCCTCTTGTCGCGTGACTGCCAGTAGAGATAGTCCTGCCAGGCCTGGCTGGCCCAGGTCAGCATCATGAATCGATAAGGCCATGCTCAGTGTCCTCGCCCCGCTCCACCTCGGCGATGGCCTCGTTCAATCGCTGGGCGTTGCGCGGGCTCGCCATCAGGTAAGCGGTCTCCTCGTAGGACTTGAAGTCTTCTACCGACATCACGATAGCGGGCTTGCCGTTCTGGCGGGTGATCAGCACCGGCACGTGATCATCGTTGACCCGGTCCAGCACCTTGGCCAGGTGACTGCGAAAGTGGCTGTAGGTCACGGTATCCATTCTTTCCTCCTCGACACCAGCATACATTGTACGCATTCTTGTACCTGCCTGCCAGCATCAACCTGACTTATTCATAAGGGCAGCCTGAAAATGAAGATGGCGAGATGTTTTCTCTTTTAGAATCAGTATTTTTCTGCTAGAACGCGATTCAAGAGGACCACTCGCCATGGGTGAAACCCTAACGACCTGGTCGCCCTCGTGCAACGGCTCTGTCCGTGTTGAGCTGAGCGGGCATCGCACCACCAGCGAGAGCGGCGCTCCCGAGTTCGACACTTTCAGCCCGATTTTGGCCTGAAACCGGCCCCTGTGGTCTGAGAATTCAGTGACTTATCGAATCGGGGCCAACATTCTTGTAAGTGGCTATTCAAAATTAATCGTGCGCTCAGACCCGTAGCCGCCAAGTAGGCGACAGACCTCCTTGCTGAGGTGGTCAAATGAGAGATAGGCA
>NZ_JACHZF010000012.1 GCF_014193375.1 Halomonas campaniensis
TCGGAGTACCGACGTCGCGTCTTCTTGGTCATGAACACCTCCAATGCCTCCAGTATGAGGCTTACCGGGGTGTCCGCTCCAATTAGACCAGTTCACGTATCGCTCATCGACAAGGAGTCACATCATGATCAAGCAGAGCTTCGCCATCGTGGCCATCGCCGGGCTGCTGGCCTCGCCCCTGGCCATGGCCCAGGGTGTCGAATCCGGCGGCGCGGCCACCGGTGGGGCCGGTGCCGGCGCGGGTGCCGCGGAGGGCGGTGCGGCGGGTGCCGGTGCGGCCGGCTCCGGCGCGGGGGCAAGTGCTGGTGCGGGCGCCGCCGCGGGGGGCGCCGCCGCCGGGGGCGCCGCGGGCACCGGCGGCCTGGCGGGCCTCGCCGCCGCCACCGGGCTTTCCACCACCGCACTGGCTGGCATCGGCGCGGCCGCGGCCCTGGGCGTGGGCGTGGCCGCCAGCTCCGGCGGTGGGGGCGGCGGTAACGGAGGCCCCGGCGGCACCACCGGCACCACCGGTACCAACTGAACGGACGCCGCCCATGCCGCCAGACGTCTCACTGACGGCCGTGCGCAAGAGCCGCCCCCGGGCGGCTCTTTCACGTCTGCGCCGGGCCGCTTCCCTGGTTGCCCTGCCGCTGCTGCTGGCCGGCTGCGCCAGCGGCGGGCCCTCCCTGCTCGGCGATGCCCTGCAGGGGCTGCTGCCCGGCGACGACCCGGCCGCCGAGCGCGCCGCGGCCATCCCCTTCGCCAGCCTGGCGCTGGACGCCGGCGACCGCCGCGGCCTGGTGGTGATGGGCGCCCAGGCCGGCGACACCACCCTGTGGCCGACAGGCAGCGGCGGCCTGATCACCCTCCACCGGGAGGGGCTGCAGGCCACCGCCGGGCTGCCCCGCGACCTGCTCGACACCCGCTACCGCCCCCTGGAAGGCGACGCCCCGGCAGCGGGCCATGTGCCCTGGCACGAGGCAACCCCCGGCGAGTTCCGCCTGGAGCGCAACTGGCAGGAGGCCGACGGCACCGTGGTACGCCTCTCGGCCCGGGGGCGGCTGGCGTGCCGGGCGCCCGAGCCCCGCGAGCTGCCGCTGGCGAGCCTGGCGCTGCAGCGCTGCGAGCAGCGCCTGACCTGGGACGACGGCCGGGTGACCACCGGCACCCTGTGGCGCGAGGCCGAATCGCGCCGGCTGTGGGCCGTGGCGGAGACCCCCTGGCCCGGCGGACCGCGCATCGAATGGGAGGTGGCACGGCCATGGTGGTAACGTTCACGCGCCTGGGGCGCCGGTTCGCCGCGGGGCTGGCCGGCCTGGCCATCGCCGCCGCCCCGGCGCTCGCCCAGCCTACCCTCGCGCCCACCACGCTGGCCGAGGCGTGGCTGGCCGTGCTGGAGGCCGAGCCCGAGCCGGTCACCTGGAGCCACAGCGTGGCCCTGCGGCACGCCACCACCGAGCGGCTGCCGCAGCAGCGCGAGCGCCTGGTGGAGGAGCTCGCCACCCTGGTGATCAGCGCCCGGGTGGCCGGCAATGCCCCGCTGGCCGCGGGCCTGGCCGCCTGGGCCGAGGCGCTGGAGGAGGACGACCCACGAATGGCCCGCACCCCGGGGCGCTTCGACCTGCCCTGGCTGGGCGCCAACCTGCGCCAGGACCCGCCGCTGGCCCGCCTGGCCCACTGGGGGCGCTGTGACGTGCCCGACTGGGTGGAGGTGTGGAGCCTGGCCGGGGTGGAGCGCCGGCCCTGGCGGTCCGGGATCGACCTGGCGGCGCTGATGGACGGGCTGCCCGCTGCCGCGACCCGGCGCGCCGACCATGCCGCGGTGATCGACCCGCTCGGCCAGGTGCGCCGGCTGGGCATCGCCGCCTGGAACCCCGAGACCACGCCGCTGGCCCCGGGCAGCCGGGTGATGGTGCAGCTGCCCGGCCCCCAGGGCCTGCGCGGCGCCCTGCCCTTCCCCGGCGCTTTCCCCTTTCCCGGCACGACGATCGAGAGTGAGCTGATCAACGAGCGACTGCCGGCGTACCTGGCGACACGGCTGCCGGGCGACGACTGCACTCTGCAAGGCAAGGGTGAAGAAGGATGAGCAAAACCAAAGCCCCCTTGGGGGTCAGACCCCAAAATCGACTTAAGGGTCTGACCCCGTGTGCCCTGCTGTTGGCCACGGCGGCGGCACCCGCCTCCGCGGCCGGCCTGGCAGGCGAGCTCGGTACCGGCCAGGGCGACTTCGGCGGCGTGGGGCTGATGCAGACGCCGACGGCGCGGATGGCGCCGGAGGGCACCATGAGCGTGAGCTGGAGCCGCACCCCGCCCTACCGGCGCTACAACGTCTTCTTCCAGCCCACCGAGTGGTTCGAGGGAGGCTTTCGCTACGTGGAGGTGGAGAACCAGCTGTTCGGGGAATCCATCGCCGGGGAGCGGGCCTACCTGGACAAGGGCTTTGACATGAAGCTGCGCCTGCTGCGAGAGACCCGCTACTGGCCGCAGCTGGCCCTGGGCTTCCGCGACGTGGGCGGTACCACCCTGTTCGGCGCCGAGTACCTGGCGGCGAGCAAGCGCTGGTACGACCTCGACTTCACCCTGGGCCTGGGCTGGGGGTATCTGGGCAACCAGGCCGATGTGGATTCCCCCTTTGGCTGGATCGACTCGCGCTTCGACGAGCGCCCGCGCCGGGCCGGCGGCGACCAGGGCGGCGAGTTCGCCCTGGATGCGCTGTTCCGCGGGCCCATGGCGCTGTTCGGCGGCGTGGAGTGGCAGACCCCCTGGCAGCCGCTGGTGCTGCAGCTGGAGGTGGAGGGCAACGACTACGACAACGAGCCCCGGGACAACGACCAGGACCGCGACAGCCGCGTGAACCTGGGGGCGCGCCTGGCGCTCTCCGACAACCTGGAGCTGCGCGCAGGCTGGCAGCGCGGCAATACCGCCATGGCCGGGGTGGCCTGGAACCTCGACCTGGCCGGGCTGCGCCAGGTGAAGAACGACCCCGCCCCGATGCCCCTCGAGGCCCCGCCCCGGGAGAGCTGGGCCGAGGTGGCCGACGCGCTGGAGAGCAATGCCGGCATGCGGGTGGCGAGCATCCGCCAGGACGGCCGCGACCTGCGCGTCACCGCGGAGCCGGTGACCTTTCGCCACCTCCCCCAGAGCGAGGTGCGCGCCGCGCGGATCCTCCACGCCCAGGCCGGCCCCGAGGTGGAGACCTTCCGCTTCCGCTGGCAGGAGCGCGGCCTGCCGATGCGCGAGGACGTCCACGACCGGGCGGCCTTCGTGGCGGCGGCCCGCGACGCCGAGGCGGAGACGACCCACCGCCACGGCATCTACGCCCATGCGCGGCTGGCGCCGGGCACCGGCGAGCGCGGCGAGGCGCTGCATGTCGCCGACCCGCGACGCTTCCAGTGGGGCCTGGGGCCGCGGCTGGACCAGAACTTCGGCGGCCCGGACGGCTACCTCTATCGCCTGCTGGCCGAGCTGAACGCCGAGTACCGCACCGACGCCAACGGCTGGCTCTCTGCCGGGGTGACCGCCACCCTGCTCGACAACCTGGACAACTACGAGTACATCGCCGAGTCGCGGCTGCCGCGGGTGCGCACCTTCATCGGCGACTACCTGAGCGAGTCCAGCGTGGGCATCGAGAACCTGCAGTACACCCGCACCGCCCACCTGGGCGGCAGCTGGTTTGCCATGGGCTACGGCGGCCTGCTGGAGATGATGTTCGCCGGCGCCGGCGGCGAGCTGCTCTACCGCCCCTTCGACTCGCCATTCGCCCTGGGCGCCGACCTCAACTGGGTGCGCCAGCGCGACTTCGACCAGGGCTTCGGCCTGCGCGACTACGACACCTGGACCGGGCACCTCACCGCCTACGTGGAGACCGGCATCGAGGACGTGCTGGCCAAGGTTAGCGTCGGCCGCTACCTGGCCGGCGACGTGGGCGGCACCCTGGACCTCTCCCGGGAGTTCGACTCCGGCGTGCGCATCGGCGCCTGGGGCACCTGGACCGACGCCGGCGACGACTTCGGCGAGGGCGGCTTCGACAAGGGGCTCTACCTCTCGATGCCGCTGGACGCCTTCTTCACCCGCTCCAGCCGCGACCGCGCCGCCATCGCCTGGCAGCCGCTGACCCGCGACGGCGGCGCCATGCTGGGCCGCCGCCACTCGCTCTACGAGATGACCCACGAGCGCCGCCTGGACGGCTACTGGGAGGCCTATCCGAGGACGTGGGACTGAAGCGCCGAGCGCCGGTCGCACTGTAGGAGGCCAACTCGTTGGGCGATGGAGGCCGCAGGCCTCCCGGCGGGATCTCCTGGCGTTGGCGCCTCCGCAAGGCGCCTGGCGGCGCCAGTCGCGCAACAAGTTGCCCTCCTACAGTGAATACACCATACGCTGAAACCGGCCACCTCCTCAGGAGGTGGCGTCGGCGGGGTATGGCAGGCTGCGGTCGAGCAGGGTGCGCCAGCGGGTGAGGACGGGGGCGTCGGAGTGGTTGACCTCGGCGAGCAGGCGGCGGAAGTCGCGGCGGGCGCCCTCGTCGGCGGGGTCGATGAGGGTGAGCCAGACCTCCAGGGCGGCGAGGTGCTGGTGGAGATTGCCGTCCTCGCGGGCCTGGTCGATGGCCTGCTCGCAGAGCGCGGCGACCGCCTCGCGGGGGTGGCCGAGCTTGTGGCGAACCACGGCCAGGTGGAGCTCCAGCTCCGGCAGGAACAGGGTGGTCTTCTCCCGGGCCAGCATCAGGGTCTGGTCCAGGTAATCCTCGGCGCGGCGGAACTCGCCGAGGGCGATGCAGGCGTCCACGTACCAAAGCGAGGGACGGCTGTAGCGGTCGCGGCCGGTGAGCTCGGCGAGCTCCTCCTGGGCGGTCTCGACCTGGGTCAGGCCGTCGCGGTCGCCGGCCAGGGCGCGCTGCCAGCCCAGCACGCCGCGGGCGGCCATCTGCCACAGGTGCAGGTCCGGGGTGCCGGTGAGCTCGAAGGCGCGCTCGGCGCGGGCGGCGGCCAGGTGCACGTGGCCCAGCTGGCGGTAGAGCGCCGAGGCGTACATCAGCGCCATGGCCAGGCTGCCGGGGTGGTTGATGCGCTCGGCCAGGCGGATGGCGGATTCCACCTGGGTCTCGGCGCGGCGGTAGTCGCCGCGCAGGCAGAGCGCCCAGCCCTGGAAGCAGGCCGCCGAGACCTGGGGGTGGTCGGAGAACGGCAGCCACTCGATCATCATCGGCGACTCGAGGGGATTGATCTCGTCCAGGTGGTCGTAGGCGCGCTGGATGCGGCCGGCCCAGTACTCGCAGCTGGCCCTGGCGTACTGGGCCAGGCGGGCGTAGCGCGGGTCGTCGAGCTTCTCGGCGAGCCCCGCCAGGCGCGAGGCGAGGTGGAAGGCGTCGGCGTGGGCGTGGCGCTGGCTGCAGCCCACCCACAGGCCCCACTTGACCAGGAAGGCCTGCTCCAGGTCGGCGGTCTCGGGCTCCTCCTCGCTGCCCAGCCGCGCCAGCAGCTCGCGGGCGCGCACGAAGCTCTCGTGGGCGGTGGGCGAGCCGTGGCCCTCCAGGGCGAAGGCGGCCTGGCCGCGCACGGTGAGCAGGCTGATCTCCC
Source organism: Halomonas campaniensis (assembly GCF_014193375.1). Lineage (GTDB taxonomy): Bacteria > Pseudomonadota > Gammaproteobacteria > Pseudomonadales > Halomonadaceae > Halomonas > Halomonas campaniensis. The sequence goes on from NZ_JACHZF010000012.1 coordinate 5,556, forward strand.
GCTCGCCCTGCCCTTCCACGTGGCGCAGGCTGGCCAGGCCCAGGTCGGCCATCTTCAACGCGGTGCGGTTGGCGCTGACCTTGAGCGCCTCCCGGGCGGCCAGCTCGAAGTAGCGGGCGCCGCGGGCGTAGTGGCCGCTGCGCCGCAGGTGGGTGGCAAAGTCGCCGGGGTGGCGGCTGATCCAGATCGGGAAGCGCTCCTCGATCAGCGCCACCACCTGGCGGTGGATCGCCGTGCGCACGTCCCGCGGGCAGGAGAGGTAGGCGGCCTCCTGCAGCAGCTGGTGGGTGAACTGGTACTCGCGGCCGTCCTCGTCGCCCTCCACCGGCTCGATGATCTCCAGACGGCGCATCTGCTCCAGCGCCTGGCTGAGGCGCGGCTTCTCCCAGCCGCTGCACTCGGCCAGGAAGTCGAAGCGGAAGCGCCGGCCCAGCACCGCGGCCACGTGGGCGACCTCGCGGTCGCTGTCGAGCTGGTCGATGCGGCTGGCCAGCAGGCCCAGCAGGCCGTGGGGCAGCTCGTCGAGCTGCACGCTGCGCCCCTCGCGGCGGTCCATGTCGACCCGCCTACAGATCTCCTGCAGGTAGAGCGGCACGCCGTCGCAGCGCTCGATGATCTGGCCGCGCAGCCGCGGGCTCAGGTGGATGCGGTAGCGGCGGGCGAGCTGGGAGAGCAGCCGCGACGACTGCATGGCGTCCAGCCGGCCCAGGGTGATCTGCTGGTCCCAGTGCAGCCGCGCCGGCAGCGCCTCGCGGCCGTGGTGGCTGGCCACCAGCATGAAGGCGCAGTTGATCGGCAGCCGCGCCTGGAGGCCGGCCAGCACCTTGAAGCTGGGCTCGTCGAGCCACTGCAGGTCGTCGATCATCACCACCAGGGGACGGTCGGCGGCGATATGGATGACCAGGCGATGCAGCAGTCCCACCACCAGCTCCACCGCCTCGTTGCTCTGGGTCAGCACCGCCACCTCGCGGGGCTCGCGGGCGCCCAGCGCCTCCTCGAGCAGCCGGGTGCGCTCCTCGTCCAGCGCCGGGGCCTCCAGCGCCGCGAGCAGCTCCGCCAGGGCCTCGGGATCGATCCGCCCGCCCAGGCGCCAACGCAGCAGCTGGCGGGCCACGCCGTAGGGCTCCTGCACCGAGAGCCGGGTGGTGGGCTGCCAGCAGATCGCCGCGTCGCGGCTCTGCTCCAGCTGGCGGAAGCCGACCATCAGCGCCGACTTGCCCATACCGGAGGGGCCACGCACCAGCACGCTCTGGCGCAGGCCGATGCCGGCCCGGGCCAGGGCATCGCGCAGGGTGCGAAGCTGGCTCTCGCGGCCCACCAGGCTGGGCGGTAGCGCCTCGCGGCCGCCCTCGTTGGCGCCCAGGACCAGGGCACGCAGGCGCACCCGGCCGTCGCTGGCCACCAGCCGCGAGCTCAGCCGCGGCTGCAGGTCCAGGGCCGGCGGCATGTGCTGGCTGGCCTCCTGGGAGATGACGAGCTCGCTGCCCTCGGCGGCGGCCATCAGCTCCAGCGAGCCCTGGGTGACCTGGCCGAGGGGGTCCACCAGATGGCGCTCGGGCAGGTAGACCACCCGGCCACTGTTGAGGCCGGCGGCCAGCTCGACCCGGGGCGGCTCGCCCTCCCCCGTCCAGTGGCGCGCGCTCTCCTCGGGGAGCATGCGCCGGCAGTGCTCAAAGAGGGCCACCAGTTCGGCCAGCTGGTGGGCCGGGCCGTGGGTGCCGAAGCAGGCCAGGCCCAGGCCGCCGGTGGCGCCGGGCAGCCAGAAGCCGCCCAGGTGGTGGCACTGCTCCTCCAGCCAGCGCAGCAGCTCGAACTGCAGCATCAGGCAGGCGCGGCTGCCGGTGCGCGACGAGAGGTCGCCCTTGAGGCGCAGGCGGATGGCCATCACCGACAGCTGGCGCTGCTCGATCTCCTCCTCGCGCAGCGGCGCGCTGTCCGCCGCCAGGGTACGGGCGAAGCCGAGACCACCGGCGGCGGCCGCGTCGGCGTGGGAGTCGGACCAGTAGCGGGCCAGCTGCAGGAAGGCCGGTTCGGGCTGCTGGCCGGAGAGCGCCAGCAGCTGCAGGTAGGCGTTGTACTGCTCGTGGGCGGCGGCCAGCTGGCCCTGCTCGGCGAGCTGGCGGACCAGCCGCTCGTGGAAGGGGCCATAGCCGGAGAAGCGGTTGACCAGCGACTGCAGCAGGCGGTCGGGGACACTGTCGTGCTGCTCGAGGACCGACTCGGCGAAGCGGATCACCCGCTGGCGCCAGTCGTTGCGGGTCTGCACCAGCCAGCGCTGGAACTCGGCGCAGTTGGCGAGCTGGAGCTCCTCGGCCAGGTCACCCTGGTAGGCCTCGAGCAGGCGCGCCAGGGTCGGCAGGTCGCGCTCGCCGTCGAGCAGACGCTGCACCTCGTGGATGTCGAAGGTCCAGCCCTCGGGCAGGCGGAAGGCGATGGTCTGGCGAGAGACCACCAGCACCCGCTCGGCATGCTCGCCCAGCGACTGGCGCAGGCAGTGCAGCGCGTGGCGCAGGTTGGTGCGCCCCGAGGAGAGGCCCTGGTCGGGCCACAGCAGTTCGGCCAGGCTGGCGCGGTTCACCGGCTGGTTGTGCAACAGCAGGTAGACCAGCAGCGCCTTCACCTTGTCGTAGCTGAACTGGGTCAGCATGTCCTCGCCGAGGGTGAGCGAGAAATGGCCGAAGAGGGACAGCTGATCCTGCTCCGGGGTAACGGCAACGTCGGAAGCTTCCCGCATCTTGTTGTCCTGCGTGGTAAGTGGGTGCCGGTCTTACGCCGGTACGCCACTGTGAAAACGAAACGCCTGGTCAGGCGATTGCACCAGCTCCGCTTCGCGATCGGCGAAGAAGGCGATCCGGGACTCGATGGGGGCCGGGGGCAGATGGCGGGCCAGCATCAGGTAGTCCTCATAATGGCGCCCCTCCGACTTAACCAGAGTGCGATAGAACTTGGCAAGTTCGGGGTCCAGGTGGGGGATCAGCCGGGCGAAGCGCTCGCAGCTGCGCGCCTCGATGAAGGCACCGATGATCAGGATGTCCACCAGCCGCGCCGGCTCCCCGGGACGCACGTGGCGCCGCAGCCCCTCGGCATAGCGCGAGGCCGAGATGTGCCGGTAGGCGATGCCCCGCGCCTCCATCAGCTTGACCACCTGCTCGAAGTGCAGCAGCTCCTCCCGGGCCAGCTGGCTCATCTTGGTGAGCAGCAGCGGCTGGTCCACGTAGCGGTAGAGCAGGCTCATGGCCGTGGAGGCGGCCTTCTTCTCGCACTGGGCGTGGTCGATCAGCAGCAGCTCGGGGTTCTCGAGCGCCCAGTCGATCCAGGCGTCGGGGGTGCGGCAGGCCAGGAAGTCGAGCAGTTCGGGCGACAGCAGCTCGTCGGCGGGCGGGGCATCGGTCACGGGGTCGGACATGGCAGGCGGATCTCGGGCTCAGGGTTCGGAGAGGGCGTTGTCGCCAAGGGCATTGTCGCCGACGACATGGCCACAGAGGACATGGCGGCGTCGCTCGGCGGCGGCGGTGAGCTCGGCAGCGATGCGCTCGTGGAGCTCGACCACCGACAGGCCGGCCGCGGCCTCGCGGGGCGCCAGGCCGTAGCGGGCCAGCTCCCGGATGCGCTCGCGACCCACCCACAGCAGCTCCACCGCCCGGGAGAGCCCGGGCTGCTCGGGGCGGTAGCGGATGCGGTGGCGGGCCAGCTGCTCGGCAAGCGCCACGTCATCCACCAGGCGCAGGTAGCGGCCGGCGACGGCCTCGCGCAGGGCGTCGAGCTCGGCCATGCGCGCCGCACGCGCGTCAGGCGCCAGGCCGGCCCAGTCGCGGATCTCCACGTCGGCCCGCTGGCAGCCGCGGCAGGTGGCGTCGCCCAGGGTGGTGGAACAGAGCCCCACGCAGGGCGAGGCGATGGCGCCCATGGCATCCCTCTCGTTGGATGGCTGGAGGTTTCTCATGCTCTAAGACTATTCCCATGGTACCGCGTCACCCGCCCCGGGGGGAGCCTCACCTGTCACTCGACCCCCTGTAGTTCAACAGACAGGGCGCCGACCAAAGTGCAAGGCGCCAACCACCGGGGCTCGCTTAACATTGTCGACAGTTTACCGTAGACTTCCGGCACCGAAGACAGGACGTCTTTCACCCCTGTTCTTGTGCCATGGCCCCCGTGTCAGGGCGTCCGCCGTAAGACGCCTCCCGCCACGCCACCGGGCCCTGGCGACCACCACCAATGAGGGCCACACCGTGCTTGAAGCCTATCGCCAACATGTCGAGGAGCGCGCCGCCGAAGGCGTGCCGCCGAAGCCGCTGAACGCCGAACAGGTCGCCGCACTGGTCGAGCTGCTGAAGGCGCCGCCGGCCGGCGAGGAAGAATTCGTCCTCGACCTGATCACCAACCGCGTTCCCCCGGGTGTTGACGAGGCCGCCTACGTCAAGGCCGGCTTCCTGACCGCCATCGCCAAGGGCGAGGCCGAGTCGCCGCTGATCGACAGGATCCACGCGGTCAAGCTGCTGGGCACCATGCAGGGCGGCTACAACATCGTCTCCATGGTCGAGCTGCTGGACGACGCCGAGCTGGCCAAGGAAGTGGGCGAGCAGCTCAAGCACACCCTGCTGATGTTCGACGCCTTCCACGACGTGGAAGAGCGTGCCAAGGCGGGCAACGCCGTGGCCAAGGAGGTTATCCAGTCCTGGGCCGACGCCGAGTGGTTCCTCTCCAAGCCCGCCCTGGAAGAGAAGATCACCCTCACCGTCTTCAAGGTGCCGGGCGAGACCAACACCGACGACCTCTCCCCCGCCCCCGATGCCTGGTCGCGCCCCGACATCCCGGTGCACGCCAACGCCATGCTCAAGAACGAGCGTGACGGCATCGAGCCCGAAGTGCCCGGCACCACCGGCCCGCTGAAGCAGATCGAGGAAGTGAAGGCCAAGGGTTTCCCGGTCGCCTATGTGGGCGACGTGGTCGGCACCGGCTCCTCGCGCAAGTCCGCCACCAACTCGGTGCTGTGGTTCTTCGGCGACGACATCCCCTACGTGCCCAATAAGCGCGCCGGCGGCTTCTGCTTCGGCGGTAAGATCGCCCCGATCTTCTTCAACACCATGGAAGATTCCGGCGCCCTGCCCGTGGAGATGGATGTCTCTAAAATGGAGATGGGCGACGTCATCGACGTCTATCCCTACGCAGGCAAGGTGTGCAAGCACGGCACCGACGAGGTGCTGACCACCTTCGAGCTCAAGACCCAGGTGATCCTGGACGAGGTGCGCGCCGGCGGCCGCATCCCCCTGATCATCGGCCGCGGCCTGACCACCAAGGCGCGCGAGTCGCTGGGCCTGGCCCCGTCCGACGTCTTCCGCCTGCCGGAGCAGCCCGTCGATACCGGCAAGGGCTACACCCTGGCCCAGAAGATGGTCGGCAAGGCCTGCGGCATGGAGGGCGTGCGCCCGGGCATGTACTGCGAGCCGAAGATGACCACCGTGGGCTCCCAGGACACCACCGGCCCGATGACCCGCGACGAGCTCAAGGACCTCGCCTGCCTCGGCTTCCAGGCCGACCTGGTGATGCAGTCCTTCTGCCACACCGCCGCCTACCCGAAGCCGGTCGACGTGGACACCCACCACACCCTGCCCGACTTCATCATGAACCGCGGCGGCGTCTCCCTGCGTCCGGGCGACGGCATCATCCACAGCTGGCTGAACCGCATGCTGCTGCCCGACACCGTCGGCACCGGCGGCGACTCCCACACCCGCTTCCCGCTGGGCATCTCCTTCCCGGCAGGCTCCGGCCTCGTGGCCTTCGCCGCCGCCACCGGCGTGATGCCGCTGGACATGCCGGAGTCCGTGCTGGTGCGCTTCAAGGGCAAGCGTCAGCCTGGCGTCACCCTGCGTGACCTGGTCCACGCCATCCCCTACTACGCCATCAAGGAAGGCCTGCTGACCGTCGAGAAGTCCGGCAAGAAGAACGCCTTCTCCGGTCGCGTGCTGGAGATCGAGGGCCTCGAGGACCTCACCGTCGAGCAGGCCTTCGAGCTCTCCGACGCCTCCGCCGAGCGCAGTGCCGCGGGCTGCACCATCACCCTCTCCGAGGAGAGCGTGAGCGAGTACCTGAAGTCCAACATCACCCTGCTCAAGTGGATGATCGCCAACGGCTACGGCGACCGCCGTACCATCGAGCGCCGCATCCAGGGCATGGAGGAGTGGCTGGCCAACCCGAGCCTGATGCGCGCCGACAAGGACGCCGAGTACGCCGAGGTCATCGAGATCGACCTCGAGGCGCTCAAGGAGCCGGTACTCTGCGCCCCGAACGATCCGGACGACGCCCGCCTGCTGTCTGACGTGGCCGGCGAGAAGATCGACGAGGTGTTCATCGGTTCGTGCATGACCAACATCGGCCACTTCCGCGCCGCGGGCAAGCTGCTCGAGAAGCAGCCGGCCGGCAGCCTGAAGACCCGCCTGTGGCTGGCCCCGCCCACCAAGATGGACCAGCACCAGCTCACCGAGGAGGGCTACTACGGCATCTATGGCCGCGCCGGCGCGCGCATGGAGATGCCGGGCTGCTCGCTGTGCATGGGCAACCAGGCCCGCGTGGCCGCTAAGTCCACCGTGGTCTCCACCTCCACCCGTAACTTCCCGAACCGCCTCGGCGACGGTGCCAACGTGTACCTCGCCTCCGCGGAACTCGCGGCCGTGGCCGCCGTGGAAGGTCGCCTGCCAACCGTCGACGAATACCGCCGCTACATGGGCGAGTTCGACGCCATGGCCGGCGAGATCTATCGTTACATGAACTTCCACGAGATCGAGGAGTATCAGAACGCCGCTTCCAACGTGATTCCCGTCGCTCAGGAAGCCTGATACCCCGGTGTTGTGATAGTCTCAGGTTCGACTCCGATGCTCGCAACATCGAATGGCCGCCCTCGCGGCGGCCTGAGCCGATGACAGAAGCGCCCCCAGCCGGGGGCGCTTTTTTCGTTTGCAATGGCTGAAGCAACGCCACCCTGCAGGAGGCCAATTTATTGGTGGTCCGACATTTCGGCGATGGAGGCCGCAGGCGCCAGACGAAGCCACCCTGTAGGAGGCCAGCTCTGCTGGGCGATGGAGGCCGAAGGCCTCCCAGGGAGTACCACCACACGTGGCAACGCCGCCGGGCGCCTGGCGGCGCCAGTCGCGCAACAAGTTGCCCTCCTACAGACCAAGCCGGCTGCAGGCGCGAACCTTCGATGCAGCCACCCTGCAGGAGGCCAATTCATGGGGCGATGGAGGCCGCAGGCCTTCTGGCGGCACCTCCACAGGTTGGTAACATCGCCGGGCGCCTGGCAGCGCCAGTCGCGCAACAAGTTGCCCTCCTACAGACCAAGCCGGCTGCAGGCGCGAACCTTCGATGCAGCCACCCTGTAGGAGGCCAATTCATTGGGCGATGGAGGCCGCAGGCCTCCTAGGGAGTACCACCACACGTTGGCAACGCCGCAGGGCGCCTGACGGCGCCAGTCGCGCAGCGGAGCTGCCCTCCTACAAGGCCATATCAGGCAATGTCGGCTTGCGCCACCCTGTAGGAGGCCAATTCATGGGGCGATGGAGGCCGCAGGCCTCCCGGGAGTACCACCACACGTTGGCAACGCCGCAGGGCGCCTGACGGCGCCAGTCGCGCAACAAGTTGCCCTCCTACCAGCCAAGCCGATGACTTTCCCTCCTACGGGTCGCCCCGGGCCGCGGGCTGACCTAGGCTGCGAAAAAATGGATCGTATGAGGCCATTCCATGAACTCTCCTGGCAGGAAAGCCCTCAGAACCGGCCGGCGCTCAATCCCTGGTCACTTCTATCACATCACCATCGTGACGCGGCGGCGTCACCCCTTCTTCCAGGAATTTCGCTGTGCCTGTGCAGCCTGCCGAATGTTCTCGTCACCGGCAGTGAACGCACATTGCACCACCCAGAGCTTCGTGGTCATGCCAGACCATGTCCATTGGCTTCTCCAGTTACATGGCGACCTGTCGATTGCCGTCAAGCTCTACAAGTCTCGCGTCTCGATGGCAGTGGGCATACCCACCTGGGAGGACGGCTTCCATGACCATGCGCTGCGTCAGGACGAGGACATCAGGCGCATCGCCCGTTACATCGTCGCCAACCCCCTTCGAGCGGGGCTGGTGAAACGGGTTGGCGACTACCCCTACTGGGATGCCGTATGGCTGTGAAGGCCTGCGCCGTAGGAGGCCAATTTATTGGTGGTCCGACATTTCGGCGATGGAGGCCGAAGGCGCCAGACACGCAACATTCTCCCCTCGCGCGGTCACCCCACCACGATGCGGTTGCGGCCGCCCTGCTTGGCGGCGTAGAGCGCGCGGTCGGCGCGTTCGAGCAGGCCGGCGGCGGAGTCGCCGGGGCGGTGACCGGCCAGGCCGATGCTCAGGGTGACGGGGATGCCCTGCCATTGGTGCTGCTGGACGCGGGTGCGCAGCCGCTCCAGGGGGCGGCGGGCGTCCTCGGGGGAGGTGCTGGGCATCAGCAGCACGAACTCCTCGCCGCCGACGCGGGCCGCGAGGTCATCGCCGCGCAGGGTGTCGTGCAGCAGCCGGGCCAGGGTCTCCAGCACGCGGTCGCCGGCGGCGTGGCCGAAGCGGTCGTTGATGGCCTTGAAGTGGTCCACGTCCATCAGGGCCAGGGTGAAGCCGCCCCCCAGGGCATCGGTATCCACCTGCGCCAGCAGCCCGCCGAGCACTCGGTCGAAGCGGCGCCGGTTGGGCAGGCCGGTGAGCGCGTCGGTCATCGCCTCGTGGTCGAGCCGGCGGTTGAGCGCCTCGAGCTCCTGGCGGCGCGCCTCCAGGGTCGCCTGGAGGGACTGCAGCTCGGCGATGATGGCGCCCTTCTCGGCCAGCAGCCGGTCGGTGGCCTCGCGGTCCTCCAGCAGCTCCCGCTCCAGGCGGTGCTTGCGGTCGATGGGCATCAGGCCGAGCAGCGAGAGCCGGGCGCCCTTGTAGTCGATCCGCCGCGCGCTGCACAGCACCGGCAGCATCTGCCCACTGGGCAGCGACAGCTCGAGATGCACCTCCTCGACCCGGCCCCGCTCCGCCAGGCGATAGCCGACCAGGCCGAGGTAGAGCAGGCGCGCCGCCGGAGTGAAGAGGTCGCTGGCCGGGGTGTCGACAAGCGCACCGGCGGGCACCCCGAACCACTCCCCCACGCAGCGATTGACCGCCAGGATGACCCCCTGCTCGTCGACCACCACCTGGCCGTCGGGGGCACGGTTCCACCACTGGGCGAGATCCTGGGGACGGATCGGCATCGGCACGGCTCCTTCTTCGGAGGAAAGGTCTCGCGGTCAGCTGGCCGAGGAGATCGTCAGGTGCGTGCGCAGCGCCCGGGCCAGGCGCTCGGGGTCGGTCAGCTGCGGATAGTGCCCGGCGCACTCCAGCACCTCGAGCTCGCTCTCCGGCAGGTGGCGCTGGAGGTACTGGGCGGCGCTGAGCGGCACGATGACATCGAAGGCGGTCTGCACCACCGTGCTGGGCACCGTGACCCGCTCAAGCAGGTGGCGGGTATCGCCGAGGAAGATGCTGCGGGCCAGGGGGCGGAGCACCTCGGGCGCCACCGCCAGGAAGCGCTGCTGCAGGTCGTGCTGGCGCGAGGGGGTCAGGGCATCGCCCAAGGCCACCCGGGAGAGGGTGCCCGCCCAGTCCAGGTAGTTCTGCTCCATCAGCGCCAGCAGGCCGTCGAGCTGCTCGGGGGTGTAGCCGCCCAGGTAGTCGGGCGGGTCGTCCAGGTAGCGCGCCGAGCTGCAGATGAGGCAGAGCTTGCGGAAGGCCTGCGGGCGGGCAATGGAGGCCATCAGCCCGATGGTGCCGCCGATGGAGTGGCCGACCATCAGCGCCCCCTCGAGCCCCAGGGCGTCGCAGAGCGCCACTACGTCCTCGACATGGCCGGCCGGCGTGCCGTGGCGGCCGGGATCATGGGCCGCGGGGTCGGCGGCGCCGAAGCCCGCCAGGTCGAAGAGGATCAGCCGGTAGTCCCGCTCCAGCAACGGCACCAGGCGACTCCAGACGGTCTGGTCGCAGCCGAAGCCGTGGATCATCAGCAGCGGCGTGCGGCCCCGACCGTGCTCGGTGACGTTGAGGCGCTGGACAATATCGCGGTGCATCGAACGGGATCTCCTGGCCTGGACGGACGCTGAAGACCAGCATACCAAATCACGGCCAGGCACCGACCAACGGCTTCCACCTAAGCCGTCTTTCGCCACCTGCCCAGTGTGGCATCATCAAGCCATCATCCCTCGTGAAAGGAGCCAAGCCGTGAGCCCCATCATCACCCCCGACATCTGCGATGCCCATCCCGAGGTGCGGGTGCTGGACCCGCTGTTCGTCAACTTCGGCGGCCGCGAGGCCTTCTGCGGGCCGATCCGCACCGTGAAGTGCTTCGAGGACAACTCCCTCGTCAAGGAGGCCGTGGCCGAGCCCGGCGAGGGAGCGGTGCTGGTGGTGGACGCCGGCGGCTCCCAGCGCTGCGCCATGCTGGGCGACATGCTCGCCGAGCAGGCCGCCGACAACGGCTGGAGCGGCGTGGTGATGTACGGCTGCGTGCGCGACGTGGACGTGCTGGCCGAGACGGAGCTGGGCGTGCAGGCGCTGGGCGCCCATCCGCGCAAGAGCGAGAAGCGCGGCGAGGGGCAGCGCGACATCCCGGTGACCTTCGCCGGCGTGACCCTCTCCCCGGGCGAGTGGCTCTACGCCGACAACAACGGCATCCTGGTCGCCGAGGCGCGCCTGCCGCTGGAGGGCTGACGCCGTGCCGTCGGCCGGCAGGGTCCGCCGGCGGCCCTTGCCGTGGCGCCTCGGGTGGTGTCACCCTGACGCCATGTCCACCACGCCGATCCCGCCATGCTGGCCCTCTCGCAGCTGAGCCGCGACGTGCTGCGCAGCCTGCGCGAGCACCTGCGGCCGCTGATCGCCTACCACCTCTTCTTCACCCTGCTGGCCTCGAGCCTGCTGCTGCCGGCCGTGGCCTGGAGCCTGACGCGGCTGCTCGGCCAGTTCGGCCGCCCGGTGATCACCAACGCCGAGCTGATCGACATCCTGATGAGCACCGGCGGCGCGCTCTGGCTGCTGGCGGCCATCGGGCTGACCTTCCTGGTGCTCTACCTGCAGCAGGCCGGCATGATCCTGGTGGCCGTGCGGCCCCGGGACAACCATGTCCACCTGGCCTTCGAGGCGCTCTGGTCCACCCTGCGCCGCCTGCCGGCGCTGGCCGGGCTGGTGGTGGTGCAGGTCGGCGCCCACCTGCTGCTGGTGATCCCCGTGGCCTACGCCCTGGCCTGGCTCTACGGGGCCTTCCTGGGCGGGCTCGACCCCTACTACGTGCAGCGGGTCCGGCCACCGGCGCTGTGGCAGTTCCTGGCCATCGCCGGCCCGCTGGTGGTGGTCTGGGCGTCGATCGCCGCCACCCTCTACTTCCGCTGGATCCTGGCGCTGCCGCTGGTGGCGCTGGAGGCCCTGTCGCCCCGCGCGGCGCTCACGCGCAGCCACCGCCTGACCCACGGCCGCAAGGGCCCCATCGCCGTGGCGGTGATCGCCCTGCTGCTGGTGATCGTCGCCCTGCCCTTCCTGGCCAGCCTGCTCTTCGACCGGCTCTTCACCCCCATGCTGTGGTGGCTGCCGGAGCGCAACGCGGTGCTGGCCCCCGCCACCCTGGCCTACCTCACCGCCTACGTGCTGGTGACGCTGGCCATCACCTTCGCCGGCATCGCCGCCAATGCGCTGCTCTCGGCCTGCCTCTACCTGCGCCTGGCCCACCGCGAGCCGCGACCCGCCGCGCCGCCGGCGGACGCCCACCCGGGACGGCTGGCCTGGGCGGTGGAGCTGGGGGTAGTGGGCTTCGCGCTGGCCCAGGCGTGGCTGATCGTCAACAGCTTCGAGCTGCGCGACGAGGTGACGATCATCGCCCACCGGGGTAGCTCCATGGTCGCCCCGGAGAACACCCTGCCGGCGGTGCGGCGCGCCCTCGAGGACGGCGCCCACTACGTGGAGCTTGACGTGCGGCTGACCGCCGACGACCAGGTGGTGCTCTTCCACGACCGCAGCCTCGCCCGGCTGACCGGCGACCCGCGCCGCCTCGGCGAGCTGACCCGCGAGGAGCTGGCCGCCTTCGACGTGGGCAGCTGGTTCGGCGACGCCTTCGTCGGCGAGGGGATCGCCGGGCTGGACGAGGCGTTGGTGGCGGTGCGCGGCCGCAGCGCGCTGATGATCGACATGAAGCCGGACCCAGGCCGGGAGGTGGCGCTGGTGGAGGCGGTGATCGCCACCCTGGAGGAGGAGGCCCGCCTGCGCCGGGCCTGCCGGGAGGCGGCCGACGACGTGGCCGCGGCCGAGGCCTGCGGCGAGCCGGAGGTGATCGGCGAGACCCGCCTGGCGACCATGTCGCCGACCCTGGCCCGGGAGGCCAAGGCCCGCGAGCCGGGACTGCGCGTGACCCTACTGGCCCAGCTGGTGCTGCCCGGCACCCTGGACCGCCGCGGCTTCGATGCCCTGGGCCTGCGCCACAACCGCATCAGCGACAACGAGATCCGCCTGGCCCGCCACTACGGCTACGAGGTGCATGCCTGGACCATCAACGACCGGGCACGCATGTCGCAGCTCATCGACCTGGGGGTGGACGCCATCATCACCGACCGCCCCGACCTGCTGGCCGAGCTGATCGAGGACCGCCGCGAGCTCAGCGACGGCGGCCTGCTGCTGGTGAAGCTGAGGAACTGGCTGAGGAGTTGAAGGTGAGAGCTAACCACCAGGGCTTTCTGATACTGGTGGGAGCCCGATTTAGCGGTGGTCCGACATTTCGGCGATTGGCTGAGTTAGCAGCGTATGGTGACAGCAACCACCGGTACCAACTCCGCCAATCGCCCGGGGGACCCGGGCTCCCACCAGTGGAGCCAGAGACAGTGGCCAAGCCAGGCACCAGTGGCACCATCCATCGCCCGGCGGAGCCGGGCTCCCACCAGAAGCCGAACCACCCGTGGCTTTTTCACTCCACCGAGACATGGCCCTACTGGTGGGAGCCCGATTTATCGGGCGATGAATGAGTTGCCAAGGTGAGAAAAGCAAGCCAGCAAAGCCAACACCACCTTCGCCCGGCGGAGCCGGGCTCCCACCAGAACCAACAGTTGCCCGGGCAGCCCGCAGCGCTACTCCCCCATCACCACCCCTTCACGGCGCGGGTCGGCGCCGCCGAAGAAGCCCTCCTCGGTGACCTGCAGCGCCTGCAGGCCGCTCACCAGCTCGCGCTCGCTGACCTCGTGACCGCGGGCGGCCAGGGCCTCCAGGGTCGCGGCGGGGAAGCGTCCCTCCTCCAGGAACACCGGCCCGCCCAGGGTAATGGCGTGGGGCAGGTCCAGGGCCTCCTGGGCGTCCAGGCCCCAGTCGAGCATGGCCACCAGCGCCTTGGCGGTGTAGTGGATGATCGCCGCGCCGCCCGGCGAGCCGAGGCTCGCCACCAGGTCACCGCTGTCGCGGTCGAACACCAGGGTCGGGCTCATGCTGGAGCGCGGCCGCTTGCCGGCCTCCACCCGGTTGGCGATGGGGTTGCCCGCCTCGTCCTCCGGGGTGAAGGAGAAGTCGGTGAGCTCGTTGTTGAGCAGGTAGCCACCCGGCAGGCCGGTGCCGCCATCGGCGAGGATCCGCGAGCCGAAGGCCGACTCGATGGTGGTGGTCATGGCGATGGCGTTGCCCTCCTCGTCGATGATGCTGATGTGGCTGGTGCCGTACTCGGGCTGGTCGGGGTGCTGCCCCCAGGCGGTGGCGAGCGCACCGGGGTTGCCCGCCTGGGCGCCGCCGCTGCCCAGGCTCTCCTCGCCGACCAGGTCGGCGCGCAGGGCCAGGTAGTCGGGATCGAGCATCACCGACCAGTCGCCGCCCGGGGCCTCGACGAAGTCGGGGTCGGCGATGTAGCGGCCGCGGTCGGCGAAGGCCAGCCGCGCGGCCTCGAGGAACCCGTGCAGCCAGGCCTCGCTCGGGATCCCGTCGGCCACCGGCTCCTCCACATCCGGCAGCGCATGGAGGATGCCGAGGATCTGCATCACGGTGAGGTGACCCGACGAGGGCGGCGGGAAGCCGCAGACCCGCCAGAACTTCCAATCGGTGCAGATCGGGTCGCGCTGCCGGGCCGCATAGCCGGCCAGGTCCTCCACGCTGAGCGCCCCGGGCCGCTGGTGATGCTCCTGCACGCGGAAGGCCAGGTCCTTGGCGATATCGCCGGTGTGCAGCGCCGAGCTGCCCTGCTCGGCGATCTGGCGCAGGATCGCCCCGAGCGCCGGGTTCTTGAGCTGGTGGCCCTCCGCCAGGGGCTGGCCCTCCTCGTCGTAGTAGAAGGTCCCGCCCAGCGGGTCGTCGCGCAGCCGCTCCTCGCCGGCCAGGCTGGCATGCAGCCGGGGGCTGACGGCGAAGCCCTGCTCGGCCAGGGTGATCGCCGGGCCGAACAGCTCGGCCCAGGGCAGCCGGCCATGCGCCTCGTGGGCCATCTCCAGCATGCGCACCGTGCCCGGCACGCCCACCGAGAGGCCGCTGGCGGCGGCATCCATGAAGGCCAGCGGCTCGCCCTCCTCGTCGAGGAAGAGCTCGCCGTCCACCGCGGACGGCGCCGTCTCGCGGCCGTCGAAGGCGGTGACCTCTTCGCCGTCGTAGTGCATCAGGAAGGCCCCGCCGCCGATGCCGCTGGACTGGGGCTCCACCAGGGTCAGCACCATCTGCACGGCGATGGCGGCATCGATGGCGCTGCCTCCCGCCTTGAGCACCTGGTAGCCGGCGTCGGTGGCCAGCGGGTTGGCGGCGGCCACGGCGAAGCGCTCGGTGGCCCAGCCGGGCTTCTCCTCGCTGCCGGAGCTGACCTCCGGGGCGATGGCCGGGATGTCGTACTGGAAGGCGACCTCGGCCTGGGCCGCGAGGGGCAGGCCGAGCATCAGCGCGGCGGTGAGCGGGACCAGCAGGCGGCGGCGGAAGGGAACGGCGGGCGAAACGGTCATGGGACAGGCTCCTTGTCACTGTGAATCGACGCGGTGAATCGTCGCTGTGAATCGCGTGGGGGAGTCTGACAGCATAGACGAAAGGCGCCCGGCCGACGGGGGTCGACCGGGCGCCTTTATGGTGAGAGGCAAGCTCGTTGGGCGATGGAAACCGAATGTCTCCCCGTGGGGTCTCCACACGTTCGAGCCACCCGCCGGACGCCTGGCGGCGCCAGTCGCGCAGCGGAGCTGCCCTCCTACAAGGCAGTCTCAGGCGGTGTCAGCCGACGTTGCCGCCAATCGCCTTAGCCCAGCGTTTCGCCGGCCAGCATGAACCAGGTCTCGAGCACGGCATCCGGGTTGAGCGACACCGAGTCGATGCCCTGCTCCATCAGCCACTTGGCCAGGTCCGGGTGATCCGACGGGCCCTGCCCGCAGATGCCGATGTACTTGCCCTGGGCGCGGCAGGCCTGGATGGCCATGGCCAGCAGCTTCTTGACGGCCGGGTTCCGCTCGTCGAACAGGTGGGCGACGATGCCGGAGTCGCGATCCAGGCCCAGGGTGAGCTGGGTCAGGTCGTTGGAGCCGATGGAGAAGCCGTCGAAGTGCTCGAGGAACTCGTCGGCCAGCAGGGCGTTGGCCGGCAGCTCGCACATCATGATCACCCTGAGCCCGTTGTCGCCGCGCTTCAGGCCATTGGCGGCGAGCAGTTCGACCACCTCGCGGGCCTCGTCGGTGGTGCGCACGAAGGGCACCATGATCTCGACGTTGTCCAGGCCCATCTCCTCGCGGACCCGCTTGAGCGCCCGGCACTCCAGCTCGAAGCAGGGGCGGAAGGAGTCGGAGATGTAGCGCGCGGCGCCGCGGAAGCCCAGCATCGGGTTCTCCTCGCCGGGCTCGTAGAGCTTGCCGCCGATCAGGTTCTCGTACTCGTTGGACTTGAAGTCCGACAGGCGCACGATGACCGGCTGGGGGTGGAAGGCGGCGGCCAGGGTGGAGATGCCCTCGACCAGCTTGTCGACGTAGAAGTCCACCGGGCTGGCGTAGCCGGCGGTGCGCAGGTCGATGGTCTGCTGCAGGTCGGCGGGCAGGGTGTCGTACTCGAGCAGCGCCTTGGGGTGCACGCCGATCATGCGGTTGATGATGAACTCCAGGCGCGCCAGGCCGACGCCGGCGTTGGGCAGGCTGGCGAAGCCGAAGGCGCGGTCGGGGTTGCCGACGTTCATCATGATCTTGAAGGGGATCTCGGGCATGGCGTCGACGCTGGTCACCCGGCGGTCGAACTCCAGCAGCCCCTCGTAGACGTGGCCGGTGTCGCCCTCGGCACAGGAGACGGTGACGTCGCGGCCGTCGGCCAGCACCTCGGTGGCGTCGCCGCAGCCTACCACCGCCGGGATGCCGAGCTCGCGGGCGATGATCGCCGCGTGGCAGGTCCGGCCGCCGCGGTTGGTGACGATGGCCGAGGCGCGCTTCATGATCGGCTCCCAATCGGGGTCGGTCATGTCGGTGACCAGCACGTCGCCGGGCTTGACCTTGTCCATATCGTCCGGGGAGAAGACCACCTTGACCGCGCCCTGGCCGATGCGCTGGCCGATGGCACGGCCGGCCACCAGGGTGCGGCCCTTCTCCTTGAGCTGGAAGCGCTCGAGCTTGCCGCCCTCCTGCTGGGAGACCACGGTCTCGGGACGCGCCTGGACGATGTAGAGCTCGCCGTCGTCGCCGTCCAGGGCCCACTCGATGTCCATGGGACGCTGATAGTGCTGCTCGATGGTCACCGCCTGGCGGGCCAGGGCCATCACCTGCTCGTCGTTGATGCAGAAGCGGCCGCGCTCCTTGAGCGGGACGTCCACGGTCTCCACGGACTTGCCGGCGCTGGCCTCCTGGCCGTAGACCATCTTGATCAGCTTGGAGCCCAGGTTGCGGCGCAGCACGGCGGGGCGGCCGGCGGCGAGCGTCGGCTTGTGGACGTAGAACTCGTCAGGGTTCACCGCGCCCTGCACCACCGTCTCGCCCAGCCCCCAGGAGGCGGTGACGAAGACCGCATCGCGGTAGCCGGACTCGGTGTCCAGGGTGAACATCACGCCGGAGGCGCCGGTCTCGGAGCGCACCATCTTCTGTACGCCGGCCGAGAGGGCCACGTTCTCGTGGGCGTAGCCGCGGTGCACGCGGTAGGAGATGGCGCGGTCGTTGAACAGCGAGGCGAACACCTCGTGCACGGCGCGCTTGATGTTGTCGAAGCCCTCGATGTTGAGGAAGGTCTCCTGCTGGCCGGCGAAGGAGGCGTCCGGCAGGTCCTCGGCGGTGGCCGAGGAGCGCACGGCGACCTTGAGGTTGGGGTGCTGGGCAAGCAGCTGGTCGTAGGCGGTGCGCAGGTGCTGCTCGAAGGTGGGCGGCAGCGGGGTGTCGATGACCCACTGGCGGATCTCGGCACCGACGCGGGCCAGCTCGCCCACGTCATCGACGTCGAGCCGGGCCAGCGCCTGGTTGATCCGGTCGTTGAGCCCCTCGTGGGAGAGGAACTCGCGGTAGGCGTGGGCGGTGGTCGCGAAGCCACCGGGAACGGTCACCCCGGCACCGGAGAGGTTGGAGATCATCTCGCCGAGGGAGGCGTTCTTGCCCCCGACCCGGTCGACGTCGTCCATGCCCAGCTGATCGAACCACAGAATGTAATCGTCCACGTGACCTCCCAGTATATCGACGATGGGGCTTCATGCCGGTTGACGATGTCCTGCGCACGGGCATGAAGGGATGGTCGCGACTCTAACAGCGGCCGACCATATTCGCCATTGGTCTAACATCGAAGTCACTGGAGGATTTTTACAACAATCCGGGGAATTGCCGCATTTCTGTAGTCATCGGGCGTCCAGCGTCGAGGATCCTGCGGCTTGTCGCCGGGCGGACAGGCATCGACAATGGGGGATCCCTTTCCCAGCCGACAGCGACACCGCCATGACCCGTACCGCCTTCTTCATCTCCGACGGCACCGGCATCACCGCCGAGAGCCTGGGCCGCAGCCTGCTGGCCCAGTTCGAGAACGTCGAGATCCGCATGCTGACCAAGCCCTACATCGACACGGTGGAGAAGGCCCACGACCTGGTGCAGGTGATCAACGGCGCCGCGGTGAGCGACGGCGAGCAGCCGATCATCATCGATACCATCGTCGACGGCGCGATCCGCCAGGTGATCCGCGAGGCCGAGGGCTTCAAGATCGACATCTTCTCGACCTTCCTCGAGCCCCTGGAGCAGGAGCTGGCGACCCACTCCAGCTACACCGTGGGGCGCACCCACTCCATCGGCAAGGATGAGGTCTACATGGACCGCATCCACTCGGTGCACTTCGCCCTGGACAACGACGACGGCGCCCGCACCCACCAGTACGACAAGGCCGACGTGATCCTGATCGGCGTCTCGCGCTGCGGCAAGACCCCGACCTCGCTCTACCTGGCCCTGCAGTTCGGCATCCGGGCGGCCAACTACCCGCTCACCGAGGACGACCTGGACGAGGATGGCTCGCTCAAGCTGCCCCGCGCCCTGGCCGCCCACCGCCACAAGCTGTTCGGCCTGACCATCGACCCGCGCCGGCTGGCGGCGATCCGCCACGAGCGCCGGCCCAACAGCCGCTACAGCTCCATGGACCAGTGCGTCCAGGAGGTGGGCCAGGCCGAGGGCCTCTACCGCCAGATGCATATCCCCTTCATCGACACCACCCGCTTCTCGGTGGAGGAGATCTCCACCCGGATGATCGCCGAGGTGGGGCTGAAGCGGCGGTTTTCGCCGCGGTAAGCGCCGGGTTGTAGGAGGCCAGCTCTGCTGGGCGATGGAGGCCGCAGGCCTCCCGGCGATGGCTAACTAACCACGGGCACACCGCCGGGCGCCTGATCGGCGCCAGTCGCGCAGCGGAGCTGCCCTCCTACAGGTATCGGCTGACCTCATTTCACTACTCCGGCCTTCCGTAACCTGGCGATATCGTCCGGCGTCAGGCCCATCTCGGCGAGGATCGCGTCGCTGTCCTGGCCGAGGCGTGGCGGGGCCACCTCGCTGGTGGCGGAGTCACCGTCGAAGCGCAGCGGGTTGGCCACCTGGGGCACCTCGAGCTCGCCCCGCGTCAGCTGGCGGTGCAGCCGGCGATGCTGCACCTGGGGGTCGTCGAACACCTCGGTGAGGGTGTTGATCGGCCCCGCGGGGATGCCGCGCGCTTCCAGCTCGGCGAGCCATTCGTCCCGCGAACGGGACATGAGGATCGCCTGGATCATCGGCACCAGCACCTGGCGGTTGCCGACCCGCGCCGCGTTGGTGGCGTAGGCCGGGTCCTCGGCCCACTCCGGATGGCCGAGCAGCGCGGCGAAACGGGCGAACTGGGCGTCGTTGCCCACGGTGAGGACCAGGTGGCCATCGGCACAGGCGAAGGCCTGGTAGGGCACGATATTGGGGTGGGCGTTGCCGTGACGCTCGGGGTCACGGCCCGACACCAGGGCGTTGAGGGCCTGGTTGGCCAGGGTGGCCACCTGGACGTCGAGCAGCGCCACGTCCACGTGCCGCCCCACGCCGGTACGCGCCCGCTCCTGCAGCGCCGCCAGCACCCCTACGGTGGCGTAGAGCCCGGTCATCACGTCGGTGATCGCCACGCCGGTCTTCATCGGCATGCCGTCGGCCTCGCCGGAGAGGCTCATCAGCCCGCCCATGGCCTGGATCATGAAGTCGTAGCCGGCGCGGTGGGCGTAGGGGCCGTCCTGGCCGAAGCCGGTGATGGAGCAGCCGATCAGCCGCGGGTTGAGGGCCCTGAGACTCGCGTAGTCGAGGCCGTACTTCTCGAGCCCGCCGACCTTGAAGTTCTCCAGCAGGATATCGGCGCCCTCGGCCAGGCGGCGGATCAGCGCCTGCCCCTCCTCGGCGGCGATGTCCACGGCCAGCGACTGCTTGCCGCGGTTGGCGCAGAGGTAGTAGGCGGCGACCTTCTCCACCCGATCCGCCTCGGCGAGCCACGGCGGCCCCCAGCCGCGAGTGTCGTCGCCGCGCTCGGGGTGCTCGATCTTGATCACCCGGGCGCCCAGGTCGGCGAGCAGCTGGCCGGCCCAGGGGCCGGCCAGCACCCGCGACATGTCGAGCACCGTGATGCCCTCAAGCGGTCCGCTCATCTTGAGCTCCTTGCTACCGTGTGCCGATAGTGGCACCACTCGGGGCTGACCCGGCGGCAGGGCGTCGAGGAGGCGCTGTGAATACGTCCCTGTACGCTACCTCGGCCATCCATGGTCCTCGGACCTCCTCTACGCCCTGCCCCCGGCGCCCCGCGTTTTCATCAGCTTTTTATCAACCGGTAAAGGCTTGGAGGCCGGTCTGGGCGCGACCGAGGATCAGCGCGTGGACATCATGGGTCCCCTCGTAGGTGTTGACGGCCTCCAGATTCATGACGTGACGGATCACGTGGTACTCGTCGCTGATGCCGTTGCCGCCGTGCATGTCGCGGGCCACCCGGGCGATGTCCAGGGCCTTGCCGCAGTTGTTGCGCTTGATCAGCGAGATCGCCTCGGGCACCAGCTGGCCATCGTCGATCATGCGGCCCACGCGCAGCGCGGCCTGCAGGCCCAGGGCGATCTCGGTCTGCATGTCGGCCAGCTTCTTCTGGATCAGCTGGTTGGCGGCCAGCGGGCGGCCGAACTGCTTGCGCTCCAGGGTGTAGTCGCGCCCCGCATGCCAGCACGCCTCGGCGGCGCCCATGGCGCCCCAGGCGATGCCGTAGCGGGCGCGGTTGAGGCAGGAGAACGGGCCCTTCAGGCCGGTAACGTTGGGCAGCCGCTGCTCGTCGGAGACCTCCACGTCCTGCATGGCGATCTGGCCGGTGATGGAGGCGCGCAGGCTGAACTTGCCCTCGATCTTGGGCGCGGAGAGCCCCTTCATGCCCTTCTCGAGAATGAAGCCGTTGATCACCCCCTCGTCGTCCTTGGCCCAGATCACGAAGACGTCGGCGATGGGCGAGTTGGTGATCCAGGTCTTGGTGCCGTTGAGGCGCCAGCCATTCTCGGTGCGGGTGGCGCGGGTCGCCATGCCGCCCGGGTCGGAGCCGTGGTCGGGCTCGGTGAGGCCGAAGCAGCCGACCCACTCGCCGGTGGCCAGCTTCGGCAGGTACTTCTCGCGCTGGGCCTCGCTGCCGAAGGCGTGGATGGGGTACATCACCAGGCTCGACTGCACGCTCATGGCGCTGCGGTAACCGGAGTCGACCCGCTCCACCTCGCGGGCGACCAGGCCGTAGCTGACGTAGTTGAGGCCGGCGCAGCCGTAGCCGTCGATGGTGGAACCCAGCAGGCCGAGCTCGCCCATCTCGTTCATGATCTCGCGATGGAAGATCTCGTGGCGGTTGGCCTCCAGCACCCGCGGCAGGAGCTTCTCCTGGCAGTAGTCGTGGGCGGTCTGGTGGACCATGCGCTCGTCTTCGCTGAGCTGGTCGATCAGGCGGAAGGGGTCTTCCCAGGTGACGGGGGTGATCTGGCTCATGGGGTGGGCTCCAGGGTGGCGTGTCCGGAATAATGTCTACATTTTTATCAAATGTAGACCAAGGAACCCCGCCTGCCAAGTCCCGTCGACGAAAACCTCAGCGGTAGCGCGCCAGCACCCGGCGGATCTGCCACCCGGCCACCAGCGCCATCAGCAGGTTGGCAGCGAGCATGCCGGCGAAGATGCCGGTGGTGCCGGCGAGCCGCCCGCCGAGCCAGGCCAGCGGCACGCTGAGCACGAACAGCCGCACCACCGAGAGCCGCATGGCCCGGGCCGGGCGGTGCAGGGCGTTGCACGACGACACCGCCAGGATCACCACTCCCTGGGCGCCGAGCCCCAGCGGCACCAGCCACAGGAAGCTGCGCAGCACCTCCCCCACCGCCTCGCGCTCGGCATAGCCCGCCACCAGCCAGGGGGCCAGCGCCTGCAGCAGGCCCCACACCAGCAGCTGCCAGGCCAGCACGAAGGCGAAGCAGCCGAAGATCGCGCGGCGCACCCGCTCGTGCTGGCCGGCGCCGGCGTTCTGGCTGACCAGCGGCGAGAGGGTCATGGAGAGCCCCAGCACGGCGATCTGGGCGATGGCCTCGATGCGCGTACCGACGCCGAAGCCGGCCACGGCGTCGTGGCCGTGGCCGGCGACGATACGGGTCAGCAGCCCCATGGCGATGGGGGTGAAGACGCTGGTGATCGCGGCGGGCCCGGCGATGCGGCCGAGCTCCTGCCAGGAGGCGAGCAGCCCCCGCCAGGTCAGGCCGGCCGGGTCGAAGAGCTCGCGCAGCTCCCGCTGGAAGGCCAGGGCCACCGCCATCAGGCCCCAGCTCAGCACGGTGGCGAGCGCCGCTCCGGCGACGCCCATGGCCGGGAAGGGCCCCACGCCGAAGATCAGCCACCAGTCCAGCAGCACGTTGACCCCGGCGGCGAGCGCCATCATCAGCCCCTGGGTGACGGTGTTGCCATGGGCGCGCAGGATGCTGTTGAGCACCCGCGGGACGATGACCGCCGCCGCCCCCAGGTACCAGATGCCCATGTAGTCGCGGATATGCGGCATCAGGGTGTCGTCGGCGCCGAGCAGCCGGAAGAGCGGCTCCAGGGTGGCAAGGCCGAGCAGCGTCATGACCAGTCCCACCGCCAGCGCCAGCAGGCCGGCGTCGGTGGCCCGGCGGCGAACCGCCTCCAGGTCGCCCTGCCCCAGCCGCCGGGCCACCACCGCCGAGGTGCCGATGCCCATGCCGATGGCCAGGCTGATCACGGTGAAGACCACCGGGAAGGTGAAGGAGACCGCCGCCAGCGGCTCGGTGCCGAGCCGCGAGATGAACCAGGTGTCCACCAGGTTGAAGCTCATCATGGCGATCATGCCGCCGATGACCGGCAGGGTCTTGCGCAGCAGGGTCAGGGCGATCGGCCCTTCCAGCAGCTCGCGCCGCATGGGGCGGCGCGGGGCGGAGGCAGTGGAGGACGGCGACGGCATGGAGGCTCTCGACGAAGAACGGGCACTGGATTGTGCCCGTTTTCGCCAGCTACGTGTAGGACGCTAACCTATTCCCCGGCGCGGTATAGCTTCTGGATGCTGGAGAAGTCCAGGCCACCGTGGCCCTGGGCGCTGTGCAGGGCGAAGAGGTTGCGCGCCTGGGAGCCCATGGGCACCGAGGATTTCGAGCCCAGCGCCAGTTCCCAGGCAAGCCCCAGGTCCTTGGCCATCAGGTCGGTGAGGAAGCCGCCCTGGTAGTCGCGGGAGGCCGCGGAGCCCTCCATCACGCCGGGCCAGGGGTTGTAGACGTTGAGCGCCCAGTTGCCGCCGCTGCTCTGCTTCATGATCTCGGAGAGCACCGCCGGGTCCATGCCGTTCTTCACGCCCAGCGCCAGCGCCTCGGCGGTGCCGCTCATCAGGATGCCGAGCAGCATGTTGTTGCAGATCTTGGCCACCTGCCCCGCCCCGGTCTCGCCGGCGTGGAAGATGTTCTTGCCCATGGCCTCCAGCACCGGCCTGGCCTGCTCGAAGCCGGCCGCATCGCCGCCGACGATGAAGGTCAGGGTGCCGGCCCTGGCGCCGCCCACGCCGCCGGAGACCGGCGCGTCCAGGTAGCTCAGGCCCCGCTCGGCCGCCGCCGCACCCACGGTGCGGGCGTCGTCCGGCGAGATGGTGGAGGCGTCGATGAGCAGCGGCTTGCCGTCGAGGACGTCGAGCAGGCCCGGGGCGCCGTCGCGACCCAGGTAGAGCCCCTTGACGTGGGCACCGGCGGGCAGCATGGAGATGATCACTTCGACGCCGCGGGCGGCGGCCTCGGCGCTCTCGGCGCGGCTGGCGCCCTCGCTCTCGAGGGCCTGGATGGCGCTCTCCACCAGGTCGAAGACGGTGACGCTGTGGCCGGCCTTGACCAGGTTGCTGGCCATGGGCGCGCCCATGTTGCCGAGGCCGATAAAGGCGATGTTCATGAGTGGCTCCTCGTCGTGTTGTGGTTGTTCCGGTTGATTACCCTACGCGATGGCCCCAGCCGAGGTCGCGCAGCGGGTGGGCCTCGTCGCTCCAGGGCGAGACGAACAGCGCCTGGATCGCCTCCTCGGGTACGCTGTCGACGTCCGCATGGCTCCAGCGGGGCGACTTGTCCTTGTCGATCAGCAGCGCCCGCACGCCTTCGGGGAAGTCCCCCAGGCGGCAGCACTGCACCGACAGCGCCAGCTCGTCGCGGAAGGCGTCGGCCAGGCTGGTGTGGGCGTGGCGGTCGAGCATGCGCCACACCAGGTGGGCGGTCATCGGGCAGCCGGTCGCCAGCCGCGCGCGGTTGGCGGCCAGCCACGCATCGTCGCTGTCGTCGGCGAGGATGCGCCGCACGGCGGTGGCCGGGTCGACATGGCCGACCAGCGCCTGGATGCGGTCCAGCCGCGGCATCACCTGCCCCTCGGGCACGGCGGTGCGGTCCTCATGGGCGTCGAGCACCCGCTGCACGGCACCGCGCAGGGCCCGCGGGCTGCGGTCGCCGTACTCCGCCTCCTCCAGGGCGCCGAGCAGCGCCTCGCGGCGCTCGCGCGGGATGAAGCGGTCGGCAAGCCCCAGGTCCAGGGCGTCGCAGGCGTTGAGCTGGGCCCCGGTGAGGCCCAGGTAGGCGCCCACGCCGGTGGGCATGCGGTTGAGGAACCAGCTCGCGCCGATATCCGGGTAGAGGCCGATGGTGATCTCCGGCATGGCGATGCGGGTGGTCTCGGTGACCAGGCGCTGGAAGCCACCGGCCATCAGCCCCAGGCCGCCGCCCATGACGATGCCGTCGCCCCAGACCATCAGCGGCTTGGGATAGGTGTGGATGCGGTAGTCGAGGTGGTACTCGGCGGTGAAGTAGGTCTCGGCGAGCAGGCTGTCGCGGCCGGCACCGCGATTCTCGCCCTCCTCGGTCAGCGAGCGGTAGAGGGCCACCACGTCGCCGCCGGCGCAGAACGCCTTGTCGCCGCTGCCGTCGAGCCACACCGCGACGATGCTGCGGTCCACCGCCCAGGCCTCCAGCTTGGCCTCGAGCTGGCGGATCATCTCCAGGGAGAGGGCGTTGAGGGCGCGCGGCGCGTTGAGGGTGGCCACGCCGATGCGGCCACCGTCACGGGTGGGAAGCTCGTCGAAGAGCACGGGAAGATCCGACATCGATGGGTCTCCTGGTCGGTAAGCGGGTCCGGTTACTGGAGCGACTCGATCACGCCGTCGGCGAGCAGGCGCCGGGCGACGATCACCCTCATGATCTCGTTGGTGCCCTCGAGGATCTGGTGCACCCGGGTGTCGCGGACCAGCCGCTCCAGCGGGTATTCGCGGATATAACCATAGCCGCCATGCAGCTGCAGGGCCTCGTTGCAGACCTGGAAGCCCACGTCGGTGGCGAAGCGCTTGGCCATGGCGCAGTGGGCGGTGGCCTCGGGGTCGTTCTGGTCCAGGCGCCAGGCGGCATGGCGCACCATCAGCCGCGCCGCGGTCAGGTCGCTGGCCATGTCGGCGAGCTTGAACTGCAGCGCCTGGAACTGGCCGAGTTCGCGCCCGAACTGCTTGCGCTCGCCCAGGTAGTCGCGGGAGAGGGTCAGGGCCTGCTGGGCCGCGCCGAGCGAGCAGCTGGCGATGTTGAGGCGCCCGCCGTCGAGCCCCTTCATGGCGAACTTGAAGCCCTCGCCCTCGGCGCCCAGGCGATTCGTCACCGGCACCCGCACGCCGTCGAAGCTGACCAGGCGGGTGGGCTGGCTCTTCCAGCCCATCTTCTCCTCGTTCTTGCCGTACTCGATGCCCGCGGCATCGGCCGGCACCACGATGGCCGAGACGCCGCCGGCGCCGCTGTCCGGCTCGCCGGTGCGCGCCATCACCACCAGCACCTCGGTGGCGCCGGCGCCGGAGATGAACATCTTGGAACCGCTGATGACATAGTCATCACCGTCTCGGACGGCCCTGGTGCGCAGGCTGGCGGCGTCGGAACCGGCACCGGGCTCGGTCAGGCAGTAGGAGCCGAGCACCTCGCCGGTTACCATGGCGGGGACCCAGGCCTCGCGCAGGGCGTCGTCGCCCCAGGTCGCGATCATCCAGGTCACCATGTTGTGGATGGTGAGATAGGCGGTGGTGGCCACGCAGCCCTGGGCGAGCTGCTCGAAGATCAGCGAGGCGTCGAGGCGCGAGAGCCCGAGCCCGCCGTGCTCCTCGGGGGTGTAGATGCCGAGAAAGCCGGTCTCGCCGGCGCGGCGGATCACCTCCAGGGGGAAGTGGGAGGTGGCGTCCCACTCGGCGGCGTGGTCGGCCAGCTCGGCCCGGCTGAAGTCGGCGGCGGCCTGGACCAGGGCCTTCTGGTCGTCGGTCAAGGCAAAATCCATGGCGGTATCCTCGTCTCGCGTGGCTGGGATTGTTGTTGGTCGCGTGCTGACGCGGGGTCGGCGACCCGCATGGGTACCAACCTAGCACTTGCTAGGTTTATCCCACATCACCCCATGGTCGAACAAGCACTTTACGTTAACGTAAACCTCGGCTAGTGTTGCCATCAGGCGGCTGGCCTGCGCTCCGCTGCGCAGCCACGGCCCCGCAAGAACAATGAGGAAGACGCCCATGACCCAGCGCACAGCGGACACTCCGGCCCCTGCCGCCGGCGGCCTGCCCCGTCAGCGCCGCACCTATTCGATCGGCGAGCTGGCCAAGATGTTCGAGGTGACGCCGCGCACCATCCGCTTCTACGAGCAGGAGGGGCTGCTGGCTCCCCAGCGCCGCGGCCAGACCCGCATCTACCGCGAGAAGGACCGGGTGCGGCTGAAGCTGACCCTGCGCGGCAAGCGGTTGGGCTTCTCGCTGGCCGAGATCCGCGAGGTGGTGGAGATGTACGACGCCATGCCCGACGGCAACGCGCGCCAGCTGCAGCGTCTTCTCGAGATCCTCGCCGACAAGCGGGCCAACCTCGAGCGTCAGCTCGAGGATATCCGGCTGATGCATCGCGAACTCGACGATGTCGAAAGCCGCGCCCGCGATGTGCTGGAGAGTCTCAAGGGGGAGCCGCCCGGGGACTGAGCCGGGACACCCCCTGCCGTCGCCGGCATCGATGCCCGACGACACCACGGGGGATCGGCAGGCACCATGACCGGGTTGCACCCTCAGTTCGGCCACCTTCTGCAACAACAAGAGACGGGAAACCATGACACGCCAA
Source organism: Halomonas campaniensis (assembly GCF_014193375.1). Taxonomy (GTDB): domain Bacteria; phylum Pseudomonadota; class Gammaproteobacteria; order Pseudomonadales; family Halomonadaceae; genus Halomonas; species Halomonas campaniensis. The sequence continues at coordinate 32,641 of NZ_JACHZF010000012.1, forward strand.
CATACTCCGATCAGCTACGTCAGCGGCACCAGCGACATGCCCCTGAAGGGCCAGACCATCGGCGACTGCTTCGACGATACCGTGGCCCGCTTCCCCGATGGCGAGGCCCTGATCAGCCGCCACCAGGGGCTGCGCTACACCTGGAAGTCGCTGCAGGCCGCCGTGGACGAGGCCGCCCGCGCCATGCTCGCCCTGGGCGTGAAACAGGGCGAGCGGGTCGGCATCTGGTCACCCAACTGCGCCGAGTGGACCATCACCCAGTTCGCCACGGCGAAGATCGGTGCCATCCTGGTCAACATCAACCCCAGCTACCGCACCCATGAGCTGGAGTACGCCCTCAAGCAGTCCGGTACCTCGACGCTGATCCTGCAGGGCAAGTTCAAGACCTCCGACTACGTGGCGACGCTGGCCGAGCTGGCGCCCGAGCTGCGCGACGGCGGCCCCGGCACCTTCAGGAGCGCCAGGCTCCCCGAGCTCAAGCGGGTGGTCTGCCTGGACGCCGACCGTGCCCTGACCGGCATGTTCACCTGGCCCTCGATGCTGGCCCACGCCGACGAGGTCTCCGCGGAGCACCTGGCCGAGGTGCAGGCGACCCTGCAGTTCGATGACCCGATCAACATCCAGTACACCTCCGGCACCACCGGCGCGCCCAAGGGGGCCACCCTCTCCCACCACAACATCCTCAACAACGGCTTCTTCGTGGCGCGCACCATGGCGCTCACCGAGAAGGACCGCATGGTGATCCCGGTGCCGCTCTACCACTGCTTCGGCATGGTGATGGGCAACCTCGGCTGCGTCACCCACGGCGCCACCATGATCTACCCGGGCGACGGCTTCGACCCCGAGCAGACCCTGACCGCGGTCTCCGAGGAGAAGGCCACCACCCTCTACGGCGTGCCCACCATGTTCATCGCCGAGCTGGAGCACCCGGAGTTCGAGCGCTTCGACCTCTCCCACCTGCGCACCGGCATCATGGCGGGCTCCATCTGCCCCATCGAGGTGATGCGCAAGGTGATCGACCGCATGAACATGCAGGACGTCACCATCTGCTACGGCATGACCGAGACCAGCCCGGTCAGCACCCAGACCCAGACCAATGCGCCGCTGGAGAAGCGCGTGACCACCGTCGGCACCATCCACCCCCACCTGGAGGTGAAGCTGGTGAGCCCGGAGACCGGCGCCGTGGTGCCCCGCGGCGAGACCGGCGAGCTCTGCACCCGCGGCTACAGCGTGATGCTCGGCTACTGGAACAACCCGGAGGCCACCGACAAGGCCATCGACAGCGCCGGCTGGATGCACACCGGTGACCTGGCGACCATGGACGAGGACGGCTACATCGCCATCGTCGGCCGGATCAAGGACATGATCATCCGCGGCGGCGAGAACATCTACCCGCGCGAGATCGAGGACTTCCTCTACACCCACCCGGCCATCTCCGACGTGCAGGTGATCGGCGTGCCCGACGAGAAGTACGGCGAGGAGGTGATGGCCTGGGTCAAGCTGGCCGAGGGCCAGGCGCTGACCGCCGACGAGCTCAAGGACTTCTGCAAGGGCAAGATCGCCCACTACAAGGTGCCGCGCTACGTGAAGTTCGTCGACGAGTTCCCGATGACGGTCACCGGCAAGATCCAGAAGTTCAAGATGCGCGAGGAAGCCACCCACGAGCTGGGGCTGGCGTAAGCGCCACTAAGTAGGAGGCCGGCTCTGCCGGGCGATGGAGGCCGCAGGCCTCCCGGCGGGGTCTCACACCTTGGCAACGTCGCCAGGGCGCCTGGCGGCGCCAGTCGCGATGCGGAGCATCCCTCCTACAAACCGGATCACGCCAGAGTGCGAAAAACCAGAAAAAACCCCGCAGGCCTTAGGGGCCCGCGGGGTTTCTGATTTCATGCACCACCAAGGTGGGTGGCTACCGGTACCTGCTGTAGGAGGCCGGGTTCACCGGCGGTTCGACGCTTCGACGAATGGAGGCCGCAGGCCTCCCGGCGGGGTCTCACACCTTGGCAACGTCGCCAGGGCGCCTGACGGCGCCAGTCGCGAGGCAGAGCCTCCCTCCTACAATGATGTCGCCAGCCAATGGCGGTTTCGGCACCTATCAGGTGCCTACAACCCCTTCGGCGCGAAGATCCCCGGCGCGTTGCGCCAGTAGCCCTTGTAGTCCATGCCGAAGCCGAAGACATAGCGGTCGGCGACCTCCAGGCTGCAGTAGTCGGCCTTGAGGTCGGGCACCGCCTTGCGGTCGTGCTGCTTGTCGACCAGCACCGCGGTGGAGATGCTCGCCGCCCCCGCCTCGCGGCAGTAGTCGAGGATCGCCGCCAGGGTGGCGCCCTCATCGAGGATGTCGTCGACGATCACCACGTGGCGCCCCGCCATGGGGATCTCCGGGGAGACCCGCCAGAACAGCTCGCCACCGCGCAGGCCGCCGCGGTAGCGGGTGGCGTGCAGGTAGTCCACCTCCAGCGGGAAGCCCAGGCGGGTCAGCAGGTGGCCGGTGGTGATCAGGCCGCCGTTCATCACGCAGTAGAAGACCGGCAGCTTGTCGCCCAGGTCGCGGGTGATCTCGTCGGCCATGCGGTCCAGGGCCCGCTCCACCGCCTGCTGGTCGATCAGGCAGTCGGCATGGTCCATGACCTCGCGCATGTCGGCGAGGGACTGGTGGAAGTCGGGATCGAGTTTGGGCATCGGTTGCAGCTCGTGGTGGATGTCGAGAAACGTGGGTCGGGAAACGGGCGGGCGGCGGACTCAGTCCGCCGCCAGGGACTCGAGGCAGGCGTGCACGCGCCGCCAGCGGGAGAGGGCCTCCAGGGTCGAGAGGTCGGGGCGCGCCCGGCCGTAGCGCAGCCGCGAGAGGCGCTGGGCCCCCGCGCGCCCCTGGCAGGCGTCCAGCACCTCGAGGGCCGCGCCGCGGTCGTTGCAGACCAGCAGCATGTCGCAGCCGGCCGCCAGGGCGGCCTCGGCACGCTCGCCGGGCGAGCCGGCCGAGGCCGCCCCGGCCATGCTCAGGTCGTCGGAGAAGATCACCCCCTTGAAGCCGAGGCTCTGGCGCAGCAGGCCGAGCCAGGTCGGCGAGAAGCCGGCCGGGCGCGCATCGAAGGCCGAGTAGACCACGTGGGCGGGCATCACGCCGTCGAGCCGGCCCGCCAGGCGGGTGAAGGGTACCAGGTCATGGGCGCGCAGCGCGTCGAGGGGTCGCGGGTCCACCGGCAGCTCATGATGGGAATCGGCGGCCACTCCGCCGTGGCCCGGGAAGTGCTTGCCCACGGCCACCATGCCGGCCTCATGGAGGCCGTCGATGAAGGCGCCGGCCATGGCGGTCACCGCCTGGGGGTCGGCCGAGAAGCTGCGGTTGCCGATCACCGTGGAGGTGCCGACGTCGACGTCGAGCACCGGGGCGAAGCTGAGGTCCAGCCCACAGGCGGCCATCTCCATGCCCAGCAGCCAGCCGGCATCCCGGCAGCGCCGCACGGTGACCTCGGGCATGCCGGCATAGTCGCGGCCCAGGCGCCCCATGGCCGGCAGGCGGGTCACCCCGTCGCGCAGGCGCTGGACGCGGCCGCCCTCCTGGTCGATGGCGAGCAGCAGCTCGGGACGCACCCGGCGGATCTCGTCGCACAGCCGGCGCACCTGGGCGGCCGACTCGGTGTTGCGGGCGAACAGGATCACGCCACCGACCTCGGGGCGCCGCAGCAGGCGGGCCTCGTCGGCGCTCAGTCGGGGGCCTTCCAGATCCAGCATCACCGGGCCGAGGGTCTGGGTCATGGGGGGATTCCTTGGCGTGAAAGGGGGCAGATTCTAGACCAAAGGCCGCTGCGACGACAGGCGCCGACCGCCGCCTAGTCGTGTAGCCAGACCGGGGTGCCGGGGGCCGCGGCGTCGAACACCGCCAGCAGGTCGGCATCGCGCAGGCGAACGCAGCCGTGGGAGCGGGGCTCGCCCATGGGCTCGTCGGACGGCGTGCCATGCAGGTAGATATAGCGGCGCTGGGAGTCGACGTCACCCCCGCGGTTGTGGCCCCGCTCCAGGCCGCAGAGCCAGAGGATCCGGGTGAGGATCCAGTCGCGTCCCGGATGGGCGGCGGCGAGCGCCGGCGAGAAGCGCTCGCCGGTGGGCCGCCGCCCGCGGAAGACCGTGCCGGGCGGCTGGCCGGCGCCGATGGCGGCGCGCACATAGTGCCAGCCCAGCGGGGTCTGGCCGCTCCCCTCCTGCTGCCCCGTGCCGGCCACCCCGGTGGAGACCGGGAACTCGGCTACCACCTCGCCTCCCTCCCGGATCCGCAGCGACTGGGCGCGGGTATCGATCTCCAGCCAGGTGCCCCGCTCGGGGGGCAGCCGGGTCAGGTCGGGGGTGGCCATCAGCCCGCCTCGGCGGCGGCCGGGACGGGCTCCGGCAGCGGCGCCTGCATGGCGGCCACCACCACCGGACGCAGCCGGCGGATCAGGTGGCGCACGGTGACATGCTCGCCGTAGTCCTTCTCGGCGATATCGCGCAGGGCATCCAGGCCCGAGAGGGTGAAGATCACGGTGCCGAGCATGAAGTGCAGCCGCCAGAAGCGTTCGGCATCGGGCAGGTCCGGGGTCGCCTGGCGAACCAGCTCGGTGAAGCGGGTGAAGACGCTGCCGTACTCCTCCTGGATGTAGCGGCGCAGGTGCCCCTGGGCCTGGCTGTAGGCGAGCCCGAGCAGCTTCATGAAGACCTTGAGGCTGTTGCGCTCGGCGGGCACTTCCAGCACGGTGCGGGCCATGGTCTCGAGCAGCTCCTCGAGGGGGATCACCTGGCCGTCGTAGTGCGCCTCGAGGTCGTCCAGGGCGCGGTGGAAGCGCTCGGTGAAGGGGTCCAGGTAGCGGGCGAACACCGCCTGGATCAGCGACTTCTTGGAGCCGAAGTGGTAGTTGACCGCCGCCAGGTTGACCTTGGCCTTGCCGGTGATGTTGCGCAGCGATGTCTCGGCGAAGCCGCGTTCGGCGAACAGCACTTCGGCCGTGTCGAGAATCCGTGTGACGGTGTCGGTCTGGGCCATGAGCTAAGGCGTCCCGGTTATAAACAGCTGTTTCAAACGTAGTCGAATTCTACGCCAGCCGCCGCACCCGACTCAATGCCGGGGCCTTGCCGGCGTTTGAAACATCGGGCTTGCCCCGCCTTTTACTGGATGAACTTCCATGCTGTATACTTGACCAATACATGATGCGCGATCCTCGATCGCCCCCCGACTCCAGGAGGTCGCATGACACGCCCCCTCACCCAGCGCCAGCAGAATGTCTACGACTTCATCGTCAAGACCATCCAGGAACTCGGCTACCCCCCGACCCGCGCCGAGATCGCCCGCGCCCTGGGCTTCCGCTCCCCCAATGCCGCCGAGGAGCACCTGCGCGCCCTGGAGCGCAAGGGGGTGATCCGCATGATCGCCGGCACTTCCCGGGGCATTCGCCTGCCGGCCCAGGAGGCCGAGGCCCCCGAGGGCGGCGAGGAGTCCCCCCCGGCGCCGGGGCTGCCGATCATCGGCGAGGTAGCCGCCGGCAGCCCGATCCTGGCCGCCGAGCATATCGACCGCTACTGCCCGCTGCCCCCGGAGTACTTCACCCCCCGGGCGGACTACCTGCTGCGGGTCCGCGGCCTGTCGATGAAGGACGTCGGCATCCTGGAGGGCGACCTGCTGGCGGTGCATCGCACCGAGCGGGTCCGCGACGGGCAGATCGTGGTGGCACGCCTGGAAGACGAGGTAACGGTCAAGCGCTTCCACCGGGAGGGGCACCGGGTCACCCTGACCGCCGAGAATGCCGAGTTTGCCCCCATCGAGGTGGACCTACGCCATCAGGCGCTGGAGATCGAGGGCGTCGGGGTGGGCGTGATACGCGGTGGCAATGGTCAGGCCCTCGGCTGAGCGCAAGATCCTCCACGCCGACTGCGACTGCTTCTATGCCGCCGTGGAGATGCGAGACGACCCCCGCCTGCGGGAGGTGCCGCTGGCCATCGGCGGCAGCCGCGAGCGGCGCGGGGTCATCGCCACCTGCAACTATCCTGCCCGGGCCTTCGGCATCCATTCGGCGATGCCCACGGCCCGGGCCCTGCGCCTCTGCCCCCAGCTGGTGCTGCTGCCCGGCGACTTCGAGAAGTACCGCGAGGTCTCGCGGCAGATCCAGGCGATCTTCCACGAGCTCACCCCCCTGGTGGAGCCGCTCTCCCTGGACGAGGCCTTCCTGGACGTCAGCGCGGTCGAGCGCTTCTCCGGCAGCGCCACCTGGATGGCCCGCTGGCTCAAGGAGGAGTGCCTGGCGCGCACCGGGATCACCGTCTCGGTGGGCGCGGCACCCAGCAAGTTCCTGGCCAAGATCGCCAGCGACTGGGAGAAGCCCGACGGCCTGACGGTGATCGCCCCGGCCCGGGTGGACGCCTTCCTGCGCCCCCTGCCGGTGAAGAAGCTCCACGGCGTGGGGCCGGCCACGGGCGCGCGCCTGGATGCCCTGGGGATCACCACCTGCGAGCAGCTGCGCGAGGTGCCGCTGGAGCGGCTGGTCGAGGAGTTCGGCAAGTTCGGGCGGCGGCTCTTCGAGCTCTGCCGCGGGATCGACGAGCGGCCGGTCAGGGTGGAGCGGGAGCGCAAGTCGATCAGCGTGGAGACCACCTTTGCCCGGGACCTGCCCGACCTGGCCCACTGCCGCGAGGCCCTGGTGCCGCTCTGCGAGCGGCTGGAGGAGCGCATCGCCCGCCATGGCCACCCGCCCCTGGCGGGCCTGGTGGTCAAGGTGCGCTTCGACGACTTCAGCCTGACCACCCTGGAGAGCCGCGGCCTCGCCCCCTGTCCGGAGAGCTTCGCTCGCCTGCTGCAGCAGGCCTGGGAGCGCGGCCGCCGGCCGGTCCGGCTGCTCGGCGTCGGCGCCCGGCTGCAGCCCGAGGCGGAGCGCCGCCAGCTGGCGCTGGAGTTGTAGCGCCGAGGGACCAAGCGGCCAAGCAAGGGTATGCCGAGTCACCCGCAGGACGACGGGTTTCCTGGCGCTCGGCGCTATTTCGTATCGATATAGCGGTGGTCGTTGAAGGTGGCCACCCAGCTCGGGTGATAGACCAGCAGGATCGCCATCAGCATCCCGGTGATGAAGGCCTCCGAGGGCATCAGCAGCGGCAGGAAGCGGGCGTACTCCATCACCTGGTAGAGCGCGTGGGCGTCGCTGGCACCTAGCATCATCAGCCCCACCGCGGCACCCCCGGCGGCCAGGGTCGAGAGCGCCGCGCCGAAGAAACCGCAGACGAACAGGAAGACCATCAGGTTGTCCGGCAGGCGACGGTCCACCAGGCGCCAGACCAGCACCATCACCAGCGCCGGCACCACCCCGGTGACCAGCAGGTTGACCCCCAGCAGCGACCAGTCGGCGCGGCCGGTGGCCACCATGGCGAGGTTCACCAGCAGGATCGAGAGCAGCGCCAGCGGGGCCTTGAACACCAGGGTCAGCAGCGCGGTGAACATCAGGTGCAGGGTGAGCCACTCCACCGCCTGGGCGCGCAGCTGCCACATCAGCAGCACCGCCACGGTGGCGGCCAGCCAGCGGTGCTGCAGCGCATGGTCCTCGAGCAGCGGCCGCCACGGCCGCCGGGCCAGGGCCAGGCCGACCGTCAGCAGCGAGACCAGGCCGGTGAACACCAGCAGCCAGGGGGCCAGCACCGGTTCGGAAAACGACATCGCGCCCCTCCGTCACTGTCCGGTCAGGCAAACACGACCGTCTTGTTGCCATGGATCAGCACCCGGTCCTCCAGGTGCCAGCGCAGGCCCCGGGCCAGCACCGCCTTCTCCACGTCGCGGCCGAAGCGCACCAGGTCGTCGGGGGTATGGCAGTGGCTCACCCGGTGGATGTCCTGCTCGATGATCGGCCCGGCATCGAGCTCCTCGGTGACATAGTGGCAGGTGGCACCGATCAGCTTCACGCCCCGCTCGTAGGCCTGGTGGTAGGGCTTGGCCCCGGCGAAGGAGGGCAGGAAGCTGTGGTGGATATTGATCACCCGGCCGGCGTAGCGTTCGCAGACGGCCGGCGGCAGGATCTGCATGTAGCGGGCCAGCACCACGCAGTCGGCCCGCACCTCGTCCACCAGTCGCTGCACCTCGTCGAAGGCCGCCTGCTTCTGCTCGGGCAGCACCGGCACGTGGTGGTAGGGAATCCCGTGCCACTCCACCAGGCCGCGCATGGCCTCATGGTTGGAGATCACCGCGGCGATATCGCAGTCGAGCTCGCCGGCGGTCCAGCGGTAGAGCAGGTCCACCAGGCAGTGGGACTCCTTCGAGACCATCAGCACCACCCGGGGGCGCAGGCGGGTATCGGTGAGCCGCCAGTGCATCTCGAACTCGCGGGCGATGGGCGCGAAGGCCTCGCGCAGCGCCTCGGGCGGCATGCCGATGGAGTCGGCCAGGATCTCGTAGCGCATGAAGAAGCGGCCGGTCTCCAGGTCGGAGTGCTGGCTCGCCTCGGTGATGGAGCCGCCGTGTCCGGCGATGAACCCGGAGACCCGGGAGACGATCCCCACGCGGTCGGGGCAGGAGACCACCAGGCGGTAGTAGTGTGACATGTCGTGACTCTGAGCGGCTGTCGTCGGGGGTGCGACAGTGTAGCGAAAACAGAAGGTTCAGACACCCTTGCCCCCGGCGCGTTGTGACGCCACGCGGCCATCCCGTATAGTGATGTCACACTTTCCGAGTCCGCGCCCCCCCGATGCCACAGCCCAGAGTCCAGATCCGCCCCCGCCGCCGCCCTCCCCTGCACTTCCTCCCCCTGGGCGGCTGCGGCGAGATCGGGATGAACCTCAGCCTCTACGGTTTCGGGGAGCGGGGCGCCGAGGAGAGCTGGATCGCGGTGGACTGCGGCATGATGATCCGCCAGGACCTGCCCGACAGTCCGCTGCAGGTGCCCAACCTGGACACCCTCGCGACCCTCGAGATCACCCCCCGGGCCCTGATCATCACCCATGGCCACGAGGACCATATCGGTGCCGCGGCCTGGCTGTGGCCCCGATGGGGCTGCCCCATCCATGCCACGCCGCTGGCCGCCGGCCTGCTGCGGGCGAAGTTCGCCGAGCGCGGACTCGCCACCGAGGCCATCCGGGTCATCGAGCCCGGCGAGGCGCTGGAGGTCGGCCCCTTCATCCTGCGCTACCTGCCGCTGACCCACTCGATCCCCGAGAGCTGTGCCCTGCTGGTGGCCGCCGGCGACCACCGGGTGCTGCACACCGGCGACTGGAAGCTCGACCCCGAGCCGCTGATCGGGCCGCCGATCTCCGCCGCGACCTTCCGGGCGATCGCGCCGGTGGACCTGGTGGTGGGCGATTCCACCAACGCCCCCCTCCCCGGCCATTCGCGCAGCGAGGGTGAGGTGGCCCAGGCCCTGGAACACACCATCGCCCGCTGCGAGGGGCGCGTGGTGGTCTCCTGCTTCGCCAGCAACCTGGCCCGGGTGCTGGCCATCGGCCGCGCCGCCGAGCGCTGCGGCCGGCGGGTCAGCCTGATGGGGCGCTCCATGGAGCGCATGGTGGGGGTGGCCCGCGGGCTCGGCTACCTGGATGACTTCCCGCCCCTGGTGCCGACCAGCGACCTCGGCTACCTGCCCCCCGAGGAGGTGCTGGTGATCGCCACCGGCAGCCAGGGCGAGCCCCGCGCCGCCCTCCACCGCCTGGCCCGCGGCCGCCACCCCGCCTTCGAGCTGGGCAGCGGCGACAGCGTGATCTTCTCGGCCAAGGCGATCCCCGGCAACGAACTGCTGATCGAGCGGCTCAAGGCCGGACTGCGCCAGCTGGGCGTGATCCTGCTCGACGAGTTCAGCCACCCCGAGCTCCACGCCTCGGGCCATCCCGCCCAGGAGGAGCTGCGCACCTTCTACGGCTGGATCAGGCCACGCCACCTGCTGCCGGTGCACGGGGAACCGCGCCACCAGCAGGCCCATCGCGAGCTGGCCGAATCACTCGGCATCCGGGCCCCCCTGGTGCCACTCAACGGCGACCTGATCCGCCTCGACGCCGAGGGCCTGAGCCGCGTCTCCCGCCACCCCCAGCCGCCCTGCATCGTCAGCCAGGACGCCGTGGGACCGATGCCCGGCCTCGGCGGTGCGGCCGGCGGCGCACGGCATGGCAGCCTCTACCTCGCGCTGTCGGTCACCGTCACCGAGGCGGGAGGCTGGACCCGTATCGGGCGACTGATGCTCGATGCCAGCCAGGCGAGCCCCATCGACGAGGACGCCTTCAGCGACTGGCTGGATGACGTGCTGGAGCACCTGCGGGTCGATACCCTCGCCGAACTGCGCCTGGCCCTGCAGCCGAAGCTGCTGGCCTGGCTCGCCGATCACCTGCGGCGGCTGCCGGAGATCCACCTGCAGATCCTCGCCGTGGAAGCCCCTTCCCACAGCGATCTCTGAGCGCAGAAAAAGGCCGCTCCGGGGAGCGGCCTTGCGGACTCTACTGACTCTCACAGCTGGCTTTCACAGCTGACCTTCACATGACCACAGGCGTCACGCCTTGCTGGCGTTCTTCGGCGGGCGTCCCCGCTTGCGACGGGGCTGCTCGGTGACCAGGTCATCCAGGGAAAGCCCGGCGTCGTTGATCGCCTCACGGATCTCCGCCAGCTTGCGCTCCTTCTGGACTTCCTCCTCCTGGCGCTGACGCTCCTCGTCCTTCTTCTGCTCGATGACCTCGCCGATCACTTCGGCCAGCTTGTGCAGCTGTTCCATGCTGAGCTGGCGTGCCGCGGCGCGAGCCACGTTCTTGTTGCGAGCGATGCGCTCCAGGGATTCGCTGGACATTGCCCCCTCCATAGCCGGGTAAATGAGACGGGTATTTCCTCTTTGTGTAAGGAGAAAGTATATGCACACATCGTCCCTTGGCAAGGAAAGTCGTCTGTCATTCCCGACAGAAGGGTTGGTGAAAAAGGGGGCAATGATCCAATGAAGACGGCGCCACAGGGCGCCGTCGGGGAAGCGGAAGAAGCGGGCGGGTGAGACTCACCCGCCGGTCATGTTCATGAAGCGCACCACCTGGACATCGCCGTCGGTGGTGAAATGGTGGCGCTCGGGCTTCAGCGGCATGGCCGCCACGATCGCCCGCTTGAGGGCGTCGATATCACCGGGGTGGCGGCGCAGCACGGCGCGCAGATCGACGGAGTGCTCGTTGCCCAGGCAGAGCAGCAGGCGCCCTTCCACCGTGACCCGAACCCGGTTGCAGGTCGCGCAGAAGTTGTGGCTATGGGGCGAGATGAAGCCGACCCGGCTCTCGCTGTCGGCCATGCGGAAATAGCGCGAGGGGCCCAGGGTGGTCTCGGTGGTGGGCAACAGCGGATAGCGCGCCTCGATCAGCGCCTGGACCTCGTCGCTGGAGCAGTAGGTCTCGTCACGGCGGTGGTCGGAGACATCGCCCAGCGGCATCTCCTCGATGAAGCTGATGTCGAGGCCTTCTTCCCGGGCAAAGTCGACCAGGTCAAGCACCTCGTCGTCGTTGCGCCCCTTGAGGATCACCGCATTGAGCTTGATGCGCTCGAAGCCGGCCGCCCTGGCGGCACGGATACCGTCGATGACGCGATCGAGGTCCCCGGTGCGGGTCAGCGCCCGGAAACGCTCGGGATCCAGGGAATCCAGGCTGATATTGAGGCGCTTCAGCCCCGCCTGGCGCAGGCGCTCGGCGTGCTTGCCGAGGCCGGCGCCGTTGGTGGTCATGGCGAAATCCCGCAGGCCGGGCAGCGCGCCGACCTGCTCCACCAGGGTGCCGATGTCGCGACGCACCAGGGGCTCGCCGCCGGTCAGACGTACCTTTTCCACCCCCAGCTCGACGAAGGCCCGGGCGACCAGCGCCAGCTCCTCCAGGGTCAGCACCTGGGCGCGCGGCAGGAAGGTCATCTCCTCGCTCATGCAGTAGACGCAGCGAAAGTCGCAGCGGTCGGTGACCGAAATACGCACATAGCGCACCCGTCTGCCGAAGTCATCGATCAGTTCCGGGGGTATTGTCATTGCGATCTCTCCCAGCTCATTGCTGCCAGCGGCGAGCGTCCTTCTGGTCGGACTCACGCTCCGACACCCAGTAGTCGCCCCCGGTGGCGTGCTCTTTCTTCCAGAAGGGGGCGCGTGTCTTGAGGTAGTCCATGATGAAGTCGCAGGCCTCGAACGCCGCGCGACGGTGGGCACTCGCCACGACTACCAACACGATAGGGTCTCCGGGGGCCAGGCGTCCAATCCGGTGGATCACGGTGGCGCCATCCAGCGGCCAACGCTCGCGGGCCTCGTCGACGATGCCGGCCAGCGCCGACTCGGTCATGCCCGGATAGTGCTCGAGGGTCAGGGCCGTGACCTCGGGGGTCTCGTTGAAGTCACGCACCAGCCCGGTGAAGCTGACCACCGCACCGATATCGGTGCGCCCGGCCAGCAGCGCCTGCTGCTCGGCGCCGGCATCGAACGGCGCCTCCTGGACACGAATCATGTTCACCCTCCAGTCACCGGGGGAAAGAAGGCGACCTCGTCCTCGTTGGTGATCGGCGTGGCATCGCCGGCCATCACCTGGTTCACCGCACACAGCACCCGCCCCTCGTCGAGTCGCGAGAAGCGCGGGTCCTGGGCCTTGAGCGCTGCCTTGAGCCCGGCCACGTCGGCACTGGTCAGGCTGTCCAGCGGCACCGAGATGTCGCCGACGCCGAGCCGTTCGCGCAGCTCGGCGAGACACTTGACGCGGATGCAGGGCGTGGCGATGTCGCAGCGGGAACCCAGCGAGACCTGGCCTCCGTGCCCCTGGCCGGTGACGATCGGCGACGCCGCCTCGTCCGCCTCGCTTCCTCCCTCGCCGGCCTCGCGCCGATAGTCGCCGGACTTGCCGCCGGTCTTGGTCTCGAGCCGGATGGCATCGATCTCCATGCCCTTGTCCACCGCCTTGCACATGTCGTAGAGGGTCAGGCAGGCCACGGAGACCGCGGTCAGCGCCTCCATCTCCACCCCCGTGCGGCCGTTGAGGCGGCAGGTGGCGGTGACGTCGACGCAGGAGGCGGCCTCGTCCAGGCGGAAGTCGATGGCCACCTTCGACAGCGCCAGGGCGTGGCAGAGCGGGATCAGCTCATGGGTGCGCTTGGCGGCCTGGATGCCGGCGATGCGGGCCGTGGCCAGCACATCCCCCTTGGGCAGCCCGCCCTCGGCCAGCAGCGCCAGGGTCTCGGGCTTCATGCGGATCCGCCCGCTGGCCGTGGCCTCGCGCCGGCTCTCCGGCTTGTCGGCCACGTCCACCATATGGGCCTCGCCGCGTGCATTGAGATGGGTCAGTGACATGGGAAACGCCTCACGGGAGTCGGAAAAGGGGTTGGATGGCCACCACCTCGCCCTGGCCGACGGCCTCGCGCTCGGTGGTGATCTCGATCAGGCAGTTGGCCACGACCATGGAGGAGAGGATGCCGGAGCCCTGGGCGCCGGTGCTGGCGACCCGCAGCCGCCCCTCGGCGTCGCAGCGGTAGACCCCGCGCAGGTAGTCGACACGCCCCGTCCGGCTCGCCATGTCGTGGTCGGCGATGGCGGCCAGCCGGCGCGGCGCCGTGACGGGGCGCCCCTGCAGGCGCGCCAGCAGCGGCGCGGCGAACTGCAGGAAGGTCACCATCACCGCCACCGGGTTGCCGGGCAGCCCCAGGAAGGGCACGCGGCGTGCCCCCAGGCGGCCGCAGGCCAGCGGCCGCCCCGGGCGGATGGCGATCTTCCAGAAGCCGAGCTCGCCCTGATCGGCCAGCGCCTCGCGGGTAAAGTCGGCATCGCCCACCGAGACCCCGCCGCTGGTGATCACCAGGTCGGCCTCGGCGCTGGCCGTCGCCAGGGCCGCGGAGAGCGCCGCCCGGTCGTCGGGCAGGATACCGAGGTCGAGCACCTCGCCGCCGTGCTCGGTGACCAGCCCGATCAGGCTGTAGCGGTTGGCATCGAAGATGGCGGCCGGCGGGAGCGGCTCGCCCGGCGCGGTGACCTCGTCGCCGGTGGAGAAGAGCGCCACCCGGGGGCGCCGGCGTACCGCCACCCGGTCGACTCCCAGGGAGGCCAGCAGGCCCAGCTCGGCGGCGCCCAGTCGGGTGCCGGCGGCCAGCGCCAGGGCACCGCGGGCGATATCCTCGCCGGCCCGGCGCACGTTCTGGCCGCGCCGCACGCGTTCCGGACGCGCCACCGAGACCCGCACGCCCTCCCCGGCCGCCGTCTCAGTGAGCTGCTCGCGCATGATCACGGTGTCGGCGCCGGGCGGCAGCGGCGCCCCGGTGGTGATCCCCACGCACTCGCCGGGCGCCAGCGCCTGCGCATGATACCGGCCGGCGAAGACCTCGGCCACGCGCCGCCAGTCGGCCGGTCGCTCGGCCGCCTCGGGCCAGGCCAGGGCGATGCCGTCCATGGCGGCGTTGGTCGCGGGTGGCACGTCCCGGGGCGAGACCACCGCCTCGGCCAGCACCCGGCCATGGAGCTCGGCCAGCGGCAGGGTCTCGGCGGGCAGCGCCCCTTCGGCCAGCGCCAGCACCGCCTCCCGGGCCGCCTCGACCTCGAGCATCCGCTCGCCCAGCTCGAAGCAGGAGAGGGTCATGGGGCCGGCTCCCCGACCGGGGTCGGCCGCGGCCGGCGCTCGTCCGGCCAGCGCGCCGGCCAGGCCGCCACCCAGTCGGCCACGGCCTCCAGGTCGTTGATGTCCAGCGCCTCGACCCCCGCCGGCAGCGCCAGGGGGGCATCGCTGGCCACCGCCCGCACCCAGGGGTCCTCGGCCACGCGCAGCGGCTTGCCCACCGCCGGGCGATGGAGTTCCAGCTTGGGCAGCGGCCAGGCCTTGAAGCCCTCCACCAGCACCAGGTCCGGAGTCTGGAGGCGGACCATCTCGACCAGCTGGGCGAGGTCCGCCTCCTCCTGCCCCGGGGTCTCCATCATCAGCGCCAGGCGGTGGCGGGAGGCCACCAGCATGGGGGTCGCCCCCGCCTGGCGCAGGCGGTGGCTGTCCTTGCCGGGCTGGTCGACGTCGAAGCCGTGATGGGCATGCTTGATCACCGCGACCCGCAGGCCGCGATCGCGCAGACACGGCAGCAGCCGCTCGAGCAGGGTGGTCTTTCCGGTGCCGCTCCAGGCCGCGATGCCCAGCAGCGGCAGGCGTTCATCCAGGGGCAGCCCCGGTTGACTGGCGTGACTCATGGGGTCGGTGACTCCTTGCCGAGCGCCGTTTCCAGGCGCCGTTTCTCGTCATCGGTGTTGAGGTTGGCGAACGCCTCGGGGCAGTCGGAGACGTCCACCCGCCGCCAGGCGTGGCGGGCGTACCAGCGGTCGATCTTGCGCTCGCCGGCGGCCAGCGCCGCCGCCAGGTCATCGGCCAGCGAGGTGCGGATCAGCGCGACCACCGGGTGCAGGCGCTCGCCGTCGTCGGCCACCGCGATGTCGCCATCGCCGAGCCCCGCGACCAGCCGCTCGACCAGGTCCGCCGGCAGCGCCGGGGTGTCGCAGGGCACGACCAGCAGCCAGGGCGTGGTGGCCGCGCGCAGGCCGCTGTAGATGCCCATCAGCGGTCCCTGGTAGCCGGTCTCGGCATCGACGATCACCCGGTCGGCCAGCGGCCGGTAGTCGTCCAGGTGGCGGTTGGCATTGATCAGCACCTCCCTGACCCGCCCCTCGAGGCGCTGGCGCACATGGGCCACCAGCGGCCGGCCGGCGAAGGTCACCAGCCCCTTGTCGCGGCCGCCCATGCGCCGCCCCTGGCCGCCGGCCAGGATCATCCCGGTGAGCTCGTCCTGCGTGATCATGAGGGCCTGTGACCTCCCCGGTCCGGTCGTGATAGTGTCCTGCCCTCATGATGCCTGAGCCGGCCGGAGCGTGCCACGCCGCGCCGCCCCAGGCGCCGCCGCGCTGATCCGGGTCAAGGCCACGGCTTACCGCCGGGGGCCGTTGCCGGTATCATGTGTGCACTATTCTTGACAGGACCGACCATGGAAGCAGGATTCGACGTGGGCGCCCGGCTGCGCCAGCTGCGCCTCGCCCGCGGCCTCTCCCAGCGCGAGCTGGCCAAGCGGGCCGGCGTCACCAACAGCACCATCTCGCTGATCGAGCAGAACAGCGTCAGCCCCTCGGTGAGCTCGCTGAAGAAGATCCTCGACGCCCTGCCGGTGTCGATCAGCGCCTTCTTCGCCGGCGACGAGCCGAGCCCGCCGCGTCCCTTCTACCGCGCCGGCGAGCTCACCGAGATCGGCGACGGCCACCTCTCCTGGCGGCTGGTGGCCGCCCGCCAGCCCGACCGCCGCATGTCGATCATCCACGAGCGCTATCCGCCCGGGTCCGACACCGGCGTGGAGATGCTGGAGCATGATGGCGAGGAAGGCGGAGTGGTGATCGCCGGGGAGATCGAGATCACCGTGAGCGGCGAGATGGCGGTGCTGGGCGAGGGAGACGCCTACTACTTCGACTCGCGGCTGCCCCACCGCTTCCGCAACGTGGGCGACCGCGAGTGCGTGATCGTCAGCGCCAGCACCCCGCCGACCTTCTCGGACGGCGGGCAGGAGCAGCACCACGCCTGAGCGTCACTCGTCCTCTTCGGCGCCGGGCAGCACCCAGTTGAGCAGGATGCCCACCAGGGCAGCCAGGCTGACGCCCTGCAGGGTGAACTGGCCGCCGCCGAACTGCATGCCGCCGATGCCGAACACCAGGATCAGCGAGATCACCACCAGGTTGCGCGGCGCGGTCAGCGAATGGCCGGCGCGCACCAGGGTGTTCATGCCCACCACGGCGATGGAGCCGAACAGCAGGGTCATGATGCCGCCCATCACCGGCCCGGGAATGGTCTGCAGCAGGGCCCCTAGCTTGGCCACGAAGGCCAGGCCGACGGCGATGCAGGCCGCCACCACCATGATCTTCGGGTTGAAGGCGCGGGTCAGGGTCACCGCCCCGGTCACCTCGGAGTAGGTGGTGTTGGGCGGGCCGCCGAACAACGCCGCGGTGGAGGTGGCCAGGCCGTCGCCCAGCAGGGTGCGATGCAGGCCGGGCTTCTCCAGGTAGTTCTTCCGCGTGACCGACCCGATGGCCACCATGTCGCCGATGTGCTCCACCGCCGGGGCAATGGCCACCGGGATCATGAACAGGATCGCCGCCCAGTGGAAGCTCGGGGCGGTAAAGGCGGGCATCGACAGCCAGGCCGCCTCGCGCACCGGGGAGAAGTCCACCAGGCCCATCGCAAGCGCCAGCACGTAGCCGGTGACGATGCCGCCCATGATCGGGATCAGCCGGACCAGCCCGCGGCCGAACACCGCCAGCACCAGGGTCACCAGCAGGCTGACCATGGAGAGGAAGATCGCCGGGCCATAGCCGATGTGGTCGCTGGTCTCACCGGTGGCCATGCTCACCGCCACCGGCGCCAGGGCCAGGCCGATCACCATGATCACCGGCCCCACCACCACCGCCGGCAGCAGCCGATGCAGCCAGGCGGTGCCCTTGAGGCGCACGGCCTGGGAGATCGCCACGTAGACCAGGCCGGCGGCCATCAGCCCGCCCATGGTGGCCGGGATGCCGAAGTTGGCCACCGAGCCCTGGATCGGCGCGATGAAGGCGAACGACGAGGCCAGGAACACCGGCACCGTGACGCGGGTCACGCCGTGGAACACCAGGGTCCCGACCCCGGCGGTGAACAGCGCGACGCTGGGGTCCAGGCCGGTGAGCAGCGGCACCAGCACCAGGGCGCCGAAGGCCACGAAGAGCATCTGGGCGCCGGTGAGCAGGGTCCTGAGGGGCGACTCGGCCGCGGGTCGGGCGGCCGCCGAGGTATCAGTCATGGGGGCTCCAGGGAGTCAGGGTGAGGGAAACGCGCGGCATTCTAGCAGCCCGCGCCCGCCGGCACGATGGGCCCTCACCCGCCCTCTTCCACCCGCTTCTCACGGGGCTCGGGCGATGCCCCCTGCAGGTACTCCTCGAGCCGCTCGCTGGCCTGGTCGCCGAACAGGATGTCGCAGGCCTCCTGCAGGCCGGGCGAGCGACGAATGGCCGCCTCCGACACCACCAGCGAGACCTTGGAGCGCCGGCGCAGGAAGTCCTCCAGGCGGGTCACCATCTCCCGGCGCCGGGCCTGTTCCAGTTCCACTCGCAGGTACTCGGTGCCCTCGATCAGCACCTCGGCCTGGCGTTCGTCCTGGCGGATCGCCTCGAGCATCTCGAAGGCCTGGGAACCGTAGCGCCGCCACAGCCGCTGGCTGAGCGGCTCGGAGGCGTGATCGGCAGTCATCGCGTCCAGCTCCATCAGCCGGGCCTGGTGCAGGAAGGCCTCGCGCACCGAGGCGTCCGGCTCGCCGTACCAGCGCTGGCGGGGATAGGGCACCTCGATGCCCAGGCCGCGCACCGCCTCGACCACCTCCTCGCCCACGTTGAGGCAGTCGGTGAGCTTGCCGCCGAAGATGCTGAGGTGGGCACGCTGGCGGTCGAGGTCGATGGCGTGCTTGCGCGACAGGTTGAGGAAGTCCCGCTCGCCGCCGCCGCTGGGCTTCACGGCCAGCGGCCTGACCCCGCAGCGGGTGGCGATGATGTCCGACGCCTCCAGCGGCTTGGGAAGCGCCAGGCGCTTGTTGATGTTGTCCAGCACGAAGCGGATGTCCGCCTCCGTGGCCTCGACCTCGGGCGACTCCACCCGGGTATCGGTGGTGCCGATGCAGGTACGCGGCCCCATGGGAATGACGAAGAAGAGCCGTCCGTCGTCGGCGAAAAAGGCCAGCACCCGTCGGCTGTCGGTGAGCCGCGGCACGATCAGGTGGATCCCCTTGGAGAAGACATGGTGGTGGTCGGTGCGCTGCCCGGCGCGCTGGTTGAGCTGGTCGACCCAGGGACCGGCGGCATTGATCAGCACCCGCGAGCGAATCTCGAAGGTATCGCCGGTCATCGCGTCGCGAGCCCGGGTGATCCAGACGCCCTCCTCCCGGCGAGACTCCAGGTACTCGACGTAGTTGGCCGCCACGGTGCCGAAGTCCAGGGCGGCGCGCACGAAGTTGAAGACGAAGCGCGCATCGTTGTCATGGAGGTAGGCGTCGGAGTACTCGAAGCCCCCCACCGCCGAGCCGATGTCGATGATCGGCTCCCGGACGTGGAGCGCCGCCGGCCTCAGGTAGTGGGGCCGGCGGGTGAAGGCGTTGCCCATCAGCCAGTAGAGCCAGGTGCCCGCCCAGGGCACCAGCGGGTGGTGGCGAAAGCCCCGGTTGATGGTGGTGAGGAAGCGGATCTCCTGCACCGAGGAGGGATAGCTCCTGATCAGGTGGTTGCGGCTGCGGCAGAGCTTGCGCACCAGGGCGAAGTCGCCGCTCTCCATGTACTTGATGCCGCCCCATACCAGGTTCGACGAGTGCATGCTGGTGCTGCCGGCGAAGTCGCCCTTGTCGATCAGCGCCACCCGAGCCCCCTTGCCGCTCAGCGCGGCCGCCGCGGAGGCCCCGTTGATGCCGCCGCCCACCACCAGGACGTCGAAGCAGCGCCGGGGCAGCTTGCGCAGGTTGTTCTGTCTGAGTTGCATCTCTTGCCCTTCCTGAAAGCCCTTCCTGAAAAAACGGGGCCCCGCTCGGCATGACCGAGCGGGGCCTGGGTCCCGTTCGGGCAACCGGTCACACGTTGCTGATCCCGGTAGTGCCGGGAGGTTGGCGGGCGGCGAACCGCCCACCGGTCGCCTGTTACCGTGTGCCGGCCGCCATCCACGCCTCCATCATCTCGTCGTAGGGCACGGTGGTGCCCTGGGGCATCTCGTCGTCGAGCTTCGCCTTGGGGGCGCCCGGCTGGGAGAGCCAGTACTCGGCGTCACGCTCCTCGTTGAGCTGCGGCGCATAGACCTCGAAGACCCCGGCACGAGCCAGACGCGCCATCACGCTGTCCAGGTCACCCGCCAGGTTATCCAGCCCTTCCTGGGGCGAGATCTCACCGCTGATCACAGGCGCCAGGTTCTGCCACCAGAGCGGCGCCATGCGCGGGTAGTCGGGCACGTTGGTGCCGGTGGGCGTCCAGTTGGACTCGTTGGGGCTGCGGTAGAACTCCACCAGGCCGCCCAGCTTCGGGGCCATCTCGCTCATCTGCTCGGAGAAGATGTCCGACTCGCGGATCGGCGTCAGGCCAGCCATCAGCTTCTCCAGCGAGACGGTCTTGGCGGTGGTGAACTGCGCGAACAGCCAGGCAGCGGTGCGGCGATCCTCCGGGGTGGAGTCGAAGAAGGTCCAGGAGCCCACGTCCTGATAGCCCACCTTCATGCCCTCCTCCCAGTAGGGACCGGTGGGCGACGGCGCCATGCGCCACAGCGGGTTGCCCTCGTCGTCGGTCACCGGCAGGCCCGGATCGGTCATGTCGGCGGTGAAGGCCGTGTACCAGAAGATCTGCTGGGCGATCTGGCCCTGGGCTGGCACGGGTCCCGCCTCGCCGAAGGTCATGCCCTGGGCCTCTTCGGGGGCGTAGTCGCGAAGCCAGTCGACCGCCTTCTGCATGGCGAACACCGAGGCCGGCGCGTTGGTGCCGCCGCCGCGGGTCACGCTGGCGCCCACCGGGCGGCTCTCCTCGTCGACGCGGATCCCCCAGTCATCCACCGGGTTGCCGAAGGGCACGCCGGGGCTGCCCATGCCGGCCATGGAGAGCCAGGAGTCGTGGAAGCGCCAGCCCAGCGACGGGTCGCGGCGGCCGTAGTCCATATGGCCGTAGACCCGGGTACCGTCGATCTCGCCGACGTGCTCGGTGAAGAACTCGGCGATGTCCTCGTAGGCCGTCCAGTTGGTGGGCACGCCCAGGTCGTAGCCGTAGATGTCGCGGAACTGCTCCTGGAGGTCCTCGCGCTGGAACCAGTCGTAGCGGAACCAGTAGAGGTTGGCGAACTGCTGGGTCGGCAGCTGGTAGATGCTGCCGTCGGGGCCGGTGGTGTACTGGATGCCGATGAAGTCGTCCAGGTCCAGGGTAGGCAGGGTGAAGTCGGCCCACTCGTTCTCCATCGCCTCGGAGATATTGATGGTGGTGCCGTAGCGGATATGGGTACCGATGGCGTCGGAGTCGTTGACGTAGCCGTCGTAGATGTTGCGACCCGACTGCATCTGGGTCTGCATGTTGTTGACCACGTCCCCCTCGCCGATGATGTTGTGGGTGACGTCGATGCCGGTCAGCTCGCTGAAGGCCTCGGCCAGCACGTCCCGCTCGTAGACATGGGTGGTCAGGCCCTCGGCCACGGTGCTGATGGACATGCCGCGGAACGGCTCGGCCGCCTCGGCGAACCACAGCAGCTCCTCGATCTGCTCCTCGCGGGAGAGCGTCGAGTTCTGGAAGTGCTCGTCGACCAGCCGCTCGGCGATGGCGCGGGCGTCGTGGTTGTCGGCGTGCAGGGCGCCGCTGGCCAGCATCACGCCGGCCGCCAGCAGAGAGAGTCGCATTGTTGTCGCTTTCATGTTGACCTCTTCGGTTGTGGGGGTTCGTCCTTGAACCGGTTGTCATTCGGCTCCGTGCGTTTCTGTCAGCCCCAGCGCATCAGGATCATGAGCCACAGGATCGAGATGGCCAGGGCCAGCCAGAGGCTGATCGAGGTGAAACCCACCACCATCAGGTGGATGTAGGCGGCGCAGAGCAGCCCGATGAACAGCCGGTCGCCGCGGGTGGTGGCGATCGGCAGGAAGCCCTTGCGCTCGACGGTCGGCGAGGCGAGCTCCCAGGCCGTCATCCCCAGCAGGATGGCGGCGATGGCGGAGAAGAAAATCGCGGTGGGCGTGGTCCATACCATCCATTCCATGACGGTTTCCTCCTCAGGTCCGGCCCAGGGCGAAGCCCTTGGCGATATGGTTGCGCACGAAGTAGACCACCACGATGCCGGGCAGGATGGTCAGCACCCCGGCGGCGGAGAGCGCCCCCCAGTCGATGCCCGAAGCGCCCTTGGTCTGGGTCATCACCGAGCCGATGGGCTGGGCACTGGTGGCGGTCAGGGTGCTGGCCAGCAGCAGTTCGACCCAGGAGAACATGAACAGGAAGAACAGCGTCACGCCGATCCCCGAGCTGATCATCGGAATGAAGATCTTCACGAAGAAGCGCGGGAAGCTGTAGCCGTCGATGAAGGCCGTCTCGTCGATCTCCTTGGGCACGCTGCTCATGAAGCCCTCGAGGATCCAGACCGCCAGGGGGATGTTGAACAGGCAGTGGGCCAGCGCCACGGCCACGTGGGTGTCGAACAGCCCGACGGTGTAGTAGAGCTGGAAATAGGGCAGCAGGAACACCGCCGGCGGCGCCATCAGGTTGGTCAGCAGCCAGAAGAACAGGTGCTTGTCGCCGATGAAGCGATAGCGGCTGAAGGCGTAGGCCGCCGGCAGGGCCACGGCCAGGCTGATCAGCATGTTCATCAGCACGTAGGCGATGGAGTTCACGTAGCCCATGTACCAGTTCGAATCGGTGAAGATCTTGGCGTAGTGCTCCAGGGTGAAGTCCTGGGGCCACAGGGTCAGGGCCCCGAGGATCTCGCTGTTGGACTGGAACGACATGTTGAGCAGCCAGTAGACCGGCAGCAGCACGAAGACGATATAGAGGGTCATCAGGCCGCGGCGGCGCCATTGGCGGGAGACCGGGCGGGCCTGGCGGCGGCGCCGGGCATCGGCCGCGGCGGCCTGCTTGCGTACCGCCTCCGGCGTGGTGGGAATCGGCTGGTTCATGTCAGGCCCCCTTGTCCTGTTGCTTGTCCTTCTGGAGATTCATGATCGCCGTGTAGAACACCCAGCAGACCAGCAGGATGATCAGGAAGTAGATCAGCGAGAAGGCCGCCGAGGGGCCGAGGTCCTGCTGCCCGATCGCCATGGTGGTCAGCGACTGGCTGAGGAAGGTTGTGGAGTTGCCCGGCCCGCCCCCGGTCAGCACGAAGGGCTCGGCGTAGATCATGAAGGAGTGCATGAAGCGCAGCAGGATGCCGATGACCAGCACGTTGGTGAGCTTGGGCAGCTGGATGTAGCGGAACACCGCCCAGCGCGAGGCGCGGTCGATGCGCGCCGCCTGGTAGTAGGCGTCCGGGATCGAGCGCAGGCCGCTGTAGCAGAGCAGCGCGATCAGCGGCGTCCAGTGCCAGACATCCATCAGGATGATGGTGCCCCAGGCATCCACGGCGCTGCGGGTGATGTTGTAGCCATAGCCCAGCTCGCGCAGGCCCCAGCCCATCAGGCCGATGTCGCCACGGGTGAAGATCTGCCAGATGCTGCCCACCACGTTCCAGGGAATCAGCAGCGGCATGGTCACGAGTATCAGGATCGCCGAGGCCTGCCAGCCCTTCTTGGGCATCAGCAGCGCGATGCCGATACCCAGTGGCACCTCGATGGCCAGCACCGTCAGCGAGAAGGCGAACTGGCGCATCAGGGCGGCCTGCAGCGCCGGGTTGTTGAGGGTCTCCTGGAACCACTCCACGCCGGTGAAGAACCGGGTGTTGGCGTCGAAGACATCCTGGACGGAGTAGTTCACCACGGTCATCAGCGGAATGATCGCCGAGAAGGCCACCAGCAGCAGCATGGGCAGGATCAACCACCAGGCGCGGTTGTTGTAGATCTTGTTATTCATGGGGAATCTCCACGCGGAACTCGTCGACATAGAGGCCGAGCCGCGCCAGCGGGAAGCGCAACCAGGCCCTGTCACGCGGCAGGGTCTCGTCCTCCTCGATGCGGGCCTTGAAGGGGGTATCCCCCAGCCGCAGCGAGAGGATGGCGTAGGTGCCGAGGTCCTGGACATCCTCCACCACGGCCTCCATGGCGTCCTCGACCGGGGCGGCATGCACCTCGACGAACTCGGGCCGGATGCCCAGCTTGACGCTGGCCGAGCCCGCGCCGGCCACCGCCGCATGCACCGCCTCCGGCACGGCCAGGGGCAGCTCCCCGGCCATCACCCGGCCGTCGCGGGCCGCCACCTCGAGGAAGTTCATCCCGGGGCTGCCGATGAAGTAGCCGACGAAGGTGTGGTTGGGGGTCTCGAAGAGCTCCCGCGGGGTGCCGAACTGCACCACCTGGCCCTGGTACATCACCGCGATTTTGTCGGCGAAGGTCGACGCCTCGAGCTGGTCGTGGGTGACGTAGACCATGGTGATGTTGAAGCGCTGGTGGATCTCCTTGAGCTTGCGGCGCAGCTTCCACTTCAGCTGGGGGTCGATGACCGTCAGCGGCTCGTCGAAGAGGATCGCCGAGACGTCATCGCGCACCAGGCCGCGCCCCATGGAGACCTTCTGCTTCTCGTCGGCGGTGAGGTTCTTGGCCTTGCGGCCGAGCTGGGGGGTCAGCTCGAGGACGTCCGCCACCTCAAGGACCCGCTCGCGCACCTTGTCGGCGGGGGTGCCGATGTTGCGCAGCGGGAAGGCCAGGTTGTCGTAGACCGTCATGGTGTCGTAGACGACCGGGAACTGGAACACCTGGGCGATGTTGCGTGCCTCGGGCGGCAGCGCATTGACCCGCTCGCCATCGAACAGCACGTCGCCGCTGGAGGGTTCGAGCAGCCCCGAGATGATGTTGAGCAGGGTCGACTTGCCGCAGCCGGAGGGGCCGAGCAGCGCATAGGCCCCGCCCTGGTGCCAGACGTGGTTCATCTCGCGGATGGCGTAGTCCTCGGGGGAGGATGGTGCGGCCAGGTAGGAGTGGGCCAGGCCCTTCAGGGTAATCTCGGCCATCTCATGCCCTCCCGGCGTGGGTCGGAATGTGGACCACCGCACCCTGACGGTCGAAGGCATAGACCTTGTGGGTGGGGATGTAGAGCCTGACCGCCTGGCCGGGGGTGAACTCGTGCACCCCCTCGAGGTGGACGGTCAGGTGGAACAGCGCATTGCGCACGTGCAGGAAGGTCTCGGAGCCGCTGATCTCGGCCATGTCGACCTCCATCTCGACCTCGATGTCATCGTCGGAGCGCGGCGCCAGTGCGATATGCGCCGGACGCACGCCGAAGCGGTACTCGCCGGGCGCCAGGGTGCGCAGGTCGTCGTTGAGCGGGAAGTGGACGCGCTTGTCGAAGGTGACCTCGGCCCCCGAGATGATGCCGCGCATGATGTTGATGGGCGGCTCGGAGAACATCTCGGCGGTGAGGATATCCAGCGGGCGGTGGTAGACGTCGTCGGTGCGTCCGTACTGCAGCAGGCGCCCCTCGTGGAGCACCGCGGTGTGGCCGCCCAGGGCCAGGGCCTCCGCCGGCTCGGTGGTGGCGTAGACGGCGATGCAGTTGCGCTCGCTGAACAGGGTGCGCAGCTCCTCGCGGAATTCCTCGCGCAGCTTGTAGTCGAGGTTCACCAGCGGCTCATCGAAGAGCACGATATCGGCATCCTTGACCAGCGCCCGCCCCATGGCGGTGCGCTGCTGCTGGCCGCCGGAGAGCTCCAGGGGCAGCCGATCGAGCAGATGTTCGATATGCAACATCTCGGCGGTCTCGCGGACCCGCCGGTCGATCTCGGCCTTGCTCACCCTGGCCAGCCGCAGCGGCGAGGCGATGTTGTCGTAGACGCTCAGCGAGGGGTAGTTGATGAACTGCTGGTAGACCATGGAGACGTTGCGGCGCCGCACCGACACCCCGGTGACGTCCTGGCCGTTCATCAGCACGCGGCCGCGGGTGGGCGTGTCGAGCCCGGCCATGAGCCGCATCAGGGTCGTCTTGCCGGCCAGGGTGCGCCCCAGCAGGACGTTGAAGGAGCCGGGTTCCAGCTCGAGGTTCACATCCGCAACGTGAGTGGCGCCACCGACCGTCAGATCGATATTTTCCAGGATCAATGACATGGCGAGTCTCGGTTGTTCGTTTTTGTATGACGACGATCATGTCGACGTCCGAACACCATAGATCAGGCGCGCAAAGATGACATCCATGTTGCTTAACGAAAATTCGAGAATCGCCGACGATCCGCCATGAGCGGCCATCAACCCTATGAAAATAAAGAGATATTTTCGCATTTATACTTTAGGCGAAGTCGTGGGCGGCGACACACGAGGCGAAAAGCAAACAGGGCCATGTTCACGAATGAACACGGCCCCGTGGGCGAGGCGAAGACGGAGCGGCTGAGGCGTTGGTCTGTCTCGTGGGCCTCAGTCGGGCCTCAGCGGGTGCCGAAGATCTTGTCGCCGGCATCCCCCAGGCCGGGCACGATGTAGCCGTGCTCGTCCAGGTGGTCATCCACCGAGGCGGTGTAGATCTCGATGTCCGGATAGGCCTCCTGGACCCGCTTGATGCCCTCGGGGGCGGCCACCAGCACGATCACCTTCATGTGCCTGCAGCCGCGCTCGCGCAGCATGTCCAGGGTCGCCACCATGGTGCCGCCGGTGGCCAGCATGGGATCGATGACGATGGCCATGCGCTCGTCGAGGTCGTTGGCGAACTTGGCGAAGTAAGGCACCGGCTCGAGGGTCTCCTCGTCGCGGTAGAGGCCCACCACGCTGATCCGCGCACTGGGGATCAGGTCGGTCACGCCGTCGAGCATGCCGAGGCCGGCGCGCAGGATCGGCACGATGGTGACCTTCTTGCCCTTGAGCAGCTTGACCGGGATCTTGCCGCCGCTCCAGCCGTCGATCTCCTGGGTCTGCAGTTCCAGGTCCTGAGTCGCCTCGTAGGTGAGCAGCTTGGCCAGCTCCCCGGCCAGTTCGCGGAAACTCTTGGTGCTGATGCCGGCTTCTCGCATCAGGCCGAGCTTGTGCTGGACCAGGGGGTGCTGGATGGCGTGGACGCTCATGGGCGGACCTCTTCACTCTTGGGGCGGCGGGAGACAGGGCCGACCTTGGTCGCATGGACCGGGCCGACAAATTGCCGGCCATTCTACCCGCATCCCGCCGCGAGTTGTAGGCGACTCAGGGTACCTCGGGCAGCTGCCAGTCGATGGGCGTGCGGCCCTGCTCCACCAGGAAGGCATTGGCCCGGGAGAAGTGGTGGTTGCCGAAGAAGCCGCGGTGGGCCGAGAGCGGCGAGGGGTGCGGCGACTCCAGCACCAGGTGGCGGGAGGTGTCGACCAGCGCCTTCTTCTTCCGCGCCGGGCTGCCCCACAGCAGGAACACCGACGGGGCGGCATGGGCGTTGACGACCTCGATGGCGCGGTCGGTGAAGGTCTCCCAGCCGCGGCCGCGGTGGGACCCCGCGTTGCCCTGCTCCACCGTCAGCGAGGTGTTGAGCAGCAGCACCCCCTGGCGCGCCCAGGCTTCGAGGTTGCCGTGATCCACCGGCGTGACGCCCAGGTCCGCCTGCAGCTCCTTGTAGATGTTGGCCAGCGACGGCGGCACGCGCACGCCCTCGCGCACCGAGAAGCAGAGCCCGTGGGCCTGGTTCGGCCCGTGGTAGGGGTCCTGGCCGAGGATCACCACCTTGACCGCGTCCAGCGGGGTGAGCTCGAAGGCCCGGAACCAGTCCGCGGAGTGCGGGTAGATCACCTTTCTGGCCGCCTTCTCGGCGGCCAGGAAGTCGCGCAGCGCCTGCATGTAGGGCGCCTCGAACTCGTCACCCAGCCACTGCTGCCAGCTGTCGGGGAGCGGACAGGCCATCACGGGGCTCTCCTCAAGGCTCAGCGCTTGGCCTGGTCGACCAGCGGCTCGACGTAGGCTACGCCCATGTCCCAGGGGAACTGGATCCAGCAGTCCTGGGCCACCTCGGTGAGGTACTGGTCCACCAGCGGCTTGCCCTCGGGCTTGGCGTAGATGGTGACGAAGTGGGCACGGGGCAGCATCTCGCGCACCTTGCGCGCGGTCTTGCCGGTATCCACCAGGTCATCCACCAGCAGCCAGCCCTCGCCATCGTGGTCGACGCCCTTCATCACGTCGAGGCCCCCCTGCTCCATGTGGTCGTAGCTCTTGATGCACACGGTATCGATCAGCCGCACGTTGAGCTCCCGGGCGATCAGCGCGGCGGGGATCAGTCCCCCGCGGGTGATGGCCACGATGCCCTTGAAGTCGCGCTCCACCAGCCGGTGGCAGAGCTCGCGCACGTCGCGGTGCAGCTGGTCCCAGGAGACGGTGAAGTGCTTGTGGTAGCGGTTGCTGCTCATGGTCACTCGTCCTCGCTGAAGGCACAGACGGCGAAGACGCTGTAGCCCGCCTCGCGGATGCGCTCGGAGCCGCCGAGGTCCGGCAGGTCGACGATGGTAGCGGTCTCCACCACCTGGCCGCCGCTGCGGGTGATCAGCTTGGCGGCGGCCAGCATGGTGCCGCCGGTGGCGATCAGGTCATCGACGATCAGGATGCGATCACCCTGCTTGAAGGCGTCGGAGTGCAGCTCCACCTCGGCCTCGCCGTACTCCAGGGTGTAGGTCTCGCTGATGGTACGGAACGGCAGCTTGCCCTTCTTGCGCACCGGCACGAAGCTGCAGCCCAGCTCGTAGGCCAGCGGCGCGCCGACGATGAAGCCGCGGGCATCGATGGCGGCGATGGCGTCGAGGTCCATCTCCTGGTAGCGGTGCACGAAGCTGTCGATCAGCTTGCGGAAGGCCGCGCTGTTCTGCAGCAGCGGGGTGATGTCGCGGAAGTTGACCCCCGGCTGCGGCCAGTCGGGGACGGTGCGGATCACGGACTTGATGTAGTCGCCGTAGATGCTCATTAAGTCGAGTCTCGGTGAGTGGGTGCAATCGGTGGATCAGTCGAGGAACAGGAACTTGGCGGCAAACAGCAGCGCCAGCACGATCACCGCCGGGTTCAGGTCCTTGAAGCGACCGGAGAGCGCCTTGATCGCAGCGTAGCTGATGAAGCCCAGGGCGATGCCCTCGGCGATCGAGAAGGTCAGCGGCATGGCCAGGGCGGCGATCAGCACCGGCGCGGCGTCGGTAGGGTCTTCCCAGTTGGCATGGGCCAGGCTGCCGGCCATCAGCACCGCCACGTAGAGCAGGGCGCCGGCGGTGGCGTACGCGGGAATCGAGCCGGCCAGCGGGGCGAAGAACAGGCTGATCAGGAACAGCGCGGCGACCACCACGGCGGTCAGGCCGGTGCGACCGCCGGAGGCGATGCCGGCGGTGGACTCGATGTAGCTGGTGGTGGTCGAGGTGCCGAGCACCGCGCCGGCCATGGAGGCGCCGCTGTCGGCCATCATGGCGCGGCCGATGCGCGGCAGCTTGCCGTCCTTGTCCAGCAGCTTGCCGCGATGGGCCACGCCCACCAGGGTGCCGGAGGTGTCGAAGAGGTCGACGAACAGGAAGGCGAAGATGACGCTGAGCATGGCGACATCCAGCGCGCCCCAGAGGTCAAGCGCCATGAAGGTGGGCGCGATGGAGGGCGGCATGGACATCAGGCCGCCATACTCGTTGTGGCCCAGCACCATGGCGATCACGGTGATGCCGAGGATGCCGATCATCACCGCCCCGGTGACCTTGAGGTAGGCCAGTGCGGTGATCACGAAGAAGCCCAGCAGCGCGTAGATGGCCGCCGGCTCGGAGAGGTCACCCAGGGAGACGTAGGTGGCCGGGTTGGCGACCACGATGCCGGCGTTCTTCAGCGCGATCATCGCCAGGAACAGGCCGATACCGGCGGCGATCCCCAGGCGCAGGGAGAGCGGGATCGAGTTGATGATCCACTCGCGCACCCGGAAGATGCTCAGCAGGAAGAAGCAGAAGCCCGAGAAGAAGACCGCACCGAGGGCCGCCTCCCAGGTGTAGCCCATGCCCAGCACCACGCCGTAGGTGAAGAAGGCATTGAGGCCCATGCCCGGGGCCTGGGCGATCGGGTAGTTGGCCCACAGCCCCATGATCAGGCAGCCCACGGCCGCCGCCAGGCAGGTGGCGACGAAGACCGCGCCGTAGTCCATGCCCGCCTCGGAGAGGATGCTGGGGTTGACGAAGATGATGTAGGCCATGGTCAGGAAGGTGGTGATCCCGGCGATGACCTCGGTCTTGATGCTGGTGTTGTGCTCGGTCAGCTTGAACTGCTTGTCGATCAGGCTCTTCATGGGGCTCATTCCTGCGCGCGTGGACGTTGCGACGGTCCCTGGGGGGCGAGAAGGGTCACGAGAAAAGCGGCCTATGGTACCCGCATCCCCGACGGGATGCGAGGGACCGGAAGGCCGCCGATTCAGACGCTTCCCCCTGTATAAGCAAAGGCCGGGCCAGGCGCCAGCCGGGCCGCCAACGCAGACTTGACGAAGCGGTCAACCACCCGCTGCGTTCAGATGCCCCGCGCCGCCAGTACCCGCTCGACGGTCTCGACGATGGCCTGGGTCTGGGGGTCGATCTCGATGTTCACCCCATCCCCCGGCACCCGGTCCACCAGGGTGGTGCGCGCCAGGGTCTCGGGGATCAGGTTGACGCAGAACCGCGGCCCGTGGGCCGCGGTGGCCGGACGCACCTCGCCGATGGTCAGGCTGATGCCGTCGACGCCGATGTAGCCCTTGTCGAACAGGAAACGCCCCAGCGCATGGGGCAGCTCGAACCACAGCCGGCGGTTGTTGGGCGCCTCGTCGAGCTCGACCAGTTCGGCCACCGCCATCACGTGGCCCGACATGGCATGGCCGCCGATCTCGTCACCGAAGCGGGCCGCCCGCTCGATATTGACGCGGCTGCCCACCTCGACTGCACCAAGGTTGGTCACCCGCAGGGTCTCGCGCATCAGGTCGAAGCTGACCCGCTCACCGTCGATGGCCGTGACCGTGAGGCAGACCCCGTTGTGGGCCACCGAGGCCCCGATCTCGAGCCCCTGGCGCAGCGCCTCGGGCAGCGCGATCACATGGGTACGGAAGGCCTCGGCCTCCTCGATGGCGACCACCTCGGCGGTGCCCTGCACGATGCCTGTAAACATGGCGTCTCCTCGACTGACCGGTGCCCCGGCACGGGGCACGAAGGGAGAACAGTGTAGGGAATCCGCGCCGACCGCGTCCACGACGACCCCGGAGAGGCGCCCCCCGGGCGACCCGCCCGGGCAGACAGGGCAGTCTTGCCAACTGACCAAGGGCAATGAAACAGGAAATATTGCTGAATCACCGCGCCGGGTCGACAGCATGCACCATCGAGATTGACTTGCCCCCGCACGCACCCTATCATTTCGCGCACATTTTGACGGCGCCGATTTGACCCCGGATTGCGGGCGCCAGCGCCGTGGCTCCCTCGGGATGTCACGGCGCGAAGTGCAGCTAAAAGGGTGTGTCCAGCGTTGATGGCCACCCGCAAGGGTGGCCTTTTTTTGTGCGCCCTGCCCTGCACGGCCCGCCACGGCGCCCCCTGCGGTGGCTTCCATGATACGACTCCACAACGTTTCCAAGACCTTCGTCATCAAGGGCCGCAAGCGAGGCCCGGATGCAGGCGGGCCCGACGGCGGCGCCAGGACGGTCCAGGCCCTGAAGAACGTCGACCTGCACGTCCCCCAGGGCCAGATCCATGGCGTGATCGGCCTCTCCGGGGCCGGCAAGTCGACGCTGATCCGCTGCATCAACCTGCTCGAGCGCCCCACCAGCGGCAGCGTCAGCGTGGATGGCCAGGAGCTCACTGGGCTCTCCCGCCAGGCGCTCAACCAGGCGCGCCATCGCATCGGCATGATCTTCCAGCACTTCAACCTGCTGACCAACCGCACCGTGTTCGCCAACGTGGCCCTGCCGCTGCAGCTGATGGGCATGAAGCGCGCCGAGATCCGCGAGCGGGTCGCGCCGCTGCTGGAGCTGGTGGGCCTGGCCGACAAGGCCGGCCAGTACCCGGCCCAGCTCTCCGGCGGCCAGAAGCAGCGCGTGGCCATCGCCCGGGCGCTGGCCAGCCGTCCCAAGGTACTGCTCTGCGACGAGGCCACCTCGGCGCTGGACCCCCAGACCACCGGCTCGATCCTCGCCCTGCTGCGCGACATCAACCAGCGCCTGGGTCTGACCATCCTGCTGATCACCCACGAGATGGAGGTGGTCAAGTCGATCTGCCACCGGGCCAGCCTCATCTCGGGCGGCGAGCTGGTGGAAGAGGCCGACGTGGGCGACTTCTTCACCGCGCCGCGCACCCGTCTCGGCCGCGAGTTCCTCAACGACTTCCTCCAGCTGGAGCCGCCCCGCGCGCTGATCGACCAGCTGGAGGCGACGCCCGGCGAGCAGACCCACCCGGTGGTGCGACTGGCCTTCTCGGGCGACGCGGTCTCTACCCCGCTGATCTCGCGGCTGGCCCGGGAGTGCGGCGTGGACGTCAGCATCCTGCAGGCCAAGGTGGAGTCGATCCAGGACCGCACCCTGGGGCTGATGATCGCCGAACTGATGGGCTCGCCGATCAAGACCCGCGAGGCCATCGACTACCTCGAATCCCATGATCTGCACGTGGAGGTGCTCGGCCATGTCCAGCGCACTGATTGACCTGATCCTGCGGGCCACCCTCGACACCCTCTACATGGTGGCGGTGTCGGGCGTGATCTCCGCCCTGGTCGGCATCCCGCTCGGGGTGCTGCTCTATGTGACCCGCCCCGGCCAGGTGCTGGCCCAGCCGGTGGTCAGCGGCGTGCTGGGGGTGATCACCAACATCGGCCGTTCGATCCCCTTCATCATCCTGATGGTGGCGATCATCCCCTTCACGCGCATGCTGGTGGGCACCTCCATCGGCACCAACGCCGCCGCCGTGCCGCTCACCATCGCCGCGATCCCGTTCATCGCCCGCCTGGTGGAAGGCGCGCTGAACGAGATCAACCCGGGTCTGGTCGAGGCCGCCCAGTCCATGGGCGCCACCCCCTGGCAGATCATCACCCGGGTGCTGCTGCCGGAGGCGCGCGGCGGCATCTTCACCGCGCTCACCGTCACCGTGGTCACCCTGGTCAGCTACTCGGCCATGGCCGGCGCGGTGGGCGGCGGCGGCCTCGGCGACCTGGGCATCCGCTACGGCTACAACCGCTTCAACCCGACCATCATGCTGATCACCGTGGCGATCCTGGTGGTGATGGTGCAGGGCTTCCAGAGCCTGGGGGATTACTTGGTCCGCAAGAGCGATCACAAATGAAAAGACACCGATTTCCTGCTGCGCTCGACATCCCGGCCGCCGGCGCTGCCGGTGCGCCGGCCCGGTCGCTGTCCTCATGTAGCGGGCTACATTCCGGAAGCTGCGCTGCGGCGGCAGCCGGCCTGACTTCGCTCGCAACGTAAATCGGTAGCTTTTCCGCCACCATTAATAGCTTTTTTATATTTAAAATATTATTTTTATTCCATTAGTATCGCAGCATCATTACAGGAGACCCGTCATGCGCAAGACACTGATCAGCACCCTGCTCGCCTCCAGCCTGGCCCTGGGCGCCGGCAGCGCCCTGGCCGACGAGCACCGCATCAAGGTGGGTACCGTGGCCGGCCCCGAGACCGACGTGATGCAGGTGGCCGCCGAGATCGCCCAGCGCGAGTACGGCCTGACCGTGGAGATCATCGAGTTCACCGACTACGTGACCCCCAACGCCGCCCTGGCGGACGGCAGCCTGGACGCCAACGCCTACCAGCATGAGCCCTACATGCAGGCCATGGTCAACGACCGCGGCTACGACTTCGCCATCGCCGGGCGCACCTTCGTCTACCCCATCGGCGCCTACTCTGAAAAGTACGCAAGCATCGACGAGCTGCCCGAGCGCGCCCAGATCGCCCTGCCCAACGACCCCTCCAACGAGGGTCGCGCGCTGATCCTGATGCACAACGAGGGGCTGATCGAGCTCGATGACCCGACCAACCTCGAGGCCACCCCGCTCAACGTGGCGGAGAACCCGCGCGGCTTCCGCTTCCGCGAGATCGAGGCCGCCCAGCTGCCCCGCGTGCTTCCCGACGTGGACATGGCCTTCATCAACAACACCTTCGCCCAGCCCGCCGGCCTGAGCCTGGACGACGCCCTGATCAAGGAGGGCCCGGAGTCGCCCTACGTCAACCTGATCGTGGTGCGCGGCGGCGACGAGGAGCGCGAGGCGATCCAGCAGCTGGTGCGCAGCTACCAGACCGAGGAAGTGAAGGCCAAGGCGGCCGAGCTGTTTGGGCCGGCGGCGGTGCCCGGCTGGGAGTGAGGCTTTTTCTTGATTACCTATCGAGAAATGTGAGGCCGGCCTCAGCCGGCCTCTGCTATATCAGGAGCCCCCATGACCGTTGACTATGCCCTGCTCGCCCGCCAGCTGGCGGCGCTGCTCGACACCCGCGACTGGCTGACCAACAGCGCCCAGACTACCGCCTTCCTGATGCAGGCGCTCCCCGAGCTGAACTGGGCCGGCTTCTACCTGCAGCGCGAGCCGGAGACGCTCTGCCTGGGCCCCTTCCAGGGCAAGCCCGCCTGCCACCCCATCCCCTTCAGCAAGGGGGTGTGCGGCGCCGCGGCGCGCACCCGCACCACCCAGCGCATCGACGACGTCCACGCCGTGGCCGACCATATCGCCTGCGATGCCGCCTCCAGGGCCGAACTGGTGGTGCCCATCCTGGTCGCGGATCGCCTCTGGGGCGTGCTGGACCTGGACAGCCCGGTGAAGGGGCGCTTCAGCGAGGCCGACCAGGCCGGCATCGAGTCGCTGGTGGCGGTGTTCTTGGCGCAGACCGACCTGGCCGAGCGGCCCTGACCCTGACGAGGCCCATAGCCCATAGCCCATAGCAAGACGCCCCCGCAGCAGGGCTGCGGGGGCGTCTCGGGATCTGGTAGGACCAGGCGGATTCGAACCGCCGACCTCTACCATGTCAAGGTAGCGCTCTAACCAACTGAGCTATGGTCCTGTGGTGATGCCTTCTGCGTGCTGGTAGGACCAGGCGGATTCGAACCGCCGACCTCTACCATGTCAAGGTAGCGCTCTAACCAACTGAGCTATGGTCCTGTTTCAGCAGCAGATTGCCGACGCTTGCTGGCGCCGGCAACGGATGCATATATTACCGATTCCGCCGGGTTTTGCAAGCCTTCAGCGATCACTTTTGACCCGTTCCACCGCCTCCTGCCAGCCGGCGTAGAGCCGCTCGCGCTCCTTCTCCGGCATCTGCGGCGTGAAGCGCCGCTCGCACTGCCAGAGCTCGGCGATCTCGTCCAGGTCGCGGTACCAGCCGAGGCGCAGCCCGGCCAGGTAGGCGGCCCCCAGGGCCGTGGTCTCCAGCACCGTGGGGCGGTCCACGGGCTGCCCCAGCATGTCGGCGAGGAACTGCATCACCCAGTTGTTGGCCACCATGCCGCCATCGACGCGCAGGGTGTCGGGCTCGGCGGCCATGTCGTCGCTCATGCAGGCCTGCAGATCGCGGGTCTGGTAGCAGACCGCCTGCAGCCCGGCGGCGACGATCTCGGCGATACCGGTGTCGCGGGTCAGCCCGAAGATGGCCCCGCGGGCCTTGGGATCCCAGTGCGGCGCGCCGAGCCCGGTGAAGGCGGGCACCAGGTAGACGCTGTG
This sequence comes from Halomonas campaniensis, assembly GCF_014193375.1. Classification (GTDB taxonomy): domain Bacteria; phylum Pseudomonadota; class Gammaproteobacteria; order Pseudomonadales; family Halomonadaceae; genus Halomonas; species Halomonas campaniensis. Next base: position 67,823 of record NZ_JACHZF010000012.1, read on the forward strand.
GCCGCTGCGGGTGTTGCGCGCCAGTGCCTCGGTCTCGGCGGCATCGGCGAACAGCTGCAGGCCGTCCCGCAGCCACTGCACCGTGGCGCCGGCCACGAAGATGCTGCCCTCCATGGCATAGGTGGTGCGACCATCGATGCGATACCCCACGGTGGTCAGCAGCCGGTTGCGCGACAGCTCGGCCTTGTCGCCGGTATTGACGATCATGAAGCAGCCGGTCCCGTAGGTACTCTTGCCCATGCCCGGCGCGAAGCAGGCCTGGCCCACCAGCGCCGCCTGCTGGTCGCCGGCCACCCCGGCGATGGGCAGCTCGCCACCGAGCCACTCGGCGTCGATCATGCCGAAATCGTCGCTGGAGTCCTTCACCTCGGGCAGCAGCGACTCGGGTATCCCGAACAGCTCGAGCAGCACCGGATCCCAGCACTGCTCATGGATGTTGAACAGCGCGGTGCGCGACGCATTGGTGGCATCGGTGGCATGCACCCTGCCCCCGGTGAGCTTCCAGATCAGGAAGGTATCGACGGTGCCGAAGGCCAGCTCGCCGCGCTCGGCCCGCTCGCGGCCCCCCTCCACATGGTCGAGGATCCAGGCCAGCTTGGTGGCCGAGAAGTAGGGGTCGATGAGCAGCCCCGTTCGCGCCTGCACCTCCTCCAGGTGGCCGGCCTCCCGCAGCTGCTGGCAGGTATCGGCGGTGCGGCGGTCCTGCCAGACGATGGCGTTGTAGAGCGGCTCACCGGTCTCGCGGTCCCACACCAGGGTGGTCTCGCGCTGGTTGGTGATGCCCGCCCCGATGACGGCGTCGAGGCCGACGCCGGCCCGTTCGATGACCTCGCGGCAGGTGGTCAGCACACTGGACCAGAGGGCGGCGGGGTCATGCTCGACCCAGCCGTCGCTGGGGAAGATCTGGGGGAACTCCCGCTGGGCGGAGGCGATGTTGTGGCCCTCGCGGTCGAAGAGGATGGCGCGCGAACTGGTGGTGCCCTGATCGATGGCAAGCAGGTAGTCGGCCATGGAGGCTCCTGTCGTTTTATCGTTGTCGATGCGATGACATGTTCGTTTGTGATCACCAAGAGTACTGCAGCGTGTTCGGAATGCTCTACTACCTTGGTCGAATGCCGCCCCGCGGGCGACTGCCGGACGCGGCCTTCATCGCCTACAATGGCATGATCACAAGGAGCCAGCATGAACCAGCAACAGCGACAGGAAGCCATCGTCGACCTGGTCCGCCGCCAGGGCTATGCCAGTATCGAACAGTTGACCGAGCACTTCACGGTCACCCCCCAGACGATTCGCCGCGACCTCAACGCCCTGGCCGAGGAGGGGCGGATCCGCCGGGTCCATGGCGGCGCCGGCCTGGAATCGAGCACGGTCAATACCGCCTACAGCACCCGCAAGACCCTCAACCTGGATGCCAAGCAGCGCATCGCGGCGCTGCTGGCCCGACAGATTCCCGACGGCAGCTCGCTGTTCATCAACATCGGCACCAGCAACGAGGTGGTGGCCGAGGCCCTGCTGGAGCACCGCGACCTCGAGGTGATCACCAACAACCTCAACGTGGCCGCCATCCTCCAGCACAAGGAGGACTTCAACGTGATCATCGCCGGCGGCCAGGTGCGATCCCGCGACGGCGGCATCATCGGCGAGGCCACCATCGACTTCATCAACCAGTTCAAGGTCGACTACGGCATCATCGGCATCAGCGGCATCGACGAGGACGGCTCGCTGCTGGAGTTCGACTACCAGGAGGTGCGCGTCGCCCAGGCGATCATCCGCAACTCCCGCCAGGTCTACCTCGCCGCCGACCACTCCAAGTTCCACCGCAACCCGTCGGTACGCCAGGGCAACATCGCCCAGATCGACGCCCTGTTCACCGATCGCCGACCGCCCCAGGCGATCTGCCAGCTGATGGCCAGCCACGACGTGGCGCTGCATATCGCCGAGTGACCCCGCCAGGCCCCGGATCGCCCTCTCCGCCATCCGAGGTGATCACCATCGCCCCTTGATGTTCGGTTTCGAATAATCTATGTTCGTATTCAACCAACCCTGGCCGCGGGCCGGGGTTCATGCACTCTGGAGCGAGACATGGCAACGACCCGGCAGACAGCGCTTCTCGACCTCTTCGTGATCGGCGGCGGCATCAACGGCGTGGGCATCGCCAACGATGCCGCGGGCCGGGGCCTCTCGGTGGGGCTCTGCGAGCAGGGTGACCTGGCGAGCGCCACCTCCTCGGCCAGCAGCAAGCTGATTCACGGCGGGCTGCGCTACCTGGAGCACCGCGAGTTCCGCCTGGTCGGCGAGGCGCTGCGCGAACGCGAGGTGCTGCTGGCCAAGGCGCCCCACATCATCTGGCCGCTGCGCTTCATCCTGCCCCACCGCGCCCACCTGCGCCCGGCCTGGATGATCCGCGCCGGGCTCTTCCTCTATGACCACCTGGGACGCCGCGACCGGCTGCCGGGCTCCAGGGGCGTGAGGCTCGAGGCCTCGCAGGGGCTCAACCCGGACATCACCCGGGGCTTCGAGTACTCCGACTGCTGGGTGGACGACGCCCGCCTGGTGGTGCTCAACGCCCTGCAGGCCCGCCAGCAGGGCACCGAGGTGCTGGTGCGGACCCGCTGCGTGGGCGCCCGGGAGGTCGACGGCCAGTGGGAGGTCGAGCTCGAGGAATCCGGCAGCGGCCGGCGCTTCATCCGTCGCGCCCGGGTCCTGGTCAACGCCGCCGGCCCCTGGGTCGAGCAGGTCGTTCGCCGGCAGGCCGGGCGCGACTCCCGCTACGCCATCCGCATGATCCAGGGCAGCCATCTGGTGGTGCCCCGCCTGAATCACGACGACCGCGCCTACATCCTGCAGCACACCGACCGCCGCATCATCTTCGTGCTGCCCTGGGAGGAGGACTACAGCCTGGTGGGCACCACCGACCGCCGCTACGAGGGCGACCCGGCCCGGGTCACCGCCAGCGACGAGGAGATCGCCTACCTGCTCTCCGTGGTCAACGACCATTTCCGGGCCCGGCTCACCTCGGACGACGTGCTCCACACCTTCGCCGGCGTGAGGCCGCTGTGCGATGACGAATCGGCAGACCCCTCGGCCATGACCCGGGACTACACCCTGGACCTGGACACCCGCGGCGCGCCGCTGCTCTCGGTGTTCGGCGGCAAGATCACCACCTACCGCAAGCTCGCCGAGGCGGCCCTGGCCGAGCTCGCGCCCCACCTGCCCGCCATGGGGCGCCCCTGGACCGCAACGGCACCGCTGCCCGGCGGTGACATCGAGAGCCAGGAGGCCTTTGCCGAGCGCCTGCTCGCGGCCTATCCCTTCCTCGAGCCCGGGCAGGCCCGGCGCTATGCCCGTAGCTACGGCTCGCTCTGCCTGGCCTTCCTGGACGGCAAGCGGTCCCGCGAGGCGCTCGGCGAGGCGTTCGGCGCCGGCCTCACCCGGGCCGAGGTGGACTACCTGGTCACCCGGGAGTGGGCCACCACCGCCGAGGACATCCTGTGGCGGCGCACCAAGCTCGGCATCCGGCTCGACCCGCCGGCCCGTCGGCGGCTGGCCGACTACCTGGCCACCCTGCCGACGGCGGCGACGTCGGCGACGGCCCCCGCCACGGCGGCATGACAGCCGCAGCCGGCGCCTCGCCGCAGGCGGGTGAGACGCACGGTACGCCGGCCATCCTGACCGGTCGGGTAAAGTGTTTGACATCGCTTTGGCACAAAACCTAGATTGGAGTGCGTCTTTCGAATGCACGCACTCCCGTGCCGTGCTTGTCGAGTTTCGCGCATCATCCTGTCGTCAATACAACAACAAGCGAGAGGCACGCCATGCAGACCGATCCCGTAGTGACAAGCCCCGTTTCTGATGCGGCCCCGGCAAGGGCGTCGAGACGGCTTCCCCTGGCTGCCCTGGCCGCCTCCTCCCTGCTGCCGCTGTCGATGCTGGTGGCGGCACCGGCCCTGGCCGACTGCCCCCGCGGCGACCTGGACGCCATCTTCTGCGACGAGGACGGCGACATGGTGGCCGACCTGCCCGCCGACGAGTCCCAGTGGGCCAACCCCGATACCCTGATCTTCGCCTACACCCCGGTGGAGGACCCGGCCATCTACTCGGATATCTGGCAGCCGTTCATCGACCACCTCGAGGAGGTGACCGAACGCAACGTGCGTTTCTTTGCCGTGCAGTCCAACTCGGCCCAGGTCGAGGCCATGCGCAGCGGCCGCCTGCACATCGCCGGCTTCTCCACCGGTCCGACCCCCTTCGCGGTGAACCTGGCCGGCGCCGTCCCCTTCGCCCTGATGGGCTCCGACGACGGCCAGTTCGGCTACACCCTGCAGCTCTATACCCACGTCGACTCGGGGATCGACGATATCGAGGATCTCAAGGGCAAGCGGGTGGCCCACACCTCGCCGACCTCCAACTCCGGCAACCTGGCCCCGCGGGCGCTCTTCCCTGAACTCGGCATCGTCCCCGACGAGGACTACGAGGTGGTCTACTCCGGCAGCCACGACCAGTCGATGCTCGGCGTGGTGGCCCGCGACTATGACGCGGCCCCGGTGGCCTCCGAGGTGGTCGAGCGCATGGCCGCCCGTGGCCTCTACGACGAAGAGGACGTCAAGATCATCTTCGAGACCGACGCCTTCCCCACCACCTCCTACACCCACGCCCACAACCTGCATCCCGACCTGGTCGAGAAGATCAAGGAAGCCTTCTTCAGCTTCGACTTCGTCGGCACCGCGCTCGGCGACGAGTTCGAGGGGGTCGAGAAGTTCGTCCCGATCAACTACCAGCAGCACTGGCAGGTCATCCGCACCATCCAGGCGGCCAACGACGTCCGCTATACCCGCGAGAACCTGGAGTGAGGCCCGGCGCCCCCGGCCAGCCGGGGGCGCACCGCCCGCCAACCCGATCCTCGAGGGGGATGCATGCTGGAAATCTCGAAACTGGTGAAGCGCTACGGCCGTGACGAGCCGGTCCTCAAGGAGCTCGACCTGACGGTGGAGGGCAGCAGCGTGGTCTCCATCGTCGGCGCGTCCGGGGCCGGCAAGAGCACCATGCTGCGCTGTATCAACCGCCTGGTGGAGCCCACCTCGGGATCGATCCGGCTCAACGGCACCGAACTGGTGGCGCTCAAGGGGGCGGCACTGCGCCGCGCCCGCCGCAAGATCGGCATGGTCTTCCAGGGCTTCAATCTGATCGATCGCCTCACGGTGATGGAGAACGTACTGGCCGGCCGGCTCGGCTACGTGAACCTCTATCAGGCGATCTCGCGTCGCTACCCCCGCGAGGACATCGAGCGGGCCTTCACGCTGATGGAGCGGGTCGGCATCGCCCACTATGCCAACAAGCGCGCCGACGCCCTCTCCGGGGGCGAGCGCCAGCGCGTCGGCGTGGTGAGGGCGCTGATGCAGGAGCCGGAGGTGCTGCTCGCCGACGAGCCCACCGCCTCCCTGGATCCGCGCACCTCCGAGCAGATCATGATCCTGCTGCAGAGCCTGGCCAGCGAGCTGTCGCTGCCGGTGCTGATCAACATCCACAACGTGGCCCAGGCCAGGACCTACACCGAGCGGATCGTCGGCCTGCGCCACGGCAAGATGATCTTCGACGGCGCCCCCGATGACTTCACCCGGGACGCCCTGGACGCCATCTACGGCGGCATCGAGTCGCCCGAGGAGGAGCCCGTGGCGCCGGCCAACCCACCCCCTGCCCAGCGCGATCGAGGCCTGCCCCATGACGCGACCTGAGCGCGGGGCCACCGCTCCCCGGACCTGGCGCAAGCCGCCCTTCATCGCCAACCCCTGGCTGCGCTACGGCGCCTGGCTGCTGCTGGCGGGCTACCTGGTGTGGGCCTTCGGCACCCTGCCCTTCAACTGGGAGCGCATCGGCGAGGGGCTGCCCCGGGCCGCGCGCATCTTCGGCGGCGGCTTCCCGCCCAGCTTCCAGCGGGCCGACCTGCTGCTGACCGGCTTCAAGGAGAGCTTCCAGATCGCCATCCTGGCGACCCTGCTCGGGGTGCTGCTGTCGATCCCCTTCGCGGTGATGGCGGCGAAGAACATCGTGCCCCGGCCGGTCTATCTGGTCGGCCGCGCGGTGATCATCGTCTCGCGCAGCTTCCACCCGGTGATCGTCGCCATCCTCTTCGTGGCCGCGGTGGGTTTCGGCCCCCTGGCGGGCATCCTCACCCTGACCGTCTACTCCATCGGCTTCGTCGGCAAGCTGCTCGCCGAGGAGATCGAGGAGATCGACTGGGGCCAGGTGGAGGCGATGCGCGCCACCGGCGCCGGCTACCTGGCGACGCTGTTCTACGCGGTCTTCCCGCAGATCCTGCCACGCCAGGTGGGGCTTTCCATGTACCAGCTGGACAGCAACCTGCGCGCCTCGGCGGTGGTGGGGATCGTCGGCGCCGGCGGCATCGGCGGGACCCTGATGAACGCCTTCGGCCGCTACGACTACGACTTCGCCTTCGCCATCCTGCTGATCATCATCGCGGTGATCCTGGTCAGCGAGGGCATCAGCGGCTGGGTAAGGAAGAAGATATGGTAGATCACTCCCAGGCCCTGGCGGATCGCGTCTGGCGGCGCTACGACAGGAAGCAGCGCCTGACCCGCTATGCCGTCATGCTGGTGACCCTGATGGTGGTCGTCTGGGCCGTGCGCGACATCGACATCTTCTGGCCCTGGGTGTGGGACGCGCCCAACCAGATCTCCAGCCTCGGCGCGCGGATGTGGCCCCCGGACCCGAGCGGCCTCGGTCAGATCCTCGCCGCCATGGTCGAGACGGTGCACATCGCCACCCTGGCCACCCTGCTGACGATCCTCATCGCCCTGCCGGTCTCCTACATCGCCGCCCAGAACACCACGCCCAACCGCGCCTGCCTGTGGCTGGGGCGCTTCATCCTGGTGTCGAGCCGCTCGGTGAACACCATCATCTGGGCGCTGCTGTTCGTGGCGATCTTCGGCCCCGGGGTGCTGGCCGGAATTCTCGCGATCATGTTCCGGTCGATCGGCTTCATCGGCAAGCTGATGGGCGAGGCGATCGAGGAGATCGACCGCCGCCCGGTGGAGGCCATGGAGGCCACCGGGGCCTCGAAGCTCAAGGTGATCGCCTATGCCGTGGTGCCCCAGGTGATGCCGGCGTTCTTCGCCATCGTGATCCTGCGCTGGGACATCAACATCCGCGAGTCCACGGTGCTGGGGCTGGTGGGTGCCGGCGGCATCGGGGTGATCCTGCAGGGGGCCATCGACACCTTCGCCTGGCCGACCGTGGCCACCATCCTGATCGCCATCATCGCCCTGGTGCTGATCGGCGAGGCGATCACCGGCCTGCTGCGCCGCAAGGTGATCTGAGGCTTCATTACCGGTGGGCGCAGGCGTAGGCTGGAGCCTCTACGTCACCGCGACCACCGGGAGGCCATCCCTTGCTCTCCATCCTGCCGGCCATGCTCGCCATCGCACTGCTGGCGGCCACCCTGATCGCCCGCTCGCCGCTCACCTGGTGGTGGATACGCGCCTGCGAGTTCCCGCGCCTGCAGATTGCCGCGCTGGCGGTGCTGACCGCCCTGCTGGCCCTGGCGGCCGAGCCGCCCTGGTCGTGGCTGGCCCTGGCGGCGAGCCTCGCCACCCTGGGCCTCCAGGCGGCCCGCATCCTGCCCTGGACCCCGCTGTGGCCGGTGCAGGTGCAGCGTGCCGAACCGGGACAGGAGCCGCGCTGTGTGACGCTGCTGATCGCCAATGTGCTGACCACGAACCGCAATGCCGAGACGCTCATCCGGCTGATCCATGAGCATCGACCGGATCTGGTGCTGACCCTGGAGTCCGACGCCTGGTGGCAGGCCCGGCTCGATGCGGCCCTGGGGGATGGCTGGCCCCACGCGGTGCGAGTCCCGCTGGACAACCTCTACGGCATGCACCTCTACGCCCGGCGGAGGCTGGTCGACCCCGAGGTGAGGTGGCTGATCCAGGAGGATATTCCCTCGATCCACACCGGCATCACGCTGCCCAGCGGCGACGTGATACGCCTGCATGCCCTGCACCCTCGCCCGCCGGCCCCCAACGAAAGCGAGGAGTCGCTGTGGCGCGATGCCGAGCTCCTGCTGGTGGGCCGGGCGATCCACGAGGACCCGGTCCCGACGCTGGTGGCCGGTGACCTGAACGATGTGGCCTGGTCACGCACCACCCGGCTCTTCTGCCGGGTCAGCGGCATGCTCGACCCGCGCCGCGGGCGCGGCATGTTCAGCACCTTCCACGCCGACTATCCGCTGCTGCGCTGGCCCCTGGACCACGTCTTCAGCAGCGAGCACTTCACCCTGGCCCGCCTGCGACGCCTGCCGCACATCGGCTCCGACCACTTCCCGATGCTGGTCACGCTCTGCTACCGGCCCTCCCGCGCCGACGAGCACGAGACGCCCGAGGCCGACCGGGAGGAGCGCCGCGACGCCCGGGAGACCATCGCCGAAGGCAGGGAGCGGGACCAGGCGGGCTGAACGTTACCCCGGGATCCCGCCCCGGGTCAGCGCCGCCGGGTCCAGCAGCCGTTCGAGCTCCGCCCGGGAGAGGTCGGTCTCCTCCTCGGCCACGTCGATGATCGGCTGCCCCGCCTGGTAGGCCCGCTTGGCGATGGCCGCCGCGGCGTCGTAGCCGATCACCGAGTTGAGCGCGGTGACCAGGATGGGGTTGCGCGACAGCGGCCCCTGCAGCTGCTCCTCGCGCACCCGGAAGGTGGCGATGGCCCGGTCGGCCAGCAGCCGGGAGGTCGTGGTCATCAGGCCGATGGCGGTGAGCAGGTTGTGGGCCACCAGCGGTAGCATGACGTTGAGCTGGAAGTTGCCGCTCTGCCCCGCCACCGTGACCGCCGCGTCGAGGCCGATCACCTGGGCGGCGGCCTGGGCGGCGGATTCGGGAATCACCGGGTTGACCTTGCCCGGCATGATCGAGCTGCCCGGCTGCAGCGCCTCGAGCTCGATCTCGCCCAGCCCGGCCAGGGGGCCGGAATTCATCCAGCGCAGGTCGTTGGCGATCTTCATCACCACGCAGGCCAGCCCCCTGAGCTGCCCGGAGAGCTCCACGGCGGCGTCCTGGGAGGCCAGGCCGGCGAAGAAGCTGTCGTTGGGCGCGAGCGCCAGGCCGGTCTGGGCGGCAAGGTCGGCCGCCATGCGCGCGGCGAATTCGGGGTGGGCGTTGATGCCGGTGCCCACCGCCGTGCCGCCCTGGGCCAGGCGGCAGAGGCGCACCAGGGCACTGTCCAGGCGCTCGATGGCCTGGCCCACCTGGCTCGACCAGCCCCCCAGCTCCTGGCTCATGCGCAGCGGCATGGCATCCATCAGGTGGGTACGCCCGGTCTTCACCACGCCGTCGAGCTCGGCGGCCCGCGCGTCGATGGTCTCGCGAAGGTGGAGCAGCGCCGGACGCAGCCGGCCGGTCACCTCCAGCGCCGCCGACAGGTGGATCGCGGTGGGAATCACGTCGTTGCTGGACTGCCCCATGTTGACGTGGTCGTTGGGCCCCACCGCCACGCCCCGGCGGCTGGCCAGGTTGGCCAGCACCTCGTTGACGTTCATGTTGCTCGAGGTGCCGGAGCCGGTCTGGAAGACATCCACCGGGAACTGGTCGTCGTGGTGGCCGTCGATGACCGCCTGCGCCGCCGCCACGATCGCCTCGGCCCGCTCGCCATCGAGCAGGCCAAGGTCGCGGTTGACCCGGGCCGCGGCCAGCTTGATCCGCGCGATGGCGTGGATGAAGGGCAGCGGCATCGCCTGGCCCGAGACCGGGAAGTTGTTGACGGCACGCTGGGTCTGGGCCCCGTAGAGGGCCTCGGCCGGCACCTCCAGCTCGCCCATGCTGTCGCGTTCGATGCGTTTGTCGCTCATGGTCGGCTCCTCGTCGGCCGTGTCGGAAGGGTTCACGCGTCACTGCCCTCACCATGGTGGCGCCACGGCGACTCTGCAAGCCTGCGCCTGCTCCCCATGCCGCACGCCCCGCACCGCACCCGCTCGGATATCAACGGCCGGGAGGCCGGCCTCCGACCGCCGAGAAAAATGGCACGACTGCATGTTGCACTGCACAAAGTGCTCTGCTATTGTGCATTGCAACAGGGCAGGCTTCCTGCTCCTCAACACCAGATGAACCAGGAGGTTCCACCATGATGAACGCCTTCAACTTCGACACCAAGCAGTTCGACACCAAGCAGTTCGAGTCCATCTTCTTCGGCCCGGCTCGTGCCTACGCTTCCCTGTCCGTGGACTACGCCGAGAAGCTGGCCCACGCCCAGCTCGACGCCACCAAGGCCTACACCGATACCGGCCTGGCCCAGCTGCGCACCCTGATGAACGTCAAGGATGCCGAAGGCCTGAAGAGCTACATGGAAGGCCAGCAGAAGGTCGCCAAGGACCTGGCCGAGCGCCTGAAGGGCGACGCCGAGAAGGTCGTGGCCCTGCAGCAGGACTTCGTCCAGCAGAGCCAGAAGCTGACCGAAGAGAACGTCAAGCAGGCCCAGGCGACTGCCACCAAGGCTACCGCCCAGCAGTAAGCCCCCGCGCCGCCGGCACCCGCCGGCGACCGGAGCCTGAACGAAGCCGCCGACGCCTGTCGGCGGCTTCGTCGTGTCAGGATGCCGGGTTTCACGCCGCGCGGTTTGCGTTACTCTTCCCCTGGCACAGGGCGCCGACGATTCCCACAGGGAGTGATGCGATGAAACGCTGGATGATGATGGTGCTTCCGGGACTGCTGCTGGCCGGCTGCGAGATCATGCCGCCCGCCCCCGCCCCGGGCGAGCGCATCGAGGTGATCGACCGCGAGGTCACGCCAGGGGTCGAGAGAGAGGCCGAGCGGGTCGAGGAGGCCCCGGCCCCGGGGCGGGTCGCCCGGCAGGTCGCCTTTCCCGAGGCCGAGTACGCCGCCCTGGAGACGTCGGGCAGCGCCGTGATCAGCGGCCAGCTGACCATCGGCGGGCGCCCGGTGCCCAACGCCGGCGTCTCGGCCGCGCCGGTGACCACCTACTCCGCCGAGGCCGCGGAGCAGGCCCTGGCCGGCCGCGCGGTGGAGCCGGCCGACCCGCGAGCCCGCAGGTACACCCATACCACGCGCACCGACGGCAACGGGCGCTTTCGCCTGAGCGGCCTGCCCGCCGGCCACTTCTATGTCTCGGGCAGCGGCCCCGACCCGCGCACCGGCAATGTCCGGGTGGTCATCCGCCAGGTCATCCTGGGAAACGGCCAGCAGCTCGGCGTCGACCTGAGCCGCTGAGGCTCCCTACCACCCCAGCGCCTGCTTGACGAAGGGAATGGTCAGCCGGCGCTGGGCCGACAGCGAGGCGCGGTCCAGGGCCTCGAGGACATCGAACAGCTCCTCCAGGCGCCGCGGGCCGCGGTGGAGGATATAGCGTGCCACCTCGTCGGCGAGCAGCATGCCCCTGACCCGGGCGCGCAGCTGCAGGGCGGCCAGCCGACCGGCATCGTCGAGCCCCTGCACGTGGAAGGTCACCCCCCAGCTCAGCCGCGAGGCCAGGTCGGGCAGCTTCACCGGCAGCTGGCGGGGCGGCGCCTCGGCGGCCACCAGCAGCCGCTTGCCGGCATCCCGCAGGCGGTTGAAGGCGTGGAACAGCGCCTCTTCCCAGCGCTTGCGCCCCACTACCCGCTCCAGGTCATCGATGGCCACCAGGTCGAGCCGCTCGATCTCCTCGAGCATCAGCGGCGGGAAGTGGCCCAGCTCCTCCAGGGGCAGGTAGAGGCTGCGCAGGTCACGGTCCGAGGCGGCATGGCAGGCCGCCTGCAGCAGGTGGCTGCGGCCGACCCCGGGCCTGCCCCAGAGGTAGAGGAAGGGCTCCCCCTGGTCGTCGAACTGGTGGACCAGGCGGTCGACCAGGCTGGCGTTGGGCCCGGGCAGGAAATTGACGAAGGTGGCGTCGTCGCGCAGCCCCACGCCCAGCGGCAGCTGCGCCGGCGTGCGGCTCATGGCGACTCCTCGTCCTGACGGCGGTCAAGCGGGCGGTGTGAGAGCGTCTCGTCGTACAAGGTGCTGTTCTTGTAGCGGTCGTTGAGTTCGCGCAAGAGTACCATGATCACCGCCGCCGCCGGCAGCGCCAGCAGCACCCCGGTGAAGCCGAACAGGTTGCCGCCGGCCAGCACGGCGAAGATCACCGCCACCGGGTGCAGGCCGATGCGATCGCCCAGCAGCTTGGGCTGCAGCACGGTACTCTCCAGCGTCTGGCCGACGCTGAACACCGCCACCACCCCGAGCAGCGCCAGCCAGCTGCCGAACTGGAAGAAGGCCACCACCAGCGCGATGCCGAGGCCGACGATGAAGCCCAGGAAGGGCACGATGCTGGCCAGGCCAGAAATCAGCCCGATCAGCACCCCGAAGCGCAGCCCCATCAGCGACAGGCCGATCCCGTAGACCAGGCCCAGGCTCAGCATCACCAGCAGCTGGCCACGCAGGAAGGCCGACAGCACTTCGTCGCAGCGCCCGGCCAGGCGCAAGGCATCGTCTTCCCAGCGGCGCGGCAGCAGGTCGCGCAGACTCGCCATCAGGTGGTTCCAGTCGAGCAGCAGGTAGAAGGTCACCACCGGAATCAGGGCCACGTAGGTGATCCAGGTGACGAAGGCCATGCCCGAGCGGCCGACCTGGCCGAGCACCTGGGTCAGGTAGCCCCCGGCATCCTGCCAGTGTTCCGCCAGCGTCGCCTGGACGTTGTCCAGCTCGGCGGCCACGTCGAAGCCCGTCCAGGCCTGGATCTGTGGGGCCAGCACCGTCTGCACCCAGTCGAAGATACCGGGGATCATCTCGCCGAACTGGCGAAGCTGCTGGACCAGCAGCGGGATCAGCACCAGCAGGGCGACCGCCAGCACCACCAGCAGCACCAGGAACACGGCCGACACCGCCAGCGGGCGCGACACCCCCCAGCTCACCAGCCGCTTGGCCAGCGGGTCGGCCAGGTAGGCCAGGATCATGCCGGCGATGAACGGCATCAGCATCGCCTCGAGCCGGAACAGCAGCCACACCAGGGCCACCACTCCCGCCAGGACCCACCACTCTCTGCGCATCTTCTCCTCTCCCTGTCTCGGCCGTTGCTGGCGCTTCCACGGCTGCCAGTCCGGCGTCTTGATGCTACAATCCTGCACCCGAATCTTGCCCACCGCCCGTCGGCCCGCCCGAGCGCGCCGATCCCATGCCGACGACCTATCGACAGGACCCGAGATGACCGATTCCCCCTCCTCCCGCCCCTCGCTCAGCTACAAGGATGCCGGCGTCGACATCGATGCCGGCAATGCCCTGGTCGACCGTATCAAGGGCGTCGCCAAGCGCACCGCTCGCCCCGAGGTGCTGGGCGGTCTGGGTGGCTTCGGCGCGCTGTGCCAGCTGCCGAGCGGCTACCGGGAGCCGGTGCTGGTCTCCGGTACCGACGGCGTAGGCACCAAGCTGCGCCTGGCCATGGACCTCGGCCGCCACGACACCATCGGCATCGACCTGGTGGCGATGTGCGTCAACGATCTGGTGGTCGCCGGCGCCGAGCCGCTGCTGTTCCTCGACTACTATGCCACGGGGAAGCTCGACGTGGACATCGCCGCCGATGTGGTCACCGGCATCGGCGAGGGCTGCGAGCAGGCCGGCTGCGCCCTGGTGGGCGGCGAGACCGCCGAGATGCCCGGCATGTACGAGGGCAGCGACTATGACCTGGCCGGCTTCTGCGTCGGCGTGGTGGAGAAGGCCGAGATCCTCGACGGCAGCCAGGTGGCCGAGGGCGACGTGCTGCTGGGTATCGCCTCCTCCGGGCCCCACTCCAACGGCTATTCGCTGATCCGCAAGATCCTCGAGGTGAGCGGGGCCGACCTCGCGACCGCCATCGACGGCGTGCCCCTGGCCGACGCCCTGATGGCCCCGACCCGGATCTACGTCAAGCCGCTGCTGTCGCTGATCCGCGAGAGCGGCGTGCCGGTCCACGCGCTGTCGCACATCACCGGCGGCGGCCTCACCGAGAACCTGCCCCGGGTGCTGCCCGAGGGGCTCGCCGCCCGGGTCGACGTGGCCAGCTGGAAGCGCCCGGCGGTGTTCGACTGGCTGCAGCAGCAGGGCAACGTCGACGAGCACGAGATGCACCGCGTGCTCAACTGCGGCATCGGCATGGTGGTCGTGGTCCCGGCCGAGAAGGCCGACCAGGCCCGCGCCCACCTGCAGGCCCAGGGCGAGACGGTCCATCGCATCGGCGAGATCATCGCCCGCCCGGGTGACGGGGAGCAGGTCCAGCTGGAGAACCTGCCGGCATGACCGACACCCGTTACCAGAGCGACACCCTCAGGGAGATCACCCCGGAGCCCGGCGAGACCCGGCGGGTGGTGGTGCTGATCTCCGGCAACGGCAGCAACCTGCAGGCGCTGATCGATGCCCAGGCCCATGACGAGCTGGGCGGCGAGATCGTCGCAGTGGTCTCCAACGAGCCCGACGCCTACGGCCTGCAGCGCGCCCGGGAGGCCGGCATCGATGCCGTTGTGCTGCCGCACCGCGAGTACGACAGCCGCGAGGCCTACGACGGCGCCCTGATCAAGGTGATCGAGCGCCACGAGCCCGACCTGATCGTGCTGGCCGGTTTCATGCGCATCCTGACGCCCCGCTTCGTGCAGCGCTTCCTGGGCCGCATGCTCAACATCCACCCGTCGCTGCTGCCGGACTACCAGGGGCTGAACACCCACGCCCGCGCCCTGGCCGACGGCGTGGCCGAGCACGGCTGCAGCGTGCATTTCGTCACCGAGGAGCTCGACGGCGGGCCGGTGGTGATGCAGGCGGTGGTCGAGGTTGCCGAGGGCGAGACCGAGGCGACGCTGAAGGAGAAGGTGCACGCCCGCGAGCACCTGATCTACCCCATCGCGGTGAAGTGGTGCCTGGAGGGTCGCCTGCAGTTCGGCAGCGAGGGCGCCACCTTCGACGGCATGCCGCTGCCGCCCCACGGCCTGCGCATGTCCCACGCCGATGCCGCCGAGGAGCTGGACGAGGACTGACAGCGACAAGCGACAAGCGACAAGCGACAAGCGACATGTACAGCCTACGCTCAAACGAAAGGTTCATCGCACATTCGCGTGAAGCTGTCTGATAGGTGTCGTAACCACCATTGGGTGGCGACATCATGGTAGGAGGGAGGCTCCGCCTCGCGACTGGCGCCGCCAGGCGCCCTGGCGGTTTGCCAATCCTGGTGGCTTCACCTGGGGAGTCCTTCGGCCTCCCGTCGCGATGCAAAGCATCCCTCCTACAACCTGAATCACGCCAAAGTGCGAAGATCCACACGAAAGGAGCAAGCCAGGGGTTTCCTTGAAGCTTGCTCCTTGTCGCTTGACGCTGGCCAAGTCCCTTATGTCCTCGGCAATGTCACCCCGCGCTGCCCCATGTACTTCCCGCCGCGGTCCTTGTAGGAGATGTCGCACACCTCGTCGGACTCCAGGAACAGCATCTGGGCCACGCCCTCGTTGGCGTAGATCTTGGCCGGCAGGTTGGTGGTGTTGGAGAACTCCAGGGTCACGTGCCCTTCCCACTCCGGCTCCAGCGGCGTCACGTTGACGATGATGCCGCAGCGCGCATAGGTGGACTTGCCCAGGCAGATGGTCAGCACGCTGCGCGGGATGCGGAAATACTCCACGGTGCGGGCCAGGGCGAAGGAGTTGGGCGGGATCACGCAGACGTCGCCCTTGATGTCGACGAAGCTCTTCTCGTCGAAGGCCTTGGGGTCCACCACCGCGGAGTGGATGTTGGTGAACACCTTGAACTCGTCGGCGCAGCGCACGTCGTAGCCGTAGCTTGAGGTGCCGTAGGAGATCACCCGACGATCGTTCACATAGCGTATCTGGTCGGCCTCGAAGGGCTCGATCATGCCTTCCCGCTCGGCCATGCGGCGGATCCACTTGTCGGATTTGATGCTCATCGGGGGAGTGTCCTGCTGGAGTCTGGGGTGAAGGGCTGCACGAGCCGGGGCCGCCATGATAGCGGCCCCGGCGCCGAGCGTCACGGTCGGGCGACCGGCGACCTCAGTCGCTGAAGGAGATGCTCGGCCCCGAGTCGGCGGCCTGGCCCTCGAGCTGCTCGGCCACCTGCCGGGCCATCTCGCGGAAGGTCGCGGTCACCTCGCCGTCGGGCTCGGCGACCACCGTGGGACGCCCGCCGTCGGCCTGCTCGCGAATGGCCAGGGTCAGCGGCAGGCGGCCCAGCACCCGGGTCTCGTACTCGGTGGCGATGCGCTCGCCGCCGCCCTCGCCGAAGATCGGCTCGGCATGGCCGCACTGGGAGCAGACATGCAGGCTCATGTTCTCCACCACCCCCAGCACCGGCACGTTGACCTTGCGGAACATCTCGATGCCCTTGCGGGCGTCCAGCAGCGCGATGTCCTGGGGCGTGGTCACGATCACCGCCCCGTCCACCGGCACCTTCTGGGCCAGGGTGAGCTGGATGTCGCCGGTGCCCGGCGGCATGTCGATGAACAGCACGTCCAGGTCCTCCCAGGCGGTCTGGGTCAGCAGCTGCTGGAAGGCGCCGGCCACCATGGGCCCCCGCCACACCATGGGTTCGCGGACGTCGACCATGAAGGCCATGGACATGGCCTGCAGGCCGTGGGCCTCGAGCGGCAGGAAGCGGTTCTCGCCGGCCGCCTGAGGGCGTACCCCCTCGCCCACGCCGAGCATCTGGGCCTGGCTGGGACCGTAGATATCGGCATCCAGGATGCCCACCCGGTACCCCTCGGCGGCCATGGCCAGCGCCAGGTTGACGGTCACGGTGGACTTGCCCACCCCGCCCTTGCCGGATGCCACGGCGACGATATGCTTGACCCCTTCGATCACATCCTGCTCCTTCGCTTGTCCTGCGGGCGCATCCTGACGATGCGGTGTCAGCCCAGTATACGCGCCATGGCCATCGCCGGCACGGGGTGCCAGACACGACGACGGCGGGCCGAAGCCCGCCGTCGTCACTGAGGTGTCCGGGCGCTGATTACTGCCCGTCGCCCTCCTCGGCGCTCTCATCCTGATCGGCGCCCTGGTCCTGCTCGGCGGTAACGCTGGCCTCGAGATCGGCCAGTTCGCTGCGCCAGCTGGCCAGCTGGGCCTCGAGCCGCTCGAGCTGGTTCTCGCGACGCTCGACCTCGCCCTCGATGGTGGCCACCTCGTCGCGGCCGATACCGATGGCGATCATCAGGTCATCGCGCTCGGCGCGGGCCTCCTGGACCTCGGCCTGGACCTCCTCGCGGGTCTGGCGGGCCGCGTCGACCTCCGCCTCGACCTCGTCACGCCAGATCTCCAGCGCCTCGATGTCGCTCTCCAGGGCATCACGCTGCGCCTGGCGCTCGTCGATCTCGCTGCCGAGTGTCTCGAGACGGCCCTCGGCGGTGGCGATCTCCTCGTTGAGCGCGGCCAGGTCGGACTCGGCCTGCTCGCGGGCGGCCTCGGCCTCCTGGCGAGCCGCCTCGGCGTCCTGGCGCTCCTGCTCGGCCGCCTGGCGGGCCTGCTCGGCATCCTGGCGAGCGGCCTCGGCGTCCTGGCGGGCCTGTTCGGCCTCCTGGCGCGCCTCGGCCACGGCGTCGTGCTCCTCCTGCAGTGCCGCCAGGGCCGCTTCGGCCTCGGCCTGCTCGCCCTGCAGGGCCTCGATGCGCGCCTCCAGGGCAGAGCGGGACTCGCGCCGCTCCTCGAGCTCGGCGCCGGTCTCCTCGACCTGGGACTGGAGCCCCTCGAGCTCGCCGCGGGCCGCCTCCTGCTGCGTCTCGAGCTCGGCCAGCTGCGCCTCCAGGGCCTCGATCTCCTGGCCGGCCTCGTCGCGCTCGTCCAGCTGGCTGACCAGCGCCTGGTTGCGTGACTCCAGCGCGGCGAGCTCGGCCTCGGCGGCCTCCCGCGCTTCCTTCTGGCTGCTCGAGCCGGACTGGGCAACGATCGCCCAGATCACGGCGACGGCGGCCACGGCGGCCAGTCCCTTGACCCGATTGTCCTTGAACGGTGAAGTCTGCGAGGTTTCCGACATGGGGGCTTGTCCTCTCTGGTTCAGGCGGGGGTACGGTGCCGACCGGCAGGAGCCGCACGGCGCAGGTGCATCCTCGACCAGCATACATAGCGCCAACGGGGAGGGAAAGGCGGGCTCCCGCTCCCCGGCCGCGCCTCAGAACCGCTCGTCGGCCCGCAGGTAGCGCCACTGCCCGGGCGGCACCCGCGCCAGGGAGACCCCACCGATCCGCAGCCGCTTGACCGAGATCACCTCCAGCCCCAGCGCCTCGCACATCGCCGACAGCTGGCCCGGCACCATCCCCTTCAGGGCGAAGCGCAGGCGCTGCTCGCTCTGCCAGCTCACCTTGCCGGGCGCCAGGCGCCGACCGGGGACCGCCGTGCCTTCACGCAGTCTCGCCAGCTGGGCGTCGTCCAGGCTGCCGGCCACCTCCACCAGCCACTCCTGCTCGAGCCGGGCACGGTCCTCGTCCAGGCGCCTGGCCACCCGCCGGTCCTGGGTCAGCACCAGCAGTCCCGCCTCGCCCCGCTCCAGCGGCAGCTTCACGGCCTGGCCGCGAAAATGGGCCTGGAGGAGGCGCCGATCGTCCGGGTCCTCGAGCCAGTGGGTGTCGGCGGCCAGGCGCGACAGCGCCGCTTCCGCCGACAGCCCCGCCTCGGCGTGGTAGAGCAAGGTACACGGCGGGATCTCCTCGGCGCGCGCCCCCGACGCCAGCTCGACGCGCTGGTCGGCGACCCGGAACTGCGGCGTCTCCACGGTCCGGCCATCGACGCGCACCCAGCCGCCGGCGATGTAGCGCTCCGCCTCGCGGCGGGAGCAGCCCAGCTGGCGGGCGAGGCGCCGGGAAAGGCGCTCGGTGTCGCTCACAGGTCCACCTTCCCGCGCAGCGCCTTGTGCTGGCCACGCTTCTTCTTGCTCTCCAGCCGGCGGCGCTTGGCGCCCTTGCTCGGCCGGGTGGGAACCCGCTTCTTCGGCGCGTACATCACACCCTTGATCAGCGCCTTGAGCCGCGCCAGCGCCTCGGCCCGGTTGCGCTCCTGGGTGCGATGGTTCTGGGCCTTGATGATCACCACCCCGTCCTGGCTGATCCGCCGGTCGCCCAGCGCCAGCAGCTTCTCCTTGAAGCCCTCGGGCAGGCTGGAGGCGCGGATATCGAAGCGCAGATGGATCGCCGAGGACACCTTGTTGACGTTCTGGCCGCCGGCGCCCTGGGCGCGGACCGCCTGCATCTCGATCTCGTGGTCGGGGATGACCACCTGGCGGGAGAGTTCCAGCATGCTGTCTGCCTTGTGAAGAAAGTGGAACATCGGGGTCAGGCGCCAGCGCTGACGCGTGCGCCGGTCGCCGCGGGCGGCCCCTCAGCCGGCCAGCCAGATGCAGTGCCTGGCGCCCTTGCCGGGCCGGTGGGCCCGCACCGTGACCGTCTCGACCAGGAAGCCGACCCGGCGCAGCCGCTCGGTGAAGGCCGGGTCCTGGCCGGCCGACCACACCGCCAGCACGCCGTCGGGGCGCAGCGCCTCCTGGGCGGCGGCCAGCCCCTTGGGGGAGTAGAGCCAGTCGTTCTCGCGGCGGGTCAGCCCCTCGGGGCCGTTGTCCACGTCGAGCATGATGGCGTCGAAGCCACCGGGCTCGCGGCGCAGCAGCTCGCCCACGTCGCCCACGCTGACCCGGGTGCGCGGGTCGTTCAGCGGATAGCCGGCGGCGGCGCCCAGCGGCCCCCGGTTCCACTCCACCACGCCCGGCACCAGTTCGGCGACCACCACCTCGGCATCCTCGCCCAGGGCGGCCAGCGCCGCGGCGAGGGTGAAGCCCATGCCCAGGCCACCGACCAGCACCCGGACCCCGGGCCGATCGGCGACCCGCTGGCAGGCCAGCTCGGCCAGGGCATCCTCGGAGCCGTGCAGGCGGGTGTTCATCAGCTCGCCGGGTGCCCCGACGATGCGAATCGAGAACTCGTCGTTGCGCTGCAGCAGGCGCAGCTCGGTGCCCTTGCCGGGAATGCTGGCGGTGCCGATCGTTTCGAACTTGGCCATGGTCTCTCGCTGGCTATGGAAAAAGAGGGGGGAACCCGGCCGCCGCCGGCGCCTCGAATATCAGGCGCTCGCCGGCCCGAGCGAACAACCCACTGGAGTGGACAAGGAGTCCCGATGCCGAACCTGCATCTCTTGAATCCCCTTCGCCCCCTGCTGGGGGGGCTCATTATGCTGGCTGTCGCCGCGGCATGCCATGCGCAGGCCGCCGAGACGTCACCCCTGCCCCTCGACCCGGCCGCTCTGGAGCGCCTCGACGCCCAGGCCGCGGGCCTCGACCGGCTGCATGCGGTGGTGGTGGCCGAGCAGGGCGAGATCCGCTTCGAGCGCGCCTACGGCGGCCCCGGAGTCGATCGGCCGACCAACATCAAGTCGCTCTCCAAGACCGTGCTGGCGGCGCTGGTCGGCGCCGCCATCGAAGCCGGGGTGATCGACTCCCCCGACCGGTCGGTGGCCGACCTGCTCGGCGACCGGGTACCGGCCGGGGCCGACCCGCGGGTCCGGGAGATCACCGTCGGCCACCTGCTGTCGCTGCAGGCCGGGCTTCAGCGCACCTCCGGCGCCAACTACGGGAGCTGGGTGGCCAGCGCCGACTGGGTGCGTGACGCCCTCTCACGCCCCTTCGTCGACGAGCCGGGCGGGCGCATGCTCTACTCCACGGGCTCGAGCCACCTGCTCTCGGCGGCGCTGACCCGCGCCGGCGGCGAGAGCACCCTGGCCCTGGCTCGGCGGCTGCTGGGGGAGCCACTGGGCATCACCATCCCCGCCTGGCCCCGGGACCCCCAGGGCGTCTACTTCGGCGGCAACGACATGCGGCTCTCGCCCCGGGCGCTGGTGCGGATCGGCGAGCTCTATCGGCTGGGCGGGGTCATCGACGACCGGCGCGTGCTGCCCGAGGGCTGGGTCGAGGCCTCCTGGCAGCCGCGGGGCACCTCGCCCTGGACCGGCGACGGCTACGGCTATGGCTGGTTCGTCACCGAGCTCGCCGGCGAGCGCGTCTACTACGGCCGCGGCTTCGGCGGCCAGGCGCTCTTCGTGATCCCCGCCCGGGCGCTGACCGTAGCGATCACCGCGGACCCCACCCCACCCTCCCCCGGCGGCGCCTTCCAGCAGGAGCTCAATGCCCTGGTGGCGACGCTGCTGGGCGAAGAGCGCGGGTGATCACTGCCCCCACTGGCCCGAGCGCTTCATGGCACCCCACTGGTGCTTGCGCCGGGCGAACCACTGCCACATGCCGCGGCAGCGCCACAGGGTGTTGAGCTGGCGATAGCCGAAGTTCTCGAGGATCGCCACCAGGAACAGGCGGAGCATGTCGCGGCGGCGGCGATAGACACGGAACGACAGGGTCTCCAGCAGCAGGCCGTTGACCGACAGCAGGATGCCCATGCCGATGGCCACCAGCAGGAAGGCGGTCAGCGCCGCCGGCGACACCACCCCGAAGGCGAAGCCCCAGATCATGAAGAGGTAGCCGGCCAGCTCCACCAGGGGCCCGAGCCACTCGAAGAGCGTCATGAAGGGCCAGGCCAGGTGCCCCGCCGCTCCGCCCCTGGGGCTTGCCGCCAGACGTGCATGGCGGCTCAGGCTCTCGGCCAGGCCGCGCTGCCAGCGGCTGCGCTGCTTGCCCAGGGTGGCCAGGTCCTCCGGCGCCTCGGTCCAGCAGATCGGGTCGGGCAGGTAGCGGATGCGATAGGGCAGCCGCTTCTCGCGGTGATAGCGATGCAGCCTGACCACCAGCTCCATGTCCTCGCCCACGGTGGCGGTGCTGTAGCCGCCCACCGCGATCACCCGTTCGCGGTCGAAGAGACCGAAGGCCCCGGAGATGATCAGCACGGCGTTCATCGGCGACCAGCCGAGGCGACCGAACAGGAAGGCGCGCAGGTACTCGACGATCTGGAAGCGCGCCAGCAGGCTCTTCGGGATGCCTGCCTCCAGCAGGAAGCCGCCCTGGACCCGGGAGCCGTTGGCGATCCGCACGGTGCCGCCGGCCGCCACGGTGCGCTCATCCTCGAGGAAGGGCTGGACCACCCGCAGCAGGCTGTCGCGCTGCAGGATGGAGTCGGCATCCACGGCGCAGAAGAGCCCGTGGCGGGCGGCGTTGATGCCGGCATTGAGGGCATCGGCCTTGCCGCCGTTGCGCTTGTCGATCACCCGCAGGTTGGCGTGGCGCCGCGAGCGGTAGAGGCCAAGGACCTCCTGGTGGGGGACGCCGAGCCGCAGCGGCTCCGGATGCGCCTCGAGGTCGAAGGCCTCGCGCAGCACCTCGAGGGTCTCGTCCTTCGAGCCGTCGTTGATGACCACCACCTCATAGTCCGGGTACTGCAACTGCAGCAGCGAGAGCACGGAGGTGCGGATCGTCGCCGCCTCGTTGTAGGCGGGTACCAGCAGCGACACCGAGGGCTCGATGCCCAGGTAGGGGGCCTCGGCGCCCAGCTCGGCACGCAGCCGCATGTAGCGGCGCAGGCTGACCATGGAGAGCAGGTTGAGCAGCAGGTAGCCGCCGTTGAGCAGCAGGAAGTAGCCGATGAAGCCCACCTGGGCCCACCAGGCCCAGTCGATGGCCAGCACGCCCTCGAGAAGGCTCATGGGCGCGCCCCCTCGGCCATGGCGCGCCGCAGGGCGTCGCGTCCGTAGCGGTCGCCGCAGGCCTCCAGCAGCGCCTCGAGACGCTCCCGGGTGATGCCGGGCAGCGCGACCAGGGAGTCCGCCGCCGCCTGGCGCACCCACCAGTCCCGGTCCCCGAGGTGCGGTGTCAGCAGCGCCTCGTCATCGCGACGGGCCTGTCGCCGCAGCGCCTTGAGGGCGGCGAAGCGTACCCGTGGTGCATCGACGTGGAGGGCGTCGCTCAGCAGGGCGTGATCCCGGGGATCCCCGAGCTCCCCCAGGCAGGCCAGCGCCGCGCAGTGGAGTGCCTCGCTCTCGCCGCCTTCCGCCAGGCAGCGCCGCACCCAGGGCGCCACCCGGGCCGGGTCGGCGGTGCCCAGCAGGGCCGCCAGGCGCTCCCGGTGTGCCGGGGCAGCGGCGTCGAGCCCCTCCAGCAGCGGCGGCGTCACCGCGGCGGGTCCCGCCTGGCGGCACAGCGCCTGCAGGCGCGGCATGGCCAGGTCGCGACGCCGGGCCACCAGCGGCACCAGCCGGGCCATGGCGCGCCGGGCGTCCATGGCCACCAGGGCCTGGGCGGCGGCCAGGGCCACCAGGGGGTTACGGGCCTCCAGCAGCGGCGAGACGTCCGACCAGAAGCGGTCGCTGGCCAGGTGACCCAGGCAGGCCAGGCCCACCAGCCGTCGGTGCGTCCGGCGCGAGTCGAGCATCGCGAGTACCGCGCCGGTCATGTCCATGGAGAAGAACAGGGTGTTCAACCGCTCCCGGGCCACACCGCGCAGCTGGCGATGAAGCCGCGTCCAGAGCAGCAGGAACCACAGCATCTCGCGACGGCGAAGGGGCGGGGCCGTCGCCGGCGCCTCCTCGGCCAGGGTCCAGCCCACCAGGCGCGGCCGCCATTCGGCCACGAAGGCGACCTGGCGCCGCTCGCGCCGGGCAGCCAGTTCGGAGACCACCAGCACCTGGACCATGATCAGCAGGGTCAGGCCGCCCAGCGACATGGCGGAGTAGACGGCGAGGCGCAGCACCGGGTCCTCCGGCAGGCTGGCGACGCCCCGGACCCACTCGAGCCAGGTCAGACCGAGGGGCAGCCACTCAGAAGGCATGGCGTATACCGAGCTGGACCCCGTGACGGTCGTAGAGATCGCCCTGGCTCAGGGTGCCGACCTCCCAGCTCAGCGCCCAATCGGGGCGCCACCAGTGTCGGCCGCGCAGGGCGACGGCGGTCACCTCGGAGGTGACCACCTCACCGCCCGGCAGCCCCTCCTCCTCACGGCCCAGGCTGGCACGCAGACCGATGACGCTGCGCTCGCCGTAGTAGTGGTCCAGCGCCAGGGCATGGCCCACCGGGGTGCCCGCAGAGGAGACATCGCTGACATTGAGGGTATAGCCGGCGCGCCAGGGGCCCCAGTAGCGCTCCATCCCCAGGGCCAGCCGGTCGACCCGCGAGGCCTCATACTCGGTGCGACGCAGGCTCAGCGCCCCCACCAGGCCATGGGGCAGCCGCCGCTGGAGCCTCAGGTCGGCATACCAGCGCGGCAGGAAGTCGGCACCGAAGGTGCGCCCCGCCTCGGGCTGGAGCACCCAGTCGGCATCGAGGGGCAGCGCGGCGCCCAGCTCCACGCCTTCATCGCGTTCGCCATAGCGACGGTCGCGGGTCGCGGCGCCGTACCAGGTGGGGGCATCCGGGCGCGTGGACTGTAACTCGAGACGCTGTCCCTGCCAGTTAGAGAAGCCACTATCCAGCTGGTCGAAACGCTGGGACAGCTCCACCTCGAGCCGCCGCGGCTCGGCCGCCGCGGGCTGGGCCACCACCAGGCCGAGGCCCATCAGCAGGCAGGCGAGGCCGGCCAGCCGCCGGTCGGATCGAGTCATCACACTCCCTGGCATCAACGCCTCCTCATCAAACGGCGCAGGCGCGCCAGCAGCTCATCCGGCTGAAAGGGCTTGGTCACGTAGTCATCCGCGCCCAGCTCCAGGGCGCGCACCACGTCCGCCTCGCGGGCCTTGGCGGTGAGCATCAGCACCGGCACCGCCTGCCAGGCGGGCCGCTGGCGCAGCTGCTCGACCACTTCCAGGCCGTCATGGTAGGGCAGCATGACGTCCAGCAGCACCAGGTCGGGCGGGGTCTCCTGGTCCAGCGCCTCAAGCGCCTGGCGACCATCGGCCGCATGCCGGACCGTGAAGCCATGTCGCTCGAGCAGGAAGCGGATCAGGAAGGCGATATCCTCCTCGTCCTCCACCATCAGGATGCTCGGCTGGCGGTCGGAATCGCTCATGGTGTCTCCTCCTTGATCGACTCGAATGGCGGTTGCCAACGGGGCCACCATACGCGAAACCGGGTTCCCTCCCCAGGCACGGAGACGAAATCGATCTCGCCCTCCATCAGCTCGACCAGGCGTCGGGTGATGGCCAGGCCCAGCCCGGTGCCACCGGTTCGGCGACGGTCCGATCCGTCGGCCTGGGCGAAGCGCTCGAAGACCCGTGGCTGGAACGCCAGGGGGATCCCCTGCCCCCGGTCGACCACCGACACCTCGAGCCCCTCGCGCCCGGCCCGGACGTCGGGCGTCACCGCCACGGTGACCTCCCCGCCTGCCGGCGAATGCTTGATGGCATTGGAGATCAGGTTGGCCATCACCTGGGCGAAGCGTTCGGGATCGACGCTGATCCGCTCCGCCTCCGGCAGCGGCCCCGCCAGCGCGAGCTCGACGGAGAAGCTCTCGGCAAAGGGGGCGTTGTCGGCGATCGCCTGCTGCACCAGCTCGAACAGTGAGACCCGCCTGGGCTGCATGACCAGCTGCCCGGCCTCGAGCTTCTCCATGTCGAGGATGTCATCGATCAGCCGCGCCAGCCGCTCGCCGTTCCGGTCGGCCACCGTCACCAGCGAGCGGGCGTCGCCGGGCAGCGCACCGGCCATGCCCTGGGCCAGCATGCCCAGCGCGCCGCGAATCGCCGTCAGGGGGGTGCGCAGTTCGTGGCTGACCGTGGAGACGAACTCGGCCTTCATCCGCTCTACCTGGCGCCGCTCGGTGACGTCACGGGCGATGGCGAGGTGCTCGCCATCCTGGGTTGGCAGGAGTCGTACCTCGAAGATGACGTCCGCCTCCTGCCAGGAAAAGGTGCGAACATCGGAGGCCCTGTCAGAGGGGGCGCGCTGTTTCCTGAGCGCATCGGCAAAGGCTTCGCTCACCGGAAGGTCACCGTCCAGACGTGCCACACCCCCTGAAGCATCCACCACATAGAGGGCATCGGGAATCGCCCGCAGCAGCGCAGCCAGCCGCTGGGACGTACTGGCCAATACGCGTTTCTGCTCAAACAGCTGCACTCGTAACTGGTGTTCACGGAGCAGCTCCTCGGCCTGGGATGCCAGCAGGGATAGCCGCCGCTGATCATCGGCGGAAAAAGTGCGGGGCCTGGGATCCAGCAGGCATAGGGTACCCAGGGCGTGACGGCCATCTGGCCGGAGCAGCTGACCGGCATAGAAGCGAATATGGGGAGGAGCCGTCACCAGGGGGTTGTCGCAGAAGCGGTGATCCTGCAAGGCATCCTCAACTACCAGGGTCCTGTCGTTGGCCACCGCGTGGGCACAGAAGGAAATATCCCGCGAGGTTTCGCGAGGCCCGAGACCATGGTGTGACTTGAACCACTGACGATGCTCATCCACCAGGGAGATCAGGGCGATGGGCACATCGAAGAGGTCGCTGGCCAGTGCCGTCAGGCGATCGAAGCCAGGATCCGAAGGAGTGTCGAGTATCTGGAACTCATACAGGGCATTAAGCCGATGGAGCTCACCGCCGGGCCTGGCTGCTGTTCGCATGGCATATCCTTTGTCATCATGGTCAAGCGGTTGAAGTCTCCATGACAGATAGTATCAAGCCCAACCGCCTCCCCAAAAATCGCTGATTCAACTGCACAGACTCTGACTCCCTCCCCTCCACACGCTGCTCACTCGATGCCAGTCGCACGGGCTATGTGGCCCTGCTTCGCTTGACCCTTATCGATGCCTGAAGACTATCATGAACGATATTCATGAAAGGCCCTGCCATGAAACTCGCCCGCCGAATGCTATCGCGCCAAGCGTTCTTGACTCTTCTGCCGCGGGTGGGACGCTTCCTGTGGCGGGTGATCACGGCCTTCCTGCGCAACCGCGGCATCCTGCTGGCCGGCGGCGTGGGCTACAACATCCTGCTCTCCATCGTGCCGCTGTTCGCGCTGCTGGTGGTGCTGCTGGCCCGGGTGGTGGACGAGGCCCACCTGCTCGGCGTGCTGTCGGTCCAGGCGCGCCACCTGGCGCCGGCCCATGCCGAAGTGCTGCTGGAGGCGGTACGAGCGCTGCTGGACTCCCGCGAGGTGATCGGCATCCTCGGCTTTCCGGTGCTGCTGCTGTTCAGCTCCTTCGCCTTCCGCATGCTGGAGGACGCCCTGGCGATCATCTTCCATGCCCCGGACACCCATCCCCACGGCCGCAGCGCCTGGGTCTCGGTGCTGATGCCCTACGCCTTCATGCTGGTGCTGGGGGCGGGGCTGATGGCGCTGACCCTGCTGGTGACCCTGGCCAGTTCGCTCAATGCCCTGTGGCTGGCACTGTTCGACCGCGAGCTGCCGCTGGCCGGATTCTCGGAGACCGCGCTCAACCTGACCAGCTTCCTCGGGGTCTTCCTGCTGTTCAGCGCCATCTACAAGGTGCTGCCGGTGGTGAAGGTCGCGCTGCGGCGGGCGATCGTCGGCGGCCTGGTGGCCGCCCTGCTGTGGGAGGGGGTGCGCCTGCTGCTGGTCTACTACTTCGCCAACATCTCCTTCGTCAATGCCGTCTACGGGTCGCTGGCCACCCTGATCGTGGTGCTGCTGAGCCTGGAGGTGGGCGCCATCATCCTGCTGCTGGGCGCCCAGGTGATCGCCGAACTGGAGCGCAATGCGCGGCTCGGCCTGGCCTGGCACGTCGACCCGCGCCGCCAGGCGGTGACGCACGTCGATTGACCCCGGGAGGCGTCTCAGGGGCGCTTCTCGTGCCCTTCGCCACGGCGGCCCAGCCTGCGCACCAGGCCCATCAGGCTCCTGCCGCTGACCATCCCCAGCAGGTAGATCACCACCAGCAGCAGGGCCAGGGGCAGCGACAGGCTCCAGGTCAGGAAGCGCACCTCCACCACGGCGATGTTCTGCACGAAGAGGATCAGCACCAGAGCCGTGATGATCAGCTTCACGGCCAGCAGCAGCTTGTCCATGCCCGTTCTCCTTGTCGAATCGGCCCTTCCAAGCTGGCCGGCGGCCGGGGCGCTGTCAAGGCGCGCCCTCAGAAGGTGGAGAGCCCGGTGGCCTCCATGATCCGGTAGCGCAGCCGCTGCCAGGGGGTGGCGTCATCGAAGGCCGCGAAGGGTTCGCTGGTGGTGCGCTCGGGGGAGCTCTGCCAGCGCCGCTCGAAGAACGCCGCGGCATCCTGGATCGCCGGCGCGTCCAAGGGGCCGGCCAGGCGCACGCTGGTCTCCAGGTTGAGGTCGTCGAGGTTGCGCCGGGTGAAGTTGGCCGAGCCGAGGAGCAGCTCGGCCTCCCCGCCGTCGGCGGGACGGCGCAGCATCAGCTTGCTGTGGCACTGCTCGCCGCGGGTGGCACACCAGCGCACCTCGATGCCGGCCGCGACGAGCTCGCGGGCCACCGGCCGGTTGGGAATGCCGCCCTTCTCCAGGCCGAAGGCATCGCGGTTGGGATCGAGCAGCGCACGCACCCTCACCCCTCGTCCGCTGGCCGCCTGGAGCGCCTCGATCACCTGGCGATGGGCGAGATAGAACACCGCCAGGTCCAGCCGGTCGCCCTCGCCGCTGGCGTCGATGGCAGCCAGCAGGGCATCGCGGATGGCGCTCTCGGTGAGCAACTGCAGGCGCGAAGCGTCGTCATCGGCGGTGGCATCCCGCTGCGCCGGTGCCGGCAGCGCCACGCCCGACCAGCCGGCCACCGCCCGCTCGGAGGCCAGCAGGTCCAGCGCCGCCGCCCCCTCGAAGCGCAGCGCCACGTTGCCATGGAGGCTGCTGGCGTCGTGGGGGTTGGCCGAGGTCACCAGCCCCGCCCAGCCGTCGCCACGATCCACCACCAGGGTCTTGCGATGGTTGGCATTGAAGTTGAGCAGCGCCAGGTAGCTGCGCAGCGAGACCTGCCCGGGCCCCAGGGCGTTGGGCAGCCAGCCCGCCCGGGCGCTGTTGCCGAGCCAGCGCGGCCCCAGGTGCCAGACGCCCGACCATAGCGGGTTGGAGGCACGCAGCCGGTTGAGGTCGGTCAGCACCACGGTGATGCCGGCCCGGCGCAGGGCCTCCAGGTGGTCGAGCTCGAGGCCCCCGTAGAGGGTGTTGAGCGGGTCGGTGATCACCACCGCCTCGAGGCCGGGATGGCGCCGTTTCTGCTCGACCAGGGCGTCGGTCAGCTCCGTGGAGAGCGGCCGGAAGTCGTCGCCCTCGCTGCCCCCGGCGAAGTCGTTGAAGAGGAACATGTCCAGCACCACCAGGCGCCGGGCCTGCCCCACCAGCGCCAGCACCTCGTCGAAGATGGCCTGGTCCAGGTGGCGCTCGCCCTCGGCGTCGAACCAGGACTCGTCGGCCAGGAAGCGCACCTCGCCGGCGGGACGCTCCGGCCAGGCCCGCCCCACCCCCTCCGGCAGCGGCTTGTAGCGCTGCCAGGCGCCCATGGCGACCCAGGCCACCAGCAGCAGCGTCACGATCCATGGCCACATGCGTCGCCTCCCCTGCACTCTCTGTCCCATGCGGGCCCACTCCCTGCCGTGAACGATCGCCGTGGTCCGCGGCGTCGGAAGGGCAGCATAGCGCCTGGCGAGCCGAAACGCAGCGCGCCCGGCCGAGGCCGGGCGCTTGGGACGGGAAGGCGGCTGGCGTCAGCGGCTCAGGCGCGGCTTACGGCGCCGCCGCACCAGGCGCGCCAGGGGCACCAGCGCCACCAGGCCGAGCAGCGAGATCGCCAGCACCGCCAGCATCACCGGGCTGCCGGTATGGGCATGCACCGCGGGGGCGTCGTGGCCGGGGTGAGCCATGGCCGCTCCCGCTGTCAGCAGCAGAGGCACGGTCACGACAGCGCGAGCCGCTGCCGATACGCGAGGGGTCGAGGATGTTTTCATGGGGCGATCTCCTGGATGATGGCAGTCGGGGGAAAGGGGCTCAGGCAGTGGCCCGGGATTCGGACGGGGCGTCTGTCGGTGGCCGGCGCTCCGGCGGCCGGCGCTCCGGCAGCATGCCGCGCTCGAGGATGAACCGGATGATGGTCTCGAGCCCGACGCCGTCGTAGAGGTTGGTGAAGACGAAGGGGCGCTCGCCGCGCATGGTCTTCGAGTCGCGCTCCATCACCTCGAGCGAGGCATGCACCTGCTCGGCGATGTCGATCTTGTTGATGATCAAGAGGTCCGACTTGGTGATGCCCGGCCCGCCCTTGCGGGGGATCTTGTCGCCGGCGGAGACGTCGATCACGTAGAGGGTGAGGTCCGAGAGCTCGGGGCTGAAGGTGGCCGAGAGGTTGTCGCCGCCGGACTCCACCAGCACCAGCTCCAGGCCCGGGTGGCGCGCCTGGAGCTCGTCGATGGCGGCGAGGTTCATGGAGGCGTCCTCGCGGATCGCCGTGTGGGGGCAGCCGCCGGTCTCCACGCCGAGGATGCGGTCGGCGGCCAGCGCCTCGTGGCGCAGCAGGAAGTCGGCGTCCTCGCGGGTGTAGATGTCGTTGGTGACCACGGCGATATCGTAGTGGTCGCGCAGGGCAAGGCAGAGCTGCTTGAGCAGCGCCGTCTTGCCGGAGCCCACCGGGCCGCCGACGCCGACACGCAGGCAATGGGTCATGGTCGTATCTCCTGGTTGTACATTGTTCACTTCTGAACACGTCAGCTTCTGAACAGGCGCGAATACTGGGTCTCGTGCAGGGCGCTGGCCAGCGCCAGGCCGTGCAGCGCCGGGCCGAGGGCGTCGTCATCGAGAGTGAGGGCCTCATCCACCGCGGCGACCAGCGCCGGGCGAAGCTGCTCGACGAGGCGCTGGGCGGCGGTGTGGCCCAGGGGCAGCGCCTTGCAGGCGACGGCCAGCTGGTTCTCCAGCCAGGCCCAGGCGAAGCCGAGCAGCGCCTGGCGCACGGGAATGCCGCGCACCCGGGCTGCCCAGGCAAACACCGTCACATAGCCCGCCCCCTCCGGCAGCGCCGGCAGATCGCCTGAGCGATCCGGGGGCAGCAGCGCGAGGCTGCCCAGCAGACGCGTCAGCGATGCCCCGAGGCGCGCATCCTCGGCGGCGAGCTCCGCCGTCTCGCGGTTGGCGGCAAGCCAGGCGTCCCACTCGGCCAGGGCCTCGCCGTCGCCTTCCGACCAGGCGGCATGCAGGCGCGCCAGCGCCGGCAGCTCGCAGCGGGTCAGGCCATCCTCGAGCACGCCTTCCAGCCAGTCGCCGAGGCTCACCTCGTCGGTCACCCAGCCCAGCTCGAAGGCGCTCTCCAGCCCCTGGGAGAAGGCGAAGGCGCCGATGGGCAGCGCGGGGCTGACCCACTGCAGCAACCCGAGCAGGGCCAGGTCGTCGGGCTCAGTGCTCATGCGCGTGGCCATGGGCATGGGAGTGGCGGTGGTCGTGGCTATGTGAATGGCCATGTCCATGGCCGTGCGAGTGGCCGTGCCCGCCCAGCTGCTGGTAGGCGCCGGGCTCCGGGTCGAATCGGGCCTGGTGGTGCTCCAGCCGCGCGCCGAGCCGTTCGGCCAGCTCCTCCAGCACATGGTCCGGCGGAAAGCGCACGTACCCACCTTCCTCGTCCTCGCCCAGCGACAGCTGCACATGGCGGTTGCCCAGGTGGTAGGCGAGCCGCGCCAGGGGCAGGCCGGCGGCGATGCGGGCGGTGACCACCGGCTCCGCGGCGGCACGGATGCGCACCACCTCGCCGCTCTCGGCGCGCAGCCCCTCGCCGTCGCGCAGCACCGGGCCGCGGTCCAGGAAGAGGCCGAGGTCGCGGCCGGCGTCGCTCGTCGCCTTGAGGCGGCCGCGAATACGTAGCTCATAAGGCAGCGTCAGGGTGTCGGTGGCCCGGTCTGCCTCGATGGGGCCCAGGCGTTCGGTCAGTGTCAGCATTGGCATCGCCTCTGGTGTCTTTTGCGGCTGATCCGGCGCCGCTCGCCTCGGTTGTCATGGCCTGCGGCTCAGAACAGGTGGTAGCGCTGGGCCAGGGGCAGCTCGGTGGCGGGCTCGCAGGTCAAGAGCTCCCCGTCGCAGTGCACCTCGTAGGTCTGGGGGTCGACGCTGAGCGCGGGGCAGGCGTCGTTGAGCTTCATGTCGCCCTTCCTCACTCCGCGCACGTTGCGGCAGGCGGAAAGCTCGCTGGCGAGTCCCAGCCGCTCCTTGATGCCGGCGTCCAGGGCCGCCTGGCTGACGAAGGTCAGGCGGGTCTGGCTGGCGGCGCGGCCGAAGGCCCCGAACATCGGCCGGTAGTGCACCGGCTGGGGGGTGGGGATCGAGGCGTTAGGGTCGCCCATGGGGGCGGCGGCGATCATCCCCGCCTTGAGGATCAGCGCCGGCTTGACGCCGAAGAAGGCCGGCTTCCAGAGCACCAGGTCGGCGAGCTTGCCCACCTCGATGGAGCCCACCTCGTGACCGATCCCGTGGGTGATGGCCGGGTTGATGGTGACCTTGGCGATATAGCGTTTCGCCCGGAAGTTGTCGGCGCCGAGGGCCTCGTCCTCGGGCAGCAGCCCCCGCTGCACCTTCATCTTGTGAGCGGTCTGCCAGGTGCGGCAGATCACCTCACCGACGCGACCCATGGCCTGCGAATCCGAGGCGATCATCGAGATCACCCCCAGGTCCTGGAGGATGTCCTCGGCGGCAATGGTCTCGCGGCGGATGCGCGAGTCGGCGAAGGCCACATCCTCGGGGATGTTGGGGTCCAGATGGTGGCACACCATCAGCATGTCCAGATGCTCGTCGATGGTGTTGACCGTGTAGGGCCGCGTCGGATTGGTGGAGGACGGCAGCACATAGGGCTTCGAGCAGGCGGTGAGGATATCCGGCGCATGGCCGCCCCCGGCCCCCTCGGTGTGGTAGGTGTGAATGCAGCGCTCCTTGAACGCGGCCAGGGTGTCCTCCACGAAGCCCGACTCGTTGAGTGTGTCGGTGTGGATGGCGATCTGGACGTCGTAGCGCTCGGCCACGGCGAGGCAGTTGTCGATGGACGCCGGAGTGGTGCCCCAGTCCTCGTGGAGCTTGAGGCCCATGGCGCCGGCCTCGAGCTGCGCCTCCAGGGCCTCGGGCAGGCTGGCGTTGCCCTTGCCCAGGAAGCCGATGTTCATGGGCAGGTCGTCCACCGCCTGGAGCATCTTGCCCAGGTGCCACTCCCCCGGGGTGCAGGTGGTGGCGTTGGTGCCGGTGGCCGGCCCGGTGCCGCCGCCCAGCATGGTGGTGATGCCGCTCATCAGCGCCTCCTCCACCTGCTGGGGGCAGATGAAGTGGATATGGGCATCGATGCCACCGGCGGTGAGGATCCTGCCTTCACCGGCGATCACCTCGGTGCCGGGGCCGATGACGATCGCAACGTCGGGCTGGGTGTCGGGATTACCGGCCTTGCCGATGGCGGCGATCCGCCCGGCCTGGATGCCCACGTCGGCCTTGACGATGCCCCACCAGTCGAGGATCAGGGCGTTGGTGATCACGGTATCCATGACGCTGTCGTCATGGCGCTGGCTCTGGCCCATGCCGTCGCGGATCACCTTGCCGCCGCCGAACTTCACCTCCTCGCCATAGTGGGTGGCGTCCCGCTCCACCTCGATCCACAGCGCGGTATCGCCGAGGCGCACCCGGTCGCCCACCGTGGGGCCGTACATGTCGGCATAGGCCTGACGACTGATCTTGTTGACCGACTTCATGACGCGTCTCCCTTGCCTTCCAGCGCACCCATCACCTCGCCCCGGAAGCCATAGACATGGCGACGGCCGGCATAGGGAATCAACGTGACCTCGCGGGTCTGGCCCGGCTCGAAGCGGATCGCGGTGCCGGCGGCCACATCGAGGCGATGCCCCCGCGCCCGGTCGCGATCGAAGGTGAGCGCCGGGTTGGCCTCGGCGAAGTGGTAGTGGGAGCCGACCTGGATCGGCCGGTCGCCGGTGTTGGCGACCTCGAGGGTCAGGCGATCACGCCCCTCGCAGAGCGCGATCTCGCCCTCCTTCAGCTGGTATTCGCCAGGAATCATCGCAAGCTCCTCAGACAATCGGACCATGAACGGTGACCAGCTTGGTCCCATCCGGGAAGGTGGCCTCCACCTGTACCTCGTCGACCAGCTCTGCCACCCCCTCCATGACGTCGTCGCGGGTCAGGATCTCGCGGCCGGCGCTCATCAGCTCGGCCACCGTGCGGCCGTCCCGGGCCCCCTCGAGGATCTCGAAGCTGATCAGCGCCACCGCCTCGGGGTAGTTGAGCTTCAGGCCCCGGGCGCGGCGGCGCTCGGCCAGCTGGGCCGCCATGAACAGCAGCAGCTTGTCCTTGTCTCTGGGGGTCAGTTCCATGGCGTGGTCTCCGTCGAAGGTGAGTGGTCAGGTCAGCCAGATACGCGGCACCTGGGCCGGAAGGCCCAGCAGCCGGGGGCGAAGCACCCGCCAGGCGGCCTCGCAGAGCGCCCAGGCCTCGCGGCACTCCTGG
Source organism: Halomonas campaniensis (assembly GCF_014193375.1). GTDB lineage: Bacteria > Pseudomonadota > Gammaproteobacteria > Pseudomonadales > Halomonadaceae > Halomonas > Halomonas campaniensis. The sequence continues at coordinate 102,035 of NZ_JACHZF010000012.1, forward strand.
CCCAGGTAGCGCAGCAGCAGCACGCCGTGGCGCACGGTCACCGCCCAGCGAGTCGAGGTGGGAAGCGCTTCACGCAGTGCCTCGATGGCCTCGCCCTCGTCATCGAGCCCCACCGCCCAGAGGGTCGCCTGTACGCTGGCACCGCCCTGCCCCCAGCGCCCCGTGAAGCGCGGGTGGGCGGGGTCCAGCGGCTGGCGCTCGAGCCACAACGGCTTGCCGTCGCGAGTGAGTCGGAAGCACTGCTCGATGCGACCCGAGGCATAGGGCAGCCGGCTTGCCGGACGCCCCAGGGCCATGACCTCCCAGCCCAGGCAGCGGGCGCTGCCGGCCAGCTCGATGGTGGTCCGCTGCTCGCCCCGGGCCCCGTCGAAGGCGATGGTCTCCTGAGGCAGCCACTCGAGGGTGGCACCCTCCTCCACCCGCAGGTGCGCCTGCTGCCGCCAGGCCACGCCGTGGCTGTCGGCGCGATAGAGCTTGTTGGCGGCGGGCGTGGTCAGCAGCGCCCGGGCGCCGCTCTCGACGCCGACATCGATGCTCAGGGCGTCGCCGCTGACCAGGCCACCCGGCGGGTGGAGCAGGTAGAGGTGGCAGGTGCCCTGCGGGCCCTCCGGGTAGAAGGGCCGCTGCACCCGCAGTGGGCCTTGATGGCGGGCATGAACCAGGCGGGTCACCGCATGGCGGGAGGCGAAGCCCAGATCCAGGGAGGACTCCCAGCGGCGCCCCGCATCGAAGCGATGGCCGGAATCCGTCGGCGGAGTGGCATCCAGGGAGGTCTCGAAGGCGGTCATCGGCGGCTCGTGGTCCAGCGGGTCTGATCAGTTTTCAGCAAGGGGCGTACCAGAATGGGGAGGGAGATATTTTTCTTAATATATTCAGTAATTTGAAATATATCCCGAAGCCAGGCCGGCGGCGCCCTCGCCCTCTCGCGGTGCATCAGGGCGGGCCGCCACGCACCTCGCGAGTGCGGGCGCACGGGCGGGCAGGCCATAAAGGTGCAAGGCGCCACCTGCGAATCACGGGGGCGCCTCGATGCTCGGCGCTCGGCGCTCGGCGCTCGGCGCTTCAAGCCTAGACCGTCAAGTGCTCCCTGATCAGCGCATCGGTCAGCTCGCCGATCGGCCCCCTGGCCACCGGCCGTCCGCGGTCCATGATCACGAAGCGGTCGGCGTACTTGCGGGCGAAGGGCAGCTTCTGCTCCACCAGCAGCACGGTCAGGCCGTCCTCCTGGATCAGCCGGCGGATCACCTCGCCGATCAGGGTGACGATATTGGGCTGGATCCCCTCCCCCGGCTCGTCGAGGATCAGCAGGCGCGGCTCGAGCACCAGCGCCCGGCCGATGGCCAGCTGCTGCTGCTGGCCACCGGAGAGGTCGCCGCCGCGGCGATGCCTCATCTCCTCGAGTACCGGGAAGAGCTCATAGATGCGTTCGGGAATGCGCTTCAGGCCATCGCTGCGGGCAGCCAGGCCCGTGCGCAGGTTCTCCTCCACGGTGAGCAGCGGGAAGATCTGCCGCCCCTGGGGCACGTAGCCGATGCCCAGCCGCGAGCGCGCCTCCACCCGCTGGCGGGTCAGCTCCACGTCGTCGGCGAAGCGGATGCTGCCGGAGGCGATGCCCACCTCGCCCATGATCGCCTTCATCAGGGTGGTCTTGCCCACCCCGTTGCGGCCCATCACGCAGGTGCACTCCCCTGCCGGCACCTCGAGGTCCAGGTCCCACAGGGTGTGGCTCTCGCCGTAGTACTGGTTGAGCGTGTCGATGGTCAGCATCAGGCCGGCTCCTCGTCTTCCGCGCCCAGGTAGACTTCCACCACCCGGGGATCACTGGCCACCTGGTCCATGGTGCCCTCGGCCAGCACGCTGCCCTGGTGGAGCACCGTCACCTGGCGGGCGATGGAGCGCACGAAGCCCATGTCGTGTTCCACCACCACCACCGACTGCTTGCCGGCCAGGCCGGTCAGGAGCTCCGCGGTGCGCGCCATCTCCTGCTCGGTCATGCCGGCCACCGGCTCGTCCACCAGCAGCAGCCGCGGCCGCTGCATCAGCAGCATGCCGATCTCCAGCCACTGCTTCTGGCCGTGGGAGAGGATGCCCGCCGGCCGTGCGCGCAGCTCGGCCAGGCCGATGGTGACCAGCACCTCCTCGATGCGATCGCGGATCTCCCCGCTCATGCGCGCGGTGAGTGTCGGCAGGATGCGCTTGTCGGCGGCCATGGCCAGCTCCAGGTTCTCGAACACCGAGAGCGCCTCGAACACCGTGGGCTTCTGGAACTTGCGCCCGATGCCGAGGCTGGCGATCTCCGGCTCGTTCATGGCCAGCAGGTCGTGGCGGCTGCCGAACCACACCTGGCCGCTGTCGGGCCGGGTCTTGCCGGTGATGATGTCCATCATGGTGGTCTTGCCGGCGCCGTTGGGGCCGATGATGCAGCGCAGCTCGCCATCGTCGATGGTCAGGTTGAGCCTGTTGATGGCCTTGAAGCCGTCGAAGCTCACCGTGACGTCCTCCAGGTAGAGGATCGGGCCGTGGCGCACGTCCACCGGCGAGGTCGCCGGGACCAGGAAGTCGAAGACGCGATCGCGGTCGGCCAGGGATCTCAGGAGACTCATGCGGATACCTCACTGCCGGTGGGTTCGTCATCATCCGGCCGTCGCCGACGCCTGATCCGCCAGGCGAGCAGGCCGGCCACGCCCCTCGGCAGGAACACCGTGACCAGCACGAAGAGCCCACCCAGGGCGAACAGCCAGGCGTCGGGCATCACCCCGGTGAACACCGTCTTGGCGTAGTTGACGAGTATCGCCCCGATCACCGCGCCATAGAGGGTCGCGCGCCCGCCCAGCGCCACCCAGAGCACGATCTCGATGGAGAACAGCGGCGAGAACTCGCTGGGGTTGATGATGCCCACCTGGGGCACGTACAAGGCGCCGGCGACCCCCGCCAGCATCGCCGAGACCACGAAGACGAACAGCTGGACGCGCTCGACCCGGTAGCCGAGGAAGCGGGTGCGCGCCTCGGCATCGCGGGTCGCCACGCAGACCCGCCCCAGCTTGCTGCCGACGATGGCGCGGCACAGCAGATAGCCCAGCGCCAGGGCCACGCCGCTGGCCAGGAAGAGCCCGAGGCGAGTCTGGTCACTGCGCAGGTTGAAGCCGAGGATGTCGCGGAAGTCGGTCAGCCCGTTGTTGCCGCCGAAGCCCATCTCGTTGCGGAAGAAGGCCAGCATCAGGGCGAAGGTCAGCGCCTGGGTGATGATCGAGAGGTAGACCCCGGTGACCCGGGAGCGGAAGGCCAGGAAGCCGAACACCAGCGCCAGCGCGCCCGGGGCCAGCAGCACCATCAGGAAGGCGAACCAGGCCATGTCGAAGCCGGCCCAGTACCAGGGCAGCGCATCCCAGTTGAGGAACACCATGAAGTCCGGCAGCTCCGGGTGGCCGTAGACCCCGCGGTCGCCGATCTGGCGCATCAGGTACATGCCCATGGCGTAGCCGCCCAGGGCGAAGAAGGCGCCGTGGCCGAGGCTCAGGATGCCGAGATAGCCCCACACCAGGTCCACGGCGACGGCGAGCAGCGCGTAGCTCAGGTACTTGCCGAAGAGGTTGACGGTATAGGCGTTGACGTGGAGCGGATGGCCCTGGGGCAGGGCCACATGCAGCAGCGTCACCAGGGTCATGGCGGCCAGCAGCACGGCCAGGAACAGCTGCGTCGAGCGCTCCGCGAAGGGGCGCGTCAGCCAGAATCTCGAAGCCTGCATGGGTCAGCCCTCCGCCGCGCGGCCCTTCTGCGGAAAGAGTCCGCGGGGGCGTTTCTGGATGAACAGGATGATGAAGACCAGCACGATGATCTTGGCCAGCACGGCGCCGGCCCAGGGCTCCAGCACCTGGTTGATCACGCCCAGCGACAGGCCCGCCACCAGGGTGCCCCAGAGGTTCCCGACGCCGCCGAACACCACCACCATGAAGGAGTCGATGATGTAGTTCTGGCCCAGGTTGGGCCCGACGTTGGTGAGCTGGGAGAGCGCCACCCCGGCCAGGCCCGCGACCCCGGAGCCCAGGGCGAAGGTGAGGATATCGACCCGGGTCGCGCGGATGCCCATGGAGCGCGCCATGGCGCGATTCTGGGTCACCGCCCGCACCTCGAGCCCGAGCCGGGTGCGGCGCATGATCAGCATCAGGCCGGCGAACACCGCCAGGGCGAAGCCGATCACCACCATGCGGTTGAGCGTCAGCGACAGGGCGTCGTTGATGGCGATGGAGCCGCTCATCCACTCCGGCGAGACCACCGTGCGGTTCTGCGGCGAGATCACCGTGCGCACCAGCTGCTGCAGGATCAGGCTGATGCCGAAGGTGGCCAGCAGGGTCTCCAGCGGCCGGCCCTTGAGGAACTGGATCACCCCGCGCTCGATGGCGATGCCGGCCAGCGCCGCCACCAGGAAGCCGGCGGGGACCGACAGCACCAGCGCCAGGCCCGGCTGGCCGGGCAGCAGCTGCTGCATGGCCCAGGTGGTGTAGGCGCCGAGCATGATCAGCTCGCCGTGGGCCATGTTGATCACCCCCATCACGCCGAAGGTGATGGCCAGGCCGATGGCCGCCAGCACCAGCACCGAGCCCAGCGACAGGCCGAAGTAGAGGGTCTCGGCGGCGCGGTTGACCTTGATCATCTGCTCGATGCCGTTGAGGGCGCTTCGGGCGGCATCAACCAGCACCGGGTCGTCGCCCGAAGCCGCACGGGCAAGTGCCACCCGCACGCGAGGATGCAGGCTGCCCTCGAGGTCCGCCACCGCGGCCACCTCGCCCTGCTCCAGGCGGTGGATGGCCAGTGCCTGGCTCAGCCGCTGGCGTACCCGGGCGTCCTCCTCGCCCTCGATCACCTCGGCCAGGGGACCGGCCAGGTCGGCGTCCACCTCGCCCAGCAGCCGCTCGGCGGAGGCGCGGCGCAGCGTGAGGTCCGGTGCGTAGAGGTCCACCACGGCGATGGCGCTGCGCAGCTGGTTGCGCAGGGCATTGTTGATGCCGATGCGGTCCAGGTCGCGGCGCGACATCTCGCCGAGCGGCTCGCCGGTGAGGGCATCCTCCACCGGCCAGTCGCGGCCGCGGTTGTCGAGCACCACCACGAAGCGGCCGTCGTCGGCGCGCTGCAGTCGCCCGTCGAGCAGGGCCTGCAGCCAGCCGCGGGCCCGTTCGTCGTCGCTCTGCACGATGGCTTCGATGCCGGCGGCCTTGTCGGCAAAGGAACCGACGTCCAGCGCCTCGAGCAGCGCGATGGCGGCCGAGTCGTCGTCGGCCGAGGGCTGCGCCTGGGCGCCCAGGGGCACGGCCAGCAGCGACAGCAGCCAGAAAAAAAGGAGACGCCTCATGGGTTCATCCTTCACGGTAGGGAGAAGCGAAAAGGGTCAAGCGGGCGTGCGCCCCGCCGGACGGCGGGGCGGGTGAGGGCGTTACTCGGCCAGGGCGGCCTCGGCCTCCTCGGCCGCGGTGCTGCCGCCGCAGGAGCCGCTGGCGACGTTGTAGTTGCCGCAGCGCATCGGGGCGCGCCAGTCGGCAATCAGGTCGCGGGACCCCGGCAGGTAGTCGGACCAGGCGTCGCCGACCACGGTGGAGGGCGTCTGCCAGACGATGTCGAACTGGCCGTTGTCCTGGACCTCGCCGATCAGCACCGGCTTGGTGATGTGGTGGTTGGGCATCATCGCCGCATAGCCGCCGGTCAGGTTGGGCACGGCCACGCCGATGATCGCGTCCTTGACCGCATCCACCTCGGTGGTGCCGGCCTTGCGCACCGCTTCCGCCCACATGTTGAAGCCGATGTAGTGGGCCTCCATGGGGTCGTTGGTCACCGCCTCCTCGTCGCCGGTCCACTCGATCCAGGCGTCGATGAAGTCGTAGTTGGCGTCGGTGTCGACGCTCATGAAGTAGTTCCAGGCGGCCAGGTGGCCGACCAGCGGGCCGGTGTCGATCCCGGTCAGCTCCTGCTCGCCCACCGAGAAGGCCACCACCGGGATATCCGCGGCGTCGATGCCCTGGTTGGCCAGCTCGCGGTAGAAGGGCACGTTGGCGTCGCCGTTGATGGTGGAGACCACCGCGGTCTTCTTGCCCTCGGAGCCGAAGCGGCGGATCTCGGCGACGATGTTCTGCCAGTCGGAGTGGCCGAACGGCGTGTAGTTGACCAGGATGTCCTCCTCGGCCACCCCGAACTCCTCCTGAAGGTAGGCCTCGAGGATGCGGTTGGTGGTGCGCGGATAGACGTAGTCGGTGCCGGCCAGCACCCAGCGCTCCACGCCGACCTGGTCATGCAGGTAGTTCACCGCCGGGATGGCCTGCTGGTTGGGCGCCGCCCCGGTATAGAAGACGTTCTCGGAGGACTCTTCCCCCTCGTACTGCACCGGGTAGAAGAGCAGGCCGTTGAGCTCCTCGAAGACCGGCAGCACCGCCTTGCGCGACACCGAGGTCCAGTTGCCGAAGACCACGTCCACCTCGTGCTGGGCGAGCAGCTCCCGGGCGCGCTCGGCGAACAGCGGCCAGTTGGAGGCCGGGTCCACCACCACTGCCTCGAGCTGGCGGCCGAGCAGGCCGCCCTCCTCGTTCTGCTTCGCGACCAGCATCTCCACGGTGTCCTTGAGCACCGTCTCGCTGATGGCCATGGTGCCGGAGAGCGAGTGCAGGATGCCGACCTTGATGGGATCCTCCTGGGCAAGGGCCTGGCCACCGGCCCCCAGCAGGGAGGCGGTCAGCAGCGCAGTGGTCAGGGGGCGCAGTCGCAGCGTCTTGCGATGGGACAGGGTCATGAGAATCTCCTTGCTCCCCGAGGGGGGGGTCGTTGTTGTGTGGCAACAAGACAAAGCAAGGGCTGCGCCATCAGGCGACATTCCCACGAAAGATTCGATATAACAGCAGGTTGCTTGACGGGACCGGCGGCTCGTCGGCGCCGGGCTGCACCCGTCCGGTGCAGGAGACCCGGGGGCGCGGCCGTCCCGTGCACCGCGCCTGCCGCACCGCCCGCCCCGCTGCACTCCCGCGGTGCACGCCCCGGCCCGGAGCGATGCAACCGGGGCCCTGGCGCTCGAGGCCACCTCCCGGCCCACCATGCAACAGGGGCGCCGACGGTAGCGGCGCCCCTGTCGAGGGTCACGGCAGGCGAAGGCTCAGGCCAGGGCGCGCTGCAGGGCCTTCCTGGCCAGCGGCAGCGCCAGGGAGAGCAGCGCGATGACCAGCAGCACCAGGGAGATCGGCTTCTCGACGAAGATCATCCAGTCGCCGCCGGAGATCTGCAGGGCCCGGCGCATGGACTCCTCCATGATGTTGCCGAGGATCAGCGCCAGGATCAGCGGCGCGGCCGGGAAGCCGAACAGGCGCATGCCCAGGCCCAGCAGGCCGAAGCCGAGCAGCAGCAGCAGGTCGAAGACGCTGAAGCTCATGCCGTAGACGCCGATCATGCAGAAGATCAGGATCAGCGAGAGCAGCAGCGGGCGCGGCAGGTCGAGGATCCTGGCGATCAGCGGGATCAGCGGCAGGTTCAGCACCAGCAGGAAGATGTTGCCGATGTACATGCTGGCGATCACCCCCCAGAACACGTCCGGGCGCTGCTCGAGCATCATCGGCCCGGGGGTGACCCCCATCACCAGCAGCGCGCCGAGCAGCACCGCGGTGGTGCCCGACCCGGGCACGCCCAGGGTCAGCAGCGGCACGAAGGAGCCGGTACAGGCGGCGTTGTTGGCGGACTCCGGCGCCGCCACGCCCTTGATGTTGCCCTTGCCGAAGGTGTCGCCGTCCTTGGCCAGGCGCTTCTCCATGCTGTAGCCGAGGAAGGAGCCGATCGTCGCGCCGGCCCCGGGCAGCACCCCGGTGAAGAAGCCCAGCACCGAGCTTCTGCCGATGGGCCCGGCGATCTCCTTCACCTCGCCCCGCGTCAGCCTGAGCGAGCCGATGGCGTTGCGCGGCTGCTCCTTGCCACCGCCGCCGCGCAGCAGCATGACGAACACCTCGGCCAAGGCGAAGATGCCCAGCGCCACCACCAGGAAGTCGATGCCGTCGAGCAGGTGGGCCGAGCCGAAGGTGAAGCGCTCGGTGCCGGTCTGCAGGTCGATGCCCATGATCGAGATCATCACCCCGACCACCGCGGCGATCAGCCCCTTGACCAGCGACTTGTCGGAGAGCGAGACCACCGCGGTCAGGCCCAGCACCATGAGGGCGAAGTACTCGGCCGGACCGAAGCTGACCGCCACCTTCGACAGCAGCGGGGCCACCAGCATCAGGAAGACGATGGAGATGGTGCCACCGATGAAGGAGGCATAGGCGGCGATGGCCAGGGCCTTGCCGGCCATGCCCTGCTTGGCCATGGGATAGCCGTCGAAGGAGGTGGCCACGGTGCCTGCCACGCCCGGCGCGTTGAGCAGGATCGACGAGGTGGAGCCACCGAAGATCGCGCCATAGTAGACCCCCGCCATCAGGATCAGGCCCGACGAGGGCTCCATGGCGAAGGTGATGGGGATCATCAGCGCCAGCGCGCTGATCGGCCCCAGGCCGGGGAGCATGCCGATGATGGTGCCGGCGAAGACGCCGAAGAAGACGTAGGCGATATTCATGGGCTCCAGCGCGATGCCGAAGCCGTACATCAGGTTGTTCAGGGCTTCCATGGGATCACTCTCTCCGGCCGGTCAGAACGGCAGCACGCCGGTGGGCAGGTAGACGTCCATGACCCGGGTCATGGTCAGGTAGAGGGCCAGCACCACCCCGAGGATGGCGGCCAGGTTGACCCCGTGACGGCGATAGCCGTAGTAGGCGGTCAGGCCGACACCCAGCAGGGTGGAGGCCAGCACGAAGCCCACCGGCACCAGCAGCAGCGCATAGGCGGCGATCGCCAGGGCGGTGACCACCACCCGGGACCAGGGGCGCAGCAGCAGCGGCCGGGCCTGTTCCTCGGGATCGGGCGCCGGCGGTGCGTCCTGGGCCTGGGGGCGCTCGAGGAACAGCAGCAGCGACAGCCCCAGCAGGGTGAAGCCGAGCACCTTGGGAAAGAGGTCGGAGTCGATGGGACGCGGCAGCGGGAAGGCCGGGATCTGCCAGGCCATGGCCAGGTAGCCCAGTGCCACCAGCGCCAGGAGCAGCGCCAGGATCTGGTTGGAATTGAGTCGTGTCATGGGAATCGTTCCCGGCCCCCGCCCAGGCGGGACGGGGGACCAAATGGCTGAGGTCGGGTGGCCCGCCCCGGGGAGACGGGGCGGGCGGGGATCGCGGGGTCAGGGAGGCTCAGTCGCCGAGCAGGCCGAGATCGCCGAGCACGCCGCTGAACTGCGCCTGCTGGGCGTCGAGGAAGTCACCGAAGGCCTCGCTGTCCTGGTAGGCGTCGAGCCAGCCGAGCTGGTCACGGGCCTGCTGCCAGCCGTCGGTCTCGAGCATCCGTGCGAAAAGATCCTCGTAGTAGGCCACGGCCTCGGCGGGCATGTCGGGGGTGCCCATCACGCCGCGCCAGATGTCGAAGGTGTAGTCGATGCCCTGCTCCTGGTAGGTGGGCACCTCGGCCAGCGGGCCGCCCATGCGCTCCGGTGCCGAGACCCCCAGGGCGCGCAGCTGGCTGCCCTCGCCGAGCTGGCCGGCCGCCTCGCCCGCCCCGGTGATCACCGCCTCGACGTGGCCGCCCATCAGGCTGGTCATGGCCTCGCCGCCCCCGGAGAAGGGGATGTAGTTCACCTCGGCGGCGTTCAGCCCGGCGGCCGAGGCCAGGCCGGCGATGGAGATATGGTCCATGGAGCCCGGGGCACTGCCGCCGCCGACGCTCAGGCCCGGGTCCGCCTCGAGGGCGGCGAACAGATCGTTGAGGTCCTGGTACTCGGAGTCGGCCGGCACCAGCACGATGGAGTAGTCGGTGATCAGGCGCGCGATCGGGGTGAAGTCGGTGTGGTCGTAGCGCGAGGTGCCGGCCAGCGGCACCAGGATGATCGGCGGGCTGGTGGCGAAGAGCTTGTGAGGGTTGCCGCTGTCGCGGGCGATCTGGGCCCAGGCCACCGCGCCGCCGCCGCCCGGCACGTTGATGGCGGCAAAGCTGCGCTCGGCGAGCCCCTCCTCCTGGATCACCCGCGAGGTAGTGCGCACCAGGGTATCCCAGCCGCCGCCGGGGTTTGCCGGGGCGATGAACTCGATATTGCGGGTCGGGGTCCACTCCTCGGCCTGGGCGGCGCCACTCAGGCCGGCCAGGGCGGCGATGGGCAGGACGAGGGCGGCAAGGCGTGTGGTCTTGACGGTCATGGCGTTCTCCGGACGATTCACTGTTGTTGTCTCGGCTCGATGCGTCGGGGCACCGGCATGCGTCAGGAACGTTAGAAGAGCCGAACGGTCACCACAAGTTTATGACCATAAACGATAAAAAGGTCGTTCTGGTCATTGTGTTCATTCTGCTCACGCCCCGCCCTCTCCCCGCCAGGGCCCCGCGTCGCCGGTCAGCCGGTAGCGGCGCTCCGGCCGCCCCACATCACCATAGCCCAGCTCGGCGGAGGCCACCTGTACCGAGACCAGGAACTCCAGGTAGCGACGGGCCGTGGAGCGGCTGGCGCCGATGTGGCGGGCCACCTGCATGGCGGAGAGCGCGGCCCCGGCGGTCTCGATGGCCGCGACCACCGCCTCCAGGGTCAGCCGGTCGATGCCCTTGGGCAGGCTGCGGGAGTCCGCGGCCGGCCTGGCCTCCGGCCGCAGCCGGGCCAGGGCGCGATCCAGCTCGTCCTGGCTCATCTCCCCCTGGCCCGCCAGGGCCGTGCGCTCGCGGCGGAAGCGCGCCAGCATCTGGGCCATGCGCGAGGCCTCGGTGGGCTTGATCAGGTAGTCGAAGACGCCGCCGCGCAGCGCCTCGCTGATGGTATCCACCTCCCGGGCCGCCGTGACCATCACCACGTCCATGTGCAGGTGGTCGCGGCGCAGCATCCACAAAAGCTCCAGCCCCTCCACGTCCGGCAGGTAGGCATCGAGCAGCACCAGCTGGATACGCTCGGCATCCCGGGCCAGCAGCGCCCGGGCCTCGGCGGCGGAGCGCGCCATGCCCACCACGCGGAAGCCCTCGCTCTGCTCGATGAAGGCGCGGTGGATCTCGGCGATGCGGAAGTCGTCCTCGATGATCAGGACCCCGTACTCCGCGGGGGATCGGTCTCCGGCGTCATGGCCGTCGTGTCGCATCGGCTCTCCCCTGGTGTCGTGATTGTCGTGTCGGCATGCCCGCGTCCCGCTCAGGGCTTGCTGGGCAGCGGGGGGCGGCACAGCGAACGGTCGAGCACCACCGTGAAGCAGGCACCGCCCAGCTCGCTCTCCTCCAGGGTGATCGCGCCGCCATGCTCCCGGCAGAGCCGCGCCACCAGCGCCAGGCCGATGCCGCGGTGCTTGCCGGGCTTGGTCGAGAAGCCCTCGGTGAAGATCGCCTCGACGTGCTCGGCCGCTACCCCGGGGCCGTTGTCCTCCACCTCGATCAGCAGCTGTTCGCCGAGGTCGGTGAAGAAGAGCCTTACCCTCGCCCCCTCCCCGTCGTCGCGGCGTTCCTGAAGGGCGGCGTGGCAGGCGTTGTCGAGCAGGTTGCCGATCACCGTCATCAGCACCTCCTGGCCGGTGGCGGTGAGCGGGGTGGAAAGCGAGCTCTGGTCGTCGATCTCCAGCCGCACCCCGAGCTCGCGGGCGCGGGTCAGCTTGCCGAGCAGGGTACCGCTGATCACCGGATCCGCCACGTGGCCCATCAGGAAGCTCATCTGCGCCTGGGCCCGCTCGCTCTCCTGATGGATCAGCGCCAGCGCATCGGCCACGCGGCCGAGCTGCAGCAGGCCCGAGATGGTATAGAGCTTGTTGGAGAACTCGTGGGCCTGGGCGCGCAACATGTCCACGTCGCGGCTGGCGGCGCTGAGCGCATTGGAGAGGTCGACGATCTCGCGACGGCTGCGGAAGGTGGCCACCGCCCCCTCCACCTCGCCGCCGTGCATCACCGGCACCCGGTTGACCACCACCGGGTGATCGCCCAGCCACATCTGCTGGTCGAACTGCTGCTCGCCGCGCTCGAGCACCTCGAGCAGCCGCGAGTTGGGGACCACCTCGTGGATCGGATTCCCCAGCACCTCGCGCTCGGCCGGCAGGTCGAGGAAACGCCGCGCCTGCTGGTTGACCAGGGTGATCGCCCCCTCCCGGTTCACCGCCAGGATGCCCTCGTGGATCGACTGCAGGATGGCCTCCTTCTCCATGGCCAGGCGGGCGATCTCGTGGGGCTCCAGCCCCAGGATCACCCGCTTGAGGTGGCGGGACAAGCCATAGGCGCCGGCGAAGCCCAGCAGGATCATCGCCGCCACGAGCCACCAGCCGAGGCTGGTATGGCGGCCCACGTCCATGGCGACCCGGTCGAGCATGAAGCCCACCGAGACGATGCCGATGATCCTGCCCTCGGCGTCGACCACCGGCGTCTTGCCACGCACCGCCTCGCCCAGCGAGCCCACGGCCTCGGAGACGTAGGACTCCCCGTGCAGCAGGGCACGGTCGTTGTCACCGCCGACCATGGGCAGGCCGAGGCGCTCGGGCAGCGGGTGGGAGTAGCGGATGCCGTCGGTATTGCCCACCACCACGTAGCGCGCCCCGGTCTGGCGACGGATGCGCTCGGCGATGGGCTGGATGGTGGCCGCGGGATCCTCGTCGGCGAAGGCCGCGACCAGTTCAGGAATCGCCGCCACGGACGTCGCCACCGCCAGGGCACGCTCGCCCATCTGGTCGGCGATGATCTCGGCCTTGCGGTGGTTGAGGTAGGCCCCCTGGGCCAGCAGCATGGCGGCCAGCAGCACGCCCACCAGCAGCATCACCTGGAGGCGGAAGCTGCGGGTCAGCCAGTGGCGGCGCGCCCGGGGGCGACGCAGCCGCCTGACCTCGGCGATGGGGTCGGCGGGTCGGGACGGCATGGGGTGGACTCGATGACGAAAGCCCCAGTATCGCACGTCCTCCGGCGGATCGGCATCCGCCCTCAGCCGCGCCGCCCGGTGTCCCAGCCTTCGGCCATGGCACGTTCGGCATCGAACCAGGCCAGGCGATCATGGAGGGCCACCACGCCACCGACGATGATCAGGGTGGGCGGCTGGAGGGTTTCGCCGCCCAGCGCCGCCGGCATCCCGGCCAGGGTGCCGCGGTGCACGCGCTGGCGCGCCGTGCTGCCCTGCTCGATCAGGGCCACCGGGGTGTCGGGCGCGAGCCCATGCGCGACCAGCTGGCGACAGATCTCCGGCAGCCCGTGCAGCCCCATGTAGAAGACCAGCGTCTGGCCGGGGCTGGCCAGGGCGGGCCAGTCCAGGTCGGCGCTGCCGTTCTTGAGGTGGCCGGTGATGAAGCGCACGGACTGGGCGTGGTCACGGTGGGTCAGGGGGATGCCGGCATAGGCCGCACACCCCGAGGCCGCGGTGATGCCGGGGATCACCTCGAAGTCGACCCCCGCCTCGGCCAGGGTCTCGAGCTCCTCGCCACCCCGGCCGAAGATGAAGGGGTCCCCGCCCTTGAGGCGCACCACCCGCTTGCCCGCGCGGGCCCAGTCGACCAGCGCACGGTTGATGTCCTGCTGGGGCAGGCTGTGGTCGGAACGCGCCTTGCCGACATAGAGTCGCCAGGCATCGGGGTTGGCCAGGGCCAGCACCTCCTGGCTCACCAGGCGGTCATGCAGGATCACCTCGGCCGCCTGCAGGCGACGCAGCGCCTTGAGGGTCAGCAGCTCCGGGTCGCCGGGACCGGCCCCCACCAGGCTGACCCGGCCAGGGGGCATGGCCGTCCCCGCTGGCAGATCGCCGGGCCTCTCCCCCCGGCCCGGGTGTCGCTGCGAATCGCGCTGCATATTCCTTAAACCTCAAAAATCACTTTCTCGTTATTCGACAAGGTAATTTAACAGGGGCGCGTTTTCCACTCGCCGCTGGGCACAAGGATATAACGAACACCCGGAACGAGCTCGCCCCCGGCGGCGGGGGCGAGTCGAGGGCATGGCAGCGTGTCGATCAGCCGTGGCGGGGACGCCTCAGGCGCGGGCTGGCCATCTCCCCCGCCAGGGTCAGCACCACCAGGGCGCCCAGCAGCCAGGGCCAGTGCAGGGCGAACTCGACCCGGGCGATGCCCAGCGCGTCGATGAACACCACCAGGATTCCCAGCGGGCTGACATAGCGCACCATGAACAGCCAGAGCGCATACCAGGCCGGTGACAGGCCGAGCTCCTCGCGGAAGATCTCGCTTCTGACCACGAAGCCGGCCAGCAGCGCCATGCCCAGGCCGCCCAGCGGCATCATCCAGCGCGAGGTCAGGTAGTCCAGCCAGTCGAAGGCATGCTTGCCGGCCAGCGTCCAGTCGGCGCCCAGGTTGAAGGAGAGCATGGCCAGGGTGCTGATCAGCCACAGCACGATGCCGGTTCCCCAAGCCGCGGCACGGCGTGTGAACCCCTTGCTGTCGCAGAGCCAGGAGACGGTTGCCTCGACCATGGAGATCGACGAGGTCAGCGCCGCCATGGAGAGCATCACGAAGAACAGGATGCCGAACAGGGTCCCCAGCGGCATCGCCTGGAAGGCCAGCGGCAGGCTCATGAAGATCAGCCCCGGCCCCTCGCCCGGGTCCATGCCGTTGGCGAAGATCACCGGGAAGATCGCCAGGCCGGCCATCAGTGCAACCAGGGTGTCGGCCAGCGCCACGCTCAGGGTGGTGCGGGCGATGGAGGCCCTGGCCGGCAGGTAGCTGCCGTAGGTGAGGATGGCACCGGAGGCCAGCGACAGCGTGAAGAAGGCGTGCCCCAGCGCCGCCAGCATGCCGTCGCTGGAGAGGCTGCCGGCATCGAAGACGAACAGGAAGCGCAGCGCCTCCCCGAAGCCGCCGGAGAAGACGCCGTAGACGATCAGCACCAGCAGCATCACCACCATGCCGGGCATCATCCAGCTGACGCTCTTCTCGATGCCGGCCTGTACCCCCCGGCCGACGATGAACATGGTGGCCAGGGTCACCAGGGTGCTCCAGAAGCCGAGGTTCCAGGGGTTCTCGTTGTTGGCGACGAAGATCGCCACCATGTCGTCCACCCCGCTGCCGGCCAGGCCGCCGGTGAGCATCTTCCACAGGTAGGAGAAGGACCAGCCGGCCACCACCACGTAGAAGGAGAGGATCATGAAGCCGCACAGCATGGCCATCCAGCCCAGCAGCGACCAGGCCGAGGTGCGGCCCGACTCGGTCACCACCCGGCGCACCGCATCGATGGGGCTGCCGCGTCCGCGCCTGCCGAAGGCGATCTCGGTCATCATCACCGGGACCCCGACCGCGAGGATGCAGGCCAGGTAGACCAGCACGAAGGCACCGCCGCCGTACTCGCCGGTCATGTAGGGAAACTTCCAGATGTTGCCGAGCCCCACCGCGGAACCGGTGGCCGCCAGCACGAAGCCCCAGCGGCCCAGCCACTGGGTACGGGATTGTGTGTTCGTTGTCATTTCACACCAGAGGGATCAGGGATGCCTTGCCGTCGCCGACACGAGGTTACGGCGGTGAAAGCCGCCTATTCTGACGGATCCTGTGGCGACTTGGCAGTCAGGCAAGGGATTATTGTTGTGTCTGTCCGGTATCGCAGGGCATCCTGGGAGCCCCTCGCGGGCTCCCGGGACGCCTGTTGATCAGTCGGCCTTGAGCACGCCGCGGCGTATCTGGTCCTCCTCGATGGATTCGAACAGGGCCTTGAAATTCCCCTCGCCGAAGCCGTCATTGCCCTTGCGCTGGATGATCTCGAAGAAGATCGGCCCGATCACCGTCTCGGTGAAGATCTGCAGCAGCACCCCCTCGTCGGGCCCGCCGTCCACCAGCAGGCTCAACTCGCGCAGGTCCTCCAGCCGCTCCTGGTGGTTCGGCACCCGCTGGTCGACCTTCTCGTAGTAGGTGTCCGGCGTGGTCAGGAAGGCGACCCCGTTGGCCTTGAGGGCACGGACCGTGGCGTAGATGTCATCGGTGGCCATGGCGAGGTGCTGAATCCCCTCCCCGTTGTACTCGCGCAGGAATTCGGCGATCTGGGAGGTGTCGTCCGCGGACTCGTTGATCGGGATGTGCATCTTGCCACAGGGCGCCGTCATGGCCCGGGAGTGCAGCCCGGTCATCTTGCCCTCGATATCGAAGTAGCGGTTCTCGCGGAAGTTGGCGATACGGGTATAGAAATCGGCCCATACGTCCATCTGGCCACGGTCGACGTTGTGGGTGAGGTGGTCGAGAACCTTCAGGCCAACGCTGTTGTCCTGCGGCGTGCGCCCCTCGTGGGCCACGAAGTCGATGTCGTAGATCGTGCGACCCTGGTCATCGACCCGGTTGTCGACGAAGTAGAGCAGCGAGCCGCCGATCCCCTTGACCGCCGGGATTCCCACCTCGCCGGGACCGACCGGGTTCTCCACCGGCTCGGCGCCATTGGCGACCGCATGCTCGAAGGCCTGCCGGGCATCGGCTACCCGCCAGGCCATGGCACAGGCGCTGGGGCCGTGCACGCGACCGAACTCGGCGGCGTGGCTGCCCGGTTCGGCGTTGAGCACGAAGTTGACGCCCTCCTGCTGGAACAGGAAGACCTGCTTGGAGCGGTGCCGGCGGGTCTCGGTGAAGCCCATCTGGCGGAAGAGGCGCCGCAGGGCCTCGATGCCTTCGGCGGTCGGCGCGGTGTACTCGACGAACTCGAAGCCATCGGTACCGATGGGGTTGGCCGGTCCCAGGGAGGTGCGAGGCTGGTGTGCGGGAGCATTCATGTCGGGTCTCCAGGGGTTGTTGTTGTGGACGTGTCGTCGCCTGTTGCAACTGTCCTCAGCCTAGGGCCCCGCGGCCGCCTCCGGAACCGCTCTCAAGGCCACCCGGGGCCGCTGCCCCGAGCGCCTCCCCATCCTGGCGTAACGTTTTCCTTACATACCCTCTCCGCCTCAGCGATGTCGCCACGGAAGTGGCAAGAAATCCTGACACCCCGTCACGAAAGCCTGACACAGGATCGCCTCGTCATGCGGCGCCGGAACGCCCTAGGAGGACTCGCCGCCGAGCAGCGCCTCCACGCTGGCCACCTTGTCATCCATGTGCTGCTCCCGGTCGGTGCGGGTGCCGAGCTTGATCGTGGTGGTGATGCGAGGCGCCCCCATCTCGTGCACCACCTCGTGACAGCGCTTGACCACCGCCATCACCTCGTCCCAGGGACCCTCGAGATTGGTGCCGTAGGCGTGCATGCGGTGCTCGAGCCCCGAGGCCCGGATCACCTCCTGGCAGGCGGCGATCTGCGGCGAGACCGAGACGCCCACGCCCAGCGGGACGACGCAGAGATCGATGATGACGTGCATGGCGTTGACTCCTTTGCCGGATGGCAGGTGACGACAGGGGGAGGCATTTCTCCCCGTCTTTTTGGCTGGTCTATGCTCAAGGTTAACCGCGCAGGGGCACCGAGCGTACCCTCCGGCGGCGGCACCAGCCATAGAGGACGCGACAGACCTGCTGGACCAGGAGGACTCCATGACCAGTGACACCCGCATCGGCCCCATCGCCCTGCCCGACACCCGCGCCCGCCATGTCATCCAGCAGCTGCTCGAGGGTTCCGGTGTCGCCCTCAACGGCGACGCCCCCCAGGACCTGCGGATCTACCACCCGGAGTTCTTCTCCCGGGTGCTGCGCCAGGGCACGCTCGGCCTGGGCGAGGCCTACATGGATGGCTGGTGGGAGTGCGAGCGGATCGACGAGATGGCCTGCCGGCTGCTGCGCCACGGCCTCGGCGAGCGTGCCCACACGACCACCGAGCGGCTGAAGTATCGCCTGCAGTCCGGCTTCTTCAACCTGCAGAGCAAGGCGCGCGCCTACATCGTCGGCGAGGCCCATTATGACCTCGGCAATGACCTCTTCGAGCGGATGCTCGACCCCACCATGTGCTACTCCTGCGGCTACTGGAAGCAGGCCGAGACGCTCCACCAGGCGCAGCTGGCCAAGCTGGAGCTCGCCTGCCGCAAGCTCCAGCTCAGCCCTGGCATGCGGGTGCTGGATATCGGCTGCGGCTGGGGAAGCTTCGCCGAGCATGCCGCCCGCCATCACGGCGTCGAGGTGACCGGCATCACCATCTCCCGGGAACAGGCGGAACTCGCCCGGCAGCGCTGCCACGGGCTGCCCGTGGAGATCCGGCTGCAGGACTACCGCGACCTGGAAGGGCACTACGACCGCGTGGTCTCCATCGGCATGTTCGAGCATGTGGGGCACCGCAACTACGCCACCTACTTCCAGACCATCGAGCGGCTCCTCGACGAGACGGGACTCCTCCTGCTGCATACCATCGGCTCCAACAGCTCGGAGATCAGCGCCGACCCCTGGGTGAACAAGTACATCTTCCCCAACGGGGTGCTGCCCTCGGCCATGCACATCGCAAGGGCCAGCGAGGACTTCCTGCTGATGGAGGACTGGCAGAACCTCGGCCCCGACTACGACCCCACCCTGATGGCCTGGCTCGAGAACTTCGACGCCCGCTGGAACGAGGTGGCGGCGAACTACAACGAGCGCACCCGGCGGATGTTCCGCTACTACCTGTCGGTCTGCGCCGGCGCCTTCCGCTCACGGGACCTCCAGCTCTGGCAGGTGGTCTTCTCTCGCGGCCGCCGCGGCCGCTACGACGCCCCGCGCTGATCCCTTCCTTCCCCCACCGAACCGCAACGGCGGATGCATCAGCTCGCATGGCCGCGCGCCCCTGAACGATGCCAGGCCTCAGCCGCCCTTGTCGGCGATGTCCTACACCGCTGGAAGGATATGACTGACGGGTCAGACGGCGTATCATGAAGCGCTTAATAAGGGCAGAAGCCCAGCGCCCGCCGAACAGCCATGGCGGGGGCGAATAACGAGAACAGACCTGTACGCAGCAGGGAACATAGGACACCCGCATGACGTCACGACATGTCATGCCGGGTGGGGGAATGGCAGCCGCCGGCATACCGGCCGAACTGGCCGACCGCCTGCCCGGCGTGATCTTCCAGTTGCACCGTCGTCATGACGGCCACCTGCACTTCCCCTATCTGGCCGGCAGCGGACTCCGCCTGATCGGCATCTCTCCGGAGCGGCTTGCCGAGGATGCCAGGCCCGCCCTCGAACGCCTCGACGACGCCGACTTCCCCCGGCTGATGGCGGCCATCGAGCGTTCCGTCAACGGCATGACCCCCATCGCTACCAAGTTCCGGCTGCGCGTCAAGGGACATGGCGTGAGCTGGATCGCCATGCGGGCCCAGCCCGGCCCGGTCGCGACCGGCGTGCTCTGGCACGGCATGCTGCTCGATGTCTCCGAGCAGGTCGCCGAGGAGGCTCGCCTGCGCCGTCTCTCCGACACCGATGACCTGACCGGCAGCGCCAACCGTCGCAAGCTGATGGACCGGCTGGACGAGGAGATCTCGCTGAGCAACCGGCACGGTACGCCACTGTCGCTGATGATGCTCGACATCGACCACTTCAAGCGGATCAACGACACCCATGGGCACCTGCAGGGCGACGAGGTGCTCAAGTCCCTGGCGGAGACCTGCCGCCAGGCACTGCGCGAGGAGGACCTGGTGGCGCGGCTCGGCGGCGAGGAGTTTGCCCTGCTGCTGCCGCTGACGCCCCAGTCGCGCTGCCATGGCCTCGCCGAGCGGCTTCGTCGGCGCATCGCCCAGCACGACTTCGGGCTCGAGGGCACGCCGGTGACGGTCAGCATCGGCATCGCCGAACATCGGATCGGCGACAGTCGCGACGCCCTGATCGCCCGCGCCGACCTCCACCTCTACGCTGCCAAGCGTGGCGGCAGGAACCGGGTCATCGCCATGGACTAGGAGGCGTCGGGGCGCCCGGCCAGATGCCGTAGGAACCACCTCGCCGCCTTCGCCTCCACCGTCTCCAAAGTGCCGGGCTCCTCGAAGAGGTGCGTGGCACCGGGCACAATCAGCAGTTCGCAGGCGCAGCTCATGCGCGCCATGGCCGCCTCGTTCAGTGTGATCACCTGGCCATCCCGGCCACCCACCAGCAGCAGGGTCGGCGCCCGTACTTCGGGCAGGGCCTCATCGGCCAGATCCGGCCGCCCACCCCGTGAGACCACCGCCCCGACGCGTTCCGGCCGGCGGGCCGCCGCGACCAGCGCCGCCGCCGCGCCGGTGCTGGCGCCGAACAGGCCGATGGGCAGGCCACGGGTGAGTGGCTGCTCCGCCACCCAGTCCACGGCCCCGGTCATGCGGGATCCGATCAGCGGGATATCGAAGCGCAAGGCACGGGTCTGCTCGTCGATCAGGCTCTCCTCCGCCGTCAGCAGGTCGAACAGCAGGGTGGCCAGCCCCTGCTGGGCCAGGTGCAGGGCCACCCGGCGGTTGCGCACGCTGAACCGGCTGCTGCCGCTGCCATGGGCAAACACCACGATACCCGCGGCGGCCTCGGGCAGCAGCAGGTCGCCCTCCAGGCGGACACCGGCGGTAGACACCTCCACGGCATGCTGGACCAGCGACATGGCAGCCCCTCCCGTTGGCACCGGCGGGCGCCGGTGATCTGCTGAAGTGTAGCCAGCCGCGATGACGCCGCGCCAACCCACGGGACAGGGAGCCGCCCGGCGGCTACACTGGACAGCCAACCAGTACCCCAACCCGGCAGGGAGCGCCACGCCATGATCCAGCAGACCCTCCAGCAGGTCTTCGGCTACCCCGATTTCCGCCCCGGCCAGCGCCCCGTGATCGAGGCCGTGGTGGCCGGTCGCTCGGCGGCGGCCATCTTCCCCACCGGTTCGGGCAAGTCGCTCTGCTACCAGCTGCCCGCCCTGCACCTGCCCCACCTGACCCTGGTGATCTCGCCGCTGCTGGCGCTGATGCAGGACCAGCTCGCCTTCCTCGAGCGCCACGGCATCCGCGCCGCCAGCATCGACTCCGGCCAGGGACGCGAGGAGGCTGCGGCGGTCATGGCCGGCGTCGAGCGCGGCGAGATCCGCATCCTGATGATCTCGGTGGAACGCCTCAAGAACGAGCGCTTCCGCGCCTTCATCCGCCGGATCCCCATCTCGCTGATGGTGGTGGACGAGGCCCACTGCATCTCGGAATGGGGCCACAACTTCCGCCCGGACTACCTGAAGTTGCCCGACTACCAGCGCGAGTTCGGCATCCCCCAGGCGCTGCTGCTCACCGCCACGGCCACCCCAAGGGTGATCGAGGACATGCGCCGCCGCTTCGCGATCGCGGCCGCCGATGTCACCGCCACCGGCTTCTACCGGGAGAACCTCGACCTGACGGTGGCGCCGGTGGCCGCCGATGCCCGCCCCCGCGCCCTGGCCGCCTGGCTCAAGCCGCGCCAGGCGAACGCCCCCTCCCCCACCATCGTCTACGTCACCCTGCAGCAGACCGCCGAGCGCCTCGCCGCCTATCTTAGCAAGGCCGGCATCAGCGCCACGGCCTACCACGCCGGGCTCGAGGCCGGCAGGCGCGAGGCGATCCAGCGCGACTTCATGGCCGGGGAGACCTCCTGCATCGTCGCCACCATCGCCTTCGGCATGGGCATCGACAAGGCCGATATCCGCGCCGTGGTGCACTTCGACCTGCCCAAGTCCATCGAGAACTACAGCCAGGAGATCGGCCGGGCGGGCCGCGACGGCCGGCCCTCGGAGTGCCTGATGCTGGCCGGGCGCGACACCCTCGGCGTGCTGGAGACCTTCGTCTACGGCGACACCCCGGAGCGCCACGGCATCCGCCGGGTGATCGACGAGCTGCGCGCCGCCGGGTCGCGCTGGGAGCTGCTGCTCACGCCGCTCTCCCAGCACGCCAACATCCGGCCCCTGCCGCTCAAGACCCTGCTGGTGCAGCTGGAGCTGCGCGGCATCATCCAGCCTCGCCACGCCTACTTCGCCGACTATCGCTTCAAGCTGCTCGAGGAGCCGGAGGCCCTGGTGGCCCGCTTCCAGGGCGAGCGCCGGACCTTCGTCCAGGCGATCCTCGACGCCGCCACCCGGGCTCGCACCTGGCACGAGCTGGATTTCGCCGCGCTGGAGGCCCTGGGCCGGGAGCGCGGCCTCGATACCGCACGCGCCAGGGTGATCACTGCCCTGGACTACTTCGTCGACAAGGGCTGGATGGAACTGCAGAGTCGGCAACTCACCGAGGTCTACGAGGTCATGTCGGCCGACGTCGACCCCGAGGCGCTGACCGACGAGCTCCACGGCTATTTTCGCGACAAGGAGGCGGCGGAGATCGCCCGGCTGCACGCCATGCTCGAGCTCTTCGAGAGTGACCGCTGCCTGAGTCGCCGCCTGGCCGAGTGGTTCGGCGACGACCGAGCCCCCGAGCAGTGCGGGCACTGTTCCGCCTGTCGCGGCCAGGCCGCACGGCTGCCGTCGGGGCCGGCCCTGCCCTCGCTGGAAGACCGCCACCCGGACGAACTGGTCGGCGACCTCAGGACGCGCCTGGCCACCCAGGGCGAGGGACACCCCGAGACCCCGGACCTGCTGGCCCGCTTCCTGTGCGGCATCACCACGCCGCTGTTCACCCGCCTCAAGGCGCGGCAGCTGCCGGGCTTCGCGGCCCTGGAGGGCTACCCCTATGCCGAGGTCCGCGAGTGGCTGGCAGCGCATGGCGCGAACTCGTCAACGCAGTAGGCCCCGGCGCTGCAGCCGGCGCATCAGCAGGTGCACGGGCAGGTAGAGCAGCACGGGCCAGAGGCCCATCAGCGCGACCAGGTAGAGCAGCGGGTCCAGCAGCGTCTGTGGCTCGCTGCCGAAGGGGCCCTGCACCCAGTTGATGTTGCGCTGGGGGTCGGTCAACAGGAAGCTCGCCGGCACCACCAGCCAGGTCAGCCCGGCCTGGCAGGCCAGCGCCCGCCGGTCATAGCCCAGCCGCCACACCGCAAGCCCCGCCACCGGTGGCAGGATCAGGTGATAGAGGGACAGCAACCGGGTCAGCAGCGGCTGGCCCGCATCGAACATGTACTCGGTGCCACCGATGGGGTGCCAGCCGGTCAGGGCCGCCGTGCCCACGTCCAGCGCCCACAGCGTCCCGACCACGGCCACCGCCAGCCACTGCATGGAGAGCAGCAGGCGGCTCTCCCGCCACAGGCCGACCAGCAGCAGGAAGTTGGCCAGGTTGCACAGCCAGAAGTAGTTCTGGGGCCCCAGCAGGAGCCAGAAGGTGGGCGCCCAGGCGACGATCCAGCCGGTGAAGGCAAGCTTGAGCCAGAGGGGCAGGGCCGCGGATGGCAGGCCTTCCCGGGACAGGCGCTGCTTCACGCTCCCTCCCCGCCGATCCCGTGGCGCCTCAGCTTGTTGGCAATGGTGGTATGGGAGACCCCCAGTCGCCGGGCGAGCTGGCGACTCGAGGGGGTGCTGCGGATAGAGCGACTCGAGCACCCGCCGCTCCACCTCGCCGAGGATCTCGGCCAGCGACCCCTCGAGGGGGAGGCCGGCCAGGCACGCGGCCTCACCGGCATCGGGCAGGCGCAGGTGCCCGGGGTCGATGACCCCGCCCTCGCACAGCGAGACGGCCTGGAAGAGCACGTTCTCCAGCTGGCGGACATTGCCCGGCCAGGAGTAGGCGCCCAGTCGAGCCAGGGCCGCGCCCGAGAGGGCCGGCAGCTCGCAGCCGATCTGGCGAGCCGCACGATCGACGAAGTGCTCGGCCAGGGCGGGGATGCCGTCGCGGCAATCCCGCAGCGGCGGCACCATCAGGGAGAGGACGTTGAGGCGATGGAAGAGATCCTGGCGGAAGCGCCCCTCGGCACACAGCCGCGGCAGGTCCTGCTGGGTCGCGCAGATCACGCGCACGTCGAGCCACGTCTCCTCGTCGCTGCCCACCCGCCGGAAGCCGCCATCCTGCAGGAAGCGCAGCAGCTTGACCTGCAGCCGCGGGCTCATCTCGCCCACCTCGTCGAGGAAGATGGTGCCCCCGGCGGTCAGCTCCAGCAGGCCGAGCTTGCCCTCGGGGCGGGCTCCCTCGAAGGCCCCGGGCGCGTAGCCGAACAGCTCGGTCTCGGCCATGGATTCCGGCAGCCCGGCACAGTTGAGCGCCATGAAGGGGGCCTGCCCCCGCGGACTCGCCAGGTGGCAGGCCCGCGCCAGCAGCTCCTTGCCCGTGCCGGTCTCGCCCTGGATCAGCAGGGGCGCATCCAGGGGAGCCATGCGCCGGGCCTCGCGGGTCAGGGCCTCGAGCGCGGGACTGGCCTGAAAGATCGCCTCGAAGCCGCGCAGCTCTTGGCGCTGCACCTGGTAGATTCGCTCACCGATGCGCTCGGCCTGATGCAGGGTCACCACGGCCCCGGCCAGCGAGGCCACATCGTCCTGGTGCTCGCGGTGCAGCGGGGCGATATCGGCCAGGAAGGTGCGCTCGCGCAGGCGCAGCCGCAGGCCGTTGACCCGGGCATTGTGCCGCCGGATCAGCGCCGGCAGGTCGAGGTCGGGCAGGTAGCGGTCCAGGGAGAGGCCCGGCACCTCGTCGACTCGCACGCCGAGCAGCTGCCCGGCCGCGCGGTTGGCCGCCACCACATGCCCCTCCATGTCGATGGACATCACCGGATCGGTCAGCGAGGAGAGCAGGGCATCGAGCTCCAGGTGGCGCCGTTCGCTGGGCATCAGGTTGACCCGACGCACGCCGAACACCCCGGGTACCGACTCGAGCTCGGGTTTCAGCGTGGCCAGCTGGGCATGCAGCAGGTGGGGCACATGCAGGTAGATGGCGTTACCGTGCTCACCGCCCACCTCGCCCCGGGCCACATTGAGGCCATAGTGGGCGAAGTGGGCGACGATATCGCGCAGGATGCCGATGCGATTCTGGCAGTGAAACCTCAGGCGCATGATAGGTGTCTCTTGGGGCACGGCGGCCAGGGAAGTGGCAGTGTGCCGCCATGGCTCGACCGTCAAGATAACGTGACACCCCGGGCGACTCAATGCCGCCCTTGCCGGCTTGACGCTGCCGATTCCCTGCACGACCTTTCGAGGCAGGAGTTACCGAGCCTTCCTTCATGACAACAGCCAGGAGGTATCATGAGCCAACTCAGCGAACTGCAGTGCGAGGCCTGCCGCGTCGATGCCCCGACGGTCACCGACGACGAGATCGCCGAGTACCGCCAGCAGGTGCCCGAGTGGCAGATCGTCGAGCGCGATGGCATCATGCAGCTTGAACGAACCTTCACGTTCAAGGATTTCGTGCAGGCCCTGGATTTCACCATCCGTGTCGGCGAGATCGCCGAACGGGCAGACCACCATCCCGCGATCCTCACCGAGTACGGCAAGGTGACCGTGACCTGGTGGTCCCACAAGATCAAGGGGCTGCACAGGAACGACTTCATTCTTGCCGCCAGAACCGACGAGGTAGCGAAATAAATGTTCGAACACATTGAGCGGGTTCCCGGGGACGCCATCCTCGGTCTGATCGAGGCCTTCAAGAAGGACACCAACCCCCAGAAGGTCGATCTCGGCGTCGGCGTCTACAAGGACGCCCAGGGCAACACCCCGGTGATGCGCGCCGTCAAGGAAGCCGAGGCCCTGCTGCTCAAGAACGAGACCACCAAGACCTATATCGGCTCCCACGGGGCACCGGAGTATGGCGCGGTGGTCCTGCCCATGGTGCTGGGCGAGGGCTCGCCGGTGCTCGAGGCCGGCCGCGCCAGCGCCACCCAGTCCCCCGGGGGCACCGGCGCCCTGCGCCTGGCGGCGGACTTCATCGCCAAGGAGCTGCCCGGCAAGGGTATCTGGGTCTCCGACCCGACCTGGCCGAACCACCACGGCATCTTCACCGCCGCGGGCATCGAACTGCACAAGTACCCCTACGTGGACGCCGAGAACCGCCTCGACTTCGACGGCATGCTGGCCGCCCTGAAGCAGATCCCCGAGGGGCACGTGGTGGTGCTGCACGCCTGCTGCCACAACCCCACCGGCTTCGACCTCTCCCGGGCGCAGTGGCAGTCGGTCCTCGAGGTGCTGCGCGAGCGCAACCTGCTGCCGCTGGTGGACTTCGCCTACCAGGGCTTCGGCGAGGGCCTCGACGAGGACGCCTACGCGGTGCGCCTGCTGGCCGAGAGCCTCGACGAGGTGATCATCACCAGCTCCTGCTCGAAGAACTTCGGCATCTACTGCGAGCGCACCGGCTGCCTGATCATGGTGGCGAAGAACGCCGAGCAGATGGAGAACGTGCGCTCCCAGATCGCCATCGTGGCCCGCGAGAACTACTCCAACCCGCCGGCCCATGGCGGCGCCATCGTCAGCGAGATCCTGCACTCCGCTGAGCTGTCCGCGCTGTGGCGCGAGGAGCTCACCGAGATGCGCGATCGCATCAACACCCTGCGTCGCGACTTCGTCGAGGCCCTCAAGCCCTACGGCCTGGACCAGAAATATGCGCACATCGCCGAGCAGCGCGGCATGTTCAGCTACACCGGCCTGACGCCGGAGCAGGTCGACCGCCTGCGCGACGAATTCGGCATCTACATGGTGCGCTCCGGCCGCGCCAACGTGGCCGGCTTCTCCCACGAGAACCTTCCCTACCTGGCCAAGGCCGTCGCCGCGGTCAACTGATCGCAGCGCACCGCCAGCCATGTCGACGCCCGGGCCCTGCCCGGGCGTCTTCGTTTCGGGTAGAATGCTGGCCGTTTTTTCGCTGCATCAGCCGCCGGGGACACGGGCGCCCCGGGCCACCTCCAGGCAGCGCCGGTCTTGACCGATCAGTCAGATCACATACAGACTGACACCTGCCTTGTACACAATCACCCCAACAGCAAGAGGCTCCCCATGGCGGCATCCCCTGTCGGCACCCCGGTACACTACCCCTGGTACAGGAAGGAGGACACCGACGCCTTCTTCGCGCTGTTCCAGAACAACATCGCCAACTTCGTCATCATCGCCATCACCATGCTCGGCATGGGCTTCCCGGCCTCCATCGTCTTCGGCCAGGTGCTGCCCGGCGCCGCGGTGGCGGTGATGGTGGGCAATTTCTATTACGCCTGGAGCGCGGCGCGGCTGGCCCGCAAGGAGAACCGCGCCGACGTCACCGCCCTCTCCTACGGCATCTCCACCCCGGTGATGTTCGTCTTCCTGTTCGGCGTGCTGCTGCCCGCCAAGCAGCTGACCGGCGACGCCGACCTGGCCTGGAAGGTGGCGGTGGCCGCCTGCTTCATCAGCGGCGCCATCGAGGCGGCGATCAGCCTGATCGGCCGCTGGGTGCAGTACCACCTGCCGCGAGCCGCCATGCTGGGTGCAGTCGCTGGCGTGGCGCTGACCTTCATCGCCGGCGAGATGCTGTTCAAGACCCTCCCCCACTGTCAAGCTAGTTGGAGCCTCAGCGGCTGTTAGACTCTGAACGATGTGGGGCGTGACGAGGTTCCGATGAAGTACTCCGACGAGCGCCGGGAAGCCATCCTCAAGAAGCTGCTCCCGCCGCATAACCGCACGGTGGCTGAGGTGGCCCAGGAAGAAGGCATCTCCGCGGCAACGCTGTACACCTGGCGCAAGAAGGCTCGGCAAGCAGGCCGCCTCCTGCCGGACCAGAGTGATGATCCCGAGGGCTGGAGCTCGCAGGACAAGTTCCACGCCGTACTGGAAACGGCAGCCCTCAGCGAGGCCGAGCGTGCCGAGTACTGCCGGCAGCGGGGCCTCTATCCCGAGCAGATCCAGCGCTGGCGGGCGAGCTGCGAAGGTGCCAACGACCGGAGCGATGCCGCTTCGAAGCAGCAGAGTGAAGCCCGCAAGGCGGAGCGCCAGGAGAACAAGAAGCTCAAACGTGAGCTCCGCCGCAAGGAGGCTGCTCTCGCGGAAACCGCTGCGCTGCTGGCGTTGAGAAAAAAGGCCCGAGCGATCTGGGGGGACGAGGACGAATGATCAGCACTTCAGATCGCCAGGACGCCGTACAGCTGATCGATGAAGCCCGCGCCGCAGGGGCCCGCCTGCAGGCTGCCTGTGCAGAGCTCGGCA
>NZ_JACHZF010000013.1 GCF_014193375.1 Halomonas campaniensis
GCTCCACTCGACCCTTGGCTACCACGCGCCGAGGGAGATCGAGAAAATCGCGGAAGCAGCTTAATAAAAGTGTCCGCTACGACTTGACCAGAACAGAATGGCCCCACGAAGAGACATCCGCCGCCCCTGCCATTTGCCAGCGGTTCGGGCTGCCGCTAACATCGGCCGGCCAGGCATGCTGCTGGCATGCCCCCGATACGCTCGATGCAGCGCAACGCAACTGGAGAATCACATGGCCAACAACGTCGATGTCACCAACGCCAACTTCGAGCAGGAAGTCCTCAAGGCCGACACCCCGGTACTGCTCAAGTTCTGGGCCCCCTGGTGTGGTCCGTGCAAGGTGATGGCACCGGTGGTCGACGAGGTCGCCGAGGAGCGCAGCGGCAACCTCAAGGTCGTCAGCATCAACGTGGACGACGCCCCCGAGATCGCCGCCGAGCAGGGCGTGCGCGGCGTCCCCACCGTGATGCTGTTCAAGTCCGGCAGCAAGGTTGCCTCCCTGGTGGGCGCCCAGTCCAAGTCCCAGCTGTCGCAGTTCATCGACCAGAACGCCTGATTGCCTGGCGCGTCGATCCGATGATCGCCCCGGCCCCGGCCGGGGCGATCGCGCTTCGGGGTCAGGGACCCGCCCCGTCGCCCTCGTCGCCGTCCCGCTCCGAGAGCGGGCGATCCGCTTCCTCCAGCGGCTGGTCATACCCCGGGCCCAGCAGGTGCGCGATCCAGCGGGTCTGGGGGTGGCTGTCCAGGGCGATCTTGAGCGTCATGGTCAACACCACCGACAGCAGCATCCCGGCGGCCCCGAAGACCCACCCCCACACCACCAGCGACAGGAAGGCGATGAAGGTGGAGAGGCCCAGGGCCCGCCCCATCCAGCGGGGCTCCACGATGTTGCCGAGCACGAAGTTGATGCCCAGGTAGGCACCGGACAGCAGCAGGGCATCGACCAGCCCACCCCCGGGCGACACCAGCAGCAGCAGCACCGGGGGAATGGCCGCGATGGCCGAACCGATATTGGGAATGTAGTTCAGGGCAAAGGCCAGCACGGCCCACAGCAGCGGGAAGTCGACCCCCACCAGCAGGCAGGCGACCCACACCAGCGCCCCGGTCACCAGGCTGATCAGGGTCTTCACCGCCAGGTAGCGCTTGAGGGTCAGGCTGAACTCGTTGAAGCGCTCCAGGCTGGGCGCCGGATTGCGCAGCGCCCGGGAGATCTTGTCGCGAAAGTTCAGGGTCTCGAAGAGCATGAAGACCACCAGCAGGCCCACCACCACGCTCTGCATCAGCAGGTTGCCCAGCTCCCCCAGCAGTCCCGGCACCGCACTGCCCAGCTGCTCCACATCCAGCAGTTCGGCGAGCCGGTCGGTGTCGATGGCCAACCCCATCCTCGCCAGGCCATCCAGCATGCCCAGGTAGTAGTCGTAGAGCTTCTCCTCGATGCCGGGCAGGGCCTCGACGAAGGTGCCGAAGCTGTTGACCAGCAGCAGGCCGAGCAGCGACAGCAGCCCGCCGATCACCACCAGGGTGAGCCAGACGGCCAGGCGCAGGCTCAGTCCCAGGCGGTTGAGCCACTGTATCGGGGCGGTGCAGACCACGGCGATGAAGACCGCCAGCAGCAGTGGCACCAGCAGGCTCGAGCCGGCCTTCATGCCCGACACGATCACCACCAGCGCCGCCAGCGCCAGCGTCAGGTTGAGGGGGATGATGCTCGGGGCATCATCGTCGGACAGCGACATCGAGAGAATCCTTGCGTCCCGGTAAGGCCACCATCATGCCCCCTGACCGCTTCGGCAACAATCACCCGGGCCGGGGCGTCGGTAGACTGACCGCGTCCATCGGCAGGCCCCCCGTCGATGGCAGGGGGCCTGAAGGCGATCGTGATCGAGTGGCGGTGATCAGCCGTTGATGGCCTCCACACCGCCCATGTAGGGGCGCAGCGCCTCGGGCACGTGGATCGAGCCGTCGGCCTGCTGGTGGTTCTCCATCACCGCCAGCAGGCAGCGCCCCACCGCCAGGCCGGAGCCGTTGAGGGTATGGAGCAGCTGCGGCTTCTTCTGTTCGGGGTGGCGGAAGCGCGCCTGCATGCGCCGCGCCTGGAATGCCTCGCAGTTGGAGACCGACGAGATCTCGCGGTAGGTGTCCTGGCTGGGCAGCCACACCTCGAGGTCATAGGTCTTGGCCGCGCCGAAGCCCATGTCGCCGGTACACAGCGTCACCACGCGATAGGGCAGTTCCAGCGCCTGGAGGATCGCCTCGGCGTGGCCGCGCATCTCCTCCAGGGCCTCGTAGCTGGTCGTCGGGTCGACCAGCTGCACCATCTCGACCTTGTCGAACTGGTGCTGACGGATCATCCCGCGGGTGTCGCGGCCGTGGGAGCCCGCCTCGCTGCGGAAGCACGGCGTGTGGGCGGTGAGCTTCACCGGCAGCGCCCGGTGGTCGAGGATCTCGTCGCGGGCGAAGTTGGTCAGCGGCACCTCGGCGGTGGGAATCAGGTGGTAGCCGCGCTCGTCGTCGAGGCGGAACAGGTCCTCGCCGAACTTGGGCAGCTGGCCGGTGCCGTGCAGCGACGCCTCGTTGACCATGTAGGGGACATAGCACTCCTCGTAGCCATGCTCGAGGGTCTGCTTGTCGAGCATGAACTGGGTCAGCGCCCGATGCAGCCGCGCGATGGGGCCCCGCATCACCGCGAAGCGCGCCCCGGTCAGCTTGGCCGCCAGGTCGAAGTCCAGGTGACCCCGGAGCGCCCCCAGGTCGACGTGGTCGCGCACCGTGAAGTCGAACTCGCGGGGCGTGCCCCAGCGAAGGAGCTCGACGTTGTCCTCCTCGCTCTCGCCCACCGGCACGCTCTCGTGGGGCAGGTTGGGCAGGCCGCTGACCACCTCGTCCCACTCGGCCTGCACCTCGGCCAGGCGTATCTTGGCGGCATCGAGGCGCTCCCCGAGGTCGGAGACCTCGTCGAGCAGCGGCTGGATGTCCTCGCCCTGGGCCTTGGCCTTGCCGATCGCCTTGGAGCGGGTGTTGCGCTCGTTCTGCAGGGACTCGGTCTCGGCCTGGAGCTCGCGACGCCGGGACTCCAGCGCCTCGAGACGGTCGGTATCGAGGGCGAAGCCTCGCTTGGCCAGTCGTTGGGCGACCATATCGAGGTCGCTGCGCAGCAGTTTGGGGTCGAGCATGGAATCCGGTCCGTTGCAGTCGGTGATGGAGAATGAAGAAGACAGGGGCAAACAGGCCGCCCATTGTAGGCAAAAGGCATCAGGGGCGCCACGCGCCGCCGCCAGGCGAGCCGACAGGGGCCGCCCGCGGGATGCGCGGCACCCGCCTGTCGCGGTAAAGTAGGAGCATTCCCCGCTTCCCCATGAAAGAGTGCCATGATCGCACGACTGGACACCGCTGACGCCAGCACCACGCCGGGGCTGGCCGCCCCCTACCTGCGTTTCCTGGAGGCCCTGCGCGACGCCGGCTTCGAGGGCGAGATCGCCCCGGACTATGCCGCCCGCACGGTGCTCGCCACCGACAACTCCATCTACCAGCGCCTGCCCCAGGCGGTGCTCTATCCGAAGCATGGCGAGGACCTGGCGCGCATCGCCCACCTGGCCGGCCAGGTGGAGCACCGCCAGGTGGCGCTCACGCCCCGGGGCGGCGGCACCGGCACCAACGGTCAGTCGCTCACCGACGGCCTGGTGGTGGACGTCTCCCGGCACATGAACCGGATCCTGGAGATCGACATGGAGGCCCGCCGGGTGCGGGTGCAGGCCGGGGTGGTCAAGGACCAGCTCAACGCGGCGCTCAAGCCCCATGGGCTCTTCTTCGCGCCGGATCTCTCCACCTCCAATCGCGCCACCATCGGCGGCATGATCGCAACCGACGCCAGCGGCCAGGGCAGCTGCGAGTACGGCAAGACCCGCAATCACGTGCTCGAGCTCGAGGTGCTGCTGCTGGGCGGCGAGCGGCTCGTCAGCCGCCCGGTGGAGGAGGCCGAGCTCGAGACGCTCTGCGCCCGCCAGGACGCCACCGGCCGCGCCTTCCGCACCGCCCGGGAGATCATCGACACCCAGGGCGAGCTGATCGCCGAGAAGTTCCCGCCGCTCAACCGCTGCCTGACCGGCTATGACCTGGCGCACCTGAGGGACGACCGGGGCCGGCTCGACATGAACAGCCTGCTGTGCGGGGCCGAGGGCTCGCTGGGCTTTCTCGACGAGGCGGTCCTCAACGTGCTGCCGATCCCGAAGCACTCGACCCTGGTCAACGTGCGCTACGCCGGCTTCATGGATGCCCTGCGCGACGCCAAGGCGCTCATGGCAAGTTCGGCCGGGCCCACCTCCATCGAGACGGTGGACGACAAGGTGCTGATGCTGGCCATGGAGGACTTCGTCTGGGACAGCGTGGCGGAGTTCTTCCCCGCTGGCGAAACCCCGGTGCGCGGCATCAACCTGGTGGAGTTCAACGACGACGACCCCGACCGCCTCGCCGAGCGCGTGGCCGCCTTCTGCCTCCACCTGGAAGCAGACGTGAGCGTCGCGCGCCTGGGCTTCACGTTGGCCTCCGGCCGTGCCGCCATCCAGCGCGTCTACGCCATGCGCAAGCGCGCCGTGGGCCTGCTGGGCAATGCCAGGGGCGAGAAGCGCCCGATCCCCTTCGTGGAGGACACCGCGGTGCCCCCGGAGCACCTGGCCGACTTCATTGCCGAATTCCGCGCAGCCCTGGACGCCCGGGGCCTCGAGTACGGCATGTTCGGCCACGTGGATGCCGGGGTGCTGCACGTGCGTCCCGCCATCGACATGAAGGACCCGGCGCAGGAGCGGCTGATCCGCGAGGTCTCCGACGAGGTGGCCGAGCTGACGAAGAAGTACGGCGGCCTGCTGTGGGGCGAGCACGGCAAGGGGGTGCGCTCGGAGTATGCGCCCCGATTCTTCGGCGAGCTCTACCCCAGCCTGCAGCGGGTCAAGGCGGCCTTCGACCCCCACAACCAGCTCAATCCGGGCAAGATCGCCACGCCGCTCTATATCCCGCCCGACGCCGCGGGTCCTGCTTCTATCCCGCCCGACGCCGCGGGTACTGCTTCTATCCCGCCCGACGCCGCTGGCAAGGCGTCTGACACCACTGCCACCATCCCGGCGGAGGCGGTCAAGCTGGTTGATCCCGGCCTGCTGACCATCGACGGCGTGACCACCCGCGGCCAGCTCGACCGCACCATCGATGAGCGGGTCTGGCAGGCCCACGCCGCCACCGTCTACTGCAACGGCAATGGCGCCTGCTACGACTACGACCCCGATGACGCCATGTGCCCCTCCTGGAAGGCGACCCGGGACCGGGTACACTCCCCCAAGGGGCGCGCCAGCCTGGTCCGCGAGTGGCTGCGCCTGCAGGGCGAGGCCGGCGTCGATCTGGTCGAGGCGGGGCGCCAGCAGCGGGTCGAGGGCGCCTGGGGCTTCGTGAAGCGCTTGCCGACGCGCACCCTCAATACCCTGCGCCGCAAGCGCGAGCAAGACTTCTCCCACGAGGTCTATGACGCCATGGCGGGGTGTCTCGCCTGCAAGTCCTGCGCCGGCCAGTGCCCGATCAAGGTCAACGTGCCCGACTCCCGCGCGCAGTTCCTGGAGGCCTATCATGGCCGCTACCTGCGGCCAGTGCGCGACTACCTGGTCGGCACCACCGAGTTCCTGCTGCCCACGCTCTCGCGCATGACGCCCGCCTACAACGCCCTGATCGGCAGCCGCCTGGTGGACCGCCTGCTGGCCGGTCCCGTCGGCCTGGTGGACAGCCCGCGGCTCTCCCGGGCCAGCCTGAGGAAGACCCTGGCCGCCTGGGGCGTGGCCGAGGCGACACCCACCTCCCTGGGCCGGCTCACCGAGGCCCAGAAGGCCCGCAGCGTGGTGATCGTCCAGGACGCCTTCACCAGCCACTTCGAAGCGACGCTGGTGCTGGACATCGTCGAGCTGCTCGGCCGGCTGGATATCCGGGTCTTCGTGGCGCCCTTCTCTGCCAACGGCAAGCCGCTGCACGTGCAGGGCTTCCTGGGCGCCTTCGAGCGCACCGCCGGGAAGCAGGCCCGTCGGCTGCGCACCCTGGCCGAGTTCGGCGTGCCGCTGGTGGGCATCGACCCGGCCATGACCCTCACCTACCGCCAGGAGTACGTGAAGGCCCTGGGGCCGGAGGCCGTGCCCGAGGTGCTGATGCTCCAGGAGTGGCTGGTGGCTCAGTCGCCCACTTTGGCCAGCTACCTCTCTTCCAGCGGCCGGACCCTGGACGACCCCGGCTACCGGCTGCTCTCCCACTGCACCGAGAAGACCAACGCCCCGGGCAGCCCCAGGGCGTGGCAGCAGGTGTTCGCCGCCTTCGGCCTCAAGCTCGAACAGGTGGCCACCGGCTGCTGCGGCATGTCCGGCACCTACGGCCACGAGGCGCGCAACCTCGAGACCTCCAGGACCATCTATGCCCAGTCCTGGCAGCCGGTGGTGGAGGAAGAAGCCAACGCCGGGAAACTGCTGGCCACCGGCTACTCCTGCCGCAGCCAGGTGAAGCGCTTCTCCGACACCGCCCTGCCCCACCCGCTGCAGGGGCTGCTGGAGGTACTGCGCCGGGCCGGCTGAACCGACAAGGCAGGCGCCCGCCGGGGAGAATTTCCGGTGGGCGTACACTCCAGCGCCCTGGCACTCACCTGACAGGAGGCGAAGTCATGAACCGCACCCTGATCCTGATCGGCCTGATCATCGTCGCCGTGGGCCTGCTCTGGCCCTGGCTGTCGCGGCTGCCGCTGGGGCAGCTGCCCGGCGATATCGTCATTCGCCGCGAGAACGCCTCGTTCTTCTTCCCCCTAACCACCATGATCCTGGCCAGCCTGGCACTGTCGGCGCTCCTCTGGCTGCTCAACCGATAGCAAGAATCTATCGCCCTGTCTCACTGCAAGCTCCTAGTCTGATACGTGGCATTCCGCTTACAACAAGATCAGAATCAGGAGCCTTGCCATGCCCCCTGCATGCCTGAAACGCCTCACCCTCGCAGTTTCCGTCGCCGGCCTGGCCGCCGCCGGCAGCCTGACAGCGGCCCTGGCCGATAACCACCAGCCCGCCTGGGCCCAGGGGAGGTCCGCCGAGATGGCCGACTCCCCGCTGGCCCCGCACGCCACGCCGCTGACCGTCACCGCCCGCGAGGACATCCCCCTCGACCACCTGCGCCTGCCGGACGGATTCAGCGCGGAGATCTGGGCCCACGGCATGCCCGGAGCCAGGATGATGGCCCGCGGCGACGAGGGCACCCTGTTCATCGGCACCCGCGGCATCGGCCGTGTCTATGCGGTGCTCGACAACGGCGGCGACGAACGCGAGCACAGGATCATCGCCGAGGGCCTGACCCAGCCCAACGGGGTCGCCTTCAAGGACGGCAGCCTCTACGTGGCGGCCATCAATCGTATCTTCCGCTACGACGACATCGAGACGCACCTGGCCAACGGCGAGCTCCCCGAGCCCGAGGAGCTGACCGAGGCCTTCGGCCTGCCCGACGACCAGCACCACGGCTGGAAATTCCTCGCCTTCGGCCCTGACGGACGGCTCTACGTGCCGGTGGGCGCCCCCTGCAACGGCTGCGAGGTCGACCCCGACACCCACGCCACCATCCACAGCTTCGAACCGGACGGGTCGGACATGCGCGTCGAGGCGCGCGGCGTCCGCAACAGCGTGGGCTTCGACTTCCACCCCGAGACCGGCGAGCTCTGGTTCACCGACAACAACCAGGACTGGATCAGCGAGCACGGACCCAACGACGAGCTCAACCGGCTCAGCGAGACCGGCGAGCACTTCGGCTTCCCCTACTGCCACGGCGTGGGCGTGATCGACCCCGAGCTCGGCGATGCCGACGCCTGCAACGGCACGACCCTGCCCGCCGCGACCCTCGATCCGCACAGCGCGCCCCTTGGCATGCGGTTCTACAGCGGCGACATGTTCCCCGAGGAGTATCGCAATGCCATGTTCATCGCCAGTCGCGGCTCCTGGAACCGCACCCTGAGCGCCGGCTACGACGTGCGGGTGGCGATGATCTCCTACGACGGCGAGCGGGCGGGCATGTCCCCCTTCCTGGTCGGCTTCCTCGACCCCCGGGAGAACACCTTCTCCGGCCGGCCGGTGGATGTCCTGCAGATGCCCGATGGCGCCCTGCTGGTCTCCGACGAGCAGAACGGGGCCATCTATCGCATCAGCTACGAGACACCGAGCTACATGGAGTGACCCCGATGCCAGCACCCCAGCGCGCGCCCTTGCGGCGCGCCCTACTGGCGTCCGGCACCCTCGCGGCCCTGCTCCTGATGCCGCCGGCGCTGGCCGATGTCTCGCCGGCGGCCGGGCTGCCCCTCGAGGAGCAGGTCGAGATCTGTGCCGCCTGCCACGGCAGCGACGGCAACTCGACCCGGGAACGGACGCCATCACTGGCCGGCCAGCCGCCACTCACCATCACCAACCAGATGATCTACTTCCGTGAACGCCTGCGCCAGGCGGAGGAGATGACGCCCCAGGCTCGCGGCCTCTCCGATGCCGAGATCCAGGCGCTGGCCGCCTACTATGCCGAACAACCGGTCGCCGCCCCCGCGGGGGAGCCCGACGCCGACCTGATGGCTCGGGGCAGTGAGCTCTCCCGAAGCCAGGGCTGTGCCAGTTGCCACACCGCCGACTACAGCGGCCGGGAGCAGATGCCCAGGCTTGCCGGCCAGCGGGAGGACTACCTGGTCCATGCCATGCGTGCGTACCGCGAGCGCACCCGGGGTGGTCCCGACACGACGATGATCGACATCATGCGCGGGGTGTCCGACGAGGAGATCGCGGCCCTGGCCCACTACCTGGCCCACGCCGGCCAATGAGCCTGCCACCGACTGCCCGGGATTTCCCGCCGGCAATGCAGCAACCACCTGGCCGGGTATGGGCAACGGTGAGTGTCGCCATGGAGCCCGCGGCCGGATGCAGCTTCTTCGCCGGGATGGAGTCGAGTTTCTGAGCTACTGTTCAATGCCAGATGCCCAGGTAATTGCCCCAGGGCGATGGAGCAACAGGGGTGGCCTGTCCGGGCCACCACAGCACCCTGCCCCGCTCGGACACGTGTCGCCCTGATCGGGTGCCGACTCATTCCAAAAGGGCAGGCCACAGCACGCCGTCACTACAACGCCAACAAGACAGGAGAAGTCACGATGTCTCCAGCACTCACCAATCCGTCGGCCTATGCCATCATCGCCGCCGCCCTGATCGCCGGGTTGCCGGCCTCGGCGATGGCCGGCAACCATGCCCCTACCCTGAGCCACAGCACGGTGCTGTCCGGCCTGGATAACCCGTGGGACATGGCCTTCCTGCCGGACGGCACCATGTTCTATACCGAGAAGTGCCGCGGCATGTCGGTGCGCCTGCCCAGCGGGGACGTCCACCACCTGCTGGGAATGAAGGATGCCGAAGGCTATGCCACCACCGAGAGCGATCTTGTCTGTCAGGGCCAGGCGGGGATGAACGGCGTCGCCGTCGATCCCGACTTCGATGACAACCGCTTCGTGTATGTCTACTCGGCATCCGAGATGTCAGAGCCACGCACGAATCGCGTGCTTCGGCTGACGGTCAACGGCGACTTCGATGACGTATCGGACCGCACCGACATCGTCGATGACATTCCCTACAAACCTGCCGCCACCGACCATCCGTTCGGGGATTCCGGCGCTCACAACGGCGGTCGCATCCGCTTCAGCCCGGATGATGGCTTCCTCTACGTCACCACCGGTGACAACCACAACAGTGAAATCCCCCAGTCACCCACCCAGCTCGGTGGCAAGGTGCTGCGCATCGACCGGGATGGCAATGCCGCGGAGGACAATGCTCCCCCGGCAGGGTTCGATTCCCGGATCTATACCTACGGCCACCGGAACGTCCAGGGCCTGACCTTTCACCCCGAGACCTCACAGCCGATCGTGACCGAGCATGGCCCCTGGCACTCCGACGAGGTCAATGCCCTGGTCAATGGCGGCAACAGCGGCTGGGACCCGCGCCCGAACATGGCCGGGCGGGGCGACTGCCCCGACAACTACTGCGGCTATGAACCCAACCAGATGGAGGGAATGAACCCGAAGGAGCGCGCTGCCTACATGCCGCTGACGGACACCAATGTCTACCCCAATGCCATGGTTCCCGCCTGGCAGAACAGTGGCCTTTCCCAGGGCATCAGCGGCACCGACTTCCTGACCGGTGACCAGTGGGGCGCCTGGAACGGGCGTCTCGCCGTCGGCTTCATGGGCATCGGTTTCGGGGGAACGGCGGTAGGACAGCGCATCAACCTGCTCGCCCTCCACGAAAGCGGCGAAGCCGTCACCGATGTGTCAGAAATGCATCTTCCCATGGGACCGGCCCGCTTCCGGTCGGTTGTCCAGGGGCCCGACGGCAACCTGTATGTCGCCGTGGATGAAGGCGAAATCCACCGCATCAGCCCGGAATAGCCCGCTCCAGTCTTCAATGCTCCATCTCAACCGCGAACCGCACTGCCCCAGGGCAGTGCGGTTCCTTTCAGAAGGTCACCGGAAAGATAACATGATGAAGATAGCGCTGCTGCTTGCCGCAACCGCGGCTCTGACCATCGGCACGGCTAGTGCCGGGGAGCCGGACGAGTCTGCCGGAGAATCGCTGTACGCAGGTTCCTGTGCCCAGTGCCACGGCCCCGGGGGAAAGGGCATGGCGAGCTTTCCCTCGCTTGCCGGCAGGGATTCGGATTACATCGCGTCGCGTCTCATGCAGTACCGCGACGGGGAAAGGGTGGGGGCCAATTCAGGCCTGATGATTCCGAATGCCGCGGGCCTGTCCGATGATGACATCGCCAATCTCGCGGCCTACATCTCGAGCGAATTCCAGTGACGCCTGCTCGATGTTCGCCCTGAGGGAACCCCCGGGCGGCACGTGTCGATCGATGCGAATATTGCAGGAGTGAGAGGAGGCCCGCGGAGCGGGCCTCCTGCCGTTGAGTCGACCAGAGTAGCGGTCAGAAGAACAGCCGCCGCAGCGCCTCGCCGGGATCGGCCTCGCGCATGAAGGCCTCGCCCACCAGGAAGGCATTGACGTCATGCTCGCGCATACGCAGCACGTCGTCGCGGGTATGGATACCGGACTCGGTCACCACGGTAACGCCGGCCGGGATGCGCGGCAGCAGCTCCAGGGTGGTATCGAGCCGGGTGTCGAAGGTAT
This sequence comes from Halomonas campaniensis, assembly GCF_014193375.1. GTDB lineage: Bacteria > Pseudomonadota > Gammaproteobacteria > Pseudomonadales > Halomonadaceae > Halomonas > Halomonas campaniensis. The sequence goes on from NZ_JACHZF010000013.1 coordinate 11,190, forward strand.
GCAGGTCGCGGTTGTTGATGCCCACCAGGGAGAGGTCGAGCTTCAGGGCCCGATCCAGCTCCAGGGCGTCGTGGACCTCCACCAGCACGTCCATGCCGAGTTCCACGGCCTGGCGGTGCAGGTCGGCCATCCGGGCATCGTCCAGGGCGGCGACGATCAGCAGGATGCAGTCGGCGCCGATGGCCCGCGCCTCGCTCACCTGGTAGCCGTGGGTGATGAAGTCCTTGCGGATCACCGGCAGGTCGCAGGCCTCGCGTGCCTCGATCAGGTAGTCCTCGTGGCCCTGGAAGAAGTCGGCGTCGGTGAGCACCGAGAGGCAGGCGGCACCGCCGGCGGCATAGCTGGCGGCGATCTCGGCGGGGCGGAAGTCCTCGCGGATCACCCCCCGGGAAGGCGAGGCCTTCTTGATCTCGGCGATGACCGCCGCGTCGCCCTCGGCGATCAGCCGATCGAGCGCCGCCACGAAGCCGCGCGGGGCGTCCTGCCTGGCGGCCAGGCGCAGCAGCTCGGCCTCGGAGACGGCCCGGGCGCGCTCGGCCACCTCCTCGTCCTTGCGGTCGAGGATGCGGGTCAGGATGGTGGGGGTCGCCCCCGGGGATGCGCTCATGGTATGACTCCTTGATGGGGGTGCGCTCACTGCAGGAAGACGCGGGTGAAGTTGGCCAGCTCCCTGAGCTTCTCCAGGGGAAGCTTCGAGGCCTGGGCGTCCTGGGCCATGGCGACGCCCTCCTCGAGGCTGTCGGCCACCCCCGAGGCGTAGAGGGCGGCCCCGGCGTTGAGCGAGACGATGTCCGCCGCCGGTCCCTCGCCCACCAGCGCCTGCTCCACCAGGCGCAGGCTGTCCTCGGCGGACTGCACCCGCAGCGGATCCAGCGACTGGCGCTCGATGCCGAGCGATTCGGGGGTAATCACGTACTCGCGTATCTCGCCCTCCCTGAGCTCGGCCACCAGGGTCGGCTGGGCCAGGGAGATCTCGTCGAGGCCGTCCTCGGCATGCACCACCAGCACGTGTCGGCTGCCCAGGCGGCGCAGCACCTCGGCCATCAGCGGCACCAGCTCCGGGGCATAGACGCCCAGCACCTGGTTGGGAGCGCCGGCGGGGTTGGTCAGCGGCCCCAGGATGTTGAACAGGGTGCGCACGCCCATCTCCCGGCGCGGGCCCACGGCGTAGCGCATCGCCGGGTGGTGGTTGGGGGCGAACATGAAGCCCACGCCCACCTCCTCGATGCAGCGCGCCACCTGGTCGGCGTCGAGGTCCAAGTGGATGCCGGCTACCGCGAAGAGATCGGCACTGCCCGACGACGACGACACGCCGCGGTTGCCGTGCTTGGCCACGTGGCCGCCGGCCGCCGCCACCACGAAGCTGGCCGCGGTGGAGACGTTGAAGAGGTTGGCGCCGTCGCCGCCGGTGCCGACGATATCGACCACGTTCTCGGCGGTCAGGTGCACCGGCTTCATCAGCTCACGCATCACCTGGGCCGCGGCGCTGATCTCCTCGGCGGTCTCGCCCTTCATGGCCATGCCCATCAGGAAGGCGGCGATCTGCGGATCGCTGGCCTCCCCGGTCATGATCTGGCGCATCACCTCATGGGTCTCGGCGAAGTTGAGGTTCTCGCGGCGCATCAGGGCGCCGAGGGCGTCTCGCATCTGCATCATGGCTCTCCTCGGCTCAGCGGCGCTTGAGAAAGTTGGCCAGCAGCTCATGGCCCTGGCGGGTGAGGATCGACTCGGGGTGGAACTGCACGCCCTCCACGTCGAGCTCGCGGTGGCGCAGGCCCATGATCAGCCCGGGGGTGACGTCATCGTCGTCGGTCCAGGCGGTGATCTCCAGGCACTCGGGCAGCGAGGCGCGATCCACCACCAGAGAATGGTAGCGGGTCACCTCCAGCGGGTCCTCGAGGCCTTCGAACACCCCCAGGCCCGAGTGGCGGATGGCCGAGGTCTTGCCGTGCATCACCTGGGGGGCGCGCACCACCTGGCCGCCGTAGACCTGGCCGATGGCCTGGTGGCCCAGGCAGATGCCGAGGATCGGCAGCCGTCCGGCGAAGTGGCGGATCGCCGCCAGGGAGATGCCCGCCTCGTTGGGGGTGCAGGGCCCCGGCGAGATCACCAGGTGGCTCGGCGCCATCGCCTCGATCTGCTCGAGGGTGATGGCGTCGTTGCGGTGGGTCGCCACCTCGGCGCCCAGCTCCCCCAGGTACTGCACCACGTTGAAGGTGAAGCTGTCGTAGTTGTCGATCATGCAGACTTTCATGGGTCTCTCCGGCGCCTTATTCGAGGTTGTCCAGGCCGCGCTCGGCCATGGCCACGGCGCGGAACAGGGCGCGCCCCTTGTTGAGGGTCTCCTGCCACTCCATCTCGGGCACCGAGTCGGCGACGATGCCGGCGCCGGCCTGGACGTGCAGCTGGCCGTCCTTGATCACCGCGGTGCGGATGGCGATGGCGGTGTCCATGTTGCCGTGCCAGGAGAGATAGCCCACCGCCCCGGAGTAGATGCCGCGCTTGACCGGCTCGAGCTCGTCGATGATCTCCAGCGCCCGGATCTTCGGCGCCCCGGAGACGGTGCCCGCCGGGAAGGTGGCGCGCAGGGCGTCCATGGCGGTAAGCCCCGGCGAAAGCCTGCCGGTGACATTGGAGACGATATGCATGACGTGGGAGTAGCGCTCCACCACCATCTCCTCGGTGACCTTCACCGAGCCGGTCTCGCTGATACGGCCGACATCGTTGCGCCCCAGGTCGATCAGCATCAGGTGCTCGGCGCGCTCCTTGGGATCGGCCAGCAGCTCCGCCTCCAGCGCCCGGTCCTCCTCCTCGCTGCGTCCGCGCTTGCGGGTTCCGGCGATGGGTCGCACCGTCACCTCGCCCTCCTCCAGGCGGGTGAGGATCTCCGGCGAGGAGCCGGCCACCTGGTGGTCGCCCAGGTCGAGGAAGAACATGTAGGGCGAGGGATTGAGGCTGCGCAGCGCCCGGTAGAGGTCCAGCGGGGCGGCGCGATAGGGAATCGACATGCGCTGGGAGGGTACGCACTGCATGACGTCGCCGGCCAGCACATACTCCTTGATGGTCTCCACCGCGGCCTTGAAACCCGCCTCGGTGAATCCGGAGGAGAAGTCGCCCTCCTCCACCGCGGCGCCGCCGGAGCCGGGGCTGATGGTGTTGAGGGTGGCGCTGCGCAGGCGGATCTCCAGCTCCTCCAGGCGCTGCACGGCGCGGCCGTAGGCCTCGGGCTCGGCGGGGTCGGCGTGGGTCCAGAGCGCGAGGCGCCCGGAGAGGTTGTCAAACACCACCAGCTCGTCGCAGACCATCAGCAGGATGTCCGGCACGCCCAGCGGGTCGGGCTTGGCCGCGGCCGCCGCGCTGCGCAGGCGCGGCTCGATGTAGCGGATGGTGTCATAGCCGAAGTAGCCCACCAGGCCGCCGTCGAAACGCGGCTGGTCGTCGAGGCGCGGCACCCTGAAGCGGCCCTGGAACTGCTCGATCCAGGCCAGCGGATCCTCGACCTCCGCCGCCCCCTGGAGCTCGTCATCCACATAGTGGCGCACGCTGAAGCCTCGCACCTCGATGCGCTCGCGGCTGGGCAGCCCGATGATGGAGTAGCGCCCCCACTTCTCACCGCCCTGCACCGACTCCAGCAGGAAGGACCAGGGGCGATTGGCCAGCTTCAGGTAGGTAGAGAGCGGCGTGTCGAGATCGGCCAGCACCTCGCGGGTGACCGGGATGCGGTTGTAGCCGGCGTCGGCCAGCTCGCGGAAGCGTTCGGGGGTCATCATGCCCGGAGTCCTCGGGGTAACGGGTTGGCAATGGCGGGCGCGGGCGCGCCGGGGGTCAGGCTCGGCAGGCGAGCGTCACCATCGCCAGCCGCCGCGGGCAGGCGAGCGGGGCAGGCATCGGGTGGGGGCCAGGGTGTCCGGCATCGTGCGGCTGATCATCGAGTGGCTTCCGCTTCTTATAGCAATAACGTATTGATTGGGCCGCGCTTATAGCATGAGCCGAAATCACGTTAAACGAGTTCCGCCAGCGATTCAACCACGCCGTCCGGCGCGCAGGCGCGCACCGGCTCGCCGTGGTTATAGCCGTAGGGGACCGCCAGGGTGCGAAAGCCGGCGGCCTTGCCTGCGGCGATGTCGTGGCGGGAGTCGCCCACCATCAGGCAGGCCTCCGGGGCCACGCCGAAGTGCTGCGCCACGTGGCGCAGTGGCGCCGCATGGGGCTTCTTCTCGGGCAGGCTGTCGCCGCCCAGGCAGAGCGCGAAGTGCGCCTCCAGCCCGAATCCCTCAAGAATGGGCGCGATAAAGGCGTGGGGCTTGTTGGTCACCAGCGCCAGCGGCAGCCCCCGGCGGCGCAGGCCCTCCAGGCAGTCGCGCACGCCGGGGTAGAGCCGGGTATGGGCGCCGGGATCGCGGCCGTAGTGCGTCAGGAACGCAGCGTGCGCCCACTCCAACAGGGCAGTGTCGGCAGCTTGCGAGGCGCCATCGGGTGAGGCGCCGGGGACAGCCCGAAGAGGGGGTCCTATGCCAGGGATGGCATCGGTAGCGCCCAGGGAGGGGTTCACAGCGCCCCCTCGCAGGGCTGTCGCCGGATCAGCCTCGCCGGCACCGGCGCCAGCATCATCGGCAAACCTCAGCGCGCGCTCCATCAACACCAGCGAGCCGTTGCCGACCCAGTCGCGCACTCGGGCCTCCCCGGCGGCGGGCAGGCCGAGGTCGGCCAGCGCCGCGTCCACCGCCAGCGCCAGGTCGGGCACCGAGTCGATCAGGGTGCCGTCCAGGTCGAAGGCGACCAGGCGAATGTCGTTCAGGATGGGGTGCATCGGCTCTCCTCGTGGTGTCCCGGTGCCGTGGCCCTGGCATCGAGCCAGGCCCGCTTGCCGGCGGCCGATAGCCGCTTGATCTCGGCCTCCCGCCGCAGCGCGTCGCCGTGGCTGCCCACCGGCTCGCGGTGGCGCAGGGTCAGGGGACCCTTGCCACGCAGCGCCTTGGCGCCGCGACCGGCGGCGTGCTCGGCCAGGCGCCGCTCCACGTCGGTGGTGATGCCGGTGTAGAGCGCCCCGCCCGCCGTCTCAAGCAGGTAGAGGTGCCAGACCGGCGCCTCGTGCGGCGTTGCCTGCTCGGCATTCACGGCCTCAGCGCACGCCGGCCAGCTGCTCGCGGAAGGCCTGCATCACGCCGTCGTAGCGGTGCGGATCCGAGTCGCTGCGCGCCTTGAACACCGCCGAGCCCGCCACGAAGGTATCGGCGCCGGCCCGGGCGATCTCGGCGATGTTCTCCACCTTGACCCCGCCATCGATCTCCAGGCGGATGTCGCGGCCGGAGGCATCGATGCGGCGGCGCGCCTCGCGCAGCTTGTCCAAGGTGCCGGGGATGAAGGACTGGCCGCCGAAACCGGGGTTGACGCTCATCAGCAGCACCATGTCCACCTTGTCCATCACGTAGTCGAGATACGACAGCGGCGTGGCCGGGTTGAACACCAGGCCGGCCCGGCAGCCGCCAGCACGGATCAGCTGCAGGGAGCGGTCGATGTGGTCCGAGGCCTCGGGGTGGAAGGTGATGATGCTGGCCCCGGCGTCGATGAAGTCGCCGATCAGCCGATCCACGGGGCGCACCATCAGGTGCACGTCGATGGGCGCGGTGACACCGTGCTTGCGCAGCGCCTCGCAGACCATGGGGCCGATGGTCAGGTTGGGCACGTAGTGGTTGTCCATCACGTCGAAGTGGACGATGTCGGCCCCGGAGGCCAGCACGTCGTCCACCTCCTCGCCCAGGCGCGCGAAGTCGGCAGAAAGGATCGAGGGAGCGATCAGGAAGTCGCGGGTCGCATCGGTCATGGGAGGGTCCAGGCGGTCGTTCACGAAGAGTGCGCATTCTAGCAGAGGCGCCCGGAGCCGGCAGCGCGAGGGGACGCCATGCCGCCGCAGAGAAATAGATCAAAATAGAATAAAAAATATCATTGTAATTACTATTGGTCGAACTTACCCTTCCGACAATGCCAACGAATGTCGGAGTGACTCCATGATCCTGCGCCCCCGTTTACCGCACGCCCTGCTCGCCATCGCCTTGGGAGCCGGCCTGGCCGGTCCCACCGCGGCGGCCGAGCGCGAGCTGCTCAACTCCTCCTATGACATCGCCCGCGAGCTGTTCGCCGCCGTCAACCCCGCGTTCATCGCCCACTGGCAGGAGACCCAGGGCGAGGAGGTGGCGGTCAGCCAGTCACACGGCGGCTCTTCCGCCCAGGCCCGCGCCATCCTCCAGGGGCTGCGTGCCGACGTGGTGACCTACAACCAGGTCACCGACGTGCAGGTCCTCGCCGACGGCGGCCTGGTCGACGCGGCATGGCAGGAGGCGCTGCCCAACAACGCCTCCCCCTACTACTCCACCACCGCCTTCCTGGTGCGCAAGGACAACCCCAAGGGGATCGAGAGCTGGGATGACCTGGTCCGCGAGGACGTCGGTATCGTCTTCCCCAACCCCAAGACCTCCGGCAACGGCCGCTACACCTACCTGGCCGCCTGGGGCTTCGCCGATGCAGAGTTCGAGGGAGATGAAGAGAATATTCAGGACTTCATGCGCACCTTTCTGGGCAACGTGACGGTATTCGACACCGGCGGCCGCGGCGCCACCACCAGCTTCATCGAGCGCGGCCTGGGCGACGTGCTGATCAGCTTCGAGTCCGAGGTCAACAACATCCGCGGCGAGTACGGCAGCGATGACTACGAGGTGATCGTGCCGCCGGTGAGCATCCTGGCCGAGTTCCCGGTCGCGGTGGTCGCCCCCAACGCCGAGCGCAACGGCAACCTTGACCTGGCCCAGGCCTACGTGGAGTACCTCTACGGCGAGGAGGCCCAGCGCCAGCTCGCCGGCTTCAACTACCGCGTGCACCACGAGGCGGTGGTCGAGGAGTTCGCCGACGCCTTCCCCGAGACCGAACTGCTGCGCGTCGAGGAAGTGTTCGGCGGCTGGGACGCGGCCATGGAGGACCACTTCGCCAACGGCGCCCTGCTCGACCAGCTGCAGCGCCGCTGACCCCACGGAACCCTCGGAGACGAGCCACGCCCATGAGCACCCGCGCCCTTCCCTTCGCGTTCGGCCGCACCCCCAGGCGGGTGCTGCCGGGGTTCGGCCTGTCGCTGGGCGTGAGCCTGCTGTTCATCTCGCTGGTGCTGCTGCTGCCGATGACCGGCCTGTTCGGCCAGCTGGCGGGGCTCAGCCTGGCGGAGTACTGGGCGATCATCAGCGATGGCCGGGTGGTGGCCAGCTACACGGTCACCATCGGCGCCGCCGCGCTGGCGGCGCTGATCAACGCCGCCTTCGGCCTGCTGCTGGCCTGGGTGCTGGTGCGCTACGACTTTCCCGGCAAGCGCCTGCTCGACGCCCTGATGGACCTGCCCTTCGCCCTGCCCACGGCGGTGGCCGGCATCACCCTGGCCACCCTCTACTCGAGCAACGGCTGGATGGGACGCCTGCTCGAGCCGCTGGGGCTGCAGGTCGCCTACACCTGGGTGGGCATCGCGCTGGCCATGGCCTTCACCAGCATCCCCTTCGTGGTGCGCACGGTGCAGCCGGTGCTCGAGGACCTGCCCCAGGAGGTGGACGAGGCCGCGCTGACCCTGGGCGCCACCGATGGCACCGCCTTTCGCCGGGTGATCCTGCCGCACCTGTGGCCGGCGCTGGTCACCGGCACCGGCCTGGCCTTCGTGCGCTCCCTGGGCGAGTTCGGGGCGATCATCTTCATCGCCGGCAACATGCCCTACGAGACCGAGATCACCGCCCTGATGATCTTCGTGCGCCTCCAGGAGTATGACTACGCCGGCGCCTCGGCCATCGCCTCGGTGGTGCTGTTCGTGTCGCTGGCGCTGCTGCTGGCGATCAACATCTGGCAGGGGCGCTTCGCCCGGCGCCTGCATGGAGGACGCGGCTGATGCAACGAATCGGTGATGCCCCGGCGGTGCGCCGGGCCCTGATCCTCGCCGCCGTGGCACTCGCGGCGCTGTTCCTGCTGCTGCCGCTGGTGGCGATCTTCGCCCAGGCCTTCGCCCAGGGCGTCGGCGTCTTCTGGAGCAACGTCAGTGACCACTACACCCTGCGCGCCATCGGCCTGACGCTGTTCATCACCGTGCTGACCATTCCGGTCTGCCTGGTGTTCGGGGTGGCCCTGGCCTGGCTGGTGACCCGCTTCAGCTTTCCGGGGAGGCGCCTGCTGCAGACCCTGATCGACATCCCCTTCGCAGTGTCACCGGTGGTGGCGGGCCTGATCTACCTGCTGCTCTACGGGCGCAACGGCTGGCTGGGCGGCTGGCTCGACGGTCACGACGTGCAGCTGATGTTCGCCTGGCCGGGCATCCTGATGGTGACCATCTTCGTCACCTGCCCCTTCGTCGCCCGGGAGCTGATCCCGCTGATGCAGGCCCAGGGCTCCCGCGAGGAGGAAGCCGCCGTGACCCTGGGCGCGCCGGGCTGGACCCTCTTCCGCCGGGTCACCCTGCCCAACATCCGCTGGGCGCTGCTCTACGGGGTGATCCTCACCAACGCCCGGGCGGTCGGCGAGTTCGGCGCCGTCTCGGTGGTCTCCGGGGCCATCCGCGGCCAGACCAACACCCTGCCGCTGCACCTGGAGCAGCTCTACCAGGACTACAACACGGTCGGCGCCTTCGCCAGCGCCTCGCTGCTCGCCCTGATTGCCCTGCTCACCCTGGCCGCCAAGGCCGGACTGGAATGGCGCGCCGCGCGCCAGGAGGCCCTCGCATGAGCATTCGCCTGCACAATATCGGCAAGCACTTCGGCTCGGGCCGCCAGCGCACCCGGGCGCTGGAGCCGATCAACCTCGACATCCAGGAGGGCGAGCTGGTCGGCCTGCTCGGGCCTTCCGGCTCGGGCAAGACCACCCTGCTGCGGATCATCGCGGGGCTGGAGAACCCCGACCGGGACGGCGGCGCCCGCATCCTGTTCGGCGACCGCGACGTCACCGACGTGCACGTGCGCGACCGGCGAATCGGCTTCGTCTTCCAGCACTATGCGCTGTTCCGCCACATGACGGTGTTCGACAACGTTGCCTTCGGCCTCACCGTGATGCCGCGCCGGAACCGCCCCACCAGCGGCGAGATCCGCGCCCGGGTCCACCGCCTGCTGGAGATGGTACAGCTGGAGTCGCTGGCCGGCCGCTATCCGGCGCAGCTCTCCGGTGGCCAGCAGCAGCGCGTGTCGCTGGCGCGCGCCCTGGCGCTGCGCCCCGACGTGCTGCTGCTCGACGAGCCCTTCGGGGCACTCGACGCCAAGGTGCGCCAGGACCTGCGCCGCTGGCTGCGCCACCTCCACGACGAACTGGGCTTCACCAGCCTCTTCGTGACCCACGACCAGGAGGAGGCCCTGGAGCTCTCCGATCGCGTGGCGGTGATGAGCAACGGCCGCATCGAGCAGATCGACACGCCGGACGACCTCTATCGCGCCCCGGGCAACCGCTTCGTCTTCGAGTTCCTGGGCGACGTGAACCATCTGGAGGGCGAGGTGCGCGGCGGCATCCTTACCTGCGGCGACGCGCGCCTCTCGGTGGAGCTGCCGGACGGCCCGGAGGAGCTGCTGCTGCGTCCCCACGAGGTGAGGCTGGTCGAGGCCCCGAGCCCGGAGGCCCGGCTGCCGGCCACGGTCACCGCCATCTCCCCGGTGGGGGCCGAGGTCCGCGTGGAACTCGCCGCCGACTGGATGGCCGCCCCCTGGCTCGCCACGGTGCGCCATGCCGACTACGAGCGCCTCGACCTGCGTCGCGGGCAGCGGCTCTACGTCGAACCGCGGCGCTGGCACCGCTTCCCCGAGGGCCGCGAGACCCGGCGGGACGCGCCCCGGGCCAGCCTGGCCTGAGGCCGATGACGCGGGAGGCTAGCGGTCCCAGGTCATCAGGGTCTCACTCTCGCCGGTGAGCGGCTCCACGCGCTCCTCCACGGGCTGGAATCCCAGGCGCCGATAGAAGGAGACGGCGCGGACGTTGCGCGAGTAGACACACAGGCTGAGGTGCGTCCGGGCCGCCATGGCGTGGGCGAGCAGGCGGGAGCCATGGCCGTAGCTCTGTACGTCGGGATCGATGAACAGCGCCTCGAGGTGGTCGTCATTCAGGGCGGCGAAGCCGATCACCCGCCCCTCCACCTCCAGCACGTGGACCTCGGCACGGGGCAGGTGGTCGCGAGCCATGGCCTCGTACCGGGACTCCCAGAACGCGGCGGGAATGAAGTCGTGGGCCAGGCGCGAGGCGCGCAGCCAGATATCGGCGAGGGTCGGGATGTCCTCGGGCGTGGCGGGACGTATCATGTCAGGCATCCATCGGGATTTGCCGATAGTGTAACCTCACGGCACGTGCCGTTGCCCCCCCGGATTTCCGGCGCCTGGTCGGAGGCGATATACTCCCTGCCAGGTTCCACCCCCGGCCGCCTGCCGGCACCCAGCCCCTCGGGAGACTCACCACCATGCCGCGTCGCCTCTTCCTCCGCCTCCTGGCCACCCTGCTGGCCGGCAGCTGGCTGGCCGGTTGCGCCAGCCCCCACTACCTGCAGCTCAACCCCCAGCGCAGCGCCGACGTCCCGGTGACGGGCAGTGGACAGGCGATCACCGTGATCGCCGTGGACGGGCGCGACAGCGAGGTGATCGGCACCCGCACGGGCAGTGCCATGTCGACGGCCACCATCACCGTCAATGCCCATGAGCTCGTACCGCGGCTGCAGCGCGAGGCCGAGCGCGCGGTCCGCGACATGGGCTTTCGCCCCACCACCGAGCGTGCCGAGGGTCGCCCCAGCCTGACCCTGACCCTCGACCATCTGGGCTACGAGCGTGGCCAGAGCCGCCCGGTGGTCGACGAGGCGCGCCTCGAGGCGGTGTTCATCGCCGAGGCGCGCAACGGCGGCAACACCTATACCGGCACCTATACCTCGCGCCGCACCCAGACCTACGCCGTGCGCCCCGATCGCGACACCAACACCCGCATGGTCAACGACCTGCTCTCCGACGGCCTGGACCGCGCCTTCCGGGACCCGGAACTGGGCCGCCTGCTGGCCCGCTGAGCCGGCACCGCCGCCATCACGCAACGAGGGCGCCCCATGGGGCGCCCTCGCCGTGTCCTGGCCGACCGGCCTCACCGCCGGCTACTCCACGGGACCACGCCGCACCAGGGCCCAGACGCTCTCGCGGAAGCCGCTGCGCGGCTCCGGCTCCCCGTCCTCCAGGTGGGTGACCCGGAAATTGGGCGCGAAGAGCTCACGCACCTCCTCGGCGGGGACGCTGAAGGGCGGCCCCGACGCCTCCTCGCCGGGAGCACGGGTCAGGCTGATCAGCAGCCCCCGTGCACCCGGCGGGATCAGCTGGGCCAGGTGGAAGGCGTAGCGCTGGCGAGTGGCCGGCGGCAGGGCGATCAGGGCGGCGCGATCGTAGAAGGCGCCGAGCTCCGCCGCCTGCTCGATGTGGAAATGGAAGAAGTCCCCCTGCCACAGCTCCACATTGCCCTGGCGACACACCTCGAAGACGCCCTGGCGATAGCGGGAGACCATGCCCGCGCCCTCCGCCACGAACTGCTCGATGGCCTCGGGCGCCAGTTCGATGCCCAGCACCGGGTGGTCATGCTGGCCGAGCCAGCGCATGTCCAGGCTCTTGCCGCACAGCGGCACCAGCACCTTGGTACCGGGCCGGGCGCCGAGCAGCGGCCAGTGACGAATCAGAGCCGGATGGGGGCGATCGCGGTGGAAGCCGATACGTCCCTCCCGCCAGCGCTCCCGCCATTCATTGGCCATGGTCTCCCCCGGGCTCAGAACCAGCGGTCGCGTTTCCGCCGACGGCGCGGCAGGTGGGGCACGATCAGCCCCACCAGCAGGCCCGCACCGGCCACCCCGCCACCGTACATGAAGTAGCGCATCAGCAGGTCCTCCTCCTGGGTATCCAGGCGCGCCTGCAGCTGGCGGACGCTCTGGCGCGACTGCTCGGCCTCGGCGTCGAGCTCGCGGTTGCGTGCCTCCAGCTCGGCGATGCGCGCCTCGCGGGTCTCCAGGGTCTCGCGCTGGGCAGCGGTGCGGCTCTCCCACTGCTCGTTGATGCCCTCGAGCTCGGCGGACAGCTCGGCCACCTGCTGTTCGAGTGCCGGCAGGCGCACCTGGGCGCTGGGGGTCTCCTGCAGCTCGTTGGAGAGCACCCAGACGGTATTGCCGTCGGCGTTCTCGACCCGCGAGTAGTCACCGCTGGTCTCCAGCACGCTGACAGGCTCGCCGGCGGTCAGCGTGCCGACGATGCGGTAGCCGTCGGTGGGACCGCTGCGCACATAGGTGGTGAGGGAGTCGGAGACCCAGTGGGTCGCCTCGGTCTGCTGGGCCTGCAGTGGCAGGGCGAGGAGCCCCAGGGCCACGCCCAGGCTGAGTCGTTTGAAGTCGTGTTTGGTCATGCCGTCGTCCTGGCTAAAGCTGGTGGGGTTCCACGCTGACGCGACCCGTGGCCACCGTCGGCTTCCTGCCCACGGCGACGCGATGAGACGGAGTGTCTGTCCACAGCTCCTGTGGACAACTGCCGGGAAAACCGCTGGACAGCCGACGCCAGGCCCGCGGGGGCGGCCGCCGGCACGGCCTGGTCACTCTCTGACCAGGCGGCACCCCTGGCCCCGTGGCTCAGCGGTCCTGCCGGGAGGGTGGCGCGAAGGGCCGCGGGAACTCGGCGACCCGCCCCTCGCTCTTCACCGCCCGCGGCGGCCCCTCGCGCTCCACCTCGTCGATGCGCACGATGGCGTTCAACGGCAGGTAACTGCGGCTGACCCCGTCGAAGGTCCGCCGCAGCTTGTCGGCAGAGGGGTCCACCACCAGCTTGGAGGCATCCTCGAAGACGAATTCCTCGACCTCGATGAAGCCCCACAGGTCACTCTGGAAGATCTCGCGAGCATAGAGCTCCCAGACCTCCCCCTGCTGGTGGAAAACCACCCGATAGATCGGCTTTGCCGCCATGGTGCTGAGTGTTCCTCGACACGGTATTCCGACACGAGGCGCAAGAGTAGCATACTCCCGGGGAGTGCGGCCCATGCTGGCTCCCCCGCCCGGCGGCGCGTACAATACCGGGCTACTTTTCTCAAGGCACGGCCCACTCTCTCTTATGGCGAAGAAACTCTTCATCAAGACGCACGGCTGCCAGATGAACGAGTACGACTCCGCCCGCATGGCGGATCTGCTCGGTGAATCCCACCGGCTCGAGCTCACCGACGACGAGCGCGAGGCCGACGTCATCCTGCTCAACACCTGCTCGATCCGCGAGAAGGCCCAGGAGAAGGTGTTCCACCAGCTCGGCCGCTGGAAGAAGCTCAAGGAGGCCAACCCCGACCTGGTGATCGGGGTCGGCGGTTGCGTGGCCAGCCAGGAAGGCGAGGCGCTGCGCAAGCGCGCGCCCCACGTCGACATGGTGTTCGGCCCCCAGACGCTGCATCGGGTGCCGGCCATGCTCGATTCGCGCCAGCAGGAGCAGATCTCGGTGGTGGACGTCACCTTCCCGGAGATCGAGAAGTTCGACCACCTGCCCAAGCCCAGCGCCGACGGCGCCACCGCCTTCGTGTCGGTGATGGAGGGCTGCTCCAAGTACTGCACCTTCTGCGTGGTGCCCTATACCCGCGGCGAGGAGGTCTCCCGGCCCTTCGAGGCGGTGATGGACGAGGTCATCCACCTGGCCGACCAGGGGGTGCGCGAGATCAACCTGCTGGGCCAGAACGTCAACGCCTATCGCGGCGAGAACCAATTGGGCGACGAGATCGACCTGGCCGAGCTGATCGCCTGCGTGGCCGCGGTGGAGGGCATCGACCGCATCCGCTTCACCACCTCCCACCCGGTGGAATTCTCCGACAGCCTGGTGGAGGCCTATGGCGAGATCCCCGAGCTGGTCAGCCACCTCCACCTGCCGGTGCAGGCCGGGTCCGACCGGATACTCGCCGCCATGAAGCGCGGTCACACCGTCGAGGAGTACGTCGAGAAGATGGAGCGCATCCGCGCGCTGCGCCCCGACATCAGCTTCTCCTCCGACTTCATCGTCGGCTTCCCCGGCGAGACCGAGGAGGATTTCGCGGCCACCATGGACCTGATCCATCGCATCGGCTTCGACCACTCCTTCAGCTTCGTCTACTCGGCGCGCCCCGGCACCCCGGCGGCCGGCCTGGTGGACGACACCCCGGAGAGCGTCAAGAAGCAGCGCCTGGCGATCCTCCAGGAGCGCATCAACCAGCAGGCGATGCAGATCAGCCGCCGCATGGTGGGCAGCACCCAGCGCATCCTGGTCACCGGCTTCTCGCCCAGGGACCCCGGCCAGCTCTCCGGGCGCACCGAGAACAACCGGGTGGTCAACTTCCGCGCCGCCAACCCCATGGAGCTGATCGGCTTCTTCGTCGACGTGGAGATCACCGAGGCGCTGCCCAACTCCCTGCGTGGTGAGCTCGCCTCGCCCGAGATCCACTGACGCCAGGCGCTGACAGCGAGGAGCGCCGGGGGCAGGCCAGACTCCTCTTCCCCTTGTGCTCTGCGCCTCTCGCCATGCTGCCATCATTGCCCCGGCCGCTGCCGGGGCAGTAAGCTGCCCTAAATCCAACTTCCATGGGACCCGCCAGTCTTGAGCCAGCCATCCTCCCAGGCCAACCGCATCATCACCCTCACTCTCGAGCCCAATGACCCGCGCCGCCTGGCCAACCTCTGCGGCCAGCGCGACGAGCACCTCAAGCTGGTGGAGGCGCGCCTGGGCATCACCCTGCGCAACCGCGGCAACATCTTCCAGCTGGCCGGGCCCATCCATCGGGTCAAGGCCGCCGCCAACCTGCTCGAGCACCTCTACCGCGAGACCGAGGCCAGCGACCTGGAGCCGGACACCGTTCACATGTTCCTGCAGGAGTCCGGCCTCGAGGCGCTGGAGGAAGAGGAAGGCGTCGAGGCCGACGGCGAGGTGCTGCTGCGCACCCCCCGCACGCTGATCAAGCCCCGCGGGCTCAACCAGCAGGGCTACGTGCAGAGCATCCGCGCCCACGACATCAACTTCGGCATCGGCCCGGCCGGCACCGGCAAGACCTACCTCGCCGTGGCCGCCGCGGTGGAGGCCCTCAACCAGCAGGAGGTGCGTCGCATCCTGCTGGTGCGCCCCGCGGTGGAGGCCGGCGAGAAGCTCGGCTTCCTGCCCGGCGACCTGGCCCAGAAGATCGACCCCTACCTGCGCCCGCTCTACGACGCCCTCTACGAGATGATCGGCTTCGAGCAGGTCGCCAAGCTGATCGAGCGCCAGGTGATCGAGATCGCCCCGCTGGCCTACATGCGCGGGCGCACCCTCAACAACGCCTTCATCATCCTCGACGAGAGCCAGAACACCACCCGCGAGCAGATGAAGATGTTCCTCACCCGCATCGGCTTCGGCTCCACCGCGGTGATCACCGGCGACGTGACCCAGGTCGACCTGCCCCGCGGCCAGAGCTCGGGGCTGATCCAGGTGCTCGACGTGCTCAAGGGCACGCCCGGCATCGGCGTCACCCACTTCGCCGCCAAGGACGTGGTGCGCCATCCGCTGGTGCAGCGCATCATCGAGGCCTATGACCACTTCGAGGCCGAGCAGGAAGCCGCCGAGCGCGCCCGCAAGCAGGCCCGGGATCAGGAGCGGGAGGCGCTGCGCCTGGAACGCCAGGAGCGTCAGGAGCGCATCGACCGCGAGCGCGGCGAGTCATGAGCCTCCCCCGGGTCGACCGCCAGGTGGCCATCGAGGCCGAGGGACTGCCGGCCCAGGCCGATCTCGAGGCCTGGGTGGCCGCCGTGCTGTCCCGCCACGACGTGCCCGCCGACAGCGAGCTCACCGTGCGCCTGGTCGATGCCGCCGAGAGCCAGGCGCTCAACCGCGACTACCGCGGCAAGGATCGCCCCACCAACGTGCTCTCCTTCCCCTTCGAGTGCCCCCCCGGGGTCGCCCTGCCGCTGCTCGGCGACCTGGTGATCTGCCACCCGGTGGTGGCCCGGGAAGCCGCCGAGCAGGACAAGTCGCTCGCCGATCACTACGCTCATATGGTGGTGCACGGCACCCTGCACCTGCTGGGCCATGATCATCTCGAGGATGACGAGGCCGAGGCGATGGAGCAGCTCGAACGCGAGATTCTCGCCGAGTTCGGCATCGCCGACCCCTACCGTCACGACCCGGGCGAGGCCCCGGGCGCCGATTCCGAGGACAAGAGAACCGACGCATGAGCGAAGACCGATCGAGCGGCCAGGGCAACAAGTCCTGGCTCGAGAAGTTGTTCAGCGCCCTTTCCAGCGACAGTGACGAACCCAGCTCCCGCGGCGAACTGCTGGAGTTCCTGCGCCAGGCCGCCAGCCGCCTGAAGCTCGAGCAGGACGCCATGATGATCATCGAGGGCGCCCTGCAGATCAGCGACCAGCAGGTCCGCGAGGTGCTGATCCCGCGCTCCCAGATCACCGCCATCGCCCTCGACCAGCCGCTGGAGGAGTACCTGCCGGTGATACTGGAGACCGGCCACTCGCGCTACCCGGTGATCGGCGAGAACCTCGACGAGGTCAAGGGCATCCTGCTGGCCAAGGATCTGCTGCCGCTGCTGCGCGGCGGCCAGGAGAACGGCCGGCCGTTCCGCCTCGAGGAGGTCGTGCGCCCGGCGCTGTTCGTGCCGGAGTCCAAGCGCCTCAACAGCCTGTTGAAGGAGTTCCAGGACACCCACAACCACATGGCGATCGTGGTGGACGAGTATGGCGGTACCGCCGGCATCGTCACCATCGAGGATATCCTCGAGGAGATCGTCGGCGAGATCGAGGACGAGCACGACGCCGATGAGGAGGAGGATATCCGCGAACTGGGCGAGGGCCGCTTCGCCATCCGCGCCCTGACCCCCATCGAGGATTTCAACGAGCGCTTCGCCACGCGCTTCTCCGACGAGGAGTTCGACACCCTCGGCGGCCTGGTGATGCAGCGCTTCGGTCACCTGCCCGGACGGGGCGAGCATACCGAGATCGGCGGTTGGCGCTTCACCGTGCTCAACGCCGACAACCGCCGCATCCGGTTGCTGGAGGCAGAGCCCTGCGACGGACCGGACGACGACTAGTCCCGCCCCCAAGGAAGGTCATGATGCACCAGCTGCGCTTCTCCCCGGCCCTCGGCTGCCTGATGGCAGTGATCGCCGGGGGGCTCACCACCCTCACCGCCTCCCCCTTCGAGCTCTGGTGGCTCGGCCCGGTCGCCGTGGGCCTGGTCTACCTGGGCCTCCATGCCCTGTCGCCCGCCCGGGCCGCCCTGCGGGGCTGGTGCTACGGGCTCGGGCTGTTCGGCTCCGGGGCCTCCTGGGTCTATGTGTCGATCCACGACTACGGCTATACCGGCGTGCCCCTCGCCCTCTTCCTCACGGCCCTGTTCGTGGCCAGCATGGCCCTGTTCCCGGCCGTGACGCTGTGGCTCTATCGGCGGCTGTGCGGGCCGCGCCTGGCGGCGCTGAGCTTCGCCGGCGCCTGGGTGCTGGGCGAATGGCTCCGGACCTGGCTGTTCACCGGCTTTCCCTGGCTGCTGCTGGGCTCGGCCCACGTGGACTCGCCGCTGGCCCCTTGGGCGCCCGTCGGCGGCGTCTACCTGCTGTCACTGATCACCGCCCTGACCGGCACCCTGGGCGTGCAGTTTCTGATGCGCCGCTGGTGGGCCGCCGCCCCAGTGGCCGCCCTGTGGCTCATTCCCCTGGCGCTGCCCACCCAGTGGACCCAGCCCACCGGCGAGCCGCTGCGGGTCGCGCTGCTCCAGGGCAACCTCCCCCAGCTGATCAAGTGGACCCCGGAGGGGCAGCGCGTCGCGGCCAATACCTACAGCGAGCTGACCCGCGCCCAGCCCGATGACCTCGACCTGATCGTCTGGCCCGAGGCCGCCCTGCCGATGTTCGAGGAGGAGGCCCGGCCGATCCTGGAGCGCGTGCAGTCCAACCTGTCGCCCGACACCGCCCTGCTCACCGGCATCCTGCAGCGCGACGGCCGGGGCCTCTACTTCAACAGCGTGATCGGACTGGGCAACGCCGAGGGCCAGTACCGCAAGGAACACCTGGTGCCCTTCGGCGAGTACCTGCCGCTGGAGAACCTGCTGCGCGGCACCATCGCCTTCTTCGACCTGCCCATGCCGGCCATGACGCCTGGCCCGGCCCGGCAGGCACCGATCCTGGCGGCCGGCACCTCCATCGGCAATGCCATCTGCTACGAGATCATCTACGCCGACCTGGTGGCCGAACGCGCCCGGGAGAGCGAGCTGCTGCTGACGGTCTCCAACGACACCTGGTTCGGCCGCTCCATCGGCCCCCTTCAGCACCTGCAGATGGCCCGCCTGCGCGCCCTGGAGAACGGCCGCTACCTGCTGCGGGCCACCAGCAACGGCGTCACCGTGATCGTCGACCCCTCGGGGCGGGTCACCGCCCGCGCTCCCCAGTTCGAGGTGGCCAGTATCACCGGCCAGGTACAGCCCATGACGGGCCTGACCCCCTTCACCCGCAACGGCAGCTGGCCGACCTGGCTGCTCGCCGCGCTGCTGATGCTGACGGGGGTCCGGCTTCGCCGGGAGCGCCTAGCGCCTAGCGCCTAGCGCCTAGCGCCTAGCGCCTAGCGCCTAGCGCCTAGCGCCTAGCGCCTAGCGCCTAGCGCCTAGCGCCTAGCGCCGCAGGATGATGCCACTGCCGAGTGTGACGTCAACGAAGAACCCCCGCCGGATGCGATCCGCGGGGGTTCTCGTTATCTACCTCAACACCAGCCGCCCGTTGACGAGCGGCTGGGCGCTAGGCGCCGGGCGCTCGGCGCTTACTGCTCCCCGAGCACCTCGGGGATGGTCATCCTGACATAGCGCCCCGGGGCAGGCTCGAGGATGTCCAGCTCGCCCTCGCCGGGCTGACGCGCCGGCACCATCTTCTCCGGGTCGGCGTAGCCGTTCCCGGTGATCCACGCCTGCCAGTGTGGCCACCAGGAGCCCTCTTGCTGCTGGGCCCCCTCGAGCCACTGCTCCGGGGTCTCGGGCAGTTCGTCATTGGTCCAGTAGCCGTACTTGTTCTTGTGCGGCGGGTTGACGATGCCGGCGATATGGCCGGACCCGCCCAGCACGAAGGTCACCGGCCCCTTGGGCAGCAGGGCGCCGTAGTAGGTGCTGTTCCACTTGGCGATGTGATCCTCGCGGGTGGAGATGAAGTAGCTCGGGGTCGACACCTTGCGCAGGTCGATCTTGACGCCGTCGAGCTCGATGCCGCCCGGCTCCACCAGGCGGTTCTCCATGTACATGTGGCGCAGGTACCAGCCATGGGTCGCCGCCGGCAGGTTGGTGCCGTCGGTGTTCCAGTAGAGCAGGTCGAAGGGCGCCGGCACGTCCCCCTTCAGGTAGTTGCTGATGTAGAAGGACCAGAAGAGGTCGTTCTCGCGCAGCAGGTTGAAGGAGAAGGCCATGACGCGGCCGTCCAGGTAGCCGTCGCGCTCCATCTTCGCCTCGATCCCCTGAAGCACCGGCTCGCTCAGGAAGACGCCGATCTCGCCGGGGTCGCGGAAGTCCTGGAGGGTGGTCATGTAGGTGACCGACTTCACCTTGCGCCCGCGGCGGGTGCTGGTGAGGTAGGCGACCGTGGAGGCCGCCAGGGTGCCGCCCACGCAGTAGCTCATCAGGTTGACCGACTTCTCGCCGGTGGCCTGCTCGATGGCCCCCATGGCGGCGATGGGGCCGAGCTGCATGTAGTCGGCCCAGGTCAGGTCGCGCTGCTCGGGGCCGGGGTTGCGCCAGGAGATAAGGAAGACGGTGTGGCCCTGCTCCACCAGCCACTTGACCAGGGAGTTGTCCTCGCGCAGGTCGAGGATGTAGTACTTGTTGATCCAGGGCGGCATCACCAGCAGCGGTGTCTTGAAGACCTGCTCGGTGGTGGGCGTGTACTGGATCAGCTGGATCAGCTCGTTCTCGTAGACCACGGCCCCGGGCGTCACGGCGATGTTCCTGCCGACCTCGAAGGCGCTGCGATCGGTCATGGTGACGTTGAGCCCCTCGGCGGAGTTGGCCAGGTCCTCGCGCAGCCGGGCCAGGCCGTCGATCAGGTTCTGGCCCCGGGTCTCCTGGGTCCTGCGCATCACCTCGGGGTTGGTGGTGACGAAGTTGGTGGGCGCCATGGCATTCACCAGCTGGCGGGCATAGAAGCCCAGCCGCTGCTTCTGCCCTGCCGGCAGATCGAGGCCGTCGACCAGCTCCTCCACCAGCCGCTGGAACAGCAGGTACTGCTGCATGATCGCCAGGTAGTAGGGGTCCTGGGTCCAGGCCTCGTCCTTGAAGCGACGATCGCCCTTCTCGGGCGTCACCAGCGGCTCGACCGACTCGCCGGCCATGGCCCGCAGGCCGTTCTGCCACAGCTGGAACTGGTCCTGCATCAGCCGCGCCTGGGTCTGCCACAGCTGGGGCGGGTTGCCCATCAGCGACTCGGCGGCCGCCTGGAAGCTGTCCCGCATGTCCCCATAGACGGAGTCGGCGGCGTCGCTGGGCACCATGCGCTCCAGCAGATCCCCCATCAGGGCGCGGTACTCCTCGCCGATCTCCCTGAGCTGGGCGTTCCACGCCTCCAGCTCGGCCTGTGTCGGTGCTTCAACCCCTGGCTGCATTGACCCCTCCTGACGCTCCGGACGCCCTGGCGCCGGTCACGAATAGCACGATCCGCCACGCCCGTGACGGGGTGGCGGCTTGAACAGCGGCGCTGCTCGGGCGCCGTCGGAAACCCGCTTTACCGCGGGGCTCAGCTCTTGCTGCCGCCGCGGGAGGACTGGCTGGTCGCCTTGGCCGGCGCACCGCCCTTCGGCTTCTCGCCGCCGGCGGCCTGGCTGGCGGCCTGCTCGGCCAGCTTGGTCTGCTCGGCGAACAGCTTCTCGAGCTCGGCCTTGAACTCGAGGCTCATCTCGGACAGCGCCTTGGCATCGGCCAGCATCTGCTGAGAGAGCTCGCTCATCATCTCCGCCTGGCGGGTGCTGAAGTCCTTGAGGCCCTCGGCATCGCTGACCTCGCTGGCATCGCGAAGACGCTCGGTGCCCAGCTGGCTGTAGCGCTTCATGGACTCCATCTGGTACTGGGTCATCTTCTCCATGTTGTCCAGCATCAGTGAGTTGAGCTTGCGCATCGGCTCGAAGAACTGGCGAGTCTGCTCGTTGAAGGCGTCGGTCATCTTGTCCTGCATGGTGGTCTCTCCATGGATTGCGACATCGTGGGCGTAGCGCCCCATCGATAATGTTGCACTGCACAAAGCCTAGTCTGCCCGCCGTCAGGTTGCAAGACGATGAAGGTCCAAGGCCGGCCGTGGATCAGCTCTCGCGCTTGGTGCGCGAACGGGCGCTGGCGGTACTCTTGCGGGCACTTCCGGCCTTGGCGGCTCCGGTGCCGGCACTCCCCTTCCCGGACGACGCACCCGAGGAGGAGGCGCTGTCCCGGGACGCCTTCGCCTCGCTCGACGCGGCCTGGGTCGCGCCCTGGCCGGCCTGGCGCAGCATGTCGAGCATCATCTGCTGGTAGCTGCCGAAGCTCGACAGGCCCTGGGAGAGCCCCTGGGTGAGGCCCTGGGGCAGGCCGGACTGCTGCAGGAAGGGCTGCATCAGGCTCATCGGGTCATACCCTTCCACGCCGGACTCCATCTGCTTCTGGATACGCTCCAGCAGGTCCCTCTGGAAGGCCTCCACGTCGGGCAGGCCCAGCGCCTGGCGGAACTCCTCGGGGGTCAGGTCGAACTCGACATTGATCTTCATGGCGGTGCTCTTTCGGGGGACGGGAATGGTGTGCCTGGATGCAGTGTAGCAGCCATGGCCGGCCGGCCCAGTCGCTGCCGCCTCAGCGCAGGCGCGGGGTCGAGACGCTGACCTCGGCGTTCTGGCCACGGTGACGCAGCAGGTGGTCCATCAGCGTCAGGGCCATCATCGCCTCGGCGATGGGCGTGGCACGGATGCCCACGCAGGGGTCGTGGCGCCCCTTGGTGACCACCTCGACGGGATGGCCGTGGACGTCGATGCTGCGACCCGGGGTAGTGATGCTGGAGGTGGGCTTGAGCGCCAGGTGGGCGATGATCGCCTGGCCGCTGGAGATGCCGCCCAGCACGCCGCCGGCGTGGTTGGAGAGGAAGCCCTCGGGGGTCATCTCGTCGCGGTGTTCGCTGCCGCGGCTCGCCACGCTGGCGAAGCCGTCGCCGATCTCCACCCCCTTCACCGCGTTGATGCTCATCAGGCCGTGGGCCAGCTCGGCATCGAGCCGGTCGAACACCGGCTCGCCGAGGCCCGGGGGCACCCCCTCGGCCACCACCGTGATCTTCGCCCCCACCGAGTCCTGGTCGCGGCGCAGCTGGTCCATGTAGGCCTCGAGCTCAGGCACGCGGTCCGGGTCGGGACAGAAGAAGGGGTTGGCGTCCACCGCCTCCCACTGCTTGAAGTCGATGGCGATCGGGCCCAGCTGGCTCATGTAGCCGCGTACCGCAATGCCCTGCGCCGCCAGGTACTTCTTGGCGATGGCCCCGGCCGCCACCCGCATGGCGGTCTCCCGGGCACTGGAGCGCCCGCCGCCGCGGTAGTCGCGGATGCCGTACTTGTGGTGGTAGCTGTAGTCGGCGTGGGCCGGGCGGAACTGGTCCTTGATGTTGCCGTAATCCTTGGAGCGCTGGTCGGTGTTCTCGATCAGCAGGCCGATGGCGGTGCCGGTGGTGACCCCCTCGAAGACCCCGGAGAGGATCCTCACCCGGTCCGGCTCGCGACGCTGGGTGGTGTGGCGCGAGGTGCCGGGGCGGCGGCGGTCCAGGTCGCGCTGCAGGTCCGCCTCGCTGAGCGGCAGCCCCGGGGGGCAGCCATCGACGATGGCGCCCAGCGCCGGGCCGTGGCTCTCGCCGAAGGTGGTGACGGTGAACAGCTTGCCGAAGGTATTGCCGGACATGGGCGCTCCTCCCGGAAATTCAGGGGTCTGGGGATCAGGCGAAGGACGCCGCATGGGCGTCGAGTTCATCGGCGGTCAGGGCGAACACGCCCTGGCCGCCGCGCTCGAATTCGAGCCACAGGAAGGGCACCTCGGGGAAGGCGGCCTCCAGGTGGCGGTCGGAGTTGCCGACCTCGACGATCAGCACGCCGCCGTCGGTCAGGTGGTCGCGGGCCTCGCGCAGGATGCGCCGCACGATGTCCAGGCCGTCGCTCCCGGCCCCCAGCGCCAGCGAGGGCTCGTGGCGAAACTCGGCGGGCATGGTGGCCAGGTCGCGGGCATCCACGTAGGGCGGGTTGGAGACGATCAGGTCATAGCGCCCGGGCAGGCCATCGAAGAGGTCGGACTCGACGGCGCGCACCCGTTCTCCCACGTCGTGGCGGGTGATGTTGATCCGCGCCACCTCCAGCGCTTCGCCGCTGATGTCGGCGAGGTCCACCTCGCAGGTGGGCATGTGCAGCGCCGTGGCGATGCCGATGCAGCCGGAGCCGGTGCAGAGGTCGAGCACCCTGGCGGGCGGCTCCCCGGGGAACCAGGCGGCGAAGCCGTGTTCGATGAGCTCGGCGATGGGCGAACGCGGGATCAGCACCCGCTCGTCGACGCTGAACGGGACACCGGCGAAGAAGGCCTCGCCCAGCAGGTAGGGCAGCGGCCGGCGCGTGGTGATGCGGCTGCGCACCAGGGCCACGATGCGGCCGCGCTCCATGGGCAGCAGGCGCGCATCGAGCACGCCCGGGTCGACGTTCCACGGCAGGTGCAGGGCGCCCAGCGTCAGCGCCACCGCCTCGTCCCAGGCCGAATCGGTCCCGTGGCCATAGAAGAGCCCGGCCAGGTGGAACTCGCTGGCCGCCCAGCGCAGGCAGTCGCGCAGGGTGATGAGCCCGCCGCGCAGGTCGGCGTCGGAGAGCTGGAGCGTCGAGTGGGGGGCGTCGTTGCAAGCGGCCACGTGGCATCCTGTGGTTGGCGGGCGGGAGAGCCGATTGTAACCGCCAGGGCGGTTCACAGCCACGCCGCGCTGGTTATACTGTGCGCCCCTGCCGCCACCACAGCAGCCCTGCCATGAGCCGAGATCGCCACCGCCCCGACGACGAGGAGATCGGCGCCTTCCGCCAGGCCCTTCAGGAGGCCGGCGTGCGTCCGATCAAGCGCAACCGCGCCGACCCCGGCCGGCCGCGCAGGCGCGACGCCTCGGCCGAGGCGCGCCGCGCCGCCGCCGAGGCCGCCCGGGACGACACCGGCACCGGGCGGACCTCCGACGGCCGGGTGGAACCGGTTCGCCCCTCGGAGTACCTGGACTTCGCCCTCCCCGACCTGCCGTGGCGGACCCGCAGCCAGCTCAAGCGCGGCCAGATCGCCTGGGAGATCGGGCTGGACCTGCACGGCCATACCCTCGAGGAGGCCCGGGCCGAGCTTGAGGCCTTCCTCCGCGAGGCGGCCGCCGAGCGGCGACGCTGCGTGATGGTGGTCCATGGCAAGGCCTGGGGAACCAGCAGCGACTACCCGGTGATCAAGAGCCACGTGAACGCCTGGCTGCGCGAGTGGCCCGGCGTGCTGGCCTTCTGCTCGGCCATCGAGGCCGACGGCGGCACCGGAGCGCTCTACGTGCTGCTGCGCCGGCGCGGCAACGCGGCCTGAGCCGGCCTCAGGGCGCCTCGCCGGAAGGCTCGACCGGCGCCGTGATCGGGTCGACGACGATTTCCCGGCTGCCCCATCCCGGGTGGCGCCGCCCCTCGAAGCGGTCCAGCGCCTCCACGGCCAGGTGGCGGCCGAGCATGATCAGCGCCTCGGCGCGGTGAAACTCGTAGGCGCCGCACACGGTCTTGGGCACCTCGATCAGCACGTCGGGCGGATAGCCGGCCACCTTGTACTTGGCGAGCGCCGCCTGGGTGATGTCGAAGGAGGCCAGCACCATGTCGAGCCGCCCCCACTCGCGCCGCCGCACCTGCTCGTCATCCTCGCCCGCATCCGCACGGGCAGTGTTGTTGCCCAGGCCCTCGAACCAGCGGCTGGCCGCGCCGCGCACCTCCTCGATCCAGCCGCCGAAGTCGATGCCTCGGGCGTCCCGGGCCTCTTCCCGGGCCCGCTCCTCGGCCGCCTGCTCGGGGGGCAGCAGCTCCTCCAGGGTGACCGGACGCGGGCTGTGGGCCGTGACGTTGACGGCCAGCACGAAGTCGGCATCGGCCGCCACGGTGGGGATGATCGGCAGCGGGTTGAGCAGGCCGCCATCCACCAGCACCTGCTCTCCACGGTGCACCGGGGTGATCACGCCGGGGACCGCGATGGAGGCGCGGATCGCCTCGAGCAGCGAGCCGCTCTGGAACCATACCTCGCGCTGGCGGGTCAGGTCGGTGGCCACGGTGGTCACCGGGATCGCCAGGTCCTCGATACGGGTATCGCCGATCAGGCTCTCCAGCTTGCCCATCACCTTGTTGGCGCGCATGGCGCCCATGGGGCTCCAGGTGACGTCCACCAGCCGGAGCACGTCGAAGTAGTCGAGGCGGCAGACCCAATCGCGGTAGCCCTGCAGCTGGCCGGCGGCATAGACACCGCCCACCAGCGCGCCCATCGAGCAGCCGGCGATCGCCACCACCTGGTAGCCCCGCGCCTCCAGCTCATCGATCACGCCGATGTGGGCGTAGCCGCGCGCCCCGCCGCTGCCCAGCACCAGCGCCACCCGCTTGCCGTCGCGTTTCGCCGGCGTCTCGTGCTCGTTCATCGCCCGTCCTCCTCGTTGACCCGCACCGGCATCGCCCGGTGCCAGTCGGCGATCGCCTCGGCAACCGCCTCCACCGCCTGCGGCTCCAGATGCAGGTGGTGCCCGCCGTCCAGGACCCGGCGATCGAGCCCCGGCATCGCCCCGCGGGCCAGCCGGGCCCGTTCGGCCTCGCCGAGGATCCCGGTCGTCCCTTCCACCAGCAGGGCCGGGCAGCGGATCGCCGAGAGCATCGCCAGCCCCTGTTCGGGGCAGAAGCGGACCGGCGAGGGGCGCAGCAGGCGACCATCGGTGCGCAGCTGGACGTGGCCGTCATCCCGCGCCGCCAGGTTGCGCGCCACCAGCGGACGCGCCGTCTCGGCATCGATCGGCGTGGCACCCCCCGCCACCCGCGCCGCCACGGCACTCTCACTGTCAGGATAGCGCGGCGTCGGCGACAGGGGGCGCCGGTGGCCCATCAGCCCCCGGCGCAGCTGGGCCGGCGCCTGCTCCGCCGGCGTGGTGAGGGTGCCCAGGCCATCGAGGAGCGCCAGCGCCTCGACCCGCTCGGGCAGCGCCGCGGCGGTCAGGCAGGCAACGCCGGCGCCCATGGAGTGGGCCAGCAGCGTCACCCGCGCCAGGCCGAGCGCCTCCGACGCGTCGAGCAGGTCGTGGCAGTAGTCCCAGATCGCATAGTCGCCCGGCAGGGGCGCGGAGTGCCCATGGCCGGAGAAGTCGATGGCCACCACGCGGATTCCCAGCCGGGCCACCAGCCGCGGTGCCAGGCGGGAGAAGCTGGCCGCATTGTCGAGCCAGCCGTGCAGGGCCAGCCAGGTCGGCGCGCCCTCCTCGCCCCAGGCCAGGGCGGCCAGCCGCCCGTCGGCGAGCCGCAGGGGACGGGCATCGGTCATGGGCGCTCCCCCAGCAGGCGCCCGAGGGTCTCGAGCAGGGCGTCACGGGTCTCGTCGGGGAACTCCAGGGGAAACATGTGCGAGCCCGGCACCGGGGTGACCGGCACCCCTTGGCGCTCGAGGCGGCGACGGCGCCGCGGGGTCAGCAGGTCGGAGTCGCGGCCGGCCAGCACCGCCGCCGGCACCCGCAGGCGCCGCGGCAGGGTCCCCAGGTGATCGGGCAGGTGGCGAAAGATCTGCACCTCGATCTCGGGGTCATAGACCAGCACCGCACTGCCATCGTCCAGCAGCCGGGTGCCGCCCTCGACGTAGTCGCGCAGGGCCTGGTCGGTGAAGCGCCGGAACAGCCCCCGCCGGCGCAGGTAGTGCAACATCGCCTCCCGGTCGGGCCAGACGGCGCGGCGCCCCAGGGTCTTGCCGGCCGGGGTGATGCGGTCCACGAAGCCGAGGCGCTTGGCGAGCTTCATGCCCCAGGCATCCATCCCCAGCATCAGCGGCGGGTCCAGCATCACCACGCAGCGGAAACGCTCGGGGGCGGCCTCCGCCGCCATGGCCATCAGCACGCCGCCCATGGAGTGGCCCACCCCGATCACCGGCGTCTCGAAGCTGGCCAGGTGGGCCAGCAGCTCATCGCGCAGGGCGAGCCAGTTGTGGCCCACCGGGAAGTCGGGATGGTGCCCCAGGCGATCCAGCGGATGCAGGTCGAAGCGCTCCGCCAGGGGCGCCAGGAAGCTGCGATAGCAGACGCCCGGGAAGCCGTTGGCGTGGGCGAAGAGCAGTGGGGAGCGCGAGGCGCCTTCGGTTCGGGTCATGGCATGGGCTCGTCCGGGTCGTGGGGGCCAGCGGCCGCGTCTGGCGGTAGCAGGCTAACGGGATTACCATGATCCGCCAAGTCACCCGACCTCCCCGACCCGACTGGAGCCCCCGTGAACGAGCCCCGCAAGCCCGAGCGAGACACCCGCAACCGCAACCGCATCTTCTTCACCACCGTGCTGGTGGCGGTGGTCGTCGGCCTGTGGCTGGCCCGCTAGGGCAGGCGCCGACGGATGAACCTTACCGCCCTCTTCCTCCAGACCCTCGAGGTCACGCTGCCGGTGTTCGCCATGGTCTTCGCCGGCCTGGTGCTCAAGCGCGTCGGCTGGATCGATCAGGCCTTCGTCGCTACCGCCTCGATGCTGGTGTTCAAGGCCACCATGCCGACGCTGATCTTCCTGAGCATCATCAAGGCCGACCTGGATGCCACCCTCAACCCGAGGCTGCTGGCCTTCTTCGCCCTGGCCACCCTGGGCAGCTTCCTGTTCTGCTGGGCCTGGGCGATCCTGCGGGTGCCGAGGGAGGAGCGCGGGGTCTATGTCCAGGGCGCCTTCCGCGGCAACTGCGGCATCGTGGGCCTGGCGCTGGCGGCCGGCATGTACGGCGACTATGGCCTCTCCGCCGGCGGCCTGCTGCTGGGGGTGGTGATCCTCACCTACAACGCCTTCTCGGTCATCGCGCTGGCCAGCTACCAGGAGGCCCACCGTGCCGACTGGCGCAGCATCCTCTCGCACATCGTGCGCAACCCGCTGATCCTCGCGGTGGTGGCGGCGATCCCGGTGGCGGCCCTGGAGCTGCGCCTGCCCGGCTGGCTGATGACCTCCGGCGAGTACTTCGCCTCGCTCACCCTGCCGCTGGCACTGATCTGCATCGGCGCGACCCTGTCCCTGGGGGCGATCCGGGAATCGGGCCGCCTGGCCACCGGCGCCAGCCTGCTGAAGATGGTCACGGTGCCGGTGCTGGCCACCGCCGCCGCCTGGCTGGCCGGCTTCGAGGGCCGCGAGCTCGGCATCATGTTCCTGTTCTTCGCCAGCCCCACCGCCGCCGCGGCCTTCGTGATGGCCAGGGCCATGGGCGGCAATGCCGTCCTGACCGCCAACATCATCGCCCTGACCACCCTGATGGCCAGCCTGACCATCACCGTGGGCGCCTTCGCCTTGAAGGTGGCGGGGCTGATCTAGCTCAAGCCGGCAGGACCAGCGCCGCCTGGGGTATCACTCAAGGCTGTTCCGGCGACAGGCCTACGCGGGGGCGCTATGAATACGTCCCTGTACGCTACTTCAGCCATCCCTGGTCCTCAGACCCCCTCTACGACCTGTCCCCGGCGCCTTTCGCTTATCGCACTGTCGGCGTCAGGTCAGAGGGCGTGGTGAAGCGCACCAGCCGGGCGCAGCCCGCGGCCCAGACGTCGGCCTCGAGTTCGGCGACGGCCGCGGTGGGAAAGCCGAGCCCACGGTCGGCGCGGCCTTCCACCAGCCGGCCGGTCAGCGCGCCCACCAGCGGCATGTGGCTCACCAGCATCAGCGGCCGCCCCTCGGGCTGCTCGAGCAGCCAGTCGGCCACCGCCGCGGGGTCGTCGTCGGGGGTGATGATCGGCAGTGTCTCCGCGGCAGCGCCCAGCGCCTCGCCGATGATGGCGGCGGTATGGCTGGCGCGACGGTAGGGGCTCGAGAGCAGCCGCAGCCCGGCAAGGTCGGAGCGCCCAGCCAGCCAGGCGGCTACCCGCCGCGCCTCGACACTGCCGCGGCCGGTGAGCTCGCGCTCGGCGTCCGGCCGCCCCGGCCCCGCCTCGCCGTGGCGCATGACCAGCAACCGTTCAGCCATGCCGCCCTCCGGTCTCCCGGTGGGCCTGCTGCACGTCCTCGCGGGAGAGGATGAACTCCACGTCGCTGCTCTGCTCGCCGAGCATCAGCATGCGCGCCATCTCCTTGGCCGGCACCCCCTTGAAGAGCACCTGGTAGAGCCCCTCGGCGAGCGGCATGTAGACGCCCTCCTGGCGCGCCCTGTCGCGCACCAGCCGCACGGTGTTGACCCCCTCGGCCACCTGGCCCAGCGCCGCCACCGCCTCGTCCAGGGTGCGCCCCTCGCCCAGGGCATGGCCGACACGGTAGTTGCGCGAGAGGGCCGAGGAGCAGGTCACGATCAGGTCGCCGACCCCGGCCAGCCCGAGGAAGGTCATGGGGTTGGCGCCCCGGCAGACGGCGAAGCGGCTCATCTCCGCCAGCGCCCGGGTCATCAGCATGCTGCGGGTGTTCTCGCCCATGCCCAGCGCGGCAGCCATGCCGGCGGCAATGGCATAGATGTTCTTCAGCGCCCCGCCCAGCTCGACGCCGTGGCGATCGTTGCTGGCATAGACCCGGAAGTAGTCGCAGCCCAGGGCGGTCTGGACCCGGGTGCGGGTCTCGGGATCGTCGCTGGCAATCACCGTGGCGGTGAGCTGCTTCTGGGCGATCTCCGAGGCCAGGTTGGGGCCGGAGATCACCCCGATATGGGGAAAGCCGGTCTCCTCCTCCAGGATCTGGCTCATCAGCTTGAAGCCCTCCTCCTGGATCCCCTTGGTGGTGCTGACGAGTATCTGGTCGGGGCGGAGCCAGGGGCGCGCCTGGCGCACCACGTCCCGGAACGCCTGGGAGGGAATCGCCACCAGCACCAGGCCCGCGCCCTCCAGCACCTCGGCCATGTCGGTGGACGCCACCACCGCGGGGTTGATCGCATAGTCGGGCAGGTAGCGGCCGTTGCGGTGCTCGCGCGTGATCTGCTCGGCCAGATCGGGGTCGCGCAGCCACTGGCGCACCCGGGCGCCGTTGTCGGCGGCGATGCTGGCCAGGGCGGTGCCGAAGCTGCCGCCCCCCAGCACCGCCACGTTCATCTGTTCCTCTGCCATGGTCGGCCCCGCCTGTGTTCGCTGAAATCGGATGGATGGAATCGGGGTGTAGGGAGAGGTGATTGTAGCGAAAAAGGGGCCCGAATCGTCAGCCGATTCGGGCCCCGTGACGCACCATCTCTGTCAGCCGGCAGCACCGGCCGACGTCCGGCGGCCTAGTCGATGTGCGACAGCAGCGAATCGATGCTCTCGCGGGCATCACCGTAGAGCATGCGCGTGTTCTCCTTGAAGAACAGCGGGTTCTCGATGCCCGAGTAGCCGGTGCCCTGGCCACGCTTGCAGACGAAGACGACCCGCGACTTCCACACCTCGAGCACCGGCATCCCGGCGATCGGGCTGTTGGGATCCTCCTGGGCCGCCGGGTTCACGATGTCGTTGGAGCCGATGACGATCGCCACGTCCGTGCTGGGGAAGTCGTCATTGATCTCGTCCATCTCCATGACGATGTCGTAGGGCACCCTGGCCTCGGCCAGCAGCACGTTCATGTGCCCCGGCAGGCGGCCGGCCACCGGGTGGATGGCGAAGCGTACCTCCTTGCCGGCGGCGCGCAGCTTGCGCACCAGCTCGCTGACCGCGTTCTGGGCCTGGGCCACCGCCATGCCGTAGCCCGGCACGATGATCACGCTGTCGGCGTTGTTCAGCGAGCTGGCCACGCCGGCGGCATCGATGGCCACCTGCTCGCCCTCGATCTCGGCCGCCGGCCCCTTGCTGCCGCCGAAGCCGCCCAGGATCACGCTGACGAAGTTGCGGTTCATCGCCTTGCACATGATGTAGGAGAGGATCGCGCCGGAGGAGCCCACCAGGGCGCCAGTGACGATCAGCAGGTCATTGGAGAGCGTGAAGCCGATGGCCGCCGCCGCCCAGCCCGAGTAGCTGTTGAGCATCGACACCACCACCGGCATGTCGGCACCGCCGATGCCCATGATCAGGTGCCAGCCGATGAAGAACGACAGCGCCGCCAGCACCAGCAACGTCCAGAAGCCGGCGCCGTTGAGGTAGAGGATGGCCAGCAGCAGCGAGAGCGCGGCGGCACCGGCGTTGAGCTTGTGCCCGCCGGGCAGCTGCCGGGGCTTGCCGTCGACCTTGCCGGCCAGCTTGCCGAAGGCGACCACCGAGCCGGTGAAGGTCACCGCGCCGATGAAGATGGCAAACACCACCTCGATCTGCAGGAAGGTCAGCTCGTCCGGCGCCTTGGTCGCCACCAGGGCGGCGAATGCCGAGAAGCCCTCCATGGAGGCGCCGGCGGCCTTGGCCGCCGCGACCCGCATCCGCTCCAGGTCGGCGCTCCAGGCCACGAACACCGCCGCCAGGCCGACGAAGCTGTGCAGCGCCGCCACCAGCTGGGGCATCTCGGTCATGGCGACCCGCTTGGCCACCACCCAGCCGATGGCCGAGCCGATGAGGATCATCGGGATCATCAGCCAGTAGGCCCCGATCCCCGGCCCGAAGGCGGTGAAGAACACCGCCACGGCCATGCCGACGATGCCGTACCACACCGCCCGCTTGGCCTTCTCCTGGTTGCTCAACCCCCCCAGGGAGAGGATGAACAGCACACTTGCCGCAATTGCCGCGGCAGAAACGAATCCTTGACCCAACATGTCGTGTCTCCGCGGTTCAGGACTTCTGGAACATGGCCAGCATCCGGCGTGTCACCAGGAAGCCGCCCACGATATTGATGGTGGCGATCAGCACCGAGATTGCCGCCAGGATCACCACCACCGCACTGCCGGAGCCGATCTGCAGGATGGCGCCGAGGATGATGATGCCCGAGATGGCATTGGTGACCGCCATCAGCGGGGTGTGCAGCGAGTGGCTGACGTTCCAGATCACCTGGAAGCCGACGAAGCAGGCCAGCACGAAGACGATGAAGTGCTGCATGAAGGAAGCCGGGGCGATCTGCCCGAGCAGCAGCATCAGCGCGCCCCCCACCCCGAGCAGGGTGACCTGGCGCTTGGTCTGGGCCTTGAAGGTCGCGAGTTCGGCGGCCTTCTTCTCCTCCGGCGTCGGCGCCTTCTCCTTGGGCTTGGGCTTGGCCGCGGCAATGGCCTTCACCTTGGGCGGCGGCGGCGGGAAGGTGATCTCGCCGGCGTGGGTGACCGTGGCGCCGCGGATCACGTCATCCTCCATGTCGTGGACGATGGCCCCATCCTTCTCGGGGGTCAGGTCGGTGAGCATGTGGCGCAGGTTGGTGGCGTAGAGCAGCGACGACTGGGTGGCCATGCGCGAGGGGAAGTCGGTGTAGCCGACCACCACCACGCCGTTGTCGCTCACCACCCGCTCGTCGGCCACGGTCAGGTCGCAGTTGCCGCCCTTCTCGGCGGCCAGGTCGATGATCACCGAGCCCGGCTTCATGGCCTTGACCATGTCCTCGAGCCACAGCTTGGGGGCCGGCCGCCCCGGAATCAGCGCCGTGGTGATGACGATGTCGATCTCGGGCGCCTGCTCGCGGAAGCACTCGAGCTGCTTCTCGCGGAACTCGGGGCTGGAGGGCGCCGCATAGCCGCCGCTCTCGGCGCCATCCTGGCTCTCGTCGAAGTCCAGGAACAGGAACTCGGCCCCCATGGACTCTATCTGCTCGGCCACCTCGGGACGCACGTCGAAGGCGCGTACCACGGCCCCCAGGCTGGTGGCGGTGCCGATGGCGGCCAGCCCGGCGACGCCGGCACCGATCACCAGCACCTTGGCCGGCGGCACCTTGCCCGCGGCGGTCACCTGGCCGGTGAAGAAGCGTCCGAAGTGGTTGCCCGCCTCGATCACCGCGCGATAGCCGGCGATGTTGGCCATGGACGACAGGGCGTCCATCTTCTGGGCGCGCGAGATGCGCGGCACCATATCCATGGCCACCACGGTGGCGCCCTTGGCACGGCACTTCTCGAGCAGTTCCTCGTTCTGGGCCGGCCAGAAGAAGCTGATCAGGGTCTGCCCCTCGCGCAGGCGCTCGGCCTCCGCCTCGCTGGGCTCGCGGACCTTGATCACCACCTCGGCCTCGGACCACAGCGCCTCGGCGCCGTCGACCACGGTGACACCGGCATTGCGGTAGGCGTCGTCGTCGAAGCCGGCCGCCTCGCCGGCGCCGCTTTCGATCAGGCAGGCGTGTCCAAGCTTCTGGATGAACTGCGCGCTGTCAGGGGTCAGCGCGACGCGCGCCTCGCCCTTGGCGAGTTCCCTGGGTGCACCAATCTTCACGTTGGATCTCCCGGTTGGTTATTGAATTCTTGCATGGGTCAGACCGTTTATTCATACCCGACGATGCTGCAATGCACAACCTTCGACGCTTCATCGAAGACCCTAGCACTGTAGCAGTATCGCGCTGAATGGCCGGTACAAGTTGGACCACGAACATTGACGGCAGGGAGCAGGGAAGGCAAGTGACAGAAGCGTACAGGCCGCCCGGAGGCGGCCTGCAGAGGGGAAGTTGACCCGGTGGAATCAGGCGCCCAGCAGGGCGTTGAGGCGCTTGACGTAGGCGGCGGGGTCGTCGAGGTGACCGCCCTCGGCGATGATCGCCTGGTCGAGCAGCACATGGGCCAGGTCGCCGAAGAGCTCGTCCCCGGCGCCCTCGAGCCTGGCCACCAGGGCGTGCTCGGGGTTGAGCTCGAGGATCGGCTTGACCTCGGGAAGCGGCTGGCCGGCGGCCTCCATGATGCGGCGCATCTGGAAGCCCATCTCGTGCTCGGGCAGCACCACGCAGGCCGGCGAGTCGGTGAGGCGATGGGTCACCTTGACCGCCTGGACCTGCTCGCCCAGCGCCTCCTTGACCCGCTTGACCAGCTCTTCCTTGGCCTTGGCGGTCTCCTCCTGGGCCTGTTTCTCCTCCTCGCCCTCGATCTCGCCGAGGTCGAGCTCGCCCTTGGCCACGTCGACGAAGCCCTTGCCGTCGTACTCGTGGAGGTGGCTCATCAGCCACTCGTCGATGCGGTCATGGAGCAGCAGCACCTCGATGCCCTTCTTGCGGAAGATCTCCAGGTGGGGGCTGGACTTGGCCGCGTTGAAGCCGTCGGCGACGATGTAGTAGATCTTCTGCTGCCCCTCCGGCATGCGCTCGACATAGTCGGCCAGGGACTGGTCCTGGGTGGCGCTGTCGGTGTGGGTGGTGGAGAAGCGCAGCAGGCCGGCGATCTTCTCGCGGTTGGCGAAGTCCTCCGCCGGCCCCTCCTTGAGCACGCTGCCGAAGGTGTTCCAGAAGGTCTGGTAGGCCTCCTGGTCCTTGGTCAGCTTCTTGAGCATGTCCAGCGCGCGCTTGGTCAGCGCGGACTTGATCTTCTCGACCTTGGGATCCTGCTGGAGCAGCTCCCGGGAGACGTTGAGCGACAGGTCGCGGGTATCCAGCACGCCCTTGATGAAGCGCAGGTAGAGCGGCAGGAACTGCTCGGCGTCATCCATGATGAAGACGCGCTGCACGTAGAGCTTCACGCCCCGGGCGCCGTCACGCTCGTAGAGGTCGAAGGGCGCCCGGCCCGGCACATAGAGCAGGCTGGTATATTCGAGCTTGCCCTCGACCTTGTTGTGGCTCCAGGTGAGCGGGTCCGAAAAGTCGTGGGCGACGTGCTTGTAGAAGGCCTGGTACTCCTCGTCGGAGATCTCGCCCTTGGGACGCGACCAGAGCGCGGTGGCCTCATTGACGGTCTCCCAGGTGACGGTCTCGCTGCCCTCGATCTCCTTGCCCTCCTCGTCACGGGCGGTTTCGACCCTGGGCATGCGCACCGGCACCTCGATATGGTCGGAGTACTTGCGCACCAGGCTCTGCAGGCGGAAGTCGTCGGCGAACTCCCTGGCATCGGCCTTGAGGTGCAGCACGATCTCGGTGCCGTGGGCTTCGCGCTCGACATCGGCCACGGTGAACTCGCCCTCGCCCTTCGAGCGCCACTCGACCCCTTCCGCCGTGTCGCTGCCCGCCTTGCGGGTGCGCACCGTGACCTCGTCGGCGACGATGAAGCCGGAGTAGAAGCCGACCCCGAACTGGCCGATCAGGCGGGCATCCTTCTGCTGCTCGCCGGAGAGCTGCTTGAGGAAGTCGGCGGTGCCGGAGCGGGCGATGGTGCCGAGGTTCGAGATCACCTCGTCGCGGCTCATGCCGATGCCGTTGTCGCGCACGGTGACGGTGCCCGCCTCGGCGTCGTGCTCGATCTCGATGCGCAGCTCGCTGTCGCCCTCATAGAGCGCGTCGTTGTCCAGCGCCGCGTAGCGCAGCTTGTCGCAGGCATCGGCGGCGTTGGAGATCAGCTCGCGCAGGAAGATCTCCCGGTTGGAGTACAGGGAGTGAATCATCAGGTGCAGCAGCTGCTTGACCTCGGTCTGGAAGCCGAGGGTTTCTTCATGCGTGGCAGTGGTCATGTGTCTCGGACCCTCATCGACATGTCGGGGTGGCAACGCCACCGGTTGATCACTGCCGTCGATATGGGGACAGGGGCGGCATTTTCAACCGCCGGGGTCCTCGGGGCCGCCCCGGCCGGGGTCGGCCAGCACGAAGTGCAGCCGGGCGGTGGCCACCGGCGCCGACGCCTCCTGCTGCCAGGCGCTGACCTGCACGTTGGCCAGCCGCCGCCCCTCGCGCAGCAGCGAGCAGCGCGCGAAGGTGGGCACCGTGCGGGCGGTGCGCAGGTAGTCGATGGAGAGGTCGACGATGCGTGGCAGCCGCGGGGAGCGGGTCGCCAGCATCAGGTCCAGGGTCGCCGCGGTCTCCATGAAGGCGGCCACCACGCCGCCGTGCAGCGCCGGCAGCAGCACGTTGCCGACGTTGCCGCCCCAGGGCTCGAGCCGGAAGCGGAGCCCCTCGCCGTCCGGATCCGGCTCGGCGCTCACCCCGATGCGTCTCGCATAGGGAATCAGCGCCAGCCAGGCGGCCACATCGGCATCGGCCCGGGTCCGTTCCAGCCACTGCACGTCGTCGAAGCCTTCAGGCATGGGGAGCCTCCTCGGCGAACAGCGCCTCGGCGAGGCCCGGCGGGGTGTTGCGGGGCCCCAGGCGCACGAAGTTGCCGATGCCCCGCGCCACCGGACGCTCCGCCTCCTGCCACAGGGTGCCCTCGGTGAAGACCACCGACTCGGTGACCCGCACCACGTGCGCCTCGGCATGGAGCGCCACCCCGGCGACGGCCGGGCGAAAGTGGTCGATGCGCAGGTCCAGGGTGGGGCACACCTCCGGGGCCGGCAGGGCGCGCAGCACCGCCGAGCCGCAGACGGTGTCGAGCAGCATGGTCAGCACGCCGCCATGCACCAGGCCCCGGGCGCTGTCGCCCAGCAGGTCATCGCACCACGGCAGGCGCATCAGGGTCCGCTCGGCAGTCACCTCGAGCACCTCGAGCCCCAGCTCGCGGGTATGGGGAATCACCGTCACGAAGCGGGTCAGCGCTCGCCGCCAGGCATCGGGAGATCGATCGGGATAGGGCGTCACGCCGGGGCTCCTCCAGGCATTCCAACAAGCGTTTGATATGGTCAACCACAGCCTAATCGGCCGGCCCGGCGGGCACAAGGCGGCCAGCGACCGACACCGCGCACGGTTTCTCCGTTTCCCCCTACCCAAGGGCGCATGGATGGGCCAGGATACGGGAAGTTGGTGTTTGCTCACGGAGGCCTCCCCCAATGCGCCATCGTCACTCCCTCATGACGCGCGGCGTCCGGCGTGTCGGCACCCTGCTGGCCGCCCTGACCCTGTCGCTGCCCCTCGCCCTGCCGCTGGCCCAGGCCGATGATCGCGCCCTGCGCGAGGCCCTCGAGGCCGCCCGCAACCAGCAGTGGGACCGGGTCGACCCGGCCGCCATCTCCGGCCACCCGCTGGCCGGCTACGTGGAGTACCATCGCCTGCGCGGCCGGCTGCCCCAGGCGGAGCCCGGCCAGGTGCTGGACTTCATCGAGCGCCACGCCGACTCGCCGCTGGCCGGATGGATGCGCGGCCAGGCCATCGCCCAGTACGGCTACGCCCGCCGCTACGGCAGCCTGCTGGCGGTGGCCGACGGCGTCCCCGAGGGGATCGCACGGCAGTGCTACTACTATGCCGCCCTGCTGGGCCAGGACCCGCGCGCCGCCGCCGAGGGGGGCCGCGAGCTATGGCATGTCGGGCGTTCCCAACCGGACGCCTGCAACCCGCTCTTCGACACCCTCCGCGAGCGCGGCGAGATCACCGCGGTCGACGTCTGGGAGCGCAAGATGCTGGCGTGGCAGGCCGGCGAGAACGGCCTCGCGAGCTACCTGGGCCGCCTGCTCGATGCCCGCTGGGACGAGGCCCGGGCAGCCGCGGAACGGCTGCAGAAGGACTACGCCGCGGTGACCCGCGTCCCCACCTGCCTCGGGCCGGAGTGTCGGGGCAGCGGCGCCCTGTTCGCCGCCGCCATGCACGGCTTCACCCGCGCCGATACCGAGGCCGCCCTGGAGGCGTGGCGCAAGATCGCTCCCCACCTCCCGATCGAGGCCAACCATCGCGATGCCATCGAGCGCGACCTGGCGTTCTACTCCCTGGTACGCGACATCCGCCAGAACCGCGGCTGGACCGACGAGGTACTGCCCCGCCTGGCCGATGCCCAGCTGCTGGAGCTGCGGGTCCGCGCGGCCCTGGCGGAACGGGACTGGCGGGGCGTGGTGCAGTGGATCGAGCGGATGGACGGCGAGACCCGCGACGACAGCCGCTGGCACTACTGGTACGCCCGCGCCCAGGAGCAGCTCGGCCGTGACGACGTGGCGCGTGACGCCTATGCCCGGGCCGCCGAGGGCCGCAGCTTCTTCGGCTTCATCGCCGCCGACCGGCTGGGGCAGCCCTACGCCCTCAACCTGGAGCGCAACGGCTTCGACGACAGCTTCCGGGAGGAGGTGGCGCGCTGGCCGGCGGTCCAGCGCACCGAGGCGCTGCTGCGCATCGACGAGAAGGGGCTCGCCGCCAGCGAATGGTATGACGCCGTGGCCCGGGCCACCCCCCGCGAGGCACGGGCCCTCGCCGACTACGCCCAGCGCCGCGGCTGGCACGCCAAGCTGGTGCAGACCACCATCACCGGCCGGATGTGGGATGCCCTGGACTGGCGCTTCCCCGAGGCCTATCGCGAGCACTTCCTTCACTGGGGCCGTCAGACCTCCGTCGACCCCTACCTGCTGATGGGCATCGCCCGCCGCGAGAGCGCCTACAACCCCGAGGCCCTCTCTCCCGCCGGGGCGCGGGGGCTGATGCAGGTGATGCCCGGCACCGCCACCCAGCTGGCCCGCCAGCTCGGCATCCGCGACCCCGGCGCCTACGGGGTGCTCGACCCCGAGCTCAACATCCGCCTGGGCAGCACCTACATCCGCGACATGCTCGACCGCTACAGCGGCAACCGGCTGGCCGCCGCGGCCGCCTACAACGCCGGCCCCGGTCGCGTCGACCGCTGGCTGGCCGATGCCCCGGAGGAGTTCGACCTGTTCGTCGAGAGCATCCCCTTCCGCGAGACGCGCAACTACGTGCAGGCGGTGCTCTCCTACCGGGCGATCTTCGAGAGCCTGGCCAACGGCGGCGACAGCCGCGGCGTGTCGATGCTCACGCCGACGGAGAAGACCATGCGCTATGACCGCTCGCTGCTGGCCAGGAACTGAACGGACCGTTCTCGCGAGCCAACAGGCAAACCGCCCCGGCCATGGCCGGGGCGGTCTCGTTAGGGAACACCCGATGGATCAGCTCGGAGGGCGCTCCAGCGCCAGCTTGACGCCGAAGGCGACCAGCACCGCCCCGGTGGCGCCGTTGAGCCAGCGGGCGAAGGCGCGGCTGGCCAGCAGGCGCCCGGCACCGCCCACCATCAGCGCCACCCCCACCTGCCAGATATTGGCGATGACGAAGTGCACCCCGGCCAGGAACAGCGACTTGGCTAGCGCCGGGTCGCCCGGCGCGATGAACTGCGGCAGGAAGGCCATGTAGAAGACCACCGTCTTGGGGTTGAGCACGTTGGAGAGCAGGCCCTCGCGCAGCGGCCGCCAGGCGGGAACGGCCTGTCGCTCGCCGCTCACGCCCGCCACCGGCAGCCCCTGGCCACGGCGGGCCGCCAGCAGGCCCTGTACGCCCAGCCAGATCAGGTAGCCGGCCCCGGCCAGCTTGAGCAGGCCGAAGGCCCAGGCCGACTGCAGCAGGATCAGCGAGATCCCCAGTGCCGAGACGGCCGCATGCACGAAGAGTCCGCAGCAGATCGCCAGGCTGGTGAGAATGCCGTCGCGCACCCCGCCCCGGGCGGTGTTGCGGATCACCAGCAGGGTGTCGACCCCGGGGCTGACGGAGAGCAGGGTGATGGCCACCAGGAAGGGCCAGAACTGGGCGTCGATCAGCATGGAGGCGGTGATTCCTTGCCAGGGGTGGGAACGGCGGCGCAAGGCTTGCCGCCCGTCGGGTTTCGATCTACAGTGATTCTGCGGCTGATGGACCGTCCATGCCCGGGTGACCCGGTTGACGCCATCAGGGTGCTGTAGCACCATCCGTCGCGTTGGTCAGCAAGTAAAAAGTCGTCAGTTGTACTTCGATTCCTTCGATACACCCGGTGGCACTTCTTCCTTGTCTTGCCCACGCAATTCGGGCCCGCGAACGCATCGCGAGCCTGGCACGATCATTACAGTATGTTAAGGAAATCGACAATGGCAACTGGCACTGTCAAGTGGTTCAACGACACCAAGGGCTACGGCTTCATCTCTCCGGACGACGGCGGTGATGACCTGTTCGCTCACTTCTCCGAGATTCAGGCTGACGGCTTCAAGACCCTGCAGGACGGCCAGAAGGTCACCTTCGAGGTCACCCAGGGCAAGAAGGGCCTTCAGGCCTCCAACATCCGGGTTGCTGACTGATCCCAGCGCCCGGCGGGTGTCGTCCACCGGGCGACACCGCTGACCAGGAAACAGGAAGGCCCACCTATCGGTGGGCCTTTTTCGTGGGTGTCCGGCGGGCACGCCTCAGGGCTCGTCGAACTCCATCGGCTCGAGCTCGAGCTCGCTCTCGTCGAACTCCATGGGCTCCAGCGGCGGCGTCTCCTGCTCCACCTCGTCGAACTGCTCCTCCAGGCGGCGCTGCGCCTCCTCGAAGCGTCGCTCCTGCTCGGCGATGATCTCGTCGACCTCGCTGCGTGACGGCCCGGCGGTGCCCTCCTCCTGGATGCTGGACTCGAACTCGAGCCCCTCGTCGAAGGCATCGGTGTCGCCCTCCATCGGCTCCGGCACCACGGCCTCCTCCTCGGCCACCTCGAACTGCTCGTCGATGCGCCGGCTGGCCTCCTCGAAGCGACGCTCGGTCTCCTCGATGATGGCATCGATGTCATCGGCGGTGGTCTCGCCGGGCAGCGCCGCGCCCTCGTCCAGCGTCTCCGCCGGCGACTCGCCCAGGGTGGTCTCGGCATCGGCCTCGACGTCTGCGGGCTCGGCATCCGCCGGGGCGACCTCCGCGGCCTCCTCCTCGGGTGCCTCGGACTCGAAGGCCGGCTCCTCGCCGGGCAGCGGCTCGTCGGCCGGTGGCGGCGCTTCGACGTCACTCGCCGCCGGGGGCTCCTGGGGCTCGGCGTCCGCCGGCTCGTCGCCGTTGCCGCATCCCGCCACGCCCAGGGCCATGAGCAGCGCCAGCAACGCGGGCTTCCAGGGTCTCTTCACCATGCTCTCTGCACTCCTGATTCGGGAGCGGCCCATTGCACCAGAGCCGCCCGGCTTCCGCAAGGCAGCGTTCAGGTGGCAAACAGCTGCCCCTGGATATCGCGGAAGGCCTTGAACTCGATGGCGTTGTTGCTGGGGTCGCGGAAGAACATGGTGGCCTGTTCCCCGGGCTCGCCACGGAAGCGGATATAGGGCTCGATCTCGAAGGTCACGCCGGCGGCGGTCAGCCGGTCGACCAGCGCCTCCCAGTCGGCCATCTCCAGCACCACGCCGAAGTGCGGCACCGGGACGCCGTGGCCGTCCACGGGGTTGCGATGATCGTCGATCCCCCGCTCGCCCAGGGCCGGGTTCAGGTGGCAGACGAACTGGTGGCCGAAGAGGTTGAAGTCGACCCAGGTGTCGCTGGAGCGACCCTCCGGGCAGCCCAGCAGGTCACCGTAGAAGCGCCGCGCCTCGTCGAGGTCGCGGACCTGCACGGCGAGATGGAAGGGAGTCAGCATCGTGATGGCCTCCTAGGGGTCATGGGGATCAGGAATGGCGTCGCCACAGGGCGCACCCTCATCTTGCCGCGCCGTGGCGCCCTTGGCCAGTCGCCTCCCGCAGGGGCAGCGGACAGCCCAGCGTCCAGGCCACCGCACGCAGCAGCTCCGCCTCCTCGGGCGCGATATGGCCGTCGTGTTCCACGCAGCACACCATGGCCGCCAGCAGGGGCGCCCGCTCGGCCTGGGCCAGGCGCACCAGCCGGCCCAGGGCCCAGTCCAGGTCCGCCGCCGAGGGCGCCTCGCGCACCAGGTCCAGGGAGACCCCCAGCGCCCGGCCGGCCTGCTCCAGCGACTCCGCCTGGGCCTCGGGGGAGCCCTGGCCGGCCCGGGCCAGGGTGGAGAGCAGCAGCGACAGCGGCCCGGCCAGGTCGCGAAGGTGGCGGTCGCGCCGCGCCCGCCGCTCGCCCTCGATGCCCGTCAGCACCAGCCGGTGCAGCGCCCACTGCAGGGGCCCGGGTGCCGTCTCCGCCGCCATCAGCCCGGCCAGGCACTGCCGGAAACGGGCGAACTGGGCCGCCGAGAGCTGGCGCAGCACCGGCAGCGCCAGCTCGATGAGCGGCAGGCGGTCGCCCGGCGCGAGGGTCGCGAGGGGCGCCTCCAGGGCCTCCAGCTCGTGGAGCACCTCGGGCAGGGCCTGCTGGTCCAGCACCCGTCGCTGGGCCTCGCGACTCGCCGGGTCGGCCCCCATCAGGATGCCGTAGACCAGCGCTCGCGCGGCACAGGGCTGGTGGGCGGCGTCGACCAGCCGCTCGTCGAGATGGGCCAGCCGGCGCCGGGCGCTGGCCAGGGACTCGGCATCGGGCCGGCCGACGCTGGCCACCACCGCCCCGGCCAGCGCCGCTCCGCCGAGGGCCCGCCCCAGGTCCTCCCGCCGCGACTCTCCCTGGCCGGTGCCCGCCGCGGGCTTTGCCGGCGCGGCCTTCGGGGTCGGCGCGAACGGCTCGGGCAGGCTGCCGTCCCAGCGCGGCAGCACGCGGCGGATGCGCGCCTCCAGCGGCGGATGGGTCGCCGTCCAGCGGGACAGGTGGCGCACGCCGCTGCCGAAGTAGAGGTGGCTGAACTCGGCCGCCTGGGGAGACATCAGCCGCGAGCCGAGCCGGTAGGCGGCCAGGGTCTGCAGGGCCCTGCCGATCCCCTCGGGGTTACGGGTGTACTGCACGGCGCTGGCGTCGGCCAGGAACTCCCGCTGGCGGCTGACGGCAGACTTGATCAGGTTGCCGCACAGGGTGCCGGCATAGCCCACCAGCATCAGCGCCGCCCCCAGGCCGAACAGCGCCACGTGCCCGCCGCCGCCGCGCCGCGAGCTCCGCCCCCGCCCCCCGGCAGCGGCCCCGCGCAGCAGCAGCCGCCCCACCAGGCCGATCACCAGGATGCCGTGAAGCAGGGCCACCAGGCGCAGGTTGAGGCGCATGTCGCCGTGCAGGATATGGCTGAACTCGTGGGCGATGACCCCCTGCAGCTGCTCGCGGTCGAGGTGCTCGATGGCCCCGCGGGTCACGCCGATGGCGGCGTCGTGGGGCTCGTGCCCGGCGGCGAAGGCATTGATGGCGGCATCCTCCAGCAGGTAGACCGCCGGCACCGGCATGCCCGAGGCGATGGCCATCTCCTCCACCACGTTGAGCAGCTGCCGTTCATTGGCATCGCGGGCATCGGGGTTGAGCAGCCGGCCGCCCAGCGCCTCGGCCACTACCGAGCCTCCGGCACGCAGCTGAAGGTGGCGCACCAGGCCCCCTGCCACCACCACCGCCAGCACGCCGAGGGCCACCAGGCCGAACAGCTCGGGTTCCAGGGCCCGGGCGAGCGGGTCGGTGCCCATCACCTGGCCGTCGAACAGCACCACCGCCAGCGCCACCAGCACGCTGGCCACCACCACCAGGCCGGCCACGGCGAGCAGCAGCAGCAGGACCAGGCGGCCGGTCAGGCGCCGGG
This sequence comes from Halomonas campaniensis, assembly GCF_014193375.1. Classification (GTDB taxonomy): domain Bacteria; phylum Pseudomonadota; class Gammaproteobacteria; order Pseudomonadales; family Halomonadaceae; genus Halomonas; species Halomonas campaniensis. Next base: position 54,470 of record NZ_JACHZF010000013.1, read on the forward strand.
CACGGTCCTGGGCGCGGAAGAAGTCCATGGATCGCTCCCGTTCAGAAGCTCACGCGAGGCGCGGCCTGGATCTCGGCGCTGTCCTCGAACTCCAGCAGCGCGGCATCCTGCTTGTGGCCGAAGGAGGCCGCCAGGACCACCGGCGGGAAACTCTGCTTGTAGGTGTTGTACTGCATCACGGCATCGTTGAAGGCCTGGCGGGCGAAGGCCACCCGGTTCTCGGTGCTGGTCAGGGTCTCGGAGAGCTGCTGCATGTTCTCGGACGCCTTGAGGTCGGGGTAGGCCTCCATCACCAGGTTGAAGCGGCCCAGGGCCGCTCCCAGCGCGCCCTCGGCCCCGGCCAGCTCGGCCATGGCCCCCGGGTCGCCGGGCCGAGCGGCGGCATGCTGAAGCCCCACCTCGGCGGCATTGCGCGCCTCGGTCACCGCCTGCAGGGTCTCCCGCTCGTGGGCCATGTAGGCGCGGGCGGTCTCCACCAGGTTGGGGATCAGGTCGTGGCGCCGCTTCAGCTGCACCTCGATCTGGGCGAAGGCGTTCTGGTAGCGGTTCTTCAGCGCCACCAGCCGATTGTAGATGGCCACGCCATAGACCAGCAGCAGGCCCAGCACCACCAGCGGAAGGATTGTCGAGAGTTCCATGCGCATCTCCTCTTTCGGCCCGGGCCGGATGCCGGGGCCATGCCATCGGTCGGTGCCATTTCTCCAGCAACCTCTTTACACTCTATCCCGAGCCATTTTTCTCCGACAGGGACCGTTGATGATCGAAGCCGCCTATATCCTCGCCGCTTTCATCGGTGGCCTTGCTGCCATGGCGGTAAGACTCCCGCCACTGGTGGGTTTCCTGGCGGGCGGGTTTGCGTTGAACTGGCTCGGCTACACCCTGACCCCGACCCTGTCGACCATTGCCGACATCGGCGTGACGCTGCTGCTGTTCACCATCGGTCTCAAGCTCAACATTCGCACGCTGCTGCGAACCGAGGTCTGGGGGAGCGCCTCGCTGCACATGATAGGCTCCAGCCTGCTGTTCTTCCTGATTCTCGGGCTGCTCAAGTGGCTGGGCCTCTCCCTGCTCGATGAGGCCGGCTGGCAGGTCCTGCTGCTGCTGGGCTTTGCGCTCTCCTTCTCCAGCACCGTGTTCGTGGTCAAGGTGCTCGACAAGCGCAGCGAGACCCAGTCGGCCTATGGCCGCCTGGCCATCGGGCTGCTGATCATGCAGGACGTGTTCGCCGTGGTGTTCATCACCGCCTCCACCGGCGAGCTTCCCAGCCCCTGGGCGCTCACGCTGCTGCTGCTGATTCCCCTGGCGCCGATGCTCTACCATCTGCTGGACCGGCTGGGTCACGGCGAGATGCAGATGCTGTTCGGCATGCTGCTGGCACTGGTGCTCGGCTACGGCCTGTTCGAGCTGGTCGGCATCAAGGGGGACCTCGGCGCCCTGATCGTCGGCCTGCTGCTGTCGCCCCATCCGGCGGCCCAGGCACTCTCCCGGTCGATGTTCAACCTCAAGGAGCTGCTGCTGGTGGGCTTCTTCCTCAGCATCGGCTTCACCAGCGTCCCCGACTGGCAGATGGCCAGCCTCGCCCTGCTTCTGGTCGTCCTGCTGCCCCTCAAGAGCCTGCTCTACCAGTGGGTCTTCATGCGTTTCCCGATGCGCCACCGCACTTCCCTGCTGGCCACGCTGACGCTGACCAACTACTCCGAGTTCGGCCTGATCGTCGGGGCCCTGGCGGTCTCCACCGGCTGGCTCGCCCCGGAATGGCTGGTGGTACTGTCGCTGGCCGTGGCGCTGAGCTTCGCCTTTTCAGCCGCGCTCAATGCGGTGAGCGAGGGCCTCTACCGTCACCTGGAGTCGAGACTGCCCCCGCCACGGCGTGGCGACATGCCCTCCGGCGAGCGCCCCATCGAACTGGGCGATGCCGAGGCCGTGGTTCTGGGCATGGGGCGCATCGGCCGCAGCGTCTACAAGCGGCTGCGGAAAGAGTACGGGCTCAGGGTACTGGGCATCGACAACAACCCCAGAACCGTCAAGGAGCTGGGGGAGCGCGGCATGCACCTGCTGGAAGGGGATGCCGTGGATTCCGACTTCTGGGACAAGATGCTGATGTCACCCGACGTCCGCATGGTGGTATTGGCCATGCCGCACCATGCCGGTAACCTGTTCGCCCTGCAGCAGCTGCGCAACCGCCACTTCAAGGGCAGGATCACCGCCGTGGTCGAATACCCGGAGGAGATCGAACCCATCCGCGAGCTGGGGGCCCATGCGGTCTTCCACGTCTATGACGAGGCCGGGCGTGCCCTGGCCGACAGCGCCGCTGAGGCGGCCGGCGTCGGCTCCATGGGGCGCCAGATGGGCTGACGGGGAAGAGAGGTGTCGCCATGCCGCGACGGCGACGACCGTGATAGGCTGATGGCGTAAGCCGACAGCCAAGCCGCGGAAAGTATGACCGCCTGCCTGAGGGAGCCGGCCTTGCCGAGTCAAGTAAAGGACCTTGTACACGCCCTGCTGCATGCGCTGCGCAACCTGCTGCCGATCATCATCGTGGTGGTGGGCTTCCAGGCCCTGCTGCTGCGCGAGTGGCCCGAGGGTGGCCTGGGCATGGCGATCGGCCTGGGCATCGTCGCCGTGGGGGTGGCACTGTTCCTGCAGGGGCTCGAGCTGAGCATCTTCCCGGTGGGCAAGCGGCTGGCCAACCAGTTCGCCCGCCGGGGCTCCATGCCGCTGCTGATGGCCTTCGGCTTCGCCATCGGCTTCTCGGCGGTGGTGGCGGAGCCCGCCCTGATCGCCGTGGCCGAGCAGGCCTACGAGATCAGCGACGGGCGCATCGACGCCCTGACCCTGCGGCTGATCGTGGCCGGCTCGGTGGGCCTGGTGATGGCGCTGGGGGTATTTCGCGTGATCCTCGGCCACCCCCTCCACTGGTACATGATCGTCGGCTATATCCTGGTGGTCACGGTGACCTTCTTCGCCCCCGAGGAGATCGTCGGCCTGGCCTACGACTCTGGCGGGGTCACCACCAATATCGTCACCGTGCCGCTGATCGCCGCCCTGGGCATCGGCCTGGCCTCCTCCATTCGCGGCCGCAACCCGCTGCTCGACGGCTTCGGCCTGGTGGCCCTGGCGGTGATGGTGCCGATGATCAGCGTGCAGCTCTACGGCATCCTGGTCTACGCCGACCCGGGCGAGGTCACCAACGGCGCCGCCCTGGTGGCCGCCGGCAGCGATACCGAGGCGCCCTCCGGGCTGGTCACCATGATCCTCGACCTGTTCGGCATGCTGCGCGACGTGCTGCCGATCATCCTGGTGATCCTGTTCTTCCAGTACGCGGTGATCCGCCGTCCGCTGGCCAGCCCGCTCAAGGTGGGCGTGGGCTTCGCCCTGGTGATCGTCGGCCTCTACGCCTTCGTGGTGGGCCTCAAGCTGGGGCTCTTCCCCATCGGCCAGCGCATGGCCGAGCAGCTGATCGGCTTCGACACCTGGCTGTGGGTCTACCTGTTCGCCTTCGCCATCGGCTTCGCCACCACCATGGCCGAACCGGCGCTGATCGCCGTGGGCCAGCAGGCCGAGGAGGCCGCCGCCGGCAAGATCCAGGGCAACGTGATCCGCATTCTGGTGGCCGTCGGCGTGGCCATCGGCATCACCATCGGCGTCCACCGCATCATCAGCGGCGACTCCATCCACCACTACATCATCAGCGGCTACGTCCTGGTGATCGCCCTGACCGCCCTGGCGCCCCGCTACATCGTGGCCCTGGCCTTCGATCTCGGCGGGGTGACCACGTCCGAGGTGACGGTGCCGCTGGTGACCGCGCTGGGCATCGGCCTGGCCAGCCAGATCGACGGGCGCAACGTGCTGATCGACGGCTTCGGGCTGATCGCCTTCGCCTCGATCTTTCCTATCGTGACCGTGATGAGCTATGCCATCCTGATGGAGCGGGTGGCGCACTGGAGAGAGAAGCAACCATGAAGTTTTCCCTGCTGGTGGCCATCGTGCCCGAGGAGCTGGAACAGCAGTGCATCGACGCCGCCACCGAGGCCGGCGCCGTGGGCATGACCCTGATGTCGGGTCGCGGCATCGGCGGCGAGCGCAAGAAGACCTTCTTCGGGCTGACCTTCGAGGGCAGCCAGAGCATCATGCTGCTGACCCTGGAGAAGGGGCTCTCGCTCAAGGTGCTCAAGGCGATCCGCCAGATCCTCAACCCCAGCGGCGAGGATTCCAAGGGCCTGGTGATGACCCTGCCCGTGGAGCACCTGGGCGGCATCGACATGGCGCAGGTCAAGCGCTTCGAGGAACGGCTCAGGCACGACGGCTGAGCGCCACCCACTGACGGAGAGAGACGATGCTGGTCAAGGACATCATGATGCGCGACGTGGTGACGGTGTCACCCTTTGCCACCCTGCGCGACGCCCTGGCGCTGATGAAGCAGCACGACCTCAAGTGCCTGGTGGTGGAGCAGCAGGACCCCCACGACGCCTGGGGGCTGATCACCTACACCAATATCCTCAAGACGATCGTCGCCGAGAACGGCGACATCGACCTGATCAACGTCTATGACGTCTGCGCCAAGCCGGCCATCGGCGTCGGCGAGTCGCTGGACGTGCGCCACGTGGCGCGGCTGATGACCGACAGCATCGTCAAGCGCGTGCTGGTGCTGGACGACAATCGCCTGGTCGGCCTGGTGACCATGGATGATATCGTGGGTACCGTTCTCGACCTGATCGAGTGAGCCAGGGAATCCCTTCGACATGGAAGACTTCTTCACCTGGATCGGCAGGACCCTCGGCGAGATCATCCGCTTCGTCGTCGACCTGCTGACCGGCTTCTTCGCCAATATCGGCGACTCCGCCCGCGGCTTCCTCCACGGCCTCTCCTCCTCGCTGGGCATCCCGCCGTCGCTGCTCAGCCTGGTGGTGCTGGTGATCGGGCTGTGGATGCTCTGGAAGGCCTTCCGGGCGCTGATGCGACGAGCCATCGTCGCCACCCTGGTGTGGCTGCTGCTGGGAGCGATGGTGCTGAGCTGGCTGATTTATTGATCGCCACCCCCATCATGAAAGCGCCGCCCCTCGGGGCGGCGCTTTTCGTTAGGCCTCCGGCGGATCAGGCGAGCGCCTTTTCGACGACCTCATAGACGTTGGGCGAGAGCTCCTCGGCGCGGATACGCTCGAGCTCGGCCTTCATCAGCGCCTGGCGCTGCTCGTCGAAGCGCGCCCAGCGGGTCAGCGGGGTGATCAGCCGCGCGGCGATCTCCGGGTTGAGGCGGTTGAGCTCGATCACCACGTCGGCCAGCAGGCGGTAGCCCTCGCCGTCGAGGCGATGGAAGTTGACCCGGTTCTGGCCGGCGAAGGTGCCGATCAGCGCGCGCACCTTGTTGGGGTTCTTCAGCGAGAAGGCCGGATGCGCCATCAGGAACTTCACGCGGTCGAGCACGTCGGGCTGCGGGCGGGTGACCTGGATGGCGAACCACTGGTCCATCACCAGGGTATCGTGGGCCCACTTCTCGCCGAAGGCCCTGAGCGCCGGCTCGCTGAGCTCGTCGCGGCTGCTGTGGGTCAGCAGGGTCAGGGCGTGGCGCACGTCGGTCATGTTGTGGTCGGCCTCGAACTGCTGCCGGGCGAGTTCGATCCCCTCCTCGTCCTCGATGGCCATCAGGTAGGAGAGCGCCACGTTCTTCAGGCTGCGCCGGGCGATCTGCGCCGGGGTCGGGGCATAGGGCTCGTCGAGACGGTTCTCTCGATAGACCCGCAGGAAATCGTCCCGCAGCGCCGTGGCCAGACCCTGCTTGACGAAGGTGCGGGCCGCATGGATGGCGTCGACATCCACCAGCGGCTGCTGCTCGGCGATGTAGGCCTCGCTGGGCAGTGTCAGCATCTCGGCGAGCACCGCCCGGTCGTCGGTCTCGGCGGTGAGCAGGCCGCGGAAGGCCTCGATGACGCGGGTGTCCATGACCTTCTCCACGCCGTTGCGGTGGGCGGCGATCAGGTCGTCCAGCGCCAGCATGGCCAGGCGCTGGCCGGCGTCCCAGCGGTTGAAGCCGTCGCCATCATGGGCCAGCAGGAAGGCCAGATCCTCGCGACCGTAGGGGAAGCGCAGCTTCACCGGGGCCGAGAAGCCGCGCAGCAGCGAGGGCACCGGCGCCTCGGAGACGTCGGTGAACAGGAACTCCTGCTCCGCCTCGCGCAGGTGGATCACCGCATCGCTGCCCAGCGTTTCGCCCTCCAGGGTCAGCGGCAGGTCGCGGCCGCTCTTGGTGCCCACCAGGCCCAGGCGCACCGGGATGTGCAGCGGCTGCTTGTCGGGCTGGCCGGGAGTGGCAGGGGTGCGCTGGCGCAGGATCAGGCGGTATTCGGCGTTGGCGTAGTCGTACTCGCCATGGGCGTCGATCTCCGGCGTGCCGGCCTGGTCATACCAGCGCATGAACTGGGTCAGGTCGAGCCCGGAGGCCTCGGCCATGCAGCCGACGAAGTCCTCGATGGTCACCGCCTGGCCGTCGAAGCGCTCGAAGTAGCGGTCGCTGCCGGCCCGGAAGGCCGCCTCGCCCACCAGGTTGGCCAGCATGCGCACCACCTCGGCGCCCTTCTCGTAGATGGTCAGGGTGTAGAAGTTGCCGATCTCGATGTAGTGGTCGGGGCGCACCGGATGGGCGGTGGGCCCGTCGTCCTCGGCGAACTGGGCGGTGCGGAAGAAGGAGACGTCCTCGATGCGCTTGACCGCGGGCGAATTGGTGTCGGCGGAGAAGCACTGGTCGCGGAACACCGTGAAGCCCTCCTTGAGGGAGAGCTGGAACCAGTCGCGGCAGGTGACGCGGTTGCCGGACCAGTTGTGGAAGTACTCGTGGGCGACGATGCTCTCGACCCGCTGGAAGGCCGCATCGGTGGCGGTGTGGGGATGGGTCAGTACCGCCGCCGAGTTGAAGATGTTGAGCCCCTTGTTCTCCATGGCGCCCATGTTGAAGTCGTTGACCGCCACGATCATGAACAGGTCGAGGTCATACTCGCGACCGTAGGCCTGCTCGTCCCAGGCCATGGCACGCTTCAGCGAGGCCATGGCGTGCTCGGTCTTGCCGAGGTTCTCTTCCTCGACCCAGATCTGCAGGGTCACCTCGCGCCCGCTCATGGTGGTGAAGCTGTCCTCGACCTTCTCCAGGTCGCCGGCCACCAGCGCGAAGAGGTAGCTGGGCTTGGGATGCGGGTCCTCCCAGGTGACGAAGTGGCGACCGTTCGGCAGCGCGCCCCGCTCCACCGGGTTGCCGTTGGAGAGCAGCACCGGCTCGCGTTCGGCGTCGCCGATCACCGTGGTGGAGAAGGTGGCCATCACGTCGGGGCGGTCCGGGTAGTAGGTGATGCGCCGGAAGCCCTCGGCCTCGCACTGGGTGCAGTACATGCCGTTCGACTGGTAGAGCCCCTCCAGGGCGGTATTGGCCTCGGGGGCGATCTCCACTTCGGTATCGAGATGAAAGCGCTCCGGCACCCGGTGAACGGTGAGTCCGGCGGCGTCGATCTCGTACTCGTCCGCCTCCAGCGGCTCGCCGTCCAGGGCAATGGCCTTGAGCGAGAGCTGCTCGCCATGGAGCGTCAGTGGCAGGCCGGCGTCACGCTCGGGGTGGCGCTCCAGATGCAGCCGCGCCTTGACCCGGGTGGCCGCGGGGTCCAGGTCGAAGGTCAACTCGGTACGGGTGACGCGGTAGGCCGGGGGACGGTAGTCGCTGAGATGGGTCGCCTGGGGGTCGGACATTCGGGATGCTCCTGTCGGAAATGCGCCCATTGTACGGCGGCCGCGCCCCCGGTCTCAAAGTGCTGTCGAAAGGACGGGGTCACTCCCTGCCCAGGGCGGGCTCGGGACGGGTGATGATCCACAGGCCCAGCGCCGACAGGCCGCCGATCAGCGCCAGCTTGAGCCACATCGCCCCCACGGTCACCGCCAGCACCAGCATCGAGAAGGCCAGCATGCCGGCGGCCAGCCACTTGGCGTGGCGGGGGATGGCCCGCTCGCCCTCCCAGGCCACCACGGTGGGGCCGAAGCGCGGGTGCTCGCGGATCCACAGGGCGAAGCGCGGCGAGCCCCGGGAGGCCGCCCATACCGCCAGCAGCATGAAGCAGGTGGTGGGCATCAGCGGCACGAAGACGCCGACCACCCCCAGGCCGAAGCTCAGCCAGGCGATGACCAGGAAGAACAGGCGTCGAATCGAGGACATCGGGCACTCCCTGCGTCGCGATACCTCCATTGAAGCGCAGCCGGGCGGCGCTGGCCAATCGCGATCGCCTATGGCCACCGGGCAGGGCGGGCTATCTCGCCGGCAGGCCCGGCGCCGCGGGGATCAGTCGCGGAAGTTGTCGAACTGCAGCGGCAGGTCGGGACCGCCCTCGCCGCGCAGCAGCGCCATGACGCTCTGCAGGTCATCGCGCTTCTTGCCGGTGACACGCACCTTCTCGCCCTGGATCTGTGCCTGGACCTTGAGCTTGGACTCCTTGATGCGCTTGACGATCTCCTTGGCCTCCTTCTGGTCGAGCCCCTGCTTGAGCTTCACCTCCTGGCGGGCGCGCACGCCGGAGAGCACCGGCTCCTGGACGTCCATGCAGCGGGCATCGATGCCGCGGCCGATGAGCCTGTTGCGCAGCACATCGAGCATCTGCTTGAGCTGGAAGTCCACCTCGGCCTCCAGCGAGACGGTCTCGCCGTTGAGCTCGAAGCTGGCGGTGACGCCCTTGAAGTCGAAGCGGGTCTGCAGCTCGCGGCTGGCCTGGTCCACGGCGTTGCTGGCCTCGTGGCCGTCGAATTCGGAGACGATATCGAAGGAGGGCATGGCGGCTCCTGAAGGTGATGGGAAGACGCCGGGATTCTATCAGCCCCGGGGCGCCAGCGCCGCCGCTTCGAGCTCCTTGACCATCTGCCAGCCGGCGCAGCCGTCCTCGTAGTAGTCCGGCAGCCAGCGCTCCAGGCGAAACCCCATGCGCCGGTAGAGCCCCAGCGCCACGCGGTTGTCGGCGCGCACCTCGAGCCCGAGACGCTCGCTGCCGCGCGCCTGGGCGGCGGCCTCCAGGGTCTCGAGCAGGTGGCGGCCGAGCCCCGACCCGCGGGCCTCGGGATGCACGCAGAACGAGTAGAGCCGGGCGCGGCGGCTGCCGTGGCGGAACAGCAGGGTCCCGTAGCCCAGCAGCCGCCCGGGGGCATCGCCCTCCGGTTCGCGCTCGATGACCCAGGTCTCGGCGTGGGCGCGGTTGAGCAGGTGCCACAGCTGGCGGCGGGTGAAGCGGTCACCCTCGAAGGCGCCCTGCTCCAGGCGGTGCAGGGCATCCAGGTCCTGGCCTCGGGCCTGGCGCAGCGTGGTGGTCATCGTCTCTCTCCGGAACGTCCCGCGCCGATTGTGATCATGCCCGGGGCCGCTGTCAGCGCGGCGGGTCATGAAATCTTTTCACCCGCCGGGCGACTTGTCCATGGCCCGGCTCACGGGCATGCTGGCGGCCATCGGGCGGCACGCCGCCGCCCCATCCGGAAGCCCTGCCATGTGCCCGCTGCGCATCGTCGTCGACCGCCTGGAAGACTGGCACCCCTACTACCCCTCCGAGGACCTGATCACCGCCGACGACTTCCTGGCCCAGGACCGGCGCCACCGGGTCACCGAGGCGTCGGATCGCACCACCCATGTGATCAACCTGTGCAGCGAGCTCGACTACCTGGGCACCGGCTACTACGTGTCGCTGCTCGCCCAGGCCCGCGGCCAGCGGGTGCTACCCACGGTGGAGACGCTCAACGAGCTGTCGCGCAAGGCACTGATCGACCTGCAACTCGACACCCTGGCGCCGCTGCTCGGGGAGCTGGCCCGCCAGGGCTCGCTGACCGGCGACAGCCTGACCCTGCGCGTGCTGTTCGGCGAGTGCCGGGAGCCGGCGCTGTCACGGCTCGCCCGCAAGCTCTTCGAGCGCCTGCCCTGCCCGCTGCTCGAGGCGAGGCTGGTGCGGCGCCACGATCTCTGGCGGCTGGCGCGCCTGCGGCCGGTGCGTCTGCGCGACCTGACCCTCGACGAGCAGGACCTGTTCGCCAGCGCCCTGAACCGCCATTCGCGCCAGGTGTGGCGTACCCCCAAGGCGCGCCGGCGCTACCGCTTCGACCTGGCGATGCTGGTCGACCCCGGGGAGGCGCTGCCCCCCAGCAACCGCAGCGCCCTGAAGGCGTTCATTCGCGCCGGGCGACGCCTGGGCATCGACGTCTCGCTGATCACCCGCCGCGACGCCGCCCGGCTCGCCGAGTTCGACGCCCTGTTCATCCGCGAGACCACGGCGCTGGACCACCACACCTACCGCATGGCCCGGCTGGCAGAGCACGAGGGGCTGGTGGTGATCGACGCGCCCCGGGACATCCTGCGCTGCACCAACAAGGTCTACCTGCACGCCCTGCTGCGGGCCCGCGGCGTGCCGGCCCCCGAGGGCGTGTTGCTCAAGCGCGGCGACCGCCGCCCGCTGGCCGAGCGGATCGGCCACCTCGGCTTCCCGCTGGTGCTCAAGGTGCCGGACGGCGCCTTCTCCCGCGGGGTGGTCAAGGTGATCGATCAGACCCAGCTCGAGCGCGAGAGCGCCCGCCTGTTCGAGGACTCCGCCCTGCTGCTGCTCCAGGAGTGGCTGCCCACCGAGTACGACTGGCGCATCGGCGTGCTCGATGGCCAGGTGCTGTTCGCCAGCCGCTACTTCATGGCCCGCGGACACTGGCAGATCTACGACCACTCCGGCGCCCGGGTGAAGAGCGGCGGCTTCACCACCCACGACCCCGCCGAGGTGCCGCCGGCGGTGATCAAGGCCGCGCTCAAGGCCACCCGGCTGATCGGCGACGGCTTCTATGGCGTCGACCTCAAGCAGTCCGGCGAGCGCGTGGTGGTGATCGAGGTGAACGACAATCCCAACGTGGATGCCGGCATCGAGGACGCAGTGCTGGGTCGCGCCCTCTACGACCGCATCATGGCGGTATTCCTGGCCCGCATGGAGGACCGGGTGCGCCAGGGGTGCTGACGCGACCCGCCGGCTCGCGTATGCTGTCGACTTTCCTTGACAGGCCTTGTACAGAACACGGAGCCCTGATGAACGATCGCGATACCCGCCACAAGCAGTCGATGCAGAAGCTCAAGGCCCGCGTCGACGAGAAGGTCGCCAGCGCCACCGAGCAGCGCGGCCTGCTGCTGGTCTTCACCGGCAACGGCAAGGGCAAGACCACCGCCGCCTGGGGCACCGTCACCCGGGCGCTGGGCTATGGCTACAAGGTCGGCGTGGTGCAGTTCATCAAGGGGCTGTGGGAGTGCGGCGAGCGCGAGCGGCTGGTGGAGGACCCCAACCTGGAGGTCTCCATCATGGCTACCGGTTTCACCTGGGACACCCAGAATCGCGAGGCGGACACCGCCGCCTGCCGCCAGGTGTGGGCCGAGGCGGAGCGCATGCTGGCCGACCCCTCGGTCTACCTGGTGGTGCTCGACGAGCTCACCTACATGCTCAAGTTCGGCTACCTGGACATCGAGACCGTGAAACGCGCCATCGCGCATCGCCCGCCGGAGCAGTCGGTGATCGTCACCGGCCGCAACGCCCACCGCGAGCTCGTCGCCATGGCCGACACCGTCACCGAGATGCAGGAGGTCCGCCACGCCTTCAACGCGGGCGTGCAGGCCCGCCGGGGCATCGATTACTGACCCGTCGAGCCGGTCCTGAAAAGACGTTTATTTTCAGTATCTTGAAAAGAATCTCCGACTGACCGTTGCCGAACGGCAACAGCCCAACCCCTTGTTCTCCCTGCCTTCTTCCCAGTCTCGCTCGTTCTGTCGCCACCAGGCGACGGTCCGGGCGTTGACCCTCGGCGACGCCGCTTCGCCTCTTCTTTCAAGTCATTGAAATTAATATATTTTTAAAACCTGGCCCAATTGTTGCTGCCAGGAATGGTCGCATGCCCCCTAGACCCGGCCCCCTGTCGCGCCACCGCCCGCCGCCCTGCCGCGAAGGGCAGGTTGCGACCGGCAGGGAGAGGCCCATCAGCAAGGAGCAACGACGACCATGAGGATTACCATCTTCGGTTCCGGTTATGTGGGACTCGTGACCGGCGCCTGCCTCGCAGACGTCGGCCACGATGTCATCTGCGTCGACGTGGACGCGGACAAGGTCGCCAGGCTGAACGACGGCCAGGTGCCGATCTATGAGCCCGGCCTGGAGAGCCTGATCCGCCAGAACCAGGCGGCCGGTCGCCTGCGCTTCACCACCGATGCCGCCGAGGGCGTGGCCTTCGGCCTGCTGCAGTTCATCGCCGTGGGCACCCCCTCCGACGAGGACGGCAGCGCCGACCTGCGCCACGTGCTCAAGGTCGCCGAGACCATCGGCCATCACATGACCGACTACCGGATCATCGTCGACAAGTCGACGGTGCCGGTGGGTACCGCCAGCAAGGTGGAGCGGGTGATCGCCGCCGAGCTCGACCGTCGCGGGGTGCAGCTGCCCTTCGACGTCTGCTCCAACCCGGAATTCCTCAAGGAGGGCGCGGCCATCGAGGACTTCTCGCGCGGTTCGCGCATCGTGGTCGGCACCGAAGCGGAGCGCGTCAGGAGCGCCATGCGCGAGTGCTACGGCCCCTACAACCGCCAGAAGGACAAGCTGATGTTCATGTCGGTGCGCAGCGCCGAACTGACCAAGTACGCGGCCAACGCCATGCTGGCCACCAAGATCAGCTTCATCAACGAGATCGCCAACCTGGCCGAACGCCTGGGGGCCGACATCGAGGAGGTGCGCCACGGCATCGGTTCCGACCCGCGCATCGGCTACCACTTCATCTATCCCGGCTGCGGCTACGGCGGCTCCTGCTTCCCCAAGGACGTCAAGGCGCTGGCCCACACCGCCGAGGCGGCCGGCTACCCGGCCGAGATGATCGGCGCGGTGGAGCGGGTCAATGCCCGCCAGAAGGGCAAGCTCTTCGACAAGCTCTGCGAGGCCTTCGACGGCCAGCTGGCCGGCAAGACGATCGCCCTGTGGGGACTGGCCTTCAAGCCCAACACCGACGACATGCGCGAGGCGCCGAGCCGCGCGCTGATGGAAGCGCTGTGGGAGGCCGGTGCCCGGGTCCAGGCCTTCGACCCCGAGGCCGCCGAGGAGTGTCGCCGGCTCTACGGGGAGCGCGACGACCTGGTGATCAGCGCGCGCCGCGACGAGGCCCTGGAGGGCGCCCATGCGCTGGTGATCTGCACCGAGTGGAAGGCGTTCCGCACCGTCGACTTCGCCCAGCTGCGCGACACCCTGCGCGAGCCGGTGGTGGTCGACGGCCGCAACCTCTTCCTTCCCGAGAGCGTCAAGGCCGCCGGGCTCGCCTACTACGCCATCGGCCGGGGCGACTCCGTGCGGCCCATCGTGGCCTGAGGCAGCGTGATGTCGAAACCACCCGTCGATCGCTCCGTCGCCAGCCGCGTGACGGAACTCACCACCCTGGTGCTGATCCTGGCCGCGCTGGTGGTGATCATCGTCGAGCTCCCCTCGGAGGTGTTCAGCCCGGAGTCGAAGAGCTTCTTCTTCGCCATCGGGGCCGTGGGCGCCTGGCGCTACACCTGGTGGCTGGTCCAGGCCCTGCGCTCGGTGTGGTACAACCGCCGCATCTTCCCGCGCCTGCGCGCCGAGGCGGATGCGGCGGCCGAGCACTCCCGGCCGCCGGAGCTCTACGTGCTCTGCACCTCCTACCGCATCGAGGGGGAGGTGAACTTCCGGGTCTACGATGCCCTGGTGCGCGAACTGGTCGACTACGGCGTGCCCACCGTGCTGTTCGCCTCGATCTCGGACCGTACCGATGTCGACGTGATCACCCATGTGCTGGACGACCACGGCTGGCCCGACCACGTCGAGGTCCGCTACATGTTCCAGAAGGGGGACGGCAAGCGCTCGGCCATGGCCGAGGTGCTGCGGGCGATCTCGCGTCGCCTGCCCGCCCCGGGCGCCCTGCTGGTCTCCATGGATGGCGACATCCGCCTGGAGCCCGGCACCCTGCGGCGTTCGCTGTCGTTCTTCCAGGCCGACCCGGGACTCGGCGCCCTGACCACCAACAACAGCGCCATCGTCACCGGCAACGATGCCACCCGCGAATGGTATGACCTGCGCTATGCCCAGCGCCACCTGGTGATGAGCTCGCTGTCGGTCTCCCGGCGGCTGCTGGTGCTCACCGGCCGCTACAGCGCCTTCCGCGCCGACCTGGCGGTGCAGCCGGACTTCATCGACCTGGTCGAGAACGACCAGGTCGAGCACTGGCGCTTCGGCCGCTTCAAGTTCCTCTCCGGGGACGACAAGTCGACCTGGTTCTGGCTGCTGAAGAACGGCTGGCGGATGCGCTACATCCCCGATGTCTACGTCTCGGGCTACGAGGAGCTGCCCGACCGTCGGCGCTTCTTCGCCTCCACCACCGACCTGATGCGCCGCTGGTACGGCAACATGCTGCGTACCAGCAATCGAGCCATTGCCCTCGGGCCGCGCCCCATGGGCCTGTTTGCCTGGTGGAGCCTGGTCGACCAGCGGCTCTCCATGTGGACCACCCTGATCGGCCCCACGGTGGCGATCCTGGTGACGCTGTTCGTGCGTCCCTCGTTCCTGTTCGCCTACCTGCTGTGGATCCTCTTCACCCGCGGCATCGCCACCCTGATCCTGGCCTGGCAGCGGGGACGCTTCAGCCTGCTGTGGATCCCGCTGATCTACTACAACCAGGTGTGGGGGGCGATCCTCAAGACCTACGTGAGCTTCCGCTTCAACCGCCAAAAGTGGTCCCGCCAGGGCATCTCCGCCGGCGAGCCCGACGACCCGGTCGCCGTTCGCCGCCAGCGGCGCATGGGCCATGTGCTGCACGGCTTTGCCTACGGCGCGCTGCTCTTCGTGCTGATCCTCTCCACCGGGGTGCTCCAGCCCCCCGACCGGATGTCGCTGGCCATCGCCAGGGATCTGGGCAACGGGGCCACCGAGCCTGCCGAGAACGCCAACCGCTGGCTCGCCCAGGTGATCACCACCCTGCCCGAGGGCGGCACCGTGCAGCTTCCCGAGGGACAGCTGCGGGTCAACGAGGCGCTGCTCGACCGCCTGGCCCGCCAGCGGGTCCGCGCCGAGCGGATCGACGGCGCCGACGGCCTGCTCTCGAGCACCCTCTCCCTGACCCCCGGGGTCGCCGAGCGCATCACGGGACCCGACGGCGAGCCCCTGGCCGACACCACACGCTGCACCCCCGATGCGGGCTGCACCCTGACCCTGGACCAGCAGCGCCTGACCCTCGTCAACGTACGCCTCAGGGTCGAGAACGACCCCGTCATGGAGGCCGTGACGACGGCCGGCCCTTGAGCAAGGAGAACCAACGGATGGCTGACCATCATTCCGATCCGCGTGATCAGGATCGACACGAACCGACCCTCGGCGGCATGCCCGGCAGCGCCCGGGACCACGAGCGCCAGACACGCGGCGACCGGATCCATCACGAGCGCCGCGACGAGCGCCGCCATATCCGCGTCTCCCCGCCCTTCCGGGTGAGGCTGGCGGACGGCAGCACCCTGACCGGGGTGGATGTCTCGCTGGGCGGCTTCGCGATGCACACCGAGCGCGCCTACCAGCCCGGCGAGGCGCTCTCGGCGTCGCTGCTGATGACGGCCGGCGCCACCGAGCTGATCATCCCGGTGCAGGCCGAATGCCGCCGCGTCACCCCGGACCGGGACGGTCGTGGCTACACGGTGGGCTTCGAGATCACCGACATCGAGCCGCCCCACCGGGAGCTGCTGCGCCAGGTGATCCGCAGCTGCCTCAGCGGACGCACCGCGAGCGTCGAGGCGCTGATGGCCGGCGAGGACCCCCAGACGCCGCGCAAGCGCCAGGCCGGCGTGAGCCAGCCGCTGCCCGCCTCGCGGCCGCGTCATCGCGGGCGCCGCTACGTGCTGCTGTTCGCCGCCATCGGCCTGCTGGCGCTGGTGGTGGCCGCCACCGCCTACCGCAACTTCATGATGATCGAGCCCAGCTTCGCCGCGGTGACCGCGCCGCGGATCGACATCCGGGCCCCGGGGCCCGGCATCCTCGCCGCCCACGAGCTCCAGGCCGGCGACCGCGTGGAGCGGGATGCGCGCCTGACCCGAGTCGTGAACAGCGACCTGGAGTCGGACCTGATCCTGGCCGATGCCGCCCAGCGCTACAACAACCGACTGATCGAGAACCTCCAGGAGCACCTCGACGCCGGCAGCCAGGAGGTCAGCCTGGCCAACTCCGCCCAGCCGGCCAGCGGCGACACCCTCTCCTTCGAGTCGGTATCGCCGGAGATCGCCCGGGCGCGCATCGAGCAGTTCGAGACCGCCCGGGACTACGAGAGCTCGCGCATCACCGCTCTGGAGGCGCGCCAGGCCAGCAACGAGATCTACAGCCCCTGCGACTGCCTGGTGGCCTGGGCACTCTCCAGCGCCGACGGCACCTACATCAACGAGGGCGAGCGGATCATGACGCTGATCCGCACCGGCGAGGACGACGTGATGGTGGAGGCGCTGGTGCACATGCAGGACATCGCCCGCATCGAGCCCAACCAGACCGCCTACATCTCCCTGCCCGACGCCTCAGGGCCGATCCGTGCCCGGGTACGCAACGTCGCCCTCGACGTGGAGCGCCAGCCGCGGGCCGGTTTCCCCAGCTGGGTCCGCCAGCAGCAGAACGTCGCCAGCGTGCTGCTGGTCCCCGAGCGCGACCTGCCCGCCCAGAGCGTCGGCCAGCCGGTGGACGTGCGCTTCACCGAGGCGCCGCTGCTGGGCGCCACCGCCGAGTGGGTCTGGCAGGGCGCCCGCGCGGTGATCCAGTTCGGCGACCGCATCTACCGCGCCGCCATGCAGGAAGACGACGCCTGACAGCATGCAATCCCTTCCCGCGGCCGCCGGACGGTCGCGGGCGCACTCCCCGAGGAGGCACCCATGTCACAGCACCCGATTCTCCTTCCCTCCAACCCCCGGCGCTCCGCCGTCGGTCTCGCCCTGGCGGGGGCCATGGCGGCCCTCGCCCCCGGCGTCGTGATGGCCGACGGCGATGCCGAGGCCCGGCCGACCCTCCCCCGGGTCGCGGCCTGCTCGACCCGCTACGCCGAGGTCGATGCCCCGCGCCCCGGCGCCGCCGCCAGCGGCCACGAGGCGATCCGCGAGGGATTCGATACCCACCGCCACTGGGGGACCGAGGAGAACGTCCAGCGCCTCGGCATCGGCCAGACCGGCCTCGATGAGCCCGGCCTGCGGGTCCACTACCCCGCCGGCAGCTCGTCACCCGGCGAAGAGCCCCGGGGCGGGGCGGGCTTCTACACCGAGCCGGCGGCGCTGGCCGGTGCCGAGCGCACCTGCCTGAGCTACCGCGTGCGCTTCGCCGAGGGCTTCGACTTCGTCAAGGGCGGCAAGCTCCCGGGCCTCTACGGCGGCGACGCCCCCAGCGGCGGCGACGAGGTGGACGGCGAGAGCGGCTTCTCCATGCGCCTGATGTGGCGCGAGCATGGCCAGGGCGAGCTCTACCCCTATGTGGTCGACCGGGAGGGCGAGTCGCTGGGTCGCGGTGCCTGGAGCTTCCCCACCGGGCGCTGGGTGACCGTGGAGCAGGAGCTGCTGCTCAACGACCCGGGCGAGGCCAACGGCGTGGCCCGGGTGTGGATCGACGGCCAGCCGGTGCTCGAGCAGGACGACCTGGTCTTCCGCACCACCCCCGAGCTGACCATCGACGGCCTGATGTTCTCGACCTTCTTCGGCGGCACCGGTGAGGAGTGGCAAACGCCCCGCGACCAGCACGTGGACTTCGCCGCCTTCCGCCTGCATGCCCCGACACCATGACTCACCACCCTTGCGTTATACGGGACGCCCCCATGACCTTGTGTAAGCCCCTGTGCAAGCCCCTGCCCGAGGCCCGACGCCCCGCCCCGAGCCGATACCTGAGCCGCCTGGCGCTGCCGCTGCTGCTTGCCGGCTTCGCCGGCGGCGCCGGGGCCGAGGAGCTGCTCGGCCGCGAGGAGCGCGAGGCCCTGGACCTCTCGGCGTATCGCGTCACCGACCCGGACGCCGGCTACTTCGACGTGGCCGAGCGCATGGCCGAGCTCGAGTCCACCGACAACGCCATCCTGCTGCAGGAGATCGACGAGCTCGCCCGCGGGCCAAGCTGCGAGCAGCTGCTGGCCTACGAGCCCATCACCACCCGGGTGCGCATCCCGGGGTACTACCCCAATCCAGAGGAGTGGGAGCTCGCCTCGGAGCCGCTGTTCCGCTTCGAGGACAACGTCTCGATGCTGGCCGGCGCCTTCGTCGCCAGCGGCGATACCTACTATGCCGACTGCCTGGTCCGCTACCTGGATCACTGGGCCGAGGCCGAGGCGCTCACCGACTTCCACTACGACTCCACCCAGCCCCAGGCCTGGTTCGCCACCGAGTCGATGCTGTTCGCCGCCGGCATGGCCTATGCCACGGTGCGCCCCTTCGTCGAGGGGCTGGAGGAGGAGCGGGAGCGCCTGGAGGACTGGCTGAACGGGCTCGCCCACCAGCATGCCGACATCCCCGGCGAGCCCGAGAACAGCTGCTGCAACAACCACTTCTACCGTCGTGCCCTCTACGGCAGCATCATCGGCGTGATCACCGAGGACGACGAGCTGTTCCGTTTCGGGGTCAGTGCCATCCACTCGGCACTGCACGACATGACCGAGGAGGGGGCCCTGCCCCTCGAGGTGAACCGCGGGCGCCGCGCCACCCACTACCAGAACTATGCCCTGCTCTACCTGGTGACCAACATGCAGGTGATCGCCCGCCAGGGATACGAGGAGATCTTCGACCTTGAGGTCGACGGCAACACCCTCCATGACGGCGTCGACTTCCTGTTCCGGATCCTCGAGGACCCGGCCGCGCTGGGCGACTTCGCCCCCCTCGAGCAGTACACGGGCTTTCTCAAGGACCCGCAGTACTTCACCTGGATGGAGATCTACCAGGCCCGCTTCGACGACCCCCGGGTCGCCGACTTCGTGCATCGGGTGCGGCCGCTCTACAACCGCAGTGCCGGCGGGTACATGACCCTCTACCTCATGCCACCCGATGCCCAGACGCATATCTTCCAGGACGACGAGCAGCGCCAGACCGAGGCCTTCCGGGGTCTCGGCGAGTCGTGACGCTCGCCCTCCTTCTGCCGACGCCGAGGACCTTCCCATGACCCAGACCCGGACACCCCTCTCCACGCCCTCGAGACTGACGGCCTCCCTCGCCCTGCTGGCCCTGCTGAGCGGCTGCGGGAGCGCCGGCCTGTCGACCGGTACCGACGCGCCACAGGGCGAGGTACCGGCCGAGTACAGCGACTGGTTCGGCTGGCGCCCGGAGGCCAACATCTCCGGCGATGACTGGCAGCAGATCAATCGCGCCCAGGAGTTCATCGAGCAGGGACGCCACGACGAGGCCATCGAGCGCCTCGAGCCGCTGATGGCCCGGCACATCCCGCCGGCGTTCTACGAGATGGCCAAGCTCCACGATGACGGCCTGGGGGTCGAGCGCGACCCCGCCGAGGCGGCCCGGCTCTACGGCCGTGCCATCGAGACCCCGTCGGCGATCCGCGGCCAGGCCTCGCTCAAGCTCGCCGAGCTCTATCTGGCCGGTGACGGCGTCGAGCGCAACGAGCGCCTCGCCTTCCATCTGCTCGACCAGGCGCTCAAGGAGGGAGTGGAGCGGGCCGAGCCGATCCTCGCCGATCTGCTCGCCGAGGGCGGCGAGCAGATCGGCCCCGATCCCGAGCGCGCCCAGCGGCTCTATGAGCAGGCCGCCCAGCGGGGGGACGCCAATGCCCTCGAGGCCCTGGCCGAGGCCCACGGGCCGAACGGCTGGCGGGAGACGGCCCCCGAGCGCGCCATGGACTACGCGAAACGCCTCGAGGCGGTGCTCGAGGACCAGGCCGCCGGTGGCGACACCGGGGCCATGCGGCGGCTCGCCGGGCTCTACACAGCGGACGGCCTGCTCGGCGACCAGCCCGAGCAGCGTCAGGCCTGGCTGGTCCGCGCCGCCGAGGCCGGCGACGAGGATGCCCTCGGCCACGCCGGCACGGCGCTGCTGCGCGGCGGTGACCCGCAGCAGGGCATGGCGCTGCTCGAGGAGGCCGCCGAGCGCGGTGACGTCGATGCCATGACCCGCCTGGGCCAGGCCCTGCTCGACCCCGACCTGGGACCGACCCGTCCGGCGGAGGCGAAGCGCTGGCTGGAGGACGCGGTCGAGGCCGGCTCCGTGGACGCCAGGGTGATCCTCGGGGCGGCCCTGATCGAGGAGGCCCGCGAACGGGCCGCGCCGATGGGCCTGGACGGCAGCGGTGACGACCCCGCCACCACCCTGGCCGCCAATGCCCTCTCCACGCCACCCGAGGTCAGGCGCGGCATCGCGCTGCTCGAGGAGGGGGCCGAGCAGGACGATCCCCTGGCCCTGGCCCACCTCGGATCGCTCTACCTGGACGACGCCCTGGTCCCCAGCCAGCCCTGGCTGGCCGTCGACTATCTCGAGCGTGGCCATGAGCTCGGCCACCCCTGGGCCACCCAGCAGCTCGGCGCCGCCTACCTGGCGGGTCGCGGCGTGCCGGCCGACGGCCGCCGGGCCGAGGCGCTGCTGAGGGAGGCCGCCGAACAGGGCCAGGAGGGCGCCCTGCGCCTGCTGGGCGACGCCTACCTGGAGGGCGAGGTGGTGCCCTTCCACCCCACCCGCGGCGAGGCGCTGCTCGAGCAGGCGGCCGAGGCCGGCGACACCGCCGCCATGACCTCGCTGGGCGAGGCCTACCTCAGCGGGCCACTGGAGGAGCAGCCCCAGCGCGGCCATGCCCTGCTGGAGCAGGCCGCCCGCCAGGGCGACGCCTACGCCATGGTGGTGCTGGGCCGCGCCTATCGCGAGGGCAGCGGCGTACCGCGGGATCTCGACGAGGCGACCCGCTGGCTGACGCGCGCCCGGGAAGCCGGCCATGCCTCCGCCGATGACGCGATGGTCGGGGTCAACCGCGACCGGGGCGCCCTGGGCGACATCAACGCGCTGATCGAAGCCGCCGAGGCGGGCCACCCGGGCGCCATGGCGGACCTGGGCCGGGCCTTCCTCAACGGCGAGGGGGTCCAGGCCAATCCCGAGGCGGCCCGCGCCTGGCTCGAGCGCGCCGCCAATGCCGGGCACACCGGGGCGCGCGCGGAGGTCGGCGAGATGCTGCTCGAGAGCGACCCGCAGCGCGGCATGACCCTGCTGCAGGGCGCCGCGGATGCCGGCCATGCCGGTGCCCGCCTGGCCCTGGGCCGTGCCCTGCTGCTCGGCGAGCACGTCGAGGCGGATGCCGAGCGGGGGCTCGACTACCTGCGCCCCGCCGCCGAGGGCGGCAACCCCCATGCCGCC
The DNA here is from genome assembly GCF_014193375.1 of Halomonas campaniensis. GTDB lineage: Bacteria > Pseudomonadota > Gammaproteobacteria > Pseudomonadales > Halomonadaceae > Halomonas > Halomonas campaniensis. Next base: position 75,819 of record NZ_JACHZF010000013.1, read on the forward strand.
CGGCTGCTCGGCCAGGCCTACCTGGAGGGCAACGGCGTCGAGGCCGACCCGGCCCGGGCCCGGGAGTGGCTGGACGTGGCGGTGGAGAGCGGCGATCTCTCCTCGCGCGCCAACCTGGGGCGGATCCTGCTGCGCGGCGAGGAGGGGATGCCCGAGGATATCGAGCGCGGGCGGGAGCTGCTGCACGACGCCGCGGAGGCGGGCCACCCCGGCGCCCAGGCCACCCTGGGCCGCGAGTACCTGCGCGGCGAGCGCCTGGAGCGCGACACCCGCCAGGGAGCCGACTACCTGCTCCAGGCGGCCCGTCAGGGCCACTCCAGCGCTCGCCTGGCCCTGGCCGAGGCCTATCTCGAGGCCAACGGGCTGGAGAGCGCCAACCGCGAGCAGGCGCTGCTGTGGCTCGAGGAGGTGATGGAGGCCGACAGCGACATGGCCCTCGAGACGCTCCACGAGCTGATCTCCGACGATATCGCCGCCGCGCGGTGATGCCCCGGTGACACAGTGGCCACTCATGCAGAAGGCCGGCACCAAGTGCCGGCCTTCTGCATGGTCACGGGCCAGCGCGGGCGGCGCTCGCCGCCCGCGCTGGCCTGCGCGTCAACCGTCGAAGGGGTTGCGCAGCACGATGGTCTCGTTGCGGTCGGGACCGGTGGAGATGATATCGATGGGGGTGCCCACCTTCGCTTCCAGGTAGCTGATGTAGGCGCGGGCATTGGCCGGCAGGTCCTCGACCCGCTTGGCACCCAGGGTCGACTCGCTCCAGCCCGGCAGGTCCTCGTAGAGCGGCTCGATGGCCTCGTACCCTTCGGAGTCCACCGGCGTGTCCAGCACCTCGCCATCCTTGCTGCGATAGCCCACGCAGACGCGGATGTTCTCGAGGCCGTCGAGCACGTCGAGCTTGGTCAGGCAGATGCCCGAGACCGAGTTGATCTGCACCGCATGGCGCAGGGCGACGGCGTCGAACCAGCCGCAGCGGCGTGGGCGACCGGTGGTGGCCCCGAACTCGTGGCCACGCTCGGCCAGGTGGCGGCCGTGGTCATCGAACAGCTCGGTGGGGAAGGGTCCGGAGCCGACCCGGGTGGTGTAGGCCTTGGTGATGCCCAGCACGTAGTCCAGGTAGAGCGGGCCGACGCCGGAGCCGGTGGCGGTGCCGCCGGCGGTGGTGTTGGAGCTGGTCACGAAGGGGTAGGTGCCGTGGTCGATGTCCAGCAGCGAGCCCTGGGCCCCCTCGAAGAGGATGTTCTCGCCGGCGCGGCGCAGGTCATGGACCAGGCCCACGGTGTCGGCCACCATGGGACGCAGCTCCTCGGCCATCTCCATGGCCTCGTCCAGCACCTGCTGGAAGTCCACCGGCTTCTCGCCGTGGTAGTTGACCAGCACGAAGTTGTGGTAGTCCAGCACCTCGCCGAGCTTGGAGGCGAAGCGCTCGCGGTGCAGCATGTCGCCCAGGCGCAGGCCGCGGCGGGCCACCTTGTCCTCGTAGGCCGGGCCGATGCCACGGCCGGTGGTGCCGATCTTGGCGACGCCACGGGCCTTCTCGCGGGCCTGGTCGAGGCGCACGTGGTAGGGCAGGATCAGCGGGCAGGCCGGCGACAGGCGCAGCCGCTCGCGCACCGGCACCCCCTTGGCCTCGAGCTCGCGGATCTCCTTGATCAGCGCCTCGGGCGACAGCACCACGCCGTTGCCGATCACGCAGGTCTTGTCCTTGCGCAGGATGCCCGAGGGGATCAGGTGCAGGACGGTCTTCTCGCCGTCGATCACCAGGGTGTGGCCGGCGTTGTGACCGCCCTGGAAGCGCACCACCGCGGAGGCGGATTCGGTGAGCAGGTCGACGACCTTGCCCTTGCCCTCGTCACCCCACTGGGTGCCCAGTACGACTACGTTCTTGCCCATTGGTCTCTCGTCTCTCGTTGCTGCGCGCCGGCTCGCGTCGCGCCCTTGGTTCGCTGCAGCGAGCCGGCGTGGTCACACCCGGCCAGCCCGATTCAGTCAGTTACAGTGCCGTCACCTGCCAGTGGCCATCGGCCCGCACCAGCTGGCGGTCGCAGCGGTGCTCGGCCGGGCCGGTGCGCTGCCCCGGCAGGGCCTGCACCACCCGCTCGCCCTGCTCGCGCAGCGCCAGCACCGCTTCCCCGAGCCCCTCGCCCTCGGCCGGGGCCCAGATGCCGACGCGGGGCGGCTCGGCGGGCGCCAGGGTGGCCAGCTGCTTGAGGTCCATGGAGAAGCCGGTGGCCGGCCGGGCCCGGCCGAAGGCGCGGCCGGTATCGTCATAGCGCCCGCCCTTGGCCAGGGCCTGGCCGTAGCCGGGCACGTAGGCGGCGAACATCATGCCGGTGTGGTAGGCGTAGCCACGCAGCTCGGCCAGGTCGAAGTAGGGCTCGACCTCGGGATGAGCGGCCATCACTCCCTGATGCAGGGCGCGCAGCTGGTCCAGCGCCGCCCCCACCGCGGCGGGAGCCTCGGCGAAGGCTTCGCGGGCCTCGTCGAGGACCTCGACACCCCCGTGCAGGCGGCCCAGCGCCATGAACATCTCGGCCAGCGCCGGGTCCCCCACGCTCTCGGCGACCCTGGCGGCCAGCTCGCCGGGCGACTTCAGCTCCAGCGCCTCGAACAGCGCCCGCTCCTGGTCGATATCCAGTTCGGCGGCCTGTACCAGGCTACGGTAGATGCCGATATGGCCCAGCGCCAGGTGGATCTCCCGCGCCCCGGCCGCGGCGAGGCTCGCCAGTGCCAGGTGCAGGATCTCCAGGTCGGCCTCGAGGCCGGCATGGCCGAACAGCTCGACCCCCACCTGGACCGGGCTGCGGCCCCCCTGGTGCTGGTCGGCGGTGGCGCGCAGCACGTTGGTGCAGTAGCAGAGCCGCACCGGCCCCTGGCGCTTCAGGGAGTGGGCATCCATGCGCGCCACCTGGGGTGTGACGTCGGCGCTGATGCCCATCATGCGACCGGTCAGCTGGTCGGTGAGCTTGAAGGTCTGCAGGGCCAGGTCGGAGCCGGTACCGGTGAGCAGGGAGTCGAGGAACTCCGCGGTGGGCGGCATCACCTGGTCATAGCCCCAGCGATGGTAGAGATCGAGCAGTGCCCGGCGCAGCTCCTCCATGCGGCTCGCCTGGGGAGGCAGCACCTCGTCCATGCCGTCGGGCAGCAGCCAGCGGTCAGCGATGGTCATGTGTATCATCCAGCAAGACAATGAATGGCCAGGGGGTGAACGTAAGCAGACGGCCACAAAAAAACCGGGCCACGCCCGGTTTCAGGAGTCTACCACGTTTGCGCCGGGGATGAACCCCGGCGCAACGTGCGCTCATTCTCCGCTGGGCACGGCACTCTTCAGGTAGCGGAAGAAGTCGCTGGAGGGATCCAGCACCAGCATGTTGCCGTCGCCCTGGAAGCTCTCGCGGTAGGCGTTCAGGCTGCGCCAGAAGGCGAAGAACTCCTGATCCTGGGAGTAGGCATCGGCGAAGATCGCCGCGGCCTCGGCATCCCCCTCACCGCGCAGGGTCTCGGAGCGCTCGGTGGCCTGGGCCAGCAGCACCTGACGGCGCCGGTCGGCGTTGGCGCGGATGCGCTCGGCCTCCTCCTGGCCCTGGGCGCGCCACTCGCGGGCCTCACGCTCACGCTCGGAGCGCATGCGTTCGAAGACCGCCGCCGAGACGTCGTCGGGCAGGTCGATCCGCTTGACGCGCACGTCGCGGATCGCCACGCCGAGCTCCTCGCGCAGCAGGGCATCGAGGTCCTGGGTCGGCCCGATCATCAGGTCGTCGCGGCGCTCGGCGATGATCTGCTGGAGGTCCAGGCGGCCGAACTCGTTACGCAGGCTCTCGTCGACCCGCGGCTGGATCAGCCGGATCGCCATCATCTCGTCGCCGGCGGTGGACTCGTAGTAGCGGGTCGGGTTGACCACCTGCCACTTGACGTAGGAGTCCACGATCACCGCCTTCTGCTCGAGGGTCAGGTAGCGGCTGGTATCGGTGTCCAGCGTCAGCACCCGGGTATCGAACTTGCGGATGGTCTGGGTGATCGGCACCTTGAAGTGCAGGCCCGGCTGGATGTTCTCCTCGATGACCTCACCGAAGCGCAGCTTGACGGCACGCTCGGTCTCGTCGACCACGTAGAGGCTGTTGCTGGCCAGCCAGGCCACGGCGGCAAGGCCGCCGACGATGAGCAGGGAACGATTGTTGATCATTTAGCGGCCCTCCCTGCGGATTCCACTGTTGCTGCTCGAGGATGACTGCTGGCCGCTGCGAAGGCGTTCCAGCACCCGCGGGTCCAGCTCGCCCTGCTCGCCCAGCCGCTCGCCGGAGGACGAAGCCCCACCGCTGCCGCCGCCGCCCATCTGGTCGAGGGGCAGGTACATCAGCGGGCTGTCGTCGGCGACATCCACCAGTACCTTGGGTGTGGTGCCGAAGATCTCCGCGATGGCATCCAGGTAGAGACGCTCGCGCATGATCGCCGGCGAGTTCTGATACTGGGAGAGCAGCGCATTGAAGCGGTTGGCCTGACCCCGGGCCTCGGCCACCACCGACTCGCGGTAACCCTGGCCCTGCTCGACCAGGCGCTGGGCCTGACCCTGGGCCTCGGGGATGATGGCGTTGGCGTAGGCCATGCCCTGGTTGATGGTCCGCTGGCGGTCCTCGCGGGCCCGGATCACGTCGTCGAAGGCGTCGATGACCGGACCGGGCGCCGTGGTGGACTCGATGTTGATGGTCTGCAGGCGAATACCGGTGCCGTAGCTGTCCAGGTAGGACTGCAGGCGGCTGGCCACGGAGCTGCCGAGGATCTCGCGGCCCGAGGTCAGGATCTCGATCATGTCGGTGCCGCCGACCACGTGGCGCAGCGCACTGTCCAGCGCATTCTCGATGGAGAGCTGGGGGTTGCGCACGTTGAGCACGAAGTCACGGGGGTTGGCCACCTGGTACTGGGCCGAGATCTCGACCTCGACGATGTTCTCGTCGCGGGTCAGCATCGACTGGGTCTGGGTCAGCGAGCGCACCCGCGTGACGTTGACCATGCGCACGTCATCGATCAGCGGCGGGTTCCAGTGCAGGCCGGGGCTGACGACCTCCTGGAACTTGCCGAAGCGCAGCACCACGCCCCGCTCGGACTGGTCGACCAGGTAGAAACCGGTGGCCGCCCAGATCGCCAGGGCCACCACGATCAGCAGCCCCGGCAGCGCGAAGGTGTTGCGAGGCTTGCCGCCACCGCCCTTGCCGCCACCGCCGCCGCGCTTGCCGCCGCGGCCGCCGAGCATGCCGTTGAGCTTGTCCTGAAACTTCTTCAGGGCTTCGTCCAGGTCGGGGGGGCCCTGGTTGCCGCCACGGTTGCCACCGCCGCCGCCTCCGTTGCCGCCACCGCGTCGGCCGCCACCACCACTCCAGGGGTCGTGCTGGTTGCCACCACCAGGCTCATTCCAGGCCATAGGTCTTCTCCACTGTGCGTTGCCGCTCGCCGCTGGAGGGGCTCCAGCGGCGGGCGTCGGTTGCGATCCTGTTGGCGTCGCCGGCGAGCGGCCCGCGACACCTGTCGACCTTGTCGTTGTCTGTGCCGCCCGCGTCCCGGTCGTGGACGGCAGGCGGCGTGGCCCGGGGCCTCACTCCTCCCAGACGGCCCGCTCCTGCAGCTCCGCGGGAAGGTAGTCGGCGGCGCGCTCGCCGAGCCGGGCCATCAGCTGCATGAAGTCCCGCCGCGGCAGGCGCACCTGCAGCAGGGTATGCCCCTGGTCGTCGAAGGCCTCCTCGCGCACCGCGCCCAGCTCGTGAAGGCCGGCGCGCAGCTTGCCCTGCTCCGGAGCCAGGCTGAGCGAGAGGTCGATCACGTCGTCGGCCAGCCGCTCGGCCAGGGCCTGGGCCAGCAGCTCCAGCCCCCTGCCCTCCTGCGCCGAGAGCCACACCACCTCGGGGCGCCCCTCGCCGTCACGCTCGATGCGCGGCGCGCTGTCGAGCAGGTCGATCTTGTTCATCACCTTGAGCACCGGCACCTCGAGGGCACCGATCTCGTCGAGCACCGCCTCGACCTGGGCGACGTTGAGCTCGCGATCCGGATCGGCGGCGTCGATCACGTGGACCAGCAGGGTCGCCTCGGCGGCCTCCTGCAGGGTCGCGCGAAAGGCCTCGACCAGCTTGTGGGGCAGGTGGCGGATGAAGCCCACGGTATCGGCCAGCACCACCGGCCCGACATCCTCGACCTCCAGGCGCCGCAGCGTGGGGTCGAGAGTAGCGAACAGCTGATCGGCCGCATAGACCCTGGATTCGGTCAGGGCGTTGAAGAGCGTTGACTTGCCGGCGTTGGTGTAGCCGACCAGCGAGACGCTGGGAATCTCCGCCCGGGAGCGGGCGCGGCGGTTCTGACTGCGCTGGCTGCGCACCTTGTCGAGGCGCTTGTGGATCGCCTTGATGCGGGCCCGCAGCAGGCGACGGTCGGTCTCGAGCTGGGTCTCGCCGGGACCGCGCAGGCCGATACCGCCCTTCTGGCGCTCCAGGTGGGTCCAGCCGCGGATCAGCCGCGTCGACATGTACTCCAGCTGGGCGAGCTCCACCTGGAGCTTGCCCTCGTGGGTCCTCGCCCGCTGGGCGAAAATATCGAGGATCAGGCCGGTGCGATCGAGCACCCGGCACTTGAGCACGCGCTCGAGGTTGCGCTCCTGGGAGGGGCTGAGGGCGTGGTTGAAGATCACCAGCTCGGCGCCGTGCACGGCCATCGCCTCGCGCAGCTCCTCCACCTTGCCGGAGCCCACGAAGGTCCGCGGGTCCGGCCGATGGCGGCTGCCGGTCAGCAGCGTGGCCGGCTCGGCGCCGGCGGAACGCACCAGCTCGAGGAACTCACCCGGATCCTCGCGCTCCTGTTCGTCGTGGAAATCCACATGGACGAGTACCGCCGTCTCACCGGCGTCGGGACGTTCAAAAAACAATCATTACCTCACTGGCTTTCCTGCGGCGCGGCAGGATCCTGGGCCGGCAGGCGCACGTTGCGCGAGGGCACCACGGTGGAGATGGCATGCTTGTAGACCATCTGGCTGACGGTGTTGCGCAGCAGGATGACGAACTGGTCGAACGACTCGATCTGGCCCTGCAGCTTGATGCCGTTGACCAGGAAGATCGATACCGGGATGCGCTCCTTGCGCAGGATGTTCAGGTACGGGTCTTGAAGGGACTGCCCTTTGGACATGTTGCTCTCCCTGAAATTGTCTCTGGGGTTGACGTTGTTTCGCTGGCCTTGCACATGGCGTCGCCCGCCCTCTCGCGGAGGGGCCTGGCCATCCGGCTACCGGAAAGGCGTATCTTACGCTAACTGCCGAATTCGCGCACGAGTTTCAGCACCTTGCCCAGGGGGTCGGCCCCCAGGCTGTCCACCCACTCGAGGCCGTCCCAGCTGCGCATCCAGGTCAGCTGGCGCTTGGCCAGCTGCCGGGTGGCGACGATGCCGCGATGCTGCAGGGTCTCGAGGTCGACCGCACCGTCGAGATACGCCCAGACCTGGCGGTAGCCGACGCTCCTGATCGACGGCAGGCCCGGGTGCAGGTCGCCGCGCGCCCGCAGCGCCGCCACCTCCTCGATGAGGCCGCCCGACAGCATGGCCGCTAAGCGGTGGGCGATCCGCTCGTGCAGCACGGCACGATCCGCCGGGGCGAGCCCTATCGACAGCGTGCGCCAGGGAAAGGTTTCCGGGCGCTGCTCGGCCCACAGCTCGCTGAGGGTGCGACCGCTGGCCCGATAGACCTCCAGGGCACGCATCAGCCGCTGCGGGTCGTTGGGGTGGATGCGCGCCGCCGAGGCGGGGTCGACCCGGGCGAGCGACTCGTGCAGCGCTGCCAGGCCGTGGCGGGCGGCCTCGGCCTCCAGCTCGGCGCGCAGCGCGGGATCCGACGCCGGGAGGTTGGCGACGCCCTCCAGCAGGCGCTTGAGGTACATCATGGTCCCCCCCACCAGCAGCGGCACGCGGCCGGCGGCGGTGATCTCGGCCATCTCGCGCAGGGCATCCTCGCGAAAGTCGGCCGCCGAGTAGGGCTCGGCGGGGTCGCGGATGTCGATGAGCCGGTGCGGCGCGCGGGCCAGCTCCTCCGCCGAAGGCTTGGCGCTGCCGATGTCCATGCCGCGGTAGACCATGGCGGAGTCGACGCTGACCAGCTCGAGGCCCAGGCGCTCGTGGAGCGCGATGGCGAGATCGGTCTTGCCGGCGGCGGTGGGTCCCACCAGCAGGATGGCGAGAGGACGGGTATCTGACATCGACCTACTGCCCCCTCAGGAAGAGGCGGTCCAGGTCCTTCATGCTCATCTCGGTCCAGGTGGGGCGGCCGTGGTTGCACTGGCCACTGCGCTCGGTGCGCTCCATGTCGCGGAGCAGGGCGTTCATCTCCGCCAGGGTCAGCTGGCGGTTGGCGCGCACGCTGCCGTGGCAGGCCATGGTGGCCAGCAGCTCGTTGAGATGGGCCTCGATCCGGTCGGAGCGGCCGTAGCGCTCCAGGTCGCCGAGCATGTCGCGGACCAGCGGCTCCACGTCGGCATCGATGAGCAGCGCCGGCAGCTGGCGCACCAGCAGGGTCTCGGGGCCGGCCACGTCGAGCTCCACCCCGAAGCGGGCGAAGGCCTCGCGCTCCGCCTCGGCGGTGGCCACCTCGGCGGGGCTGGCGGCAAGAGATACCGGGACCAGCAGCGGCTGGGCCTCGAGACGCCCGCCGTGCACCTGGGCCTTCATGCGCTCGTAGACGATGCGTTCGTGGGCGGCGTGCATGTCCACCACGATCAGGCCGCGCTCGCTCTGGGAGAGGATGTAGACCCCGTGCAGCTGGGCCACGGCGAAGCCCAGCGGCGGCGCCCGGGTATCGTCGGCCTCGGGCAGGGCCGGCCGCGGCGACACCGGTGCGGCCTGGCGCTCGGCCAGGGCCACCCCGGCCGCGGCGCCCCCGGCCCCGGGCGAGGCCGGCTGGGGCGTCAGCAGGCTCTCTTCGTGGTCGGGGTGCAGGCTGCGGTAGCCGTCCATGAAGGCGCGGACCCGGTCGGGGGTGACGCGCTCGCCCTCTCGCCCGGGCAGCGCCATGGGCTGCTGCTGCCACAGGCCGGCACGCTCGGCGACCCGGTCGCCGCCCTCGCCCGCCGGCGTGCCGGCCGCACCGCCCTGCGGCGCCTCGTCGTCGCCCGCCTCCCGGGGCTCGCCGCCCGGGTGGCCGGCCCCCGGATGGCCGGCCCCCGGATGGCCGGCCCCCGGATGGCCGGCCCGGCTCTCGCTCAGGGCCCGGTGCAGGCTGGAGAAGAGGAAGTCATGGACCATGCGGCCATCGCGGAAGCGCACCTCGTGCTTGGTGGGATGGACATTGACGTCCACCACCGTGGGGTCGACCTCCAGGTAGAGCACGAAGACCGGGTGGCGGCCGTGGAAGAGCACGTCCCGGTAGGCCTGGCGAATGGCGTGGGCCACCAGGCGATCCCGCACCACCCGGCCGTTGACGAAGAAGTACTGCTGGTCGGCCTGGGCCCGGGAATGGGTGGGCAGGCCCACCCAGCCCCACAGGCGCAGCCCCGCGGCCCCCAGGTCCAGGTGCAGGGCGTTCTCGAGGAACCCCTTGCCAAGCAGCGACGCGATGCGCCGCTCGCGGGCGACCGGGTCGTCGCCGGGGCGCAGCTGGTGCAGGGTCTTCTGGTTGTGACGCAGCACCCAGCCGATGTCGAAGCGGGAGAGCGCCTGGCGGCGGAAGGCCTCCTCGACGTGACCGAACTCGGTCTTCTCGGTGCGCAGGAACTTGCGCCGCGCCGGAGTATTGAAGAACAGGTCGCGCACCGTCACCGAGGTGCCGCGGGGATGAGGGGCCGGCGAGACCCGGGGTTCCATCTGGCGCCCTTCGGCCACCACCCGCCAGCCGGCGGTGGGGTCGTCATCGGTGTTGGAGACCAGTTCGAGCCGGGAGACCGAGCTGATCGAGGCCAGCGCCTCGCCCCGGAAGCCCAGGCTCGCCACCCCCTCGAGCTCCTCGAGGGAGAGGATCTTGCTGGTGGCGTGGCGCGACAGGGCCAGCGGCAGGTCCTCCTCGCCGATGCCGCTGCCGTCGTCGCGCACGCGGATCAGCCGGGCACCGCCGGCCTCGAGGTCCACCTCGATTCGCCGGCTGCCGGCATCGATGGCGTTCTCCACCAGCTCCTTGACCACCGAGGCGGGGCGCTCCACCACCTCGCCGGCGGCGATCTGGTTGGCCAGTCGCGGGTCGAGGACCCGGATGCGTCGTGGTTCGGTCATGGGCTCGGACTCAGGAACGGGGAATGCGCAGCACCTGGCCCACCCGGATCACGTCACCGTTGAGCTCGTTGGCCTGCTTCAGCTGGGCGACCGGCACCCCGTGGCGCTCGGCGATCTGGGAGAGGGTGTCGCCCGGGCGGATGCGATACTCGTTGCCCGCCGTGCTGCGCTGGTTGTCGCGCTGCCAGGCCAGCAGGCTGGCGGGGGGCGGGTTGCGCTGGAAGTGGTCGCTCAGGCCGGTGAAGATGGCCCGCGCCAGCCCCTGCTGGTGGGTCGGGTCGCGCAGCCGGCGCTCCTCGTCGGGGTTGGAGATGAAGCCGGTCTCGATCAGCAGCGAGGGGATGTCGGGCGACTTGAGCACCATGAAGCCCGCCTGCTCCACCCGCGACTTGTGCAGCCGGTTCACGCCACCCAGCCGGTCGAGCACCTGGCCGCCGATGGCCAGGGAGTCGTTGAGCGTCGCGGTCATGGTCAGGTCGAGCAGCACGCCGCGCAGCACCTCGTCCTTGTCCTTGAGCGACAGGCTGCCGTCGACGCCGCCGATCAGGTCGGCACGGTTCTCGCTCTCGGCCAGCCACTGGGCGGTCTCGGAGGTGGCCCCGCGCTGGGAGAGCGCATAGACGGAGCTGCCGTTGGGACGCGGGCTGTTGAAGGCGTCGGCATGGATGGAGACGAAGAAGTCGGCCTTCTGCTCGCGGGCGATCTGGGTGCGCTGGCGAAGCCCGACGTAGTAGTCGCCATCGCGAATCATCACCGCCCGGAACCCCTCGGTCTCGTTGACCAGACGCTGCAGGCGCCGCGAGATCTCCATCACCACGTCCTTCTCGCGGGTACCGCCGGGCCCGATGGCTCCGGGGTCCTCGCCGCCGTGGCCGGGGTCGATGGCGATGATGATGTCGCGCTTGGGGTGCGGCTGGGCCTGCTGCAGCGCCACGGCGGGCTCGGGCGCCACCCGGGCGGCGCTGCCCCCCGCCTCGGCCCGGGCCCGGCTGGCGACGATCTCCTGCTCGCGGATCATCGCCTCGATGGGGTCGATGGGGTCCTCCACCGCGCTCTCGCCGGGATACTCCAGGTCCACCACCAGGCGGTGGCCGTACTGGTCGTTGGGGGCCAGGGTGAAGTGGCGGGGCTCGACCTCGCGCTCGAGCTCCAGCACCACGCGCAGGCCGTTGCCGTCGCGCACCCCGCTGCGGATGCGGCTGATCGCGCTGCCGGTGAGGTCGACGCCGGCCAGGTCGGCGGCCATGCGGCTGTCGTCGAGGTCGATCACCAGGCGACGCGGGTTGTCGAGCCCGAAGACGCTGGCCCGGGTCGGCGAGGCGAGGTCGAACACCAGCCGGGCATGGTCCGGCGCGGCCCACAGGCGCACGTTGTCGACCTGGCCCGCCTGGAGAGGCGCCAGGGGAAGCAGCAGCAGGGCCGCCGCGGCCAGGCAGCGCAGGAGGCGTCGGCTGTTCATCGCGTCGACTCGCCCTCCACTTCGCGGCTGCCGGCCGCGGGGTGACAGTCGGCCAGCGCGGGCATCGCCTCGAGCCGCGCCAGCACCTGCCGGCCATGGTCGCTCTCGGCCTCGAGACGCGCCTCGCGGCCGCTGCCCGAGAGGGTCAGGGTGATCCGCAGGTCCGGCCTCGGCAGCCACCCCTCGCCGCGCCCGGGCCATTCGATGATGCAGAGGGCGTCATCGGCGAGCAGGTCGCGGCCGCCGATGAACTCGAGCTCCTCGGGGTCGCCGAGGCGATAGAGGTCGAAGTGGTGAACCCGCACGCCGTCGAGCACGTAGGGCTCGACCAGGGTGTAGGTGGGGCTCTTCACCGCTCCGCGGTGGCCGCAGGCCCTGAGGATGCCGCGGGTCAGGGTGGTCTTGCCGGCCCCCAGCTCCCCCTCGAGGTAGACCCGCCCCACGCCCTCCAGGGCCTGCCCCAGGCACTCGCCCAGCAGGATCTGGCGGTCTTCGTCATCGAGTCGCAGCAGCATCGTCCTTGCCCATCGTCGGGTTGACCAGAATTCGCGCATAGGATGCCAGATCGCCGGCCAGCAGACCACGCTCCCCGGCATCGCGGGCCGCCAGGTCGGCAGCCCGGGCGTGCAGCAGCACGCCGAGCCGCGCGGCGGCCTCCAGCGGCAGCCCCTGGGCCAGCAGCGCCCCCAGCATCCCGCAGAGCGCATCGCCCATGCCGCCGCTGGCCATGCCGGGATTGCCGAAGGGGCAGACGGCGACCCCTTCCGGCCCGGCCACCAGGGTGCCGGCGCCCTTGAGCACCACCACCCCGCCCCAGCGCTCGCGCAGCGCCTGCACGGCGGCGGGCCGGTCGGCCTCCACCTCGGCGGCCCCGATGCCCAGCAGGCGCGCCGCCTCGCCGGGATGGGGGGTGAGGATCCAGCCGTCGCGCTGCAGCCCGGCGAAGCGCGTCGCCAGCAGGTTGAGGCCGTCGGCATCCACCACCAGCGGCCGGTCGGCGTCCAGGGCGGCCTGGAGCATGGCCTGGCCCCAGCTGCCCTGGCCAAGCCCGGGGCCCACCACCAGCGCGTCGGCCAGCGCCGGCAGGCCGCCCAGGTCGGCGGCGCCGCGCACGCCGTGGGCCATCACCTCGGGGCGGCGCACCAGGCTGGCCGTGACGTGCGCAGGCGCGGTGGCCAGGCTGACCTTGCCGGCACCCATCCGGGCGCAGGCCTCGGCGGCGAGCAGCGCCGCCCCGCCGAAGCCCGGCGCACCGCCGAGGATCAGCGCGTGGCCGCAGTCGCCCTTGTGGGCGGCGCGGGGGCGAGGCGGCAGCCAGGCATCGACCAGCCTCGCCTCCAGCAGCCGGGCCGCCGGGACGAGGTCGGCCTCGGCCGCCGCGTCCACGCCCAGGTCGCGGAAGACCCGGTCGCCGACGTGGTCGGCGGCGGCCCCGGTGTAGAGCCCCAGCTTGTCGCCGATGAAGGTGACCGTGGCGGAGGCCTTGACCGCCTCGCCCAGCACCGCGCCGGTGTCGGCATGCAGCCCGGAGGGAATGTCGATGGCCAGCACCGGCCTGCCGCTGGCGTTGACCGCCGCGATGGCCTCGCGGCAGGCACCGCGCACCTCGCCCGAGAGCCCCGTGCCCAGCAGGGCATCGACCAGCAGCTCGCCGCGCAGGGCCATGCCGGCCTCCCAGGGCTCGGCGGCGACGCCCGCCGCCGTGGCCATGTCGGCGGCACGCCGGGCGTCGCCGGCGAGTTCATCGATGCCCTTGAGCAGGACACGCTGCACGGCCAGCCCCTCGGCGGCGGCCAGCGCCGCGAGCACGTGGCCATCGCCGCCGTTGTTGCCGGCGCCGCACAGCACCGTCAGCGAGCGCACCTCGGGCCAGCGCGCACGCAGCACCTGCCAGGCGGCGGCGCTGGCGCGCTGCATCAGCGCGAACCCCTCGAGGCCGGCGGCGATGGTGCGCCGGTCGAGCTCGCGCACCTGGTCGGCGCGGTAGAGCGGATGCAGCGACGGGGCGGATCGAGTGTCGGCCATGCGATGTCTCCCTGGGCCCGATGCTTTACCATGGCGGTAGTTAGAGAACAGTGTAAAGCCTCCGCGGCCGGCGCCAAGTGATGCCGGCCCCCTGCACGGTGTTTCCGCGATCATGAGCTCCTCGTCTGCCCCCGACGACGCCACCGACCTGCGCCCCCTGGCCGACCGCATCAAGGCCTGGGGACGCGAGCTCGGCTTCCAGCAGGTGGGCATCACCGACATCGACCTGGCCGAGGACGAGGCCCGCCTGGCGCGCTGGCTGGCGGCCGGCCATCACGGCGAGATGGGCTTCATGGCCAAGCACGGCACCCGGCGCACCCGCCCCGCCGAGCTGGTCCCGGGGACCCTGCGGGTGATCAGCGTGCGGCTTGACTACCTGCCCGCCGAGGTGGAAACCGCCAAGGTGCTGGGCCAGCCGGAGACCGCCTACGTCTCGCGCTATGCCACCGGCCGCGACTACCACAAGCTGATGCGCAAGCGCCTGGCCGCGCTCGCCCGGCGGATCGAGGCCGAGGCGGGCCCCTTCGGCTACCGCGCCTTCGTGGACTCGGCGCCGGTGATGGAGCGGGCGCTGGCGCGCAAGGCGGGGCTCGGCTGGTTCGGCAAGAACGCCATGCTGCTGAACCCGAAGGCGGGCTCGCTGTTCTTCCTGGGCGAGCTCTACACCGATCTGCCGCTGCCGGTGGACGCGCCCTTCGACGGCGACCACTGCGGCAGCTGCAGCGCCTGCCGTACGGCCTGCCCCACCGGCGCCATCGTCGAGGACCGGGTGGTGGACGCCCGGGCCTGCATCTCCTACCTCACCATCGAGCTTCACGGCGCCATTCCCGAGCGCTTTCGTGCGGCCATGGGCAACCGGGTGTTCGGCTGCGACGACTGCCAACTGGTCTGCCCCTTCACGCGCTTCACCCGCGTCACCCGGGAGGCCGACTTCGCCCCCCGCCACGACCTGGACCGCGCCCGCCTGGTCACGCTCTTCGCCTGGGGCGAGGGGGAGTTCCTCGAGAAGACCGCCGGCAGCCCGCTGCGCCGCATCGGCTACGAGCGCTGGCTGCGCAACCTCGCCGTGGGGCTCGGCAACGCCCCCTGGAGCGAGGCCGTGGAGGCCGCCCTGTGGGCGCGGCTGCCCTACCCCTCCGACTTGGTGCGCGAGCACGTGCGCTGGGCGCTGGCCCGCCAGCGGGAGAAGCGCCGAGCGTTGATTACCCGCGGCTGACCCCAAATTACCCTCCTACAATACGCCTCATCCACAAGCGCCTATCGCCCTGTAGGAGGCCAACTTGTTGGGCGATGGAGGCCGCAGGCCTCCCGCGCGGGGTCTCCCCCACCCTGGCAACACCGCCGGGCGCCTGCGGCGCCGGTCGCGCAGCAAGCTGCCCGCCTACAGAGCCGGCGCTACTCTTCTTCGTCGCTCTCGGCGTCAGCCAGGCGCAGGAAGGTGGTGCGGTAGTGGGCAAGCTCGGCGATGGACTCCTTGATGTCATCCATGGCCAGGTGCACGTTGCGCTTCTGGAAGCCCGCCATGGCGCCAGGGTTCCAGCGCTTCGCCAGCTCCTTGAGGGTGGAGACATCCAGGTTGCGGTAGTGGAAGAAGGCCAGCAGCTCGGGCATCTCGCGCTCCAGGAAGCGGCGATCCTGGTGGACGCTGTTGCCGCACATGGGCGAGGTGCCGGGCGCCACGTGCTCGCGCAGGAACTCGAGGGTATGCCGCTCGGCCTCGGCGGTATCGATGGTGCTCGCCTTCACGCGGGCCGTCAGGCCCGACTCGCCGTGGGTCTTCGTGCACCAGGCATCCATGCCGTCGAGCAGGCTGTCGGGCTGCTTCACGGCGATCACCGGGCCCTCGGCCACGACGTTGAGCTCGGCATCGGTGACCAGGGTGGCCACCTCGATGATGCGTTCACGGTCGGGGTCGAGACCGGTCATCTCCAGGTCGATCCATACCAGGCGGTGCTGGCGGGGGTCCTTGGCGTCGTTGCTGTGGCTCATGGGGAATCCTTGGAGGGCGCCGTGCGGTTCGCGACAGCGGGCGCCTTGGGTGAGTACAATAGCCCCCATTGTAACGAGCTTCGGGCCTCCATGAGCAAACGCAAGCTGAGCCGCCAGCAGCGCTGGCGTATCGACAAGATCCAGGCCGAACGCGCCGCCCGCGCCGCGCGGAAGGACGAGCAGGACAGCGAGAAGCTGGCCGCCGGCGAGTATGGCCCCGAGCAGCCCGGCCGGGTGACCGCCCACTTCGGCCGCACCCTGGACGTGCGCCCCGAGGCGGGCGGCCAGGCGGTACGCTGCCACCTGCGGGCCAACCTGGAGGGGCTCGTCACCGGGGACCGGGTCATCTGGCGCGGCCGCCAGGATCCCGCGGGCCATACCGTGGAGGGCGTGGTGGTGGCCCGGGGCGAGCGTGACAGCGTGCTGGAGCGCCCCGACGCCCGCGGCCAGCTCAAGCCGGTGGCCGCCAACATCGACCAGATCCTGATCGTCTTCGCCGTGGAGCCGGCGCCCCACGCCAACCTGATCGACCGCTACCTGGTGGCCGCCGAGGCCACCGGCATCGCCCCGGTGCTGGTGCTCAACAAGATCGACCTGCTGCCCGAGACGGGCGGCGAGCTGCGCGACCTGCTGGCACGCTACGAGGCACTGGGCTACCCGGTGGTGTCGACCACCACCGAGCGCGAGGACGGCCTCTCGGCCCTGCATGCCCGCCTGGCCGGACGCACCTCGGTGTTCGTGGGCCAGAGCGGGGTGGGCAAGTCCTCGCTGATCGACCGGCTGCTGCCCGACGAGGAACTTCGCATCGGTGCGCTGTCGAAGGATTCGCGCAAGGGAACCCACACCACCACCACGGCGCGCCTCTATGCCCTGCCCGCGGCGGCGGGTGGCGAGCTGATCGACTCCCCGGGAATCCGCGAGTTCGGGCTGGTCCACCTCGACGAGCAGCAGGTCGCCGAAGGCTTCATCGAGTTCCGTGACCACCTCGGGCGCTGCCGTTTCCGCGACTGCCGCCATCGCCACGAGCCGGGCTGTGCGCTGCTCGAGGCGGTGGAGCGGGGCGAGATCGACCCCGAGCGCTTTGCCAGCTATCGCCGCATCGTCGACTCGCTAGCACAAGGATAGGAGAGCCTCCATGAGTTCCGAAGACAACCTGCTGCCCCTGATCGTCGAGCCCGACCGCCTCGCCGAGCACCTCGACGAGCCCTCGCTGCTGATCATCGACGTGCCGCTCCGGGCCGAGAGCTATGCCGAGGGCCACGTGCCCGGCGCCGTGTTCCTCGACAAGGGCCGGCTGATGCGCGGCGAAGGCGACGTGCCCTGCCGCGAGCCCACGGTGGCGCAGCTCTCGGCGCTGTTCAGCGAGCTCGGCCTGACCCGGGACACCCACGTGGTGGCCTATGACGACGAGGGCGGCGGCTGGGCCGGCCGCCTGCTCTGGACCCTGGAGCTGATCGGCCATACCCGCTACTCCTACCTCAACGGCGGCATCCACGCCTGGCGCGAGGCCGGCCAGCCGGTCGCCACGGAGCCCACCGCTCCGCGGCCCAGCGACTACGAGGCGGAGCTGCTCCACCCCGAGGTCCTCATCGACCGCGCCGAACTCGTCGAGCGCCTGGGCGAGAAGGGCTTCGCGGTCTGGGACGCCCGCTCCCCCGCAGAGTACCGCGGCGAGAAGGGCGACAACCGGCGCCTGGGCCATATCCCCGGCGCGGTCAACATGGAGTGGACCGAGGCCATGGACCGCGAGCGCGCCCTGCGCCTGCGCGACTACGCCGAGTTGATCACCGAGCTAGAGGCGCTGGGGCTGACCCCCGACATGGAGGTCGTCACCCACTGCCAGAGCCACCACCGCAGCGGCTTCACCTGGCTGGTCGGCCGCGCGCTGGGCTTCGAGAAGATCCGTGGCTATGCCGGCTCCTGGAAGGAGTGGGGCAACCGCGATGACACCCCGATCGAGAAATAGCTCTCGAGCACAGAAACAGGAACGCCCTTGTCACTCTCCCGGCTCTTTGCCCTGATCCAGTACCCCCTGCCCCACCACCTGCTCTCGCGCCTGGTGGGGCGCCTCGCCGACTGTCGCCAGCCCTGGCTGAGGAACCGCCTGGTCGGGGCCTTCATCCGCCAGTTCAAGGTCGACATGAACGAGGCCGCCGAGCCCGACCCGACGGCCTACGCCACCTTCAACGACTTCTTCACCCGGGCGCTGAAGGACGGCGCGCGCCCCATCGGCGAGGGGGTGGTGAGCCCCGCCGACGGGCGGCTGTCGCAGTTCGGTTCCATCGAGGCCGGCCAGCTGCTGCAGGCCAAGGGGCACCACTTCTCGGCCATGGAGCTGCTGGGCGGCGACGGCGAGGCGGCACGGCGCTACCTGGGCGGCAGCTTCGCTACGGTCTACCTCTCCCCCAGCGACTACCATCGGGTCCACATGCCGGTGAGCGGCACCCTGACGGAGATGGTCTATGTGCCCGGCCGGCTCTTCTCGGTGAACGCCGCGACCACCGAGCATGTGCCGAACCTCTTCGCCCGCAACGAGCGCCTGGTGTGCCACTTCGACACCGAGCACGGCCCCATGGCGATGGTGCTGGTGGGGGCGATGATCGTCGCCGCCATCGAGACGGTGTGGGCCGGCCAGGTCACCCCGCTCTCCGGCGAGGTCCAGCGCACCCGCTTCGACACGCCGGTGCGGCTCGAGAAGGGCGCGGAGATGGGTCGCTTCAAGCTCGGCTCCACGGTGGTGATGGCCTTCGCCGAGCCGGTGGCCTTCGCCGACGCCCTCGCGCCCGGCGCCAAGGTGCAGATGGGGCAGTCGCTGGGGAGCTTTTCAGGAGCTTCGCAGAATAGTGTGAATGTTAGTTAAGGCTGAGCACTTCTTGTGGGAGCTGGGCTTTGCCCGGCGAATGGAGACCGAAGGGCTCCCAGGCGGCATTTGCTAACGCCAGCAACTTTGCCGGGGCGCCTCCGGCGCCATTCGCTCGGGGAACCCGAGCTCCCACTGGTTAACTTCGCTAGCATTTGCTGAGAATCTTCTTAGCAGCGCGGCGTGGCGAAGGCCATCACCTCCGCCACGCTCGACTGGCCCAGCGCCAGCTGGATCAGCCGGTCGATGCCCAGCGCCACCCCGCTCCCCTCGGGCATGCCGTGGGCAAGTGCCGCCAGCAGGCGCGCGTCCACGTCCACCTCCGGCAGTCCCGCCGCCCGCCGGGCGGCGTTGTCCTCGGCAAAGCGCGCGGCCTGCTCGGCGGCATCGGTCAGCTCGTCGTAGCCGTTGGCCAGCTCCAGCCCCTCGAGATAGAGCTCGAAGCGCGACGCCACCCACGCGCCATCCTCCGGGTCGCGATGGCGCCGCGCCAGGGCCGCCTGGCTCGCCGGGTAGTCCACCACCACGTCGATGCCTTCGCGGCCCAGCTGCGGCTCGATCACGAGGCTCATGAGCAGGTCGAGGCAGTCGTCCCGGAGGGCATCGGCCATGGCCAGCCCGCCCTTCTCCTCGGCCAGGCGGCGCAGGTCGGCCAGCGGCGCGGTGAACGGGTCGACGGCCAGGGCCTCCCGGAACAGCTCACGGTAGCGCCGGCGGCGCAGCGGCCCCGCCTCATCCCCCGGTTCCCGGCCCAGCACCCGGCGCACCAGCGCGGCCGTCTCCTCGATCAGCGCGTCGAGGGTAACGCCGGGGCGATACCACTCCAGCATGGTGAACTCGAGGTTGTGGCGCCGCCCCACCTCGCCGTCGCGAAAGCAGCGCGCCAGCTGGAAGATGGGCCCGGCGCCGGCCGCCAGCAGCCGCTTCATGGCGAACTCCGGCGAGGTCTGCAGCCAGAGCCGCTCGCGGCCGGCCGGCGTGGTCGCCTCGGCCGAGAGCGACGCCAGGTGCGGGTCGGTGCTGCCGCCGTGGCCCAGCACCGGGGTCTCCACCTCCAGCACGCCGCGCTCGGCGAAGAAGGCCCGCACCTCGGCCAGCAGCCGCGCGCGCTCGCGCAGGGTCTCGATGGAGGCAGTGGGCTGCCAGTCGGGCACCGACATGGGAAGCTCCCGGAACAGGGAGAAGGAACCTGCTGCAGGAGGGCAACTCGTTGCGCGCCTGGCGCCGCCAGGCGCCCAAGGTGTCGGCAGCCATGGGTGGCTGCCGCAGGGAGGCCTTCGGCCTCCGTTCGCCCAGCGGAGCTGGCCTCCTACAGATTCAGGAACAAAGCGGGAAAATCAAGCGCGAGAGACGTATTCGCCGCTGCGCGTATCGACCTTCAGCACTTCGCCCTGGTTGATGAACAGCGGCACGCGAACCACGGCGCCGGAGGAGAGGGTCGCCGGCTTGGAGCCGCCCTGGGCGGTATCGCCCTTCAGGCCCGGGTCGGTCTCGACCACCTCCAGCTCGATGAAGTTGGGCGGGGTCACGCTGATGGCGTTGTCGTTCCACAGGGTCACGGTGTAGACCACCTGCTCCTTGAGCCACTTCTCGGTGTCACCCAGGGCCTTCTTCTCCACCGGATACTGCTCGAAGGAGCCGTCGGTCTTCATGAAGTACCACATCTCGCCGTCGTTGTAGAGGTACTCCATGTCCAGGTCCATCACGTCGGCGCCTTCCAGGCTTTCCCCCGACTTGAAGGTGCGCTCCCAGACACGACCGGTCATCAGGTTGCGCAGCTTGACGCGGTTGAAGGCCTGGCCCTTGCCCGGCTTCACGAACTCGTTCTCGACGATCGAGCAGGGATCGCCGTCCAGCATCACCTTCAGACCGCCCTTGAATTCGTTGGTAGAATAGTTCGCCATGATCTCTCACCCATATCGTAGCGCGCCACCGGCAACGGCCGGTGGCGCACCCATGCAAACGAAGTTCGACGAGGCCCTCCTGTCGGGAGCCGGCCTCGCCCGTGTTGACTGGTGTGCCGCATGATAACCCGAAGCCCCATCCTTTTGCAGCGTCACGACGAGACCGAACCGCTGCCCGTGCCGCCCGCCTGGCAGGCGCAGCTGGCGGGGGCCATCCGCGATCCGGCCGAGCTGTGCCGGCGCCTGGGGCTCGACGCGCGCTGGCACCCCGGCGCCGAGGCGGGCCATGCCCTCTTCGAGGTCCGGGTGCCCGAGGCCTTCCTGGTCCGCATGCGACCGGGTGACCCGACCGACCCCCTGCTGCGCCAGGTGCTGCCGCTGGGCGAGGAAGCCGTGCCGGCCCCCGGTTTCGTGGCCGACCCCCTGCAGGAGGCCGCGCATACCCCGGCTCGCGGGCTGATCCACAAGTACGACGGCCGGGTGCTGCTGATCGCCAGCCCCGCCTGCGCGGTCAACTGCCGCTACTGCTTCCGCCGCCACTTCCCCTACGGCGACAACGCGCCGTCCCGGGCCCAGTGGGAGGCCACGCTGGACACCCTGCGCGACGACCCGACGATCCGCGAGGCGATCCTCTCCGGCGGCGACCCGCTGGCCGCCAGCGACCGGCAGCTGGCCTGGCTGGTGAATCGCCTCGAGGCGATCCCGCACCTGACGCGCCTGCGCCTGCACACCCGCCTGCCGGTGGTGATCCCGGATCGGGTCGACGATGCCCTGCTCGACTGGCTCGGCAAGACCCGCCTGCAGAAGGTGCTGGTCCTGCATGTCAACCACGCCAACGAGATCGATGACGCCGTCGTCGCGGCCTGCGCTCGGCTCAAGGCGGCAGGCGTGACCCTGCTCAACCAGAGCGTGCTGCTGCGCGGGGTCAACGACTCGCGGGACGCCCTGGCCGCGCTCTCCGAGCGGCTCTTCGAGGCCGGCGTGCTGCCCTACTACCTCCACGTGCTCGACCCGGTGGCCGGCGCGGCCCACTTCGACGTCTCCGACGACCAGGCCCGCGAACTGGTCGCGGGCCTGAGAGACATGCTGCCGGGGTTCCTGGTGCCGCGGCTGGTCAGGGAGATCCCCGGCGAGGGAAGCAAGACGCCGCTGTAGGAGGCCAATTTATTGGGCGATGGAGGCCGCAGGCCTCCCGGCGGTGGCCCGATGAGCCGGGACAACACCGCCATGGCGCCTGCGGCGCCAGTCGCGCAGCAGAGCTGCCCTCCTACAGAAACGGCGTTATGCCAGCGACGCGGCGGTCACATTGGCCGCCGGCGCCTGGGTCGAGAGCTTGCGGTTGATGGCACTCATCACCGCTTTCATGGAGGCGCTGGTGATGCTCTCGTCGGTGCCGACGCCGAACACCGCCTCGCCGTCGATGCGCACCTCCACGTAGGCGATCGCCTCGGCATCGGAGCCCTGGCCACGGGAATGCTCGTGGTAGTCGATGATCTCCACGTCGTGGCCGGCGGCGGCCAGCGCCTTGATGAAGGCCGCCAGCGGGCCGTTGCCCTGGCCGGCGAGGGTACGGCGCTCGCCGCGCTCCTCGATGGTGGCCTCCAGGGTGACGGTGGGGCTGTCGGGCTCCGAGGAGAGCCGGTGGCTGACCAGGCCGAAGGGCGAGGTCTGCTCTAGGTACTCGTCGGCGAAGGCCTGGTAGATCATCTGCGAGGTGATCTCCCTGCCCGTGCGGTCGGCCACCTCCTGCACCACCTGGCTGAACTCGATGGAGAGGCGGCGCGGCAGCTCGATGCCGTGCTCCTGCTCGAGCAGGTAGGAGACCCCGCCCTTGCCGGACTGGCTGTTGACGCGGATCACCGCCTCGTAGCTGCGGCCCACGTCCAGCGGGTCGATGGGCAGGTAGGGCACGTCCCAGACGGCCTCCGGATGGGCGCGGCGCTCGGCCATGCCCTTCTTGATGGCATCCTGGTGGGAGCCGGAGAAGGCGGTGAACACCAGGTCGCCCACGTAGGGGTGGCGCGGGTGCACCGGCAGCTGGTTGCAGTACTCCACCTCGCGCATGACCGGCGTGATGTTGGAGAAGTCGAGGCCCGGATGCACCCCCTGGGTGTACAGGTTCATCGCCAGGGTGACGAGGTCCACGTTACCGGTGCGCTCGCCGTTGCCGAACAGGGTGCCCTCGACGCGGTCGGCGCCGGCCATCAGGGTCAGCTCGGCGGCGGCCACGCCGGTGCCGCGGTCGTTGTGGGGATGCACGCTGACGATCAGGGCGTCGCGGTCCTTCACGTGGCGGCAGAACCACTCGATCTGGTCGGCGTAGTTGTTGGGGGTCGCCGCCTCCACGGTGGCCGGCAGGTTGACGATCATCTTCTTCTCGGCACTGGCGCCGAAGGTCTCCATCACCGCCTCGACGATCTCCCGGGCGAACTCCATCTCGGTGGTGGTGAACAGCTCCGGGGAGTACTGGAAGGTCCAGTTCGTCTCCGGCGCCTCCTCCATGCGCTGCTTGATGCGCGCGGTGGCGTCCACGGCGATCTGGATGCACTCGGCCTTGTCGACCCCGAACACCACCCGGCGGAACATCGGGTCGGTGGCGTTGTAGACGTGGACGATGGCGTTCTTCGCCCCCTTGAGCGCCTCGAAGGTGCGGTCGATCAGGTGGTCGCGGGCCTGGGTCAGCACCTGGATGGTGACGTCAGCGGGGATCTTGCCGTTCTCGATCAGCGAGCGCACGAAGTCGAAGTCGGTCTGGGAGGCCGAGGGGAAGCCCACCTCGATCTCCTTGAAGCCGATCTTCACCAGCAGGTCGAAGAGGCGCTGCTTGCGCTCCTGGTCCATGGGATCGATCAGCGACTGGTTGCCGTCACGCAGGTCGACGCTGGTCCAGATCGGCGGCTTCTCGATGCGACGGTTGGGCCACTGGCGATCGGGCAGGTCGACGGCGACGAAGGGGCGGTACTTGGCGGCGGGGTTGTCGAGCATCATGGCGGCGGTCTCCCTGGACTGGCGGTGCGGCACTCTGGCGAATACGGCTCACAAACGGCAACGCCCCGACGGCCGGGGGCCGGTCGGGGCGTTGCGCGCGGTATCGGACACGACGAAACCGCGAACACGACGGTGTTCGCGGCGATTCGGCGCGGACTGGCATTCGATGGAACGACGGAAAGTGATGGCTGACATGGTACGACCTCGTTTCGACCGGGACCTTCTGGCGAAGGACGATGGCGATGCAGGCGGCATCGCCCACGCTCTCAGGAGCGGGCTAGTAGTCGTAGGTCGAGGTCGTACGCCGTCATGTTCATGGCCATAGAGAATCAAGGTTGGGCGGCTTTGTCAACTCCGGCGTTCGAGCATCCGCTCCATCCGCGAGAGCTGGTCGCGCAGTTCGCGCACGTCGTCGCGCAGGCCGTGCAGCTCCGCGGCCTCCCCCTCCCCGCTCTCCAGCTCGATGGCCAGGCTCTCCTTCTGCATCACGTCGAGCACGATGCCGATCATCATGTTGAGGAAGATGAAGGCGTTGAGGAAGATGAAGGTGAGGAAATAGATCCAGGCGTAGGGGTAGTGCTCCATGGTCGGGTAGAGCACCGCCGTGGCCCAGCTCTCGAAGGTCGCCACCTGGAACAGCGTCAGCATCGCCAGCGAGATATTCCCCCACAGCTTCTCGTCGACGCTGGCGAACAGGAAGCTGCCGATGGCGCCGTAGATGTAGAAGATGATGAACATCAGCAGGGCCACGTAGCCCATGCGCGGGATCGACTTGAACAACGCGGCGATCAGCAGGCGCAGCTCGGGGATCATCGACACCAGGCGCAGCACCCGGAAGATGCGCAGCAGGCGCGCCAGCAGCACCATCTCCGAGTCGTCCATGGGGATCAGGCTGGCGGTGACGATCAGGAAGTCGAAGATGTTCCAGCCCTTGCGGAAGAAGTCCCGCAGGCGCCGCTCGGCGGCCATGCGGATCAGGATCTCCACCAGGAAGAACACCGTGACCGCCACGTCGAGCCACAGGATCCACTCCTGGAAGGGACTCACCTCCTCCTCGTAGGTCTTGGCACCGATCAGCAGCGCCGAGACCACGATGATGGTGATCACCGTCAGCTCGAAGGCCTTGTTCGAGCGCAGCCGCTCGAAGCGGTCGCGCCAGATCTCGAAGGTGTCGCTCACTCCCCCCGCTCCTCCAGGTCCACCTGGCGATAGCCGATCAGGTAGAGCACCGCATCGATGCCGAGCGTCGAGATGGAGTGGCTGGCCTGGGCGCGCACCAGCGGCTTGGCGCGGAAGGCGATGCCGAGCCCCGCCGCCGCGAGCATCTTGAGGTCGTTGGCGCCGTCACCCACGGCGATGGTCTGCTCCATGGCGAGCCCCTCCCGGGCGGCGATCTCACGCAGCAGCTGCGCCTTGCGGTCGGCGTCGAGGATCGGCTCGCGCACCTCGCCGGTCACCTTGCCGTTCTCGATCACCAGCTCGTTGGCGTGGATCTCGTCGAAGCCGAGGGTCTGCTGCAGGTGGCGGGCGAAGTAGGTGAAGCCGCCGGAGAGGATGGCGGTGCGATAGCCCAGCCGCTTGAGCTGCCTCATCAGCCGCTCGACGCCGTCCATCAGCGGCAGGTCCCGGGCGATCTCGGCCAGCACCGACTCGTCGAGGCCACGGAGCTTGGCCATGCGCTCGCGGAAGCTCTGCTGGAAGTCGAGCTCGCCGCGCATGGCCCGCTCGGTGACCTCGGCCACCTCGTCATAGACGCCGTGGCGGCGGGCCAGCTCGTCGATCACCTCGGCCTGGATCAGGGTGGAGTCCATGTCGAAGCAGACCAGCCGCCGGTGCCGGCGCCAGATGGAGTCCTCCTGGAGGGCGATGTCGACGCCGTGCATGGCGCCCAGCGCCAGGGCCTTCTCGCGCAGGGCGTCGAGGTCGACCTCGTCGCCGCGCAGCCAGCACTCCACGCAGGCGCCCTGGATGCTCTGGTGGTCGCGGGGCACGCCGCCGTCCAGCGGTTCGCGGCCGGAGAGCCGGTGGATCAGCTCCACGGTGAGGCCGTGCTCGGCGGTGAGCGCCCCCACCTCGGCCAGGATGCCGGCGGGCAGGTGCGGCGCCAGCAGCGTCAGGATCAGCCGCGGCCGGCTGGCCTGGCTGCTCCAGCGCTGGTAGTCCTCGGCGCTGACCTGGATCGCCTGGACGTCGAGGCCCAGCTCGTCGCCCACGGCGGACAGCGCGGCCTCCAGGTCGCTGTCGTGGTCGAGCCCCACCAGGGCCTCCAGGGAGAGCATGTCGAAGGTCACGCTCTGGTTGATGTCCAGCAGCCGGGCGCCGCTTGCGGCCAGCGCCTTGCCCAGGCCGGCCAGCTGGCCGGGTCGAGCCGCGCCGGTGGCGCGGATCAGTATGCGTCGTGTCATGGTTGCCTCAGGAGCTCTCTCATTTCCGCGGCTGACCCGGTGACAGGCCTTCGAGGAGGCGCTGTGAACCCTTCCCTGGGCGCTACCGACGCCATCCCTGGCGTAGGACCTCCTCTACGACCTGCCTCCGGCGCCGCGGAACCATCTTGTCAGGTGTCGCCGTTCAACGCTTCCAACCTGTCGACCTTCTGCAGGCCGCGGGGCAGCTTGCTGCCGCGCCGGCCGCGCTCGCCACGATAGTAATCCAGGTCGGCGGCCTTGAGGGTCAGGTGGCGCTTGCCGGCATGGATCACCAGGCTGGCGCCCGCCGGCAGCACCACCAGGTCGCGGACGAACTCCTCGCGCCGTGCCGCCCGGGCGCCGGGAATGTCGATCATCTTGTTGCCCTTGCCCTTGGCCATCTCGGGCAGCTGCTCGAGGGGGAAGAGCAGCAGGCGTCCCTCGTTGGAGACCGCCGCCACGCAGACGCCCTCGGGGGTGTCGGGGACCCGGCAGGGGGGCAGCACGTTGCAGCCCTTGGGCACGCTGAGCACCCCCTTGCCGGACTTGTTCTTGCCGACCAGCTCCTCGAGCCGGGCGACGAAGCCGTAGCCGCCGTCGGAGGCGAGCAGGAAGCGCGACGCCGGCGGCGCCAGCATGACGCCGGCCATATGGGCGCCGGCCACCACGTTGACGCGGCTGGTCACCGGCTCGCCCTGCCCCCGGGCGCTGGGCAGGTTGTGGGCCTGCAGGGTGTAGGCACGGCCGGTGTCGTCGAGCAGCACCAGGGGCTGGTTGGTCTTGCCCCGGGCGGCGAGATGGAACCGGTCGCCGGCCTTGTAGGAGAGCCCCGCCGGGTCGATCTCGTGCCCCTTGGCACTGCGGATCCAGCCCTTCTCGGAGAGCACCACGGTGACCGGGTCCGCCCCCACCAGCTCCACCTCGGAGAGCGCGCGCGCTTCCTCGCGTTCGACGATGGGCGAGCGGCGCGGGTCGCCGTGGGCCTCGGCGGCGGCGCGCAGCTCCTCCTCGATCAGGTCGGTGAGCTTGGCCTCGTTGCCGAGCAGCTCCTGGAGCCGCTTGCGCTCGGCCTCGAGCTCCTCCTGCTCGCCGCGGATCTTCATCTCCTCGAGCCTCGCCAGGTGGCGCAGGCGCAGCTCGAGGATCGCCTCGGCCTGGCGGTCGGAGAGTCCGAAGGCCGCCATCAGGGCGGGCTTGGGCTCCTCCTCCTCGCGGATGATGCGGATCACCTCGTCGATATTGAGGTAGGCGATCAGCAGCCCCTCGAGGAGGTGCAGGCGGTCCTCGACCTTGCCCAGGCGGTGCTCCAGGCGGCGGCGCACGGTGCTGCGCCGGAAGCGCAGCCACTCGCCGAGCAGGTCGGGCAGCGGCATCACCCGCGGCCGGCCGTCCAGGCCGATCACGTTCATGTTGACGCGGATGTTCTTCTCGAGGTCGGTGGTGGCGAACAGGTGCGCCATCAGCGCCTCGATGTCGACGCGGTTGGAGCGCGGTTCGATCACCAGCCGGGTCGGTTCCTCGTGGGTCGACTCGTCGCGCAGGTCCGCCACCATGGGCAGCTTCTTGGCCTGCATCTGGGCGGCGATCTGCTCGAGGATCTTGGCCCCGCTGACCTGGTAGGGCAGCGCGGTGACCACGATGCTGCCCTCCTCCATCACGTAGCGGGCGCGCAGCTTCACCGAGCCGCGACCGCTCTCGTAGAGCTTCCGCAGGTCGGCGCGGGAGGTGATGATCTCGGCCTCGCTGGGAAAGTCCGGCGCCGGCAGGTGCTGGACCAGGTCGGCGGTGGTGGCCTCGGGGTGGCGCAGCAGGTGGCAGGTGGCCTCGACCACCTCGCCCACGTTGTGGGGCGGGATGTCGGTGGCCATGCCCACGGCGATGCCGGTGCCGCCGTTGAGCAGCACGTGGGGCAGCCGCGCCGGCAGCACCACCGGCTCGTTCATGGTGCCGTCGAAGTTGGGGGTCCAGTCCACGGTGCCCTGGCCCAGCTCGGCGAGCAGCACCTCGGCGAACTTCGACAGTCGCGCCTCGGTGTAGCGCATGGCGGCGAAGGACTTGGGATCGTCGGGGCTGCCCCAGTTGCCCTGGCCGTCCACCAGCGGGTAGCGGTAGCTGAAGGGCTGGGCCATCAGCACCATCGCCTCGTAGCAGGCGCTGTCGCCGTGGGGGTGGAACTTGCCCAGCACGTCGCCCACGGTGCGCGCCGACTTCTTGTACTTGGCGTTGGCACCCAGCGCCAGCTCGCGCATGGCGTAGACGATGCGCCGCTGCACCGGCTTCATGCCGTCGCCGATATGGGGCAGCGCCCGGTCGAGGATGACGTACATCGAGTAGTCGAGGTACGCCTTCTCGGTGTATTCGCGCAGCGAGAGGCGCTCGACGTCGCCCTCCGCCACCTGGATATCCATGCTCATACGGTATGCCCCTGGTCAGGGTGTCCAAAATCGTTGGCTGTATTCCCTCGCGGCTGATCCGGCGACAGGCCATCGGGGAGGCGCTGTGAACCCATCCCTGGGCGCTACCGATGCCATCCCTGGCATAGGACCTCCCCTCCGACCTGTCCCCGGCGCCGCTCGCCCTTGGCGCTTGTGGCGTGGCGCTCGGCGCTATACCTCTATGTCAGCGAGGTTGCCGTAGTCCTCGAGCCAGCTCTTGCGGTCGGAGGCACGCTTCTTGGCCAGCAGCATGTCCATCATCTCCATGGTGCCGTCGCCCACCTCGCGGGTGAGCTGCACCAGCCGGCGGGTCTCCACCGCCATGGTGGTCTCGCGCAGCTGCAGCGGGCTCATCTCGCCCAGGCCCTTGAAGCGCTGCACGTTCACGGTGCCGCGCTTGCCCTCGAGCCGGCGCAGGATCGCCGCCTTCTCGCTCTCGTCCAGGGCATAGAAGACCTCCTTGCCGAGGTCGATGCGGTAGAGCGGCGGCATCGCCACGTAGACATGGCCGGCATCCACCAGCGCCGGGAAGTGGCGCACGAAGAGCGCGCAGAGCAGCGTGGCGATGTGCAGGCCGTCGGAGTCGGCATCGGCGAGGATGCAGATCTTGTGGTAGCGCAGCTTGGAGAGGTCGTCACTGCCCGGGTCCATGCCGACGGCCACGGCGATGTCGTGGACCTCCTGGGAGCCGTAGATGTCGTGGGACTCCACCTCCCAGGTGTTGAGGATCTTGCCGCGCAGCGGCAGGATCGCCTGGCTCTCGCGGTTGCGCGCCTGCTTGGCGCTGCCGCCGGCGGAGTCGCCCTCCACCAGGAAGAGCTCGCTCGTCGCCGGGTCCTGGCCGGAGCAGTCGGCCAGCTTGCCGGGCAGCGCGGGGCCGGAGGTGACCTTCTTGCGGGCCACCTTCCTGGCGCTCTTCTGGCGGCGCTGGGCGGCGTTGATCACCAGCTCGGCAAGGGCCTCGGCCTGGTCCACGTGGTGGTTGAGCCACAGCGAGAAGGCGTCCTTGACCACCCCGGAGACGAAGCCCGCCACGGTGCGCGACGACAGGCGCTCCTTGGTCTGGCCGGCGAACTGGGGGTCGAGCATCTTCACCGAGAGCACGTAGCTGACCCGCTCCCAGAGGTCCTCGGCGGTGAGCTTGACCCCACGCGGCAGCAGGCTTCGGTATTCGCAGAACTCGCGCAGCGCCTCGAGCAGGCCGGCGCGCAGGCCGTTGACGTGGGTGCCGCCCTGGGGCGTGGGAATCAGGTTGACGTAGCTCTCCATCAGCGGCTCACCGCCCTCGGGCAGCCACTGGATCGCCCAGTCGCAGGCCTGCTCGTCGTCGGCGAAGTGGCCGACGAAGGGCGACGGGGGCAGCACCTCATAGCCGTCGGTGGCCTGGGCCAGGTAGTCGCGCAGGCCATCCTCGTACTCCCAGGCGCTCTCGGCGCCATCGGGTTCGACCAGCACCACCCTGAGGCCCGGACAGAGCACCGCCTTGGCCCGCAGCAGGTGCTTGAGCCGCGGCAGCGACAGCCGGGGGCTGTCGAAGTAGCTCGCCTCGGGCCAGAAGCGCAGCACCGTGCCGGTGTTGCGCTTGCCCACGCTGCCGATCACCGAGAGCTGGGAGGCGGGCTCGCCGTGCTCGAAGGCGATGGCGTGGCGGCTGCCGTCGCGCAGCACCTCCACCTCGAGGCGCCGCGAGAGGGCATTGACCACCGAGACGCCCACGCCGTGCAGCCCCCCCGAGAACTGGTAGCTGGCGTTGGAGAACTTGCCGCCGGCGTGGAGCCGGGTGAGGATCAGCTCCACCCCGGAGACGCCGTGCTCGGGATGGATGTCGATGGGCATGCCGCGGCCGTCGTCGGCCACCTCGATGCCGCCATCCTCGAACAGCCGCACGGTGATCTGGCTGGCATGGCCGGCCAGCGCCTCGTCGACGCTGTTGTCGACCACCTCCTGGACCAGGTGGTTGGGGCGGCTGGTGTCGGTGTACATGCCCGGGCGCTTGCGCACCGGCTCCAGGCCGGAAAGCACCTCGATCGAGCTGGCACTGTATTGCGTCATGTGTCGTCCGGTTCCTTGTGTTGGCTGGCCTGCCGGCGGCAGTCAGGGGCTTGCCGCCACCCCCGCGAGGCGGCCCGCGGCCAGCGCATGGCCGCCGTGGGCCAGGATCGCCGGCAGGTGGTCGGCCAGCACGTCGAAGGCGTGATCGGCCCGCGGATGCAGGATCGTGCGCGCCCCGCGGTAGAGGGCAAAGGCATCGCCCGGGTCGAGCACCTCGTCGGCCGTCCCCAGCAGCAGCAGGTAGCGCCACGGCGTCACCGTCGCCGGCGTCAGCGCCTCGAGCTCGGCCAGGTGCGCCTCCCCGACGGTGAAGCGCTCGCCGGTATAGTCGTTGACGAAGGCCTCGTCGACCCAGTCGGTCACCAGCCGGGCCGGCGCCACCGCGGGGTTGATCAGCACCCCGCGCAGGCCGTGCCGCTCGGCCAGGCAGGTGGCCAGGAAGCCGCCCATGGAGCTGCCCGCCACCAGCGGCTCGGGACCGAGCTCGGCCAGGCGCGCCTCGGCCAGGGCCAGCGCCGCCCGCGGCCGGTGAGGCAGCTGTGGCGTCACGCAGGGCAGGTCCAGCGCCGCGCAGGCCCGACGCACCAGGGCCGCCTTGGGCGACCCCTCGCCGCTGTTGAAGCCGTGCAGATAGAGCACGCCGCTGGCCGGCCGTATCGCCGGGGCGGCGCTCAGCATACCGCAACCCCTGTATGCACAGCCAGTAGCATTACAGTGCCCGTTCGGCGGACCAGACCGCCTCGATCAGCGCCCGGGTCGAGTCGTCCATGGCGTCGAGGCCCTCGTGGCTCTCGAGGATGCGCTGGGTCTCGCCGGCGATCTTCTTGCCCAGTTCCACGCCCCACTGGTCGAAGGGGTTGATCTCCCAGATCGTCGCCTGGGCGAACACCTTGTGCTCGTAGAGGGCGATCAGCGCGCCGAGGGTCGAGGGCGTCAGGCGGTCCAGCAGCAGGGTGCTGGAGGGCTGGTTGCCCCGGTAGCGCTTGTGGCCGGGCCGTGGCCCCTCGTCGTCGATGGCGTCGTCGCCGAGCATCAGCACCCGGGACTGGGCGAAGCAGTTGGCGAGCGTCAGGCGATGCTGGCCCATCAGGTGGTCGCGGGTGGCCTCGTCGGCCACGTCATCGTAGCGCACCAGGGGAGCGATGAAGTCGCACTCCACCGCCTGGGTGCCCTGGTGGAGCAGCTGGTAGAAGGCGTGCTGGGCGTTGGGACCCAGCTGGCCCCACAGCACCGGGCAGGTGGAGTAGCCCACCTCGCGGCCGTCATGGGTCACCGACTTGCCGTTGGACTCCATCTCGAGCTGCTCGAGGTAGGCGGCGAAATACTCCAGGCGGCCGTCGTAGGGCAGGATGGAGTGGGCGCGGATATCCAGGAAGTTGACGTTCCAGATCCCCGCCAGCGCCAGCAGCACCGGCAGGTTGTCGGACAGCGGCGCCTCGCGGAAGTGGCGATCCATGGCATGGGCCCCGGCCAGCAGTGCGCGGAAGTGGTCCATGCCGACCACCAGAGCGATGGGCAGGCCGATGCCGCCCCACAGCGAATAGCGGCCGCCCACCCACTCCCAGAACTCGAGCTGGTGGGCAGGCGCGATGCCCCATTCGTCCATCTTCTCGGGGCTCGCCGAGACGCCGATGAAGTGCTGGCGCATCACCAGCTCGGCGTCGACCCCCTCCTCGCCTTCCAGGCGGGCCATCAGCCAGTCGCGGGCGGTGCGGGCGTTGGAGAGGGTGTCGATGGTGGTGAAGGACTTCGAGGAGAGCACGAACAGCGTGGTCTCGGGGTTGAGCCGCGCCAGGTAGTCGGCGAGCTGGGAGCCGTCCATGGTGGAGGCGAAGTGCACCTCGATGCGGTGCACGTCGTCCGGCCGATAGTCGGCCAGGGCATGGGTGACCATCAGCGGCCCGAGGTCCGAGCCGCCGACGCCCAGGTTGACCACGTGGCGGATCGCCCTGCCGGTGGCACCGCGCCACTGGCCGGCATGGAAGCGCTCGACCATGGTGGCCATGTGGTCGAGGGTACGGTGAACGGCGGGTACCACGTCCTCGCCTTCCACCACCAGCGAGGCATCCGCCGGCAGGCGCAGCGCGGTATGCAGCGCCGGGCGGTCCTCGCTGCGATTGACCCGCTCGCCATCCAGCAGGGCCGTGATCGCCTCGGGCAGCCTCGCCTCCCGGGCCAGCGCCAGCAGCAGGTCCAGGGTCTCGGCGGACCAGCGCTGCTTGGAGAGGTCCAGGGTGAGCCCGGCGGCGTGGCGGGTGTAGGCGGCGTGGCGGCCGGTCTCGCCGGCAAACAGCTCGCGCAGGTGGGTCTCGCGCATGTCCTGTGCATGAGACGCCAGGGCGCACCAGGCGTCGCGCTGATCGATCGGTGTGGTGGGCATGGTTTCCTCCTTGACATCCTGTCGTGCAGCCGGGGCGGTCGAAGCGTAGAATGTCGGCCTTTTCCGCATGATTCCGGCTTGGCCCATGAGTGACGCATCTTACCGTGACGCGATCTTTTCCACACCCCTCGACCGGGTCGCGCGCTTTTCGTTCGACGAGAGGGTCGTCGCCTGCTTTCCCGACATGATCCGCCGCTCGGTGCCGGGCTACGGCCAGATACTGGGCATGCTGGGGCTGATCGCCGCCCGCCACCTGCGCCATGGCGCCCGGGTCTATGACCTGGGCTGCTCGCTGGGTGCCGCCGGGCTGGCGCTCGCCGGGCAGCTCCCCCCCGCGGCCTTCCGCTACACCGGGGTGGACCTCTCGCCGGCCATGGTGGCTCGGGCCCGGGAGACCCTGGCCGCGGAGTGCCCCGACCACGCCATGGAGGTGGTCGAGGGCGACATCCGCCGGCTGGACTACCGGCCCGCCGGCATGATCGTGCTCAACTTCACCCTGCAGTTCCTGGCGCCCGAGGATCGCGACGCCCTCATGTCCCGGCTCTACCAGGCTCTGGAGCCCGGCGGCGTGCTGGTGCTCTCCGAGAAGGTGGTAGCCGAGGACGAGCAGGAGAATGCCTGGCGGGTGGAGCGCTACCACGACTTCAAGCGCGCCAACGGCTACAGCGACCTGGAGATCAGCCAGAAGCGCACGGCGCTGGAGAACGTGCTGGTGCCGGACACCCTGGCGGCGCACCATGCGCGCCTCGAGCGGGCGGGGTTCTCCCGCTCCCACACCTGGTTCCAGTTCCTCAACTTCGCCTCGCTGATCGCCTTCAAGGATGCGCCGGGGGCCCCGCGCGACGGTGAGACGTGACATGCCGATCGTCCCCGAGCACCGCGACCTCTACCGGGCCCTGCTCGACCAGGGCCTCGACACCTGGCTGGCCCGGCTGCCCGACCAGCTGGCTCGCGGGCTGGACCGCCGGCGCCATGGCGACCTGCCGGCCTGGGAGAAGGCGGTGGCCAAGCTGCCGACGCTGCCGGAAGACCGGCAGGTGCGCCTCGACGCCGACACGGTCAGCGTCGAGCTCGCGCTCTCCGACAGCCAGCGCCGCCAGGTCGAGAACCTGCTGAGGAAGCTCGCCCCCTGGCGCAAGGGTCCCTACCGGCTTGGCGGCATCGCCATCGACACCGAGTGGCGCTCGGACTGGAAGTGGCGGCGCGTCGCGCCTCACCTGGCGCCGCTGGCCGGAAGGAAGGTCCTCGATGTCGGCGGCGGCAGCGGCTATCACGGCTGGCGCATGGCGGGGGCAGGCGCGGCCTTCGTGCTGGTGATCGACCCCTCCCCGCGCTTCTTCTGGCAGTTCCGGGCGGTGCGCCACTTCGTCGGCGACGCCGACGGCCACCGCACCCACTTCCTGCCGGTGGGCATCGAGGAGGTCCCCGAGGGGCTCGGCTTCTTCGACACGGTCTTCTCCATGGGCGTGCTCTATCACCGCCCCTCCCCCCTGGAGCACCTGCTGCAGCTCAGGGAGACCCTGCGCCCCGGCGGCGAGCTGGTGCTGGAGACCCTGGTGGTGGAGGGCGACGAGACCACGGTACTGCTGCCGGGGGAGCGCTACGCCGCCATGCCCAACGTCTACTTCCTGCCGTCGTCGGCAGCGCTGTGCCAGTGGCTGACGCGCTGCGGGTTCGAGAACGTGCGGGTGGTGGACGAGGCGGTCACGACGACCGGGGAGCAGCGCGCCACCGAGTGGATGACCTTCCAGTCCCTGGCCGACTTTCTCGACCCCGAGGACCCGACCAGAACCCGGGAGGGCTACCCCGCCCCGCGCCGCGCGGTGGTGATGGCCAACAAGCCCAGATAATCCCCTTCGCTACCGCGAGAGGCGCCGGGGGCAGGCCGAAGAGGGGGTCCTATGCCAGGGATGGCATCGGTAGCGCCCAGGGATGGGTTCACAGCGCCTCCTCGCAGGCTTGTCGACGGATCAGCCCCGAGCTCCTGGTACTCAGGTGCAGTGGCCCGGGGCTGAGATTATTTCAACAGCTTGCGAATATCCTTCGCCTCCCAGTGGGGGAAGTACCGGCGCACCAGGGCATTGAGCTCCAGTTCGAAGCCGGCCCAGTCCACCTCGGTGGCCCTCGGCGACTCGCCCTCACTCTCGCTGTCCACCACGGCGCGGATCATGCCCGCCCCCACCGTGACGTTGGAGAGCCGGTCGATGACGATGAAGCTGCCGGTGCCGGGGCTGGTGGCGTAGTCATCCAGCGGCACCTCGGCGGTGAGCGCCACCCGGCAGCGGGCGATGGCGTTGAGCTCGAGGCGCTCGGCCGGCAGTCGCTCCAGAGTGTTGACGTCCACCTGGTGGAGGATCTCCGCCACCTGCCCCGCCACCGAACGCCCCGCCAGGCGGATGTCTACCTGGCGACCCGGCGCCAGCGGCTGGTCGTGCATCCACACGATGTCGGCCTCGAAGGCGCTGGACATCGCCACCTCGCCGTCCGCGGCGACGATCCAGTCGCCCCGGGAGATGTCGATCTCGTCCGCCAGGGTCACGGTGATCGCCTGGCCGGGGAAGGCCTCTTCCAGGTCGCCGTCGAAGGTGACGATGCGCTCCACCGTGGAGCGCCTGCCCGAGGGCAGCACCCGAACCGCCTGTCCGGGGCGCAGGATCCCCGCCTCCAGGGTGCCCGCGTAGCCGCGGAAGTCCAGGTTGGGCCGGTTGACGACCTGAACCGGCAGGCGCAGGTCGGTCAGGTTGCGGTCGCGGCTGATCTCGACGCTCTCCAGCAGCTCCAGCAGGGTCGGCCCGGGCCTCCCGTCGACCCGATACCAGGGCATCGCCTCGCTGCGGTTGACCACGTTGTCGCCCTTGAGCGCCGAGAGCGGCACGAAGCGGATGTCGCGGGCCGACAGCTGGTCGGCGATCGTGCGGTACTCGGCGACGATCTCGTCATAGCGCGCCTGGGAGTAGTCGACCAGGTCCATCTTGTTGACCGCCACCACCAGGTGCTGGATGCCCAGCAGGTCGGCGATGAAGCTGTGCCGACGGGTCTGGGTCTGCACCCCGTGGCGGGCATCGATCAGGATGATCGCCAGGCTCGCCGTGGAGGCCCCGGTGGCCATGTTGCGGGTGTACTGCTCGTGGCCCGGGGTGTCGGCGATGATGAACTTGCGCCGGTCGGTGGAGAAGAAGCGATAGGCCACGTCGATGGTGATGCCCTGCTCCCGCTCGGATTGCAGGCCGTCCACCAGCAGGGCCAGGTCGACCTCCTCGCCGGTGGTGCCACTCTTCTTCGAGTCCCGAGTGATCGCGGCGAGCTGGTCGTCGAAGATCATCTTGGAGTCGTGGAGCAGCCGGCCGATCAGCGTCGACTTGCCGTCATCCACGCTGCCGCAGGTGATGAAGCGCAGCAGGTCCTTGTTCTCGTGCTCGTGCAGGTACTGCTCGATATTGTCCGCTATTAGAGAAGACTGATGGGCCATTTCGATACCCTATTAATCTTTAAACAGGCGCTGAGCGAAAAGTCAGCGAGCGATGGCCAGACAAGGCGAACAGAGGCGAAAGAGCGGAGTTTACTGTAGTAAATGAGCATCTTGAGCCGATGTTCAACGCCGTATGGCCGAGCGCAGCGAGTTTTCGCCAGCGACTAGAAATACCCCTCGCGCTTCTTCCTCTCCATGGAGCCGGCCTGGTCGTGGTCGATGGCGCGGCCGCTGCGCTCGCTGGTCCGCGTCAGCAGCATCTCCTGGATGATCTCGGGCAGGGTGGCGGCCGTGGACTCCACCGCGCCGGTGAGCGGGTAGCAGCCCAGGGTGCGGAAGCGCACCCACTTCTCCTCGGGCACCTCGCCCTCGGCCAGCGGCATCCGCTCGTCGTCGACCATGATCAGCATGCCGTCGCGCTCCACCACCGGGCGCGGGGCGCTGAAGTAGAGCGGCACGATGGGAATCTGCTCCAGGTGGATGTACTGCCAGATG
The DNA here is from genome assembly GCF_014193375.1 of Halomonas campaniensis. Classification (GTDB taxonomy): domain Bacteria; phylum Pseudomonadota; class Gammaproteobacteria; order Pseudomonadales; family Halomonadaceae; genus Halomonas; species Halomonas campaniensis. The sequence goes on from NZ_JACHZF010000013.1 coordinate 112,501, forward strand.
TCCAGCTCGGTCCAGTTGGAGAGCGGGAAGGCGCGAATCGACTCGCCCTTGTTGACCCGGGCGTTGTAGAGGTTCCACAGCTCGGGCCGCTGGTTCTTCGGGTCCCAGCGGTGGTGGCGGTCGCGGAAGGAGAAGACCCGCTCCTTGGCACGGCTCGCCTCCTCGTCGCGGCGCGCGCCGCCGAAGGCGGCGTCGAAGCCGTACTTGTCCAGGGCCTGCTTGAGCGCCGCGGTCTTCATCACGTCGGTGTAGCCGCTCGAGCCGTGGTCGAAGGGGTTGATGCCGGCGGCCCGCCCCTCCTCGTTGGTGTGCACCAGCAGTTCCATGCCCGCCTCGGCGGCCATGCGGTCGCGGAAGGCGATCATCTCGCGGAACTTCCAGGTGGTGTCCACATGCAGCAGCGGGAACGGCGGCGGCCCGGGATAGAAGGCCTTGCGTGCCAGGTGCAGCATCACCGAGGAGTCCTTGCCGATGGAGTAGAGCATCACCGGATTGCGGAATTCCGCCGCCACCTCGCGCAGGATGTGGATCGACTCGGCCTCGAGCTGCTGCAGGTGGGTCAGCCGACGGGGCGACAGCGCGGGAGGCGCGCCGGCGGCCCGGGGGGGCGACTCGGGGGTCGCGGCGTGAAGGGTGGTCATGGCCCGGTACCTCGCATGACGTTGGGCAGGAAAGGTCATGCGAGCAGGGTAACGCCGGGCCAGTAATAACCCAAAAGAATTAATGACTATCTTTTTATAGCCAAAACACCATCTCGAGGCGCCGTGGCCTCAGAGGTCCACCCGCTCCACCCAGGTCTCCAGGTCGTCGTCGCGCAGGTCGATGACCCGGTAGCCGGGACGCGAGGCCTCGTCGATGGCGAAGGTCTCGGCGCCGGGCAGGAACTGGTCGGTGGTGGAGGGGCAGGCATAGACCGCCACCTCGCCCGCCTCCAGGCGCTGGTGGCTGGCGAAGGCCTGATGGACGTGGCCGCAGAGGATGGCGCGCACCTGGCCGAAGGCGGCCAGGGTCTGCCAGAAGGCCTCGCGGTCCTCGAGGCCCAGGGCATCGATCCACGCCGACCCCACCGACAGCGGCGGATGGTGCATGACCAGCAGGGTCGGCCGGTCGTCCTCCTCGAGGCGCTCGGCCAGGGAGGCCAGCCCCTCGGGGCCCAGCGCGCCATGGGGCTGGCCGCTGACCCGGGTGTCGAGCATCAGGATCCGCCAGGCATCGAGGTCGAGCTCATCGAGCAGCTCGCGGCTCTCGGCCATCAGCGCGGGGTCGTCATGGTTGCCGGCCAGCCAGAACCAGGGCGCCGCGAGCCGCCCCAGGGTGGCCACGGCCAGCTGGTAGGAGCCCGCCGTCTCGTCGTTGCTGATGTCGCCGGTGACCAGCACCATGTCCGGCCGCTCGCGGTTGACCGCCTCGACCACCGCCTCGAGCTGGCGCAGCGGGAAGCCGGCCCGGGCGCGGGCGTCGGGGTCGGCATGCAGGTGGCAGTCGCTGATCTGGACCAGGCGTGACATCGGGACGGCATCTCCTCGGGGCGGCCGGTGGCGGGACACGGCAGCGATGGTATCGGGGCAGCGGTGACGCGGGAACGGGGTCAGGGGCTCGCGTTCAGGGAAGTTCGGGCAGGTCCAGGGAGTGGCCGTGGGCCAGCCCATGCTCCAGCCACTCACCGAGGAAGCGGTTGAGCTGCAGCTTCTCGTCGGGCTGGTGCATGCGCGCATTGGGGTAGCGGTAGCGGCCGTGGAAATGGCGCTGGCGCTGGAAGTCGGTGACCTCGGCCATGCGCACGTCATGGTAGAGGTGCACCCGCATGCAGGGCGTGTCGATGAGCGAGTCGAGCACGCTGCGCTGGGAGACGCGCACGATGCTGGTGTAGGGGGCTCGCTCGAGCACCTCGAGGCTAAGCACGCCAAGGCCGCGACCGTCATTGACCAGCTCCACCTCACGGCACTCGCCGGCCTCCAGGTCACCCAGCAGGCGCACCAGCCGCAGGAAGTTGGCGGAACACTCCCCCTGCAGGGTCCTCAGGTCGGTCACATAGGCGCTTCTCGACACGCTACCTCCTCGCTCGCAATGATGCGCGTTCGTTCGCCAGCCAGTGGAAGGCGATCAGACACATGGCATTGTCGAGTCGCCCGGCCTGAAGGAGTTCCCAGGCCCTGACAAACGGTAGCACATGCACGCGGATGTCCTCGTGCTCCTCGTCGAGGCCGTGCACGCCGCCGAGGCCCGCGCTGTCGACCAGGCCACAGAACAGGGTGACCCGCTCGTCGCAGGCACCGGGGCTGGGATAGTAGGCATGCAGCTCGATCAGCTCGTCGACCCGGGCACCGGCCTCCTCCAGGGACTCGCGGCGCGCCACCTCGGCGGCACTCTCGCCCCGCTCCACCAGCCCGGCCACCACCTCGAGCTTCCAGGGCGACTCGGGGTCGTCCAGGGCCCCGGCGCGGAACTGCTCGACCAGCACCACGGCATCGCGCTCCACGTCGTAGAGCAGCACGCCCACGGCATCGTGGCGGTGATGGACCTCACGCACCATCGCGTCGCTCCAGCCCCCCTCGAAGAGGCGATGGCGCAGGTGCAGCGCCTCCAGGCGGAAGAAGCCCTGATGCAGGCAGCGACGCTCCAGCAGCTCCACGTCGGCGACGGTGAAGGGCGCCGCCGCGGCGAGGTCTCGACCCTCCGGCGAGTCACTCATGGCGGTCTCCGGTCACGCAAAGGGCCCATTATCATGACCGGGGACATCGATGCCAAGCGTCTCGCCCTGAGATCGGAGCAGCAACGCTCGAGGCTGTTCCGGCGACAGGCCCCGGAGCGCCGGACCGTCGAGGGGGCGCTGTAAACCCCTCCCTGGGCGCTACCGATGCCATCCCTGGCATAGAACCCCCTCTTCGACCTGTCCCCGGCGCCTTTCGCTATCACACTAGAGCCGCTCCAGCAGCGCCCGGGCCTCCTCGCGCAGCGCCTCGTCGGAGGCATCACGGTCAGGGCGGGCTTCACCTTCCACGGCGCGGCGGGCGTGCTCGCGGGCCTCGTCGCGGCGCCCCTCCTCGGCGAGGAAGGCGGCATAGTAGAAGTTGACGTCGATGCCCTCGGGGCGGATCGACAGCGCCTGCTGGAACATCCGCTCGGCGGTGCCGCTGTCGCCGAAGCCCACCAGCCCGCCGGGCACCCGGTCATAGAGGGCGCCCAGGGTCACGTAGGCGGAGCCGTCGGCGCCGCGGGGGTCGAGCTCCACGGCGCGCTCCAGGGCATCGCGGGCCGCCCGGGCGCTGGAGAGCGCCCCCAGGCCGCTGCGCTCCCGGGCGTGGGAGGCCTCGATGATGCCGTGCCAGACCCGCGGCAGCGCCTCGTCGGGGTGCTCGGCCACCAGCCGCTCGGCCTGCCCGGCCAGCGACTTGAGGCCCTCGCGGCGCTCACCCTCGGGCTGCTCGGTGATCAGGCGCTCCCAGTGATTCTTCATCCCTTCCACCCGGGCCTCCCAGGCATGGGCGGCGGCCAGCGGCAGGGCGGCGAGGCCGAGGCTCAGCCCCAGGCTCAGACTCAGGCCCTTGGCGGTATTCAGCAGGCGACGTCGAAACATGGCGAAACTCCTTGCAGGGTGTTGTGGTTGTTGGGTGATACCTCCACCCGCAATGTAACGAACGTTTGAATTAATCACCAGCCACGCCTTCACTTGGCCCTGCCGGGTGCATGGCGTATGGTCCCGCCAGACGCAAGCGTGCGAGGAAGAGCATGAAAGGCCGCAACATGACCCGCTGGCGCGACCCCGCCAAGGACCCGCGCCAGGAACCCAAGAGCCACCTGATCACCGCCGAGGGTGCCGAGCGGCTGCGCGGCATCCTCGACCACCTCTCGCGGGTCAAGCGCCCCGCCCTCTCGGCCAAGGTCGGCGAGGCGGCCGCGCTGGGTGACCGCTCAGAGAACGCCGATTACACCTACAACAAGAAGGAGCTCAACCGGGTGATCGCCCGGATCCGCTACCTGACCAAGCGACTCGATGAGCTGACCGTGGTGGACCGGCTGCCGGCAGACACCGGGAAGGTCTACTTCGGGGCCTTCGTCACCCTGGAGGACGAGGAGGGCGAGGAGATGGCGATCCGCATCGTCGGCCACGACGAGATCGATCCGGCGAAGCGCTGGATCAGCGTCGACTCGCCGCTGGCCAGGGCCCTGCTCGGCAAGCCCCTGGACGAGGAGGTGACGGTGGCCGCCCCGGGAGGCGTGACCACCTATGTGATCACCGAGATCGCCTATCGCGACCCTCAGGCATAGGAGCCATGCCATGCCGGTAGTCTTCCGCTACAAGGGCATCAGATTCTTCTTCTATTCCAACGAGGGCAATCCGTTGGAGCCCATGCACATTCACGCCGAGAGCGGGGAGGGAGAAGCGAAGATCTGGCTCGAGCCTCAGGTCGCTATTGCTACCAGCGCTGGCTACAATCGGAAGCAGCTGTCACAGCTCATGCAGCTGGTGGAAGCACATCGTGACGAGATCGAGAGGGCCTGGAATGAGCATTTCCGCCAAGACCGTCAGCTTTGACGACTACACCATGTGGGTCGAGCTGGATGACGGCAGGACGCTCGGAATCCCGCTGGCGTGGTTTCCGCGTCTCCTGCATGCCAGCCCCGCCGAACGCGACGCGTGCCATATCAGCTATTCGGGCAAGGGATTGCATTGGGATGAGCTCGATGAGGACATCTCTGTCGAAGGCCTGCTTGCCGGCCGTGGCGACCTGACGCAGCACCACGAGCGCGTCGCCTGATCAGCCCTTAACCACCCGATAGACCCGGAAGCGGCGGTCGTCGGCGAGGAGCTCGAAGCCGCCGAAGGCGCGCTCGAGGAGGTCCGGATAGGGCAGGAAGGCGTTGGCCACCAGAATCAGCTGCCCGCCGCGGCGCAGGTGCGCCGGCGCCTCAAGGATCAGCCGCGCCGCCGGGCCGTAGTCGATGGCCCGCTCCTGGTGGAAGGGCGGGTTGCTGACGATGGCGTCGAAGGCCCGCCCCGCCAGCGCCGAGTAGACGTCGCTCTCGACCGCCTCCCCCGCCAGGCCGTTGGCGGCTAGCGTCCGGCGCGTCGCCTCCACGGCGAAGGCGTTGACGTCCACCGCCGTGACCCGCGCCCCGCGGCGCGCCAGCCAGGCCGCCAGGATCCCGTCGCCACAGCCCATATCCAGAACTTCGCCCAGGCCATCCCCAGGCATGTCGCCTGATTCCCTCCCCTCGCCCGCCGGCAGCGCCCCCGGGAGCGTCTCCAGCAGCAACCGGGTGCCGTCGTCGAGCTTGCCGTGGCCGAACACCCCGGGGTGGCTGGCAAGCGTCAGCCGCTCGCTCCCCACCTGGGCCTCGAAGGCGGTCCAGGCGTCGTCCGGGGCGAGCGCGACCCGTTCCAGGCGGGTCTCGTAGAGGGCGCAGCGCCGGGCGCTGTCGCGCTTGCGGCAGCCCAGCCCCAGGGCCGCCAGCACCTTGAGCACCCGCTTGATGCCCCCCTGGTTCTCGCCCACCAGCTGCAGCGGCGTGCCCGGCGGCAGCACCGCGCAGAGCCACAGCAGCCACCACTCGCCCAGCGCATGGCTCTTGGGCCAGAACAGCACCGCCCCGGGGGGCGCGCCCTCGCGAGCCCCAGGCAGCGTCTCGAAGGGCGAGATCGCGGGCCGCCCGGCGGCCTGCCAGGCGGCGCGCACGGCAAGGTCGGCGCTGACCGCCGTGCCCTGCCCCGCTTCCAGCCAGCCATCCCGGGGCGGGGCCACCCACCACCAGCCGCGGTAGTCGGCGTCCTGGCGCTCCAGCAGCTGGCAGACCGGGGTCTCGGCACTCATGGTCGGGGCTCCCTGTCCGCGGATGGGGGGGACTCGGGGCGTACCAGGGTGTAGAGGAGGTAGCGCCCCAGCCGCCAGTGGGGATCGACGCGGCAGTAGCGCCGCTCGAGCGCCAGCAGCGCCTCGCGGTCGGCGTCGCTCTCGGCGGGCCGGCGCAGGTAGTCGTGGAAGATGCGGATGCCGGCCACGCCGCGGATCTCCAGGCCGCACTCGGCGCTCCACGCGGTGACCTGGGCATGGGTCAGCGGCGAGATCGGCGTCAGCCGCCGGCGCAGCCCCTTGCCCTCCAGGCGGTCGGCCAGGGCCTTCTCCAGGTTGCCCTTCACCACGTTGGAGAAGCGCAGCGCATCGCGGTTGAAGACCATCAGCGAGAGCTGGCCCCCCGGCGCCAGCCGGTCGGCCAGGGTGGCCAGGGCCGCGCGGGGATCGGCCAGCCACTCCAGCACCGCGTGGCAGGCGATCAGCGGCCAGGGCCCGGGCGCCACCTCGGGCAGCGCCTGCAGCGGTGCCTGGTGGAAGGTCACCGGCGCGTCCGCCAGGGCGAGGCGGGCCCGGGCCAGCATCTCCGCGGAGGGCTCCATCAGCGTCACCGCATGGTCGCGGGCGGCGAACCAGGCCGCCAGCTGGCCGAGGCCGCCGCCCACATCGAGCAGCGGCTGGCCGTGCAGGGCGAGCATCTCGGGCAGCAGCCGGTCGAGCAGCGCCAGGCGCAGCTCGCCGCGGCTGCCGCCGTAGAGGCTGGCGGCGAACTTGTCGGCCAGGCCGTCGAAGTGGCGGTCGCCCGCCGCGGAGAGGGGCGAGACGGCGTTCGGGCTGGCAGGATCGATGGGCAATGACATGGGCGGCATCCGGCGAAGTCGCCGGCCATTCTACCCGATCGGCCGCGGCAGGTGGCGACCCCAGCCGCTGTCGGCCTCGAGCTGGGCGGCCAGCGCCAGCAGTCGCCGCTCGTCCCCCATGGGGCCGACCACCTGCACGCCCACCGGCAGCCCCTCCGGGGTGACATGCAGGGGCAGCGACATGGCCGGCTGGCCGGTGAGGTTGGCCAGCTGGGTGAAGGGGGTCATGCGCAGGGAGTCGGCGGCCAGGCGCTTGAGCAGGCCGGCCCTCATCGCCAGCCGGGAGGCGCCGGGGATGGCCAGCAGCGCCATCAGCCGCTCCCGGGCCGCCGACGGATAGAGCTCGCCGCGCCGCGGGGCCGAGGTAGCGGCCACCGGCATCAGCAGCAGGTCGTAGCGTCGGTGGAAGTCGGCCATGGCCCGTGCCACGACATTCCAGTGGCGCTTGGCCAGCTCATAGTCGCGGGCCGGCAGGCAGCGCCCCAGGCGCCCGATGGCGCGGGTGGCAGGCTCGATGTCGAGCCGCCCCACCGGCACGCCGGTCTGCTCGCCGATCCAGGCCAGGTCTGCCGCCAGGTGCCCCAGATAGAGGGTCAGGTAGCTGTCGGCCAGGGCGCCGCCCTCCACCGGCGGGTCGGCCCACTCGACGTGGTGGCCCAGCCCCTCCAGGCGATGCGCGGCCTGCTCCACCGCCCGACGCACCTCGGGGTCGAGCCGGGTGCCCAGCGCCGCGCCCAGCGGCTCGCCCAGGGACACCGCAACCCGCAGCGGGGGAGGTGGACACGCCAGCGCCGTCAGGAAGCCAGGCTCCCGGGGCAGCGGCCAGGGGCTGCCCGCATCCATTCCGTTGATGGCGTCCAGCAGGGCCGCGCTGTCGCGCACGCTGCGGGTCAGGGCATGCTCGACCACCGCGCCCTGCCACACCTCGCCGAACATGGGGCCCAGCGGCACGCGCCCCCGGGAGGGCTTGAGGCCGAACAGGCCGCAGTGGCTGGCCGGGATGCGGATCGAGCCGCCGCCGTCGCCGGCCATGGCCAGGGGCACCAGGCCGGCGGCCACCGCGGCCGCGGCGCCCCCGCTGGAGCCCCCGGGGGAGCACTCGTGCCGCCAGGGGTTGACCGGATGGGGGAAGGCGTGGGGCTCGGTGATGCCCATCAGCCCCAGCTCCGGGGTTGCGGTCTGGCCGAGGATGGCCAGGCCCGCCTGGCGCAGCCGCGTGACCAGGCTCGAGTCCTCCGGGGCGCGCCAGTCGGCCATGGCCGCGCTGCCGAAGGCCAGGGGCTCGCCGCCGATGGCCATCAGCAGGTCCTTGGTCAGGGTCGGCACCCCGGCGAAGGGGGCGGCCGGGTCGACGACCCGCCCCTCGCCGCGGGCCTGTTCGAAGCGGGTCCGCACCACCGCGCCCAGCACCGGGTTGCCCACCTCGATCATCGCGCAGGCGGCGTCGAACACCTCCTCGCGACTCACCTCGCCGTCGCGGATCAGCGTCGCCAGCCCCAGGCCGTCATGGGCACGATAGTCGTGGATCTCCATGGGCGCTCTCCCTTGCCGTTGCCCTGTACTCATCGACGCGGATCAAGCCTAGCCCTCCGACTCCGCCGAGGCCAGCGCCCGCCGCCTCGCCAGCGCCTCGCGGGCGTGCTCCAGCCAGGAGAGCAGCGCCGGGGTGACCAGCAGCACCAGCAGCGTGGAGCCGCCCAGCCCGAAGGCGATGGAGGCCGCCATGGGGATCAGGAACTGGGCCTGCAGCGAGGTCTCGAAGAGCAGCGGCAAGAGCCCCCCGATGGTGGTCAGGGAGGTCAGCAGCACCGCCCTCACCCGCTGCACCACCGCCTCGTTGAGCGCCGCGTCGATGGCCAGGCCCCGGTCGCGCTGCTCGCGGTAGAAGCTGACCAGGATGATGGCGTTGTTGACCACGATGCCGGAGAGCCCGAACAGCCCGAACAGCGAGAGGATGGTCAGGTCGATGCCCAGCAGCCAGTGGCCCAGCAGCGCCCCCACCAGCGAGAAGGGGATGATCGCCATGACGATCAGCGGCAGGCTCCAGGAGGCGAACACCCAGGTCAGCACGCCATACATCAGCCCCAGCCCCACCAGCAGGCCCAGGCGCATGTCGGCCAGGGTCTCCCGCTGGTCGGCGGCGCGCCCCTCGAAGCTGTAGTGCAGGTGGTGATCCCGCGCCAGGGCCGGCAGCAGCTCCGCCGAGAGGCTCGCCAGCACCTGCTCCGCCGAGGTGGCTCGGGTGTCGAGCTCGGCGGTGACCTCCACCGCCAGCTGGCCGTCGGCATGGCGCAGCGCCTCGAAGCCCTGGCGGTGGTCCAGCGCCATCACCTGGGCCAGCGGCACCTGGCGGCCGTCGGGCAGGCTGACCGCCAGGCTGGAGAGGGTCGCCAGCCGCTGGCGCTGCTCGCGGGGCAGCTGCACGCGCACCTCGACCTCGTCGGCCCCGGCCTGGTGGATCTGCACCACCTGGCCGTCGAAGGCGGTGCGCAGCTGGCTGCCCAGCTCGCCGGTGGTCAGCCCCAGCGCCTCGCCGAAGGCATTGACCCGGTAGATCAGCTGCTCGCGTCCCCAGGGCATGTCGTCCTCGGTATCCAGCACCCCGGGCAGGCCGGTGAGCGCCTGGGAGAGGATGTCGGCCGCCCGGCGCAGGTCGCCGGCATCCTCGCCGGTCAGGCGGATGTTCACGTCCCGGCCCGGGGGTCCGGCGGCCCGCTCGTTGATGGTCAGGGTGTCGAGCCCCGCCGGCAGGGAAATGCGCTCGCGCCAGGCGCGGATGAACTCGGCGTTGCGCACCTCGCGATGGTCCGGCGAGACCAGCTCGATCATGATCGCCCCCACCTCGTCGGCGCTGCGCCCGGGAGAGCCGCCCTCCAGGGTCGCGCCGTAGCGGGTCACGGCCACCTCCACCAGCTCGCCCCCCAGGGCCCGGTCGGTCTCCTCCAGGGTCTCGCCCAGGTGGTCGAGGAAGCGGGCCACCGTGGCACGGTCGGTGCCCGCCACGAAGCTGGCGTTGGCATAGACCACGCTGGACTCCGGGGCGGGAAAGAAGTTGAAGCCGATCCGCCCGCCGGCCAGCAGGCCGGCGGTCACCAGGGTCACCGCCAGGGCGCCGGCCAGGGTGGCGCCGCGGTGGCGCAGGGTCAGCGCCGAGAAGCGCCGGAAGGCCCCCTGGCGAAAGGCGTCGAAGCGTGCCTCGAAGCCCTGGCGCCAGCGGGCGATGCCGCGAGGCGGCCGGGCGCCGCGCGGCCCGGGCACGAAGGCGTTGCGCAGGTGGGCCGGCAGCACCACGAAGCACTCCAGCAGCGAGGCGATCAGCACGCAGATCATGATCACCGGGATGTCGCCGAGGATGTTGCCGATCACCCCGCCGACCATCAGCAGCGGCATGAAGGCGGCCACCGTGGTCAGCGAGGAGGCCACCACCGGCCAGAGCATGCGCCGCGCCGCCCCCGCCGAGGCGTGCCGTGGCGCCTCGCCCATGCGGTGGTGGGCATCGGCATCCTCACCGACCACGATGGCGTCGTCGACGATCACCCCCAGCGCCATGATCAGTGCGAACAGCGACATCATGTTGATGGAGCCGCCGATGCCCCAGAACACCCCCAGGGCCGCCATGAAGGCGGTGGGGATGCCGATGGCCACCCACAGCGCCACCCGGGCCGGCAGGAAGAAGTAGAGCAGGATCACCACCAGCAGCAGGCCGCCCGCGCCGTTGGCGATCAGCAGGGAGATGCGGTCGTCGATCAGCTTCCAGGACTCGTCGTGGACTTCCAGCTCGACGCTGGCCGGCAGCGTCGGCCGGGTCCGGTCCAGCCAGTCGTCCAGCACCCGGGCCGCGGCCAGGGAGTTGCCGGACTCGGCACGCTGCAGCAGCAGCTCCGCCGCCGGCCGGCCCCGGTAGGCCAGGGTGACCTGGCCCTCGCGGGGCTCCTGGCGGATCACCGCGATGTCGCCCAGGCGCAGCTGCACCCGGTCGCCGCTGAGCACGGCCAGGTCCTCGAAGGCCAGGGCATCCCGGCGCTGCTCCAGGGAGCGCAGCTCCCGGGCGCTGTCGCGCTGGCCCAGCAGGCCGGCGGGCAGGTCCCGGGACATGCCCTGCACCCGCCGCGCGATCTCCTCCAGCGACAGCGACAGGCCCTGCAGGCGCTCCGCCGGGATCTCGATGCTGATCTGCTGCTCGGGCAGGCCGTTGACCTCGACCCGGTCGATGCCGGCCAGCAGCAGCTCGTCCTCGAAGCGCTGGGCCAGCTGGCGCAGCTCGCGCTCGTCCAGCTCGCCGTGCACCAGCAGCCGCGCCACCGGTTCAAAGCGGGCCAGGCGCGAGACCTCCGGCGTCTCGGCATCCGCCGGCAGGTTGGTGAAGCCGTCGACCTGCTGGCGGACGTCGTCCAGGGCCAGCACCGGGTCGCTGCCCTCGACGAACTCCAGGGTGATGTTGGCGATCCCCTGGGCGGAGGTCGAGGTCATGCGCTTGAGCCCATCCAGGCTGCGCAGGCGCTGCTCCAGGGGGTTGGTGATGCCCTGCTCGATGTCCTCGGCGGAGGCCCCGCTCCACACCACCCGTACGCTGACCACGTCCAGCGCGAAGGTGGGAAAGAACTGGATGTTCATGCGCGCGATGCCGAGCGCGCCGCCCATCAGCATCACCAGCATCACCAGGTTGGCCGCCACCTTGTGGTGGACAAAGAACCCGATCAGCCCGCCGCGTCGACTCATGGGGTGGGCACCTCGCCCGTGGCGTTCGCGGCGTCGGCCACCTCCACGCGCAGGCCCTGCATGGCGTTGGGCAGGTGGGTGGCGATCACCCGGTCGCCCGCCGCGAGCCCGTCGCCGCGGACCAGCAGCCAGCGCTGGCCGTCGGGCCCCCGGGTCTCGCCCAGGCGCTCCACCCGCGCTCGCTCGAGCCGGTCGTCGTCATCGATGCGATAGAGCAGGTCGCTGCCGTGCAGGGCGGCGAAGGGCACCGCCAGGGCATCGGCCACCGCCGGGCGCTCCAGCAGCACCGCCACCAGGGCCCCGGGACGCAGCCCGGCGGCGGGGCCGTCCAGGGCGAGGATCGCCTCGGTGCCGGCCGGGTCGCTCTCGCCGGCCAGCCGCGACAGCACGAAGCGCTGGCCGCCCTCCTCGGCCACCGCCAGCCGCGGCTCGCCACGCTCGAGGCTTTCGACCAGCTCGACCTGAAAGCGGCTGGGCACCCGGGCGCGCAGCTCCAGCCCCTCGGCCGGATAGAGCGAGAGCAGCGGCGCCCGGGCCGCCACCTGGTCGCCCGGCGCCACCGCCACATCGGTGACCACGCCATCGAAGGGCGCCAGCACCCGGCCGCGCGCCGCGTCCCGCCGGGCGGTGGCCAGGGCCGCCCGGGCGCGGGCCAGGCGCGCCTCCAGGCTGGCCAGCCGCGAAGGGTGCTCGGCCACCGCGCTCTCGCGGGTGGTCACGCTGAGCCGGGCCCGGGCGACGGCGTCGCGGGCGGCGTCCAGGTCGGCCTGGGAGGCCAGGTTGCGCTCCACCAGCGAGCGGTTGCGCTCCAGCTGGCGCTGGGCGCTGGCCAGCAGCTCCCTTTCCCGCTCCAGGGCACGGCGGTCATTCTCGTGGCGCAGGCGCTCATTCTCCCCCTGGGCCTCCAGGTCGGCCACCTCCGCCTCGGCCTGGCGCAGCGGCGGCAGCAGGTCGGCGTCGTCCAGGGCCACCAGCAGGTCGCCCTCGCTGACCCGCTGGCCGTCGCGCACCGGCCGCTCGGCCACCCGGGCGGCCAGCGACGCCACCAGGCTGACCCGCTCCGGCGCCACCACCTCGCCGAACAGCGGCAGCACCGGCACATGGTCGGCGAAGGCGACCGTCAGCGCCTCGACCCGCCAGCTGCGCTCCTGGGGCACCGCCGGCGGCGGTTCCGGTCGAGTCAGGCGCAGGGCCATGAACCCGACGATGCCGAGGGCGAGGATCAGCAGGGGGAGCAGGCGCTTGAGCATGGGGAGGTCCGGGCCGGTGATTAGCGCGACCTACTATACGCTGGCTGCGGCCGCCGACGAACGGCCGGGACCAACGGTGCGGCAAGGTTACGCAGCGAGGTGTCTGTTCCCCGGGCGGTTTATCTCGACCGCGACTTTCCCTATAATGCGCTGCGCGTCGCCCCCTTAGCTCAGCTGGATAGAGCGTCCCCCTCCTAAGGGGAAGGTCTCAGGTTCGAATCCTGAAGGGGGCGCCATCGTTTACGCCTCCCGCTGGTGCTCCCCCGCTCCCCTGCCTATCCTTGCGAAGTCACGGGTGGAGCCGTCGTCATGAAACCGTCACGTTCGGGTTCCATCCTTCCTGGCCAACAAGACGCCAACGACGGGAGCCCGACCCATGCCGAAGATTCGTCCCCTCACCGCCCTGGCCGCCGGCCTGGCCTTCGCCACCGCCAGCCTCGCCGGCACCGCCCAGGCCGCCGACTACTACGACGGCAAGAACATCCGCATGATCATCCCCTTCTCGCCGGGCGGCGGCACCGACACCTTCGGCCGACTGATCAGCCAGTATCTGGGCAGGCACATTCCCGGCGAGCCGACCATTGTCGCCGAGAACGTCACCGGCGCCGGCGGCCTGCTGGGCAGCAACGAGTTCGCCGAGCGGGTCGACCAAGACGGCACCACGCTGATGACCGCCTCCGGCCACCTCAACCTGCGCGCCTTCCTGGGCCTCAAGGGGCTGCGCCTGGACCTCAACGAACTCGAGCCGGTGGTGGCCTCCCCCATGGGCCACGTCACCGCCATCTCCACCGAAGCCGGCATCGACGACTCCAGCGAGCTGCTCGAGGCTCGCGGCCGCCTGACCAAGGGCATCACCGACCCGGTGGGCCTGCTCGAGTCGCTGGTGGCGCTGGAGATGTTCGACCTGGAGTACCGCGCGGTGCCCGGCTACGGCGGCCGCGGCGACACCCGCATCGCCTTCGAGCGCGGCGAGCTGATGATCAACACCCAGTCCACCCCGGCCTACCTCAACAGCGTGCAGCCGCTGGTGGACGAGGGCCGCGCCATGCCGCTCTACGCCATCGGCTTCATCGACGCCGACGGCAACCCGGTGCGCGACCCGGCGGTGCCCGACATGATCACCGCCCCCGAGCTCTACGAGCAGATCCACGGCGAGATGCCCTCCGGCACCATCTGGGAGGCCTTCAAGGTCACCGTGCCGCTGGTGCAGAACACCCGCGGCACCGTCTGGGCCCACGGCGACATCCCCGAGGAGGCCATGGCCGCGCTGCGCACCGGCGTCGAGGGCATGGTCAACGACCCCGAGTTCCAGGCGGCCGCGGCCAACATCCTCGAGGGCTACGAGATCATGTGGGGCGACGACCTGGGCCAGATCAAGGCCAGCATGGAGGCGGCCTCGCCGGAAGTGCTCGACTTCCTGCGCGACATGCTCAACGAGCGCTTCGGCACCGAGTTCGACTGAGCCCCGAAGCCCACGCCCGGCCGCCCGAGCCCCTCGGGCGGCCGTTTGCGTTCCTGTAAGCCGGAGAGTCCACCCGCATGCTCGACGCCCTGATCAACGCCCTGTGGATCCTGCTCGACCCCTTCCGCCTGATGATGCTGTTCGCCGGCGTGGCCATCGGCATCGCCGTGGGCATCCTGCCGGGCCTCGGCGGGCTGATGGGCATGGCCCTGGTGCTCCCCTTCCTGTTCGGCATGGACGCCTACGCCGGCGTGGCGCTGCTGATCGGCATCGCCGCCGCGGTGCCCAGCGCCGACACCTTCCCCTCGGTGCTGATGGGCATTCCCGGCTCCTCGGGCTCCCAGGCCACCATCATGGACGGCTACCCCATGGCCCGCCGCGGCGAGGCGGCTCGGGCGCTGGGCGCGGCCTTCACCGCCTCGCTGATCGGCGGGCTGATCGGCGCGCTGGCCCTCTCCGCCGTGGTGCCCTTCGCCCGGCCACTGATCCTCGCCTTCGGCTCCCCGGAGCTCTTCATGCTGACCCTCTTGGGCCTGTCGATGATTGGGGTGCTCTCCGGCAACCGCCCGCTCAAGGGCATGCTGGCCGCAGTAGCGGGCCTGGCGCTGGGCACCATCGGCGGCGCGCCGGTGGCCGCCGAGTACCGCTTCGCAGGCGACTTCCTCTACCTCTACGACGGCCTCTCGCTGGTGATCGTGGCGCTGGGGCTGTTCGCCCTGCCGGAGATCATCGACCTGCTGGCCCGGGGCGGGGCTATCGCCGAGCGCTCCCGGGGCCTCGGCCACGGCTGGGTGCAGGGGGCGAAGGACACCCTGCACCACAAGTGGCTGGTGGTGAGACACAGCCTCATCGGCGTGGCCATCGGCGCCATCCCCGGCATGGGCTCCTCGATCATCGACTGGGTCAACTATGGGATCGCCGCCCAGACCAGCAAGGACCGCAGCCAGTTCGGCAAGGGGGACGTGCGCGGGGTGATCGCCCCGGAGAGCGCCAACAACGCCAAGGAGGGGGGCGTGCTGATGCCTACCCTGCTGTTCGGGGTGCCCGGCTCCTCGGCCATGGCCATGCTGCTCGCCGCCCTGATGATCTTCGGCGTGCAGCCGGGGCCGCAGATGCTCACCCGCGACCTGGACCTGGTGTTCGTGATCATCTGGTCGCTGGCGCTGGCCAACGTCTTCGGCACCCTGATCTGCCTGCTGCTGTCGAAGCCGATCTCGCGGCTCACCTTCATCCCCTTCCAGTTCATCGCCCCGGTGATCATCGTCATCGTGGTGGTGGGCGCCTGGCAGGAGACCCGCCACTGGGCCGACCTCGCCTTCCTGCTCGCCTTCGGGCTGCTCGGCTGGATCATGAAGCGCAGCGGCATGCCCCGCCCGCCGCTGCTGATCGGCTTCATCCTCTCGGGGCTTGCCGAGCGCTACCTGTGGATGTCCTACAACCTCTACGACTGGGAGTGGCTCACCCGCCCCGGGGTGCTCACCATCGGCGCCCTGGCGGTGTTCCTGGTGGTGGGCAGCGTGATGCTCAAGCGCTCCACCGAGCGCCGCGCCGACGCCCTGCAGCACACCGCCGAGAGCGGTGAGCCGGCCCCGCGGGAGGAGACTCGATGAAGGCACGCCTGATCGCCGCGTTGACCCACCACCTGCAGACCCCCTTCGTGCTGGCGGTGCTCGCCTGCCTGGTCGCCATCCTCTGGATCAGCCAGGGCTTCTCCCTGGGCGCGCGCCTCTTTCCCACCGTGGTGGCGAGCCTGGGCATCCTGCTCGCCCTGCTGGAACTCGGCCGCCAGTGGCGCCACCGCGGCGCAAAGGAGGAGAGCGACTTCAGCGACCTGGCCGAGGAGGAGGAAACCCCGGCCTTCTTCGCCCGGGGCCTCTTGTTCTTCGCCTGGATGGCGGGATTCATCGGCCTGTTCTTCCTGGTCGGCGCCCTGCCCGCCGCCGGCCTCTACGTGCTGGGCTTCCTGCGGCTGCAGTATCGCAGCCCCTGGCCGGCGAGCCTGGCCCTCTCCGGCAGCCTGGTCGCCCTGCTCTGGGGACTGGGCGTGGCGCTGCAGCTGCGCTGGCCCACGCCCCTGCTGTTCTGACACCCTTCCCTTTCCCTGCCGGTCGTTCGGGGGTGGCTCAGTCGCTCCCGAGGGAGAGGCCCTCGGTTTCCCCCCGGGCCATCACCACCCGATTGCGACCCTCCTGCTTGGCCCGGTAAGTGGCTATTCAAAATTAATCGTGCGCTCAGACCCGTAGCCGCCAAGTAGGCGACAGACCTCCTTGCTGAGGTGGTCAAATGAGAGATAGGC